>CAYRYL010000014.1:0-45637 GCA_964428425.1 uncultured Anaerolineaceae bacterium | reverse complement strand
ACAAGTCCTTGACAGGAACATACTCAGCTTCTGGAAGTTTATAAAGAATATTTCGAAGATTTGTATAGTACGTGAGCCGATAGGCTAGAACACCAATTTTTAATTTTTTCATTTGAGACTCCTTAATTTTCCTTTTCTAGTCCCCGACAGCTTCAGTCTTGAACGTGGTTGGCTTCCAGAGCAGCATCATTACTATCGCGATTGTCGCGAGGATCGCACCAAAGAAGAAAGGCGCAGAAGGTCCAAAGCCTTTCCAACTTCCAGCACCACTCCAGAGCAAACCCGCAATAAGCGAGGCAGGAAAATCAAGTATACCAAGTACCGCGTTGTATGTACCAAAGGCGGTACCACGCAGATCTGCTGGAACCAGGTCTGAGAGCATCGCCTTGGCTGTGCCGTAGGACATGCCGTAATAAAGCCCATAAGCCACGTAAAGCATCCAAATGTGGGTCACATTTTGCGCAAGCGCAAAGCCAAGGTATATCAGCGCGTACATCGTCCAACCGCCAATGATCAGTTTCTTCCGACCAATTTTGTCCGAGATCATGCCAGCAGGGGTGGAGACAAGGGTGTAGACAAGGTTAAAAACCGCCAGCATGATCAGGATGTGCAGGGTGGTCATGCCGCGTTCCTGGGCACGCAGGACCAGAAACGCATCTGATGAGTTACCCAGGTCGAAAATGCCCACGATGACCATAAAAAACAAGAAGTTCCTACCAAGTCCCTTGAAACTGATCTTTGGTGCTTTGGCTACGCCTTCTGGTTTCTTTTCCCTGGTCATCACTGCCAGCGAAATAACAGCCAATATTGCAGGAATGATGCTGATTAAAACGATGGTCCGGAAGGTGCTTTCTTGCAGGGTCGAGCCGGCCGCCTGTAGCTTCCAGACTACAAAAGCAGCGATCAGAATTCCCAGCATTGCCCCAGCCGTATCTGCTGCGCGGTGCAGCCCAAAAGCCAGACCACGCTGCTCAGGCTTGACGTTATCAGCCACAAGCGCATCGCGAGGAGCAGTGCGCACGCCCTTGCCAACCCGGTCCGCCCAACGAATTGCCCCGATCGCTTCCCAGGTAGAGGCGATATAGAAGAAGGGTTTTGCCAGGGCTGAGATGCCGTAACCGGCTACTGCCAACCATTTGCGGCTGCGAAGTTTGTCCGAAAGCCAGCCTGAAAAAACTTTCAGGATGCTCGAGGTGGCTTCGGCAACACCTTCAATGATGCCAATGATGTTGGTTTTTATCCCCAACACTGAGGAAAGAAACAGCGGCAGGATGTTCAGAACCATCTCACTGGAGATGTCCATCAAGAAACTTGTCAGGCTGACTGCCCAGATGTTTGGGTGAAGCTCACGAAAGGGGTTTTTCTTTGTTGGGTCCATGTTGGCATTCCTTCTGAAGCAAAATTATAGCCTCGTTGGCGATTTCATGTCCAAAAATGAGACCAATTGACTGCGCGTCAAGTTTCTATTTGCATTTTCTGAAGGCAATTTCGTTATTCAGGTATTATGATACAACCATGGTTTGAGAGAGGCTTAGTGGAACAAGATTTGGAATTGTTGGGTAAGACAATTTTCATCACCGGCGCTACGGACGGAATTGGCAAGGAATTGGCGCGCATGACCTGGCAGGCTGGAGCCAACCTGGTTTTACACGGGCGTAATCCTGCGAAACTCAAAGCACTGCTTGACTTTCTTGGCGAGGGGCTTGCCGGGCAAACAGCGTCAACCGTCAAGGCTGATTTTTCCAGGCTGGGTGATGTGCGTGATATGGCGGGCGAAATCTTGGCAAATGTTCCTCATATTGACGTCCTGGTCAACAACGCGGGACTCTACCCTTCCTGCCGCATCACAACTGTTGACGGTTTTGAAGAGTGCAACCAGGTGAATTACCTGTCCCCCTTTTTGTTGACCAACCTTATGCGACCCCTGCTGATTAGATCCGCACCGATGCGGGTGATCAATCTCAGTTCCATTGGACACCGCTTTGTTTGGTCCAACGTGTACGCGTCTGCCAAACATCCATTCTATTGGCGTTGGGTCGCGTATTGCCGCTCCAAGCTCGATATCATCCCCTGGACAAGGGAACTTTCAGACCAACTTGAGAGATACGGCATCAGGGTCAACTGCATCCACCCCGGCATCATTCGCACCAAGGTTATCCGGATCTTGCCAGTGTCCTGGGGCTCTTCCATCCACTCTGGAGCTGCAACGGTTTATCGGTTGATCACAGATCAAGCCCTCGCGGAAGTAACTGGTCAATATTTTGAACGTTACAGAATTTCAAGACCGACGCTCGTGGCGCAATCCAAACGCTACCAGAATGCTCTGTGGAGGCACAGCCTGCGCAAACTGGGCTTAAAACAAACTGAGGATGGGTCAATAATCCCGAGGTCGCCTAACCAAAACGACCAGTGATGTAGTCCTCTGTCCTTCGATCGCGTGGGTTGGTGAAGAGTCTCTTTGTCTCACTAAATTCCACCAACTGACCTGTGCGGGTTTCATCTGTGTAGAAAAATGCGGTAAAGTCTGAAACGCGTCCAGCCTGCTGCATGTTGTGGGTGACGATGACGATGGTGTAGTTTGCCGACAACTCATGGATGAGATCTTCAATTTTCAACGTTGCAATCGGGTCCAACGATGCGGCTGGTTCGTCCATCAGGATGACCGTCGGTTCCACAGCAAGGGCACGCGCGATGCACAGGCGCTGTTGCTGCCCGCCTGACAGATCAAGTCCCGACTTGCCAAGATTGTCTTTGACTTCATCCCACAAAGCCGCGGAACGTAAACTTCTTTCGACAATCTCTTCCAACTTGTGGTGGTCTTTCAATCCTGTTACGCGCGGTCCATAAGCGATGTTTTCGAAAATCGATTTGGGGAAGGGATTGGGCTTTTGGAAGACCATCCCCACGTTTTGGCGAAGAGCTACCGGATCCGTTTTGAAGATGTCTTCTCCATCGATTAAGACCTTACCTTCGGTCCGAACGCCAGCGATCAGATCATTCATGCGGTTAAAACTGCGCAAAAAAGTGCTCTTTCCGCAGCCGGAAGGACCAATCAGCGCCGTTACTTTGTTCTCAGGAATCTTAATGGTTATGTCTTTCAGAGCACGAAAATTGCCGTAATAAAGGCTGAAATCAATGGTTTCAAGTTTTGAATCGTTCATCGTACTTTCCGGACTCCTGCAGTTAGTTTTCGTGAAACAAGGTCAATTAGCAAGTTAATCAGAATGATCATCACCACCAGGACGGCACCAGTACCCATTGCCTTGTCGAAGGCACGCGTGTCCATGGCGAGGTAGTAAAGATGGAGTGCCAGCGTGCGACCACCATCCATGATGGAAGTCGGCAAGCGGTAGCTACCGCCAAGGGTTACGTAAAAAATCGCTGTCTCGCTGATGACGCGTCCAACGCTGAGAATAATACCAGTGATAATTCCCGGCAGTCCTGCCGGCAGCACAATTTTATAAAGGGTTTGCCACTTGGTAGCGCCTAGTGCCAGGCTCCCACGACGGTAGTCATCGGGTACTGCCAACAGTGCTTCTTCAGTAGTTCGGATGATAGTTGGCAGAACGAGACAAGCTCCGGCTAATGCGGCAGAGAGTAGCGAGAAGCCAAACTTCAGCGTGGAAACAAACAATGCGTACCCAAACAAACCAAAAATGATGGATGGGATACCAGCAAGCGTTTCCACAGCAAAGTTTGCAACACTGATAACTGAACGCAGGAATTTTGAGCTGAGGCTCTGCTCGCCGGCGTACTCAATCAGGAACACTGCCGCACCCACACCCAGAGGCGTGGCGATGAGCAGGGTCAAGCCCACCAGGAAGAAGGTGGTGCCAATGGTAGTAGAGATGCCCCCTTCGCCTGAAAGACCACCTTTCGGCGCGGTCGTCAGAAATTCCCAACTGATGGTTTTTACCCCTTGCACCAGAACATAGCCTACAACCAAAATGAGAATTGAAACGGTTATCAGACCGAAAAGCCACATCACACCAACCCAAATTTTCTGCCTGACTTGTTCCTTCTTGAGGCTTTGCGCCTGTGCTCTATGGATTAAGGCGATCTCGGATGTTCTGTCTTCCATCACACCGCCTCCTAATTCGCTTTCTCAACGAACTTTTGACCGCGGATAATCCAGCGCGCGCTGGCATTCACGACCATGATCAAACCAAAAAGTACCACACCGGTGGCGAACAGGGCGCTCTCGTGAACCCCAGTAGCGTAGTTAATTTCCACAGCGATGTTTCCCGTCAGCGTGCGAGCTTGCGAAAGGAAGAAGGTAAGGGGGTTGCCCGAAAGCGGCTTGGGGATGATGACCGAATTGCCAATGACCATGATCATCGCCATGGTCTCACCCAGAGCCCGCCCCACCCCCAGGATCACCCCGGCAATAATTCCGGATTTCCCAGCTGGCAAAACAACCTTGGTGATGGTCTGCCACTTGGTTGCCCCCAGTGCCAGGGAGCCATGGCGATAATTCTCAGGCACAGAGCGGATCGCGTCTTCAGCAACGCTGGCAATGGTGGGCAAGATCATGACCGCCAGAACGATGGAGGCTGCTATCAAGCCATATCCTGAGTTGCCTGGAACATTTAACCTGCGAACGAGCGGTACCAGGATCACCATGCCAAACAAGCCGTACACCACCGATGGAATGCCTGCCAGCAGCTGCACAGCAGGGCGAACTACTGCCTGCACACCGGAGGGGGCAATTTCCGCCAGAAAAATCGCGCAACCAAGTGCCAGGGGCACGCCAAGGAGAATTGCGCCAAAAGTCACGGAAACGGAGCCAACAATCATCGCCAGGATGCCATACTGATCCTGACCAGGTCGCCAAACAGTTCCAAAAAGGATCTTTCCAATGCCAAGTTCTGCCCAGGCTTGGATGCTTTCCCGGAAAATAAAAAAACCTATCGCGAGCACGATAATAATGGAAATTATTGCACTCGCAAATAAGATGTACTTTACGGTTTTATCAGCAATCATCCGAGCAGACATCAGGTTTTCCGTTCGCAGGCTTTTTCATTCAGGCGTCTCAGCGATATTGCCGAGACGCCTGATTATTATAAATGGTGCTAATTCCTGTTGCCTGGTTACTTTACAGCGATGTAGCCGTCTTCGACAACCAGTTTCTGACCAGCTTCACTGAGAATGAAATCCAGGAACCCTTTGACGGCACCTGTAGGCTCGCCATTGGTGAGCATATTGAGAGGGCGAACAATCGGGTAAGTCCCATCAGCTGCATTTGGCTCTGTGGGAGCGACGCCACCAATGCTGATGGTTTTAACTGTACTGTCCAGGTAACCGAAGGAAAGGTAACCTACGGAATAAGGCGTTGTGGAAACCGTTGTGCGGATTGAGCCGTTCGAAGGCTGCAAGATGGCGGAAGCAGAGATCAGTGCGTCTTTGCCCATCACCATTTCCTCAAATGCACCACGGGTGCCAGAGCCCTCTTCACGAGAGACAACGAGGATGTTTTGATCATCACCGCCAAGGTCTTTCCAATTAGTGATCTTGCCACTGAAAATGTCTCGGACCTGCTCGACTGTTAGGTCAGTAACCGAAACGTCAGGATGAGCGACGATCGCGATGCCATCACGAGCAATAACAAATACATTTAGAGCGGGGAATTCTGTCATTTCAGAATCCTTAATTTCGCGGGAAGCCATGCCAATATCGGATGTGCCTTCGCCGGCTGCTTTCACGCCCACGCTTGAACCGCCACCTTGCACGTCGATCCGCACACCGGTGTTTCCAGCCATGAAGGCTTCGGCGAGTTTCTCTGCGAGAGGTTGAACCGTCGTTGAACCTGAAACAGTAACTGTGGAAGTGTCTGCAACGGGTTCTGAGGTTGGCACACCGGGGGTACTGGCGCTACCACAAGCGGTCACCAAGACCGCAACCAACAGTAGCGATAAAACCAACACTATGTTTCTCTTAAAGCTTTTCATCAAAATGCTCCTCTTATTATCATTCTGGTTATCTATTACCCCGTAATATTAATGGGTGAAGGTTAATTCCAGCTTAAAGGGGAATTAAGGTCTTGTCAGGGTATTGCTATGATTTGAAAATTCGCCAGTCTTCGGCCGTGTTAGAATCAATGTTGATGGGTAAGATACGTACCGTCAGGCGGATCTTTTTGCTTCTTTTGGGTGTGCTGCTTTCAGGCTGCAGCATACTTACCCCTGCCCCAAAGATCACTCCCCTGGTCGTGAATTCACCTGCTACTGCGACATTAAATCCTGAGCAAGCCCTCACCAAAGCCGCGCTCCAAGCCACGCCTACCCCGTTTCCGAGCCCAACGCCCTGGCAGTTTGTCACCCCAACCTCAACCGAAAGGTCCATTCCAGCTCAAACCGACACGATCAATCCATTAACCGGACTGGAAGTGGAAGATCCTAACCTGCTTTTGGAACGCCCGGTCATGGTGAAACTGGCAAATTGGCCGCAGACGCTGCGCCCCTTCAACCAGATCATCAACGCGGACATGGTCTTTGAATACTATATCGGTCATCAGACTAATCATCTCCTGGCACTTTTTTATGGCGGCAACGCTTCAGCTTTGGGACCGCTTGCACCAGGGCGGTTGGTGGACGCACGCATTGTCCAGCATTATCAAGCATCCCTGGTCGTTGCAAGCGCCCCACCAACAGTAGAAGGCGTTTTTGAAAAAACACTGCCTGACCGTGTTTTTTATCGTGGCTATGCACCCTGCCCGGGAATTTGCACCGAAACGGATGCCCAAGGCGGGAATACGGTGGTCGATACTGCTGCGATGCGTGCTTTTACCAAATCCAAAGGCAACCAAATCGCAATTGAACGCTTGCCAGACCTCACCTTCAACCGGAAGATCGAAGGTTGGGATGAAAACGCGCTCAGGGTCAGTTACTTATATGCAGACTTTTCCGTTATGGATTGGCGCTACGACAACAATAACGGCGGTTATCAACTCTGGCAGGACCTACAAAAAGAAGACGGCAGCTACACACTAAGCCAGACTCTCGACCGGGATAGCCAGCAACCTGTAGTTTTTGAGAATGTTTTGATCCTCCTGGCGGACTATATCGAATACAACTCATCTTTTTTCGATATTGATCTTCGCGAGGGGGACAGGCAACAAGCAGCCATTTTCTTGCGCGACGGAAAATTAACCTATGGCACGTGGTACTCGCCTGATGTCAACCAACCCTTCCAGTTTTTTGACAACCAAACCAATCCGTATATTCTCAAACCGGGAAAGACCTGGATCACCTTTGCCAGCACAGTTTCACACGTCAACATGATAGAAGACGGAATCTGGGATTTCATTTTTGTGCCAAACTAGGCTGCTTCTGCCTCAAATCTTAACGCCCGCAACCCGTTGAGGGTCACGATCAACGAAATCCCAATATCCGCGAAGACGGCTACCCACAAAGGTGTCAGTCCAGCCATGGCAACAATCGCCACCAGAACCTTAACCCCCAGGCTGATGACCACATTTTGCCGAATCAGGCTGTTGACCCGCCTGGAGAGCCTTACCGCAAACGGAAGCCGGCTAAGATCATCATTCATCAAAACCACATCCGCGGTTTCAAGCACTTGCGCGTTGCCTGCGCCACCCATCGCCACACCGATATCCGCCTGTGCCAGGGCAGGTGAATCATTGATGCCGTCCCCCACCATCACCACCTGACCAAATTGCTGTTTGAGTTCACTGAGCTTGTTTAGCTTATCTGTCGGCAGCAAACTCGCAAAAACCCGATCCAGACCAACCTTCTCAGCCACAAGCTCCGCCACACCAGGGTTGTCCCCAGTGAGCATCACCATGTTGATTCCTTCGGCTTTCAATTCCGCCAACACTTCTTTCGTGCCCGGACGTGGTTCATCCTGAACCGCGAGATACCCGATCACGCGATCGCCATCACAAATGAGCATGGTTGTCTGCCCCTGACCTTCAGCTGCCTGCGAAGCGGCAATGATTTGCTCTGGCGTTTCATGCTCAGCCAAAAAGAGCGGCAGGCTTCCAACCGTTGCCAATTTGCCATTCAACATTCCCTGCTGACCACGGCCTTCCAACACTTGCAGTCCCTCCGCGGCAGGGTAGCGGTTGAGCACTCCGCGTGCCTGGGCTTCTTGCGTGACCGCACTTCCCAAGGGATGGGTGCTGTGTGCTTCAAGTGAGCTTGCCACAGCGACCAAATTGTCACAGGGCTCACAGATAGCCTCTCCAGTACAATCCGTTGCCTGTACCTTCGTGACGGATGGTTTCCCCAGGGTCAGCGTGCCGGTTTTATCAAACGCCATCACTTTACTACTGGAAAGACTTTCCAGGAATATTCCGCCTTTAAAGATCACACCGGCTCTTGCGGCCCGCGTCAGCCCGCTGACCATGGTGATGGGTGTACTGATAATCAAGGCGCATGGGCAGCCAACCAACAGGACGGAAAGTGCCCGGTGAAACCAGCCATAACTTTCAGGTGTATTCCAGAAAGGTTGATTAAAAACGAGCGTCGGGATAACCGCCACCAGGATTGCAACCGCGATCACAATCGGGGTATACACCGCAGCAAATCGGTCGATGTATTTTTCCTGGCGAGCCTTGTTCTCCTGGGCTTCTGTGACCAGCGCGATGATGCGTTGGATGGTGGTGTCTGCCGCAAGGTGGCTTACACGCACCTCGAGCACTCCCTGCCCGTTGACTGTACCGGAGAGGACTTCATCTCCAATGGATTTCGGAACCATGCGGCTTTCACCGGTAATCGGTGCCTGGTTGACCTCGCTAGTGCCTCGCACAACCACACCATCCATCGGAAAGCGCTCCCCAGCCCGTACCAAAATCCGGTCGTCAATTTTCAAGTCCTCAATCGGCACCAAGCGGTCGCCTTCAGCCGTCGTCAGCAGGGCTTGATGTGGCGCGAGATCCGCAAATTCTGTTAGGATGGCGCGGGCATGGTCGTTGGTGTAGCCCTCCAAAGCTTCGGAAAGCGTGAACAAGATGACCATTATTAAAGCTTCATGAGCCTCACCGATCGCGATAGCGCCGATGGACGCAACGGACATGAGCACATTCATGTTCAGGTTGCGTTCCTTGAAGAGGCTGATCGCCCCGTTGCGGAAAACCATCCAGCCGGCAATAGGGAGAACGACCAATTGCAAAGCAAGCATGCCTGCCCGGGAAATTCCCAGATTCTCGAGGAAGAAGGTCGCAAAAAGCAGGACCCACCCCGGAACGATGATTTTCAGATCAGGCATCCTGACGAAGTACCGCCAGAAGCCTTTGAAGTCCAACACGCTTGACTTTTCCACCGGCTTATCGGACGGTGAGTAGGGTCTTATTGGCGCAGAACAGTTCCCATTGCAGGTACTGCTGGTTTTGTCATTAATCGGATTTTGTGGATTCGTTTCTATTTGGTTCATAGTCATCACAACTCGACTGTTCTCAGGAATTCAGGTGCAGACTATGTTTGTAAGCCTGTACCATCAAGTCCTGGATGTGTTCATCATTGATCCGGTAATTCACCTGCTGACCCTCACGCCGTGCGGTTACAAATCGCAGGTTGCGCAGAACTCTCAGCTGGTGTGAGGTGGCGCTCGGGCTAAGCCCGCATTGCGCGGCGAGATCGTTTACGTTACTCTCGCCATCGAGCAGGATTGCGAGCAAGTGCAACCGCGAAGGGTCGGAAAGACCTTTAAAAGTGGTCGCCATCGTATTGAAATCTGTTTCAGTGCTGAATGCTGCGTCCATATTGCCTCAACTTATATGAATACTTGCTCATATGCTCATAATATCACGCAACACAATTAATGTCCAGTGTAAAACCTGATTGATTGCTATGGATGTTGGTAATCAGCGATTGCCCACGTCAAAGCCGCGGTCAGGCGGGCGTCATCGATGGCGTCGTGGCTGTTTGGAATGGGAATGGCAAAGAACCTGCCTGCAAATTCCAGTTTTTGAGACTTAAACCCATTATTACGCGCGTTCCATTCCCCATAAAAGGCAGAAAAAAGTTTCATCACGCAAAAAGCCTGGTTGGTCTCAATGCTCATTGGCAAACCGTAAGCTTTGTTCGTCTGACGCAGCAATCGAATATCAAATTCGGCATTGTAGATTCCAATCACCCTGCCCTTCAGGATGGCTTCCACGTCCGACCAGACCCTGGTCCAGAGGGGCGCTTCTTTGACCATCTCATCGGTGATCCCATTAACCGCGCTGGATTCAGCGGGGATAGGCATGCCCGGGTTCACCAGTGACTGAAACAACGTTTCGCCCTGGGTGTCCACAATCCCGATCTGGATAATGCGATCTGTCTGCCCTGTGCCTGTCGTTTCGGTGTCCAGAAAGATGGGCTGCAGTTCGAGCACCGCTTTTGCGCGTTGGATAACCATAGGGTGAGCGATAGGATAGGGCATAAAAACCTCGAAATTTATTATAACCTATCCAACTTTTCAAATCCGGGACTTGCCCATTTTCGCTAAAACTTTTCTTTGATGGGAATAAAAATGAGATGCGTTTTCGCAATCTTGCCAAGCTTGCGCCTCCGTTTACCCACTATTAGTTAATGGGTTATCATAGGTACATCACAAGAGTTAGGATTGATCACAATGCAAGAAACTACTGTCTGGAAGCGATTTACCTCATTCCTCATCAGCAACTCCCCCGGCATGCGCGTCATAAAAACCTGCCTTGCCATCACCATCTGCCTCGTCATCGAATACTTCCGCGGCACCAGCATGCCCTACCACTCCAGCATCGCTGCTATCGTTTGTATGCAGCCGACATTGAAATCCACCTTCAATACCGCGGTGGATCGAACAATCGGCACGCTGATAGCGGGTCTTTACGGCTTCCTGTTCATCACCTTATTCTACGAACGAATGGGTTTGAGCCTTAACCCTCTGACCTATTTTATTCTGATTGGGTTGATGACCTTACCGCTGATGATGCTGATGATTGCGATCAAAAAGCAAGGCGGACTTGCTATAACAGTGGTAGTGTTCTTGATCGTGGTCATCAACGCTGGTGCTACGGATCCACTGAACTACACGATCGAACGCGTGGTCGGCACCCTCATAGGCATCGGTGTGGCTCTCTTCATCAATTGGCTGCCAATCCTGAACAACACTGGTAAGCGCTTAGGGCATGTGGATATTTCCCAGGTCGAACCTGCCACGAGTAACCTGGATACAGCCAACCCTGAACTGCTGGAAAAAAGTTAGCAGAGCGGAAAACGAATCAGTCGGACAAAGCAGCAAGGGAGCACTTTATAACTATCCGGAAAGTAGTTTTCTTTGGCGGAGTAGGAGTCTTAACTGCTTCAGGTATCCCCAGTTTCCGCTGTGCCACAGGTCTCTATAACCAGATGACCGCGTCACGTTACTTACCCGAGACTATGCTCAACTATTGTGGTCCCGTTTTCGATAAATGACCCGTCGTGGGAAAATATTTTTTATAAGGAAATTCTAGCTTGCATTAGCAGATGTGTTATTTATAGGCTTTCTTAAATCCTAACAAATCCGGGTCAAACAAGCTAGAATCCGTAGAGATATTATTCCTTATCGTAGAGGTCAAATACCCAACCCGTTATAGAACCACCACCTTTAATCTGGAGTGTCATTCCATCACGGAAAATCGTCTCACTGAATGGCACAAAATCCGGACTATTCGGATACTTAACACCGAGAATGTCACCTTCTGTCTCTGTAAAGATTACGTAATGCCCTGTATTAAGAACAAGTTCAATATCATTACTATCAACGTTATCGATTGTAATCTGCCACAAGTCACTACAACTCAAAGTTGCATTTTCGGGTAAAGTAATTTCATCTCCCTTAATTGGCGCTCCTGAAAGGAAATAAACTTCAATAGGTGATTCTTGCCCTTCAAATCCCCCTGCTGTATCAATCGTAACTTGAGCTCCAGCTGGAATGACAAAATTACCTGATTCCGAAATGGCAATTCCTTCTTCTCCCCAAAATTCTTCATTTACAGTAACGCTTGTATTCTTACCAGAGTAGATAAAACCCCAGGAAGGCATCTGAAATGAGAAACTACCACCGTCGTTGTATAAGGCAACAACATCTTCGCCTTGACGCTTTTCCATGAGTAACTGGGGATTCATGATGAACAGACTGAAATCTATTGCGTCATTGAGCTCGAATTCACCGTATATCCCCAAATCCATTGTGATATCTTCCGGTACATCAAATGCTTCCAATGGACAACTTTCAGGAAGTTCTTCGGTTGGAACAATGGTTGGTTCTTCGGTTGGAACAATAGTTGGCTCTTCGGTTGGAACAATAGTTGGCTCTTCGCTTGGAACACTGGTTGCCTCCTGCGTTGGTACCGTGACAGACTCCAAAACAGGATTTGTTGGTGTGACCGTACAAGCAACTAAAATTGCAGATAAAACTACGAGTAAAACAAATACCTTTTTCATTAATTCCTCCGCGTTCTTGATCCGGGTTGATTTCGCAACCTGATGGATTCCATGATGAACAAAAGTTAATAAATAGGGAATCTTTTAAGTTAGCTTCCTCTTTGCTTTAATTTTATCATGACCTCAATCAAACCCGGATTACTTATCTGGTGAAAATTTTACAAAACTAATAGTGTGTTTTGCACGTAAATTTTTCCCGACCATGTGCTACTTAGATGGGATGCACTAAGTAAATAAGCCGTCTTTTCTGCCCGACACACCAAGGCGGCTCTTTGCCGTTTGCCAGATTTGATCAAACATTTCGCTCGTAAGCCGTCCAGTTTGGGTGTTTTGAAGGCTGGGGTGATAGGTGCAGAGGATCCAGGGCAGCCCCGGTGTTTCATAAAAACGGTTGTGACCAAAAGGAAAACTTGCCCGCGGCAAACCAGCAAAAGCGGGTAGGCTCAGCAATCCATCCAGCGCGATTTTTCCCAACACCACCACACCTTTAAGCTCAGACAACGCTTGCATTTCCAGCCCCAGCCAGGGTAGGCAATTGTAAATTTCTTCCCGCTCGGGTTTGTTGGCAGGCGGTGCGCAGCGACAAACCGCCGAGATAAACACGTCTTTCAAAACCAGACCATCCCCAATCGCACTAGCTTCTGTCTGACTGGCAAAGCCTGCCCGGTACAGCGCAGGATAAAGAAAATTCCCGGAACCATCCCCCGTGAACATCCTCCCTGTGCGGTTGGAGCCGTGCGCTCCAGGTGCCAACCCCAGGATCAATATCGAAGCCAATGGGTCGCCAAACCCCGGCACAGGGTTGCCCCAATATTCCTGATCGCGGTAGGCTCTTCGCTTCACCCTGGCGACTTCCTCCCGCCATGCTACCAGTCGTGGGCATTTTCGGCAGGAAATCACTTCCCGCTCAATGTTTTCCAGTGTTTTTTCCATCCCCAAAGTTTACCAAAGATAACCACAGGTTTGAATGTCAGGTTAAAAAAGCATCCCCTCGCGAAGAGGGGATGCAATCTGATGTAGTAAGAAATTTAGTGCTTGGCGACCAGGGCGTCCCAACCAGCATACTTCGCGGTCAGGTCGAGTTCCTGTTCGATCCGGAGCAGTTGGTTGTACTTTGCCACGCGATCAGAGCGAGCAGGCGCGCCGGTCTTGATCTGACCCATGTTCATCGCCACGACCAGGTCGGCAATGGTGCTATCTTCGGTCTCACCAGAGCGGTGCGAGCAGACAGCCCGCCAGCCGTTGTTTTGGACCATGCTGACAGCCTGCATCGTCTCAGTCAGGGACCCAATCTGGTTGACCTTGACCAACAGTGCGTTGCAGGCTTTCTCTTCGATCGCGCGTGCC
Source organism: uncultured Anaerolineaceae bacterium (assembly GCA_964428425.1). Taxonomy (GTDB): domain Bacteria; phylum Chloroflexota; class Anaerolineae; order Anaerolineales; family Anaerolineaceae; genus Mesolinea. The sequence goes on along the minus strand of CAYRYL010000014.1, from coordinate 31,877 downwards.
ACGCGTTCGGGGTTGGTCACGAGCAAGTCATCACCCACAATTTGCAGGCGGTGACCGTTGAGCGCGGTGAAATTCTTCCAACCCTCCCAGTCATCCTGGGCAAAACCATCTTCGATGGAGACAATCGGGTACTGGTTGATCCAGTTGGTCCAGAACTCCACCATCTGGTCAGAGGTCAGTTTTCGACCTTCTTTGCGCAGGTTGTAGAGTTTGGTATCTTCTTCATAGAGTTCAGAAGCGGCTGGGTCGAGGGCGATCGCAACATCGGTGCCAGCTTTGTAGCCAGCTTTATCGATCGCCTGGAGGATCAATTCCACGGCTTCATTGTTGGCGCTCAGCGCAGGCGCAAACCCGCCTTCATCGCCAACCATGGTGGTATAGCCTTTGCTCTTGAGGACAGTCTTGAGAGAGGCGTAGATTTCCGCTCCCCAGCGCAGACCTTCAGCGAACGTCGGTGCGCCAAAAGGCATAACCATGAATTCCTGGGCGTCAGTGGATTGCCAGCCAGTGTGTGCGCCGCCGTTAAGGATGTTCATCATCGGCACAGGCAGAACGTGGGCATAAACACCGCCGAGATAGCGGTAGAGAGGCAAGCCCAGGGATGCCGCCGCTGCTTTTGCGACTGCCAGGCTGGTGCCCAGGATTGCGTTGGCGCCGAAGTTGGATTTGTGGGGAGTGCCGTCAAGCTCGATCAGCAACTCGTCGATTGCCTTTTGCTCCAGCGCGTCCACACCGAGCAGCTCATCAGCGATTTCGTTGTTAACATTGTCAACCGCCTTGAGCACACCCTTGCCACCATAGCGACCTTTGTCGCCATCGCGCAGTTCAAGCGCTTCGTGCACGCCGGTTGAGGCGCCGGATGGTACGGCTGCACGACCAAAACTTCCGTCAGCCAAAATGACTTCAACTTCCACAGTGGGGTTGCCACGGGAATCGAGGATTTCTATTGCGTTGATATATTCGATAATTGTGTCCATTACATTCCTTCCTTCTAAGGGTTTTTCTTGTTAAGTATAGCCTATCACGGCATTAATTCGTAAAGTCCAGGTTTACAACTTGATCGGAAAAGCCAGCTTTTTTACATGCTGCCTCTATGAAACCGCAGAAAAGCGGGTGAGCCCGATTTGGGCGAGACAAAAACTCAGGATGAAATTGACATGCCATCATAAATGGATGATCCTTGAGTTCAGCCATCTCCACCAACACCCCGTCAGGAGAAACTCCCGAGAAAACCACCCCGTTCTCTTCAAACCTTTGGCGGTACTTATTATTGAATTCGTAGCGATGACGGTGGCGTTCCTGGATCACTTCCGCCTGGTACAAAGCAGCGGCCTTGGTATCAGGCTTGATGTGGCAGGGGTAAAGCCCCAGGCGCATCGTGCCGCCCATTTGATCCAGCCCGCGTTGTTCCAACATGAGATCGATCACAGGGTCGGGTGTGAGTTTGTCAAATTCCGCGGAATCAGCTTCTTTTAATCCCAGAACATTTCGGGCAAAATCAATCATCATCACCTGCAAGCCCAGGCATAACCCCAGATAGGGGATCTTGTTTTCCCGGGCATATTGGGCAGCTACAATTTTCCCTTCCACCCCACGGCTGCCAAATCCACCAGGAACAATAATGGCGTCCAAACCGGCAAGCATGTCTTTTTTGTTACTCTTTTCAATATCTGTTGAGGATATCCACTTTAAATCAACATCCACTCCATAAAAAAGTGCAGCGTGGTTGAGGGCTTCCCGAACGCTCAAATAAGCGTCATGCAGCTCGACATATTTCCCCACCAGACCTACCTTGATGCTGGACTTCTGGCGTCTGAGTTCCGTGACCATGGTCATCCAGCCCTTCATCTTTGGTGGTTGCTTGGATTCCAAATGCAACCGTTCCAACAAGATATCCGCGACCCGGGCTTGCTCAAGGACTAATGGAATTTCGTAAAGCAGATCGGCTGTTACCAGTGGGATAACTGCCTCTTCTGCAACATCGCAAAACTGAGAAATCTTGCGTGAGAGTTCCTTCTCGACTGCAAAGTCACTACGGGCAATGATCATATCAGGCAAAATACCAACAGAGCGCAATTCCCGCACAGAATGTTGCGTAGGTTTGGTTTTCGTTTCATTGGTGGCGCGCAGGTAAGGCAGCCAGGTGATGTGCACAAAAGCAGTATTCTCACGACCCCGATCGTTGCGCAATTCACGGATGGCTTCAAGGAAAGGCTGGCTTTCAATGTCGCCGACTGTACCGCCAACTTCGATCAGGGCGATATCCGCATCGGTCGAACGGGTGAGCAGATCGATGCGTCGTTTGATTTCATTGGTTATATGAGGGATGACCTGGATGGTGCCGCCGAGGTAATCTCCGCGGCGTTCGCGATTGATGACTTCCTCATAGACCTGGCCCGTGGTAACGGTGCTGGTTTTTTTGAGATGAAGATCGCAAAATCGTTCGTAATGCCCCAGGTCCAGATCGGTCTCGGAGCCATCATCCAGGACAAAAACCTCACCATGTTGATAAGGGCTAAGCGTACCGGGATCAACATTCAGATACGGATCGAGCTTTTGGATGGTGATGTTGAACCCCCTGGCTTTAAGCAACCTTCCGACCGATGCTGCGGTCACGCCTTTGCCCACAGAGGAGATTACACCGCCGGTAAAGAATATCAACTTAGTTGCCATCTAACCTCCTTGAAGAAAACTTCTTATTAAAAGTAACGGGGAGGGCTGATCGTTCCAGCACCTCCCCGGTTTGCGTCTTTAGTCTATGCGCAATCGTTTGACGTCGTGCATCCTAATCCTTGTTGCTGATTTTGTTTTGCATCGTTCTTTCGAAGATTTCATCTGCCTCAGATTCGTATGACTTGGACTTCTTCACACGGGAGGTGATTTCTGGCAGGCGTTCTTCAGCCTTGACCATTGCCTTGCGCATTGCAATTTCCATGTAAGTAGGATCCGGGATGACTTCCTCGAGTGGTTCTTCGACGACTTCCTTCTTGGGGCCTTTGCCCTTGCGACCGGTGCGTTTAGGTTCCGGTGCCACTTCTTCAGGAACTTCGAGCAGAGCTTTGAGGCTTAGCTTGATTTGTTTCTTGCGGCGGTCCACTTCCAGAACTTTCACGTCGAATTCGTCCCCAACTTTAACAACTTCGTTGGGGGTTCGAACGTAATTATGCGAGAGCTCGCTGACGTGGATCAAACCAGGGCGTTCTGCACCAATTTCAACAAAAGCGCCAAATGTTTCCAGCCGTAACACTTTTCCATGCACAACCATATCCGCTGCCAACTCGCGCCATTCGTAAGCCAGAGGCTCGCGCATCGTGAGTTCGACATGATCCTTGAGCACACGGCGCACCCATACGGTCACGACCTCATCAACTTTGATCACTTCATCGAGTGATTTCAAAATGGCTTCGGGATTTTTGGGATCAATCACCTGAGAGATATGCAGGAACGCAGGCAGAGGGCAGTTGATGTCTATCAAAGCGCCTTGCAACGAGGTCTTTAAAACCTTCCCTTCGAATTTATCTTTAGGCTTAATATTTGTATCGACTTTCTTGTTTTCGACGGGGGCGTCCATAATCATTTCTCCAAAGTTAAATGTTCACAGCGAATTAGTATACTCCCTCGATGTGAAAGAGTCAATTATTCTGGCAAAACTGATTCCAGTTGTATTTTTTCCAAATTCTGCTGTCCGTAAGGTAATACCAACTACAAAACAAAAATCTAATTTGACTATCCAGGTAATTGTATCACTGCCGCGACGGTCAGAAACTGCGCCAGGTGATAAGTGAGGATGATCCAAAATCGGTATTTAGGCAATCGTCTGTCAAGTTTATCCAAACCAATCATTCCATCCGACAAGAAAAAAAGGATTCCACCAATACCAGCCATCACTGCCGCGCTATCCGACCATCCAGGTCTGGCAAGGCATAACAACGCGCTTATCGTCATGGCAAGCACCAGCGCTCCATACCCCTTGATAAATGGGAGGATCGCCTTGTTGACATTGGAGGACTTGGAAAACCGGTTCACCACCAGGTGGATCAACACGACTCCCCCCAAAAAAGCAACTATCCCAACCACCATGACTGGCAGTTTGACCCTGGAGAGGTTAAACCCCCAAATGTACATCAGCTGAGTGATCGAGAAAGCACCCATGCCAACCAAAAACCAACGGGTCCCTTTTGGTATCAGAAAAACATCTCCAAGCAATGAAAACACCAGCCCCAGCAAGAAAGGTAACCTGGCTGGTGTGATGGGCACACGCAACAATAAAAACAGTATCAAGCCAGATAGCACGATTGGCTTGGTGACATAAAACGGTATTATCCGCAGCTTCCAGGCTGAGACCCAGTTAATCAGACTCGCCAGTCCGATGCCAACCGCTGTCAGAGACCTGAATACCACCGGGAGGTTAACCACCCGCGAGCCCGATCTGTTTCAAAAACACCGGGTCGTTCTTCCAGTCCTTCTGTACTTTGACAACCAGCTCAAGAAAGATCTTTTGCCCCGTTGCTTTTTCCAGTTCCGCACGCGCCTTGGTCCCAATTTCCCGGATCATCTGACCCTTCCTGCCGATTACAATCGCTTTTTGACTGTCACGTTCCACGAAAATCGTAGCTTCTATATACAACGTACCAGTCTCACGCTCTTTGTAGGATTGCACCTGCGTCGCGATGGAGTAAGGCATCTCCTCCGCCAGCATATCCATGCAGACTGCCCGGATCATCTCAGCCGCAATATCGCGCTCGTAATCTTCGGTTATTTGCTCATCAGGAAAATACTGGGGACCCTGCGGTAGCATCTCGACAATGGTCTGCAGCATGTTTTTTACGCCTGCTCCGTCCAACGCCGAAATTTGCAACGTGCGTGCGTTTGGCAGCTTCTCCCGGTAAAGCGCGGAAAGTTGGGTAAAACCAGATTTGTTGATGCGGTCAGCCTTGTTGAAAACAACCAACACAGGCGGTTGCGTTCTTGATGCCTGGATCGCCTCCAACAGCTTTTCGTCCATCGGATCTTGTGGATTGCTTGCGTCGACCAACAGCAACAAAAGGTCAGAGTCGTTCAGCGCAAACTGCACTTCCGAATTGATCGATCTGGCAAGCTTATCCTTTGCGTCGGTCAAGCCAGGCGTATCAACGAAAACAATCTGATAGTCCTGGGAGGTCAGGATCCCCAACTGGCGTCTGCGGGTGGTCTGGGGTTTGGCAGAGACTCCCGCAATAGACTGCCCAAGCAGGCGATTGAGCAAGGTGCTCTTGCCTACGTTGGGTTTGCCGATCAACGCAACAAAACCTGAACGAAATTCTGATTCAATATTTTCTTCCATATTCAACTCTCTTTGAGGCTCACTTTGCCTCCAATGATTTTTATATTCTCATGCCTTAGCAACCATGTTTTCGTTTCCAGCCCGCCTGGTGCGGAAAAACCATGCAGTTTTCGGTCTGAACCGATCACCCTATGGCAGGGTACCACAATCAGCCAGGGATTGCTGCCTACCGCTGTTCCGACTGCTTGTGCGGCAGCGGGTTTTCCAACCACCTTCGCAATTTCACCATATGTCATCCACTCTCCAAAGGGGATACCCGCTACAACTTGCAAAACTTCCCGTCGAAAGCCAGCAATATTACCCCAAGCCAGCGGAAGCTCGAAACTCTGTAATCCGCCATCAAGATAACCTTGCAATTGTTGGACTGCTTCTTTGAGGATGGCCGAGTCACTCTCCATAAAACCGACTGGAGGAGAAGCAAAATTGACTCCGATCAATTCGCCCGAATCAGCCTCAATCCGTAACCAACCAACGGGGGTTTTGAGAAAGCTCACTTCATTTCGAGTCATTTTCACCTTGGTCACAGAATCGTAGGGTAATCGTAGGTCAATCGTCAAGCTATTTACTTTTGTTTATTGTAATATAGAGTTTGAAAGGGCGACTTCTCTTCTTCTTCTCCTCCTTAAACGCTAATGCCGTGGTCGGCGTCCACGGCATTAGTTGCGTTAAAAGCCGAGGTTCGTTTTTTCAGCCGGATTTGGATTAAAATCAGTGCGATTACAGATTTTTGGAGGCATGATGGAAAACAGAGAAGTATTTTCACTTGATATCGCCGGTGTAAGGCGCGATTTACGGCTTTTTGAGGTCAAACCAGGCATGCGCATCGCTATCCTCAACATCCTCGGGGATGTGGAATTGGTGGATGCCTGCGCTGCCGCCCTGGCAAAAAAACTGGCAGAAATTCCGTTCGATGTCATCCTGACTGCCGAAGCCAAAAGCATTCCGATCGCCCACGAATTGGCAAAAACCACAAGAAAACCTTACGTGGTTCTGCGCAAAGAGTACAAGCCCTACATGGGAGCGGCATTACAGGCAGAAACACTCTCCATCACCACTGGCAAATCTCAGCACCTCTTCCTGGACGAGAAGGACCTGGATTGCCTGAAAGAAAGGCAAATCGTGCTGCTGGATGATGTCATCAGCACCGGTTCCACCCTTCAGGGCATGCACCTGATCGCGGAAAAAGCTGGCGGCAAGGTCGCTGCCGAAGCGGCAATTCTGACCGAAGGCGATCGCGCCGAATGGCGCCAGGTCATCGCCCTGGGGCATCTGCCCATTTTTTACAACTAAGCCATGACCCTGATCCAAATCGGGCTTGAGCGCAATGTGGAAGGGCGCACCCTCGCCTGGGCGCTCGACTATCCCGGTGTTTTCACCTATGGGGCTGATGACGCGGAGGCGATTTTGCGCATGCCGCGGGAGATGCTCAGGTTCGAAAGTTGGCTAAACCTTCACACGGACCAACCCTGGGTTCACCTCGAAGGGCTGGACATGCACATTGATGAGACCTTTGATTCCTTCCAGATCCTGGTTGATGAAAGAATTCATGGCATCCATGCATTTTTCCGTTCTGACCAGATGCCATTGTCACGGATAGAAGTTGAGCAGGCTTCGCTGATTTTTAACTGGCAGCGTGAGGAGTTGCTGGCAGGCGTGGAAACACTACCCTCTGACGTCCTCAAACAACAATTTGATGGGCAGCGCTGGACGATCGAAGGCATCCTGGAACACATCGCGCGCGTCGAACAATGGTACTTTTCCCGCCTGGGGTTTGAGATTACGCTGCCTGCTGATAGCAGTGAGCCCTTGAGACTGCTTGAAGCAAGCGCGGCAGCCACAAACCAATTTCTGCCTAAGCTTGTGGGACATGACTCAGTTTTGGAATACCGACATGAAAAATGGAGCGCGCGCAAACTCGTTCGGCGGTTGCTCTGGCACCAGCGCGACCACATCGACCATATTCGCGACCTAATTCTTGGCTAATTCCGTATAAAAGTTCTCGCCCAAAACTAACACTGTAGTCGTAGGGTGCGGTTGGCGTCACAAAGACTATGCCGAACGTTGCCTCGATCTAGCCAACCCACCAACAACTCTTGCATTCCATATCTGCGATAGATCACGGCAAGAAAAAATTTCCTCCCTTAAACTAAAACAGCCGCCTCACCTGCGGCTGTTTTAGTTTCGATCAAAAAAGTGATTTGTCACAATCCGATCCTGTTCGTGCAATTTGAAAGGAGAGAAACAATAGCTGCACGAACAGTTAGATATTAAAGCATCTCAGTTAACTCCGTATAAAAGGGATGTTAGGATTTTGTTAATATCCATTTGCTGAACTATTAATTATGACACCTCAATCAAGTTCCTCCTCCGCCACAACACTGCCAGCACAACAGGATTCCCCCCTAATAAATGGGGCGTCTCTGGACCTTTTATGCTATGATTAGGGCGGTTATCATCATGAAATTTTGGAAAAAGACCCTCCCATTCATACTGCTCAATATTTTCGTTTCAGCTGCAACGCTGCTGGCTGTGCTTTATTTCTGGCAACAAAAAAACCCTCTGCCCAAGGCAGAACCGACTCAGCCAATCATCACCCCCATCCAGGGCAACCCATATTCTTCGACTCCCACCTCAAGCGCCCAAATACTGCAAGATCGTTTGCTCCGGATCGAAGGCGTGTTCGGCGTTGGAGACATCCAGGTAGAATACATTCTGCTGCGCAACCCAAGCGATAGTGCTATCGATCTTGCCGGGTGGCGAATTGTTTCCGACGGTGGCAGAAATTATTGCTTTCCCAATTTAACCCTCTACCCCAAAGGTGCTGTCAACATCTACACCGGTCCAGGCGCCGACACCGTCACAGAGCTCCATTGGAATTCTGACACAGCCCTCTGGACTACTGGCGATGTGCTGACCCTGTTTGACAGCCAGGGGAACCAACACACCGAATTCAAGGTACCATAAAGGAAGCATACATGGCTCAGGCACTTTACCGCACCTGGCGACCCGCCCTCTGGGATGAGGTCGTTGGTCAGGACCACATCGTTCAGACCCTCAAAAACGCGATCGCGACCGACCGCGTTGGGCATGCTTACCTTTTCGCCGGACCCAAAGGCACCGGCAAAACCACCAGCGCGCGATTGCTTGCAAAGGGAGTCAACTGTTTGGAGGAGTCGCTCGAAAAGCGTCCTTGTAACCACTGCGCGAACTGCCTTGCGGTAAACGAAGGTCGTTTCCTGGATTTGATTGAGATTGATGCCGCTTCCAATACCAGCGTGGATGACGTGCGCGAGTTGCGTGACAAGATCAACTTTTCCCCCTCACAGGGTCGTTTTAAGGTCTACATCATCGATGAAGTGCACATGCTCTCCACTTCAGCTTTCAACGCCCTGTTAAAGACACTCGAGGAACCCCCATCCCACGTGATCTTCATCCTCTGCACCACCGAGATCCACAAAATCCCCGCGACGGTTCTTTCCCGCTGCCAGCGCCACGAATTCCGCCGTATCCCGGTGCCCGTGATCGTGCAGAAATTGAAAGAACTCTGCAAACAAGAAAAAATCAAGATCGACGATGACGCGCTGACCCTCATCGCGCGCCAGGCGACTGGTTCCATGCGCGACGCAATCTCATTGGTTGATCAACTCTCGTCGATCTCCAAGAAAATCACGCTCCCGATTGCCCAGGACGTTCTGGGAACTGCCACAAATCAATCTGTCATCGATCTCGTCGAAGCTAGCCTGGCAGTTTCCAGTGGCAAAGGGCTTGAGATTATCCACCAGGTGCTTGATAGCGGCGCAGATCCACGCCAATACGCCCGGCAGGTAGTCGATTATCTGCGCGACTTGCTGGTCATCAAGATGGAAGCTGGCAAACAGCTTGAACTCACCCCCGAAGTGCGCGTAAACATGGAAGATCATGCCGCCCGCTTCGAAATGAGCCGCCTGGTCAGCATGATCCAGGCATTCACCAATGCGGCAATCGAGCTGAAAGCCAACTGGCACCCCGGTCTGGGGCTTGAGCTGGCTTATGCTGAAGCGCTTGCACCCCAGTCATCAGCGCCAGCGCCCGTGACGGTCCAACCAGAGCCGCAGCCATCGCAGCCAAAGCCAGCCCCCAAAGCCAAGGCAAGCACCAATCCCGTCGAAATCGCCCCAAAACCAGCCGGGGTGGAACAGCTCGCTCCAATCACCGGTCCATTGACTTTGGACCTGGTGCAGGAGCAATGGGAGACGCTCAAACGAGAAGTGAAGTCGCGCAACACGGTCACCAGCGCGTTGCTGAATTCCTCGCGCCTGATTGATGTGGATGGCAGCACGGTTGTGATTAACTTCAGCAGTGAATTACTGCGCGACAAGATGGCAGATGAACAAAATACGCGCATGGTCTGCTCGGTGATGTCCAAACGCTTTGGGCAGGACGTGCGGCTGATCTGCACCACGGGCGAGCGCGATGCCCTGCCCCGTTCAAACGCCAGCGGTATGCAGCAGGTGGAAGAAACGATCAAAAAATTAGGCGGAAAACTCCGCGAAATACCCACTGATTACTCTGTAAAGGATGAATAATGGCAAAAGGATTCAACGCGCGCCCCAGCGCATCTGGCGGCAATATGATGTCCCAACTGGCAAAACTGCAAGAGCAGATGGCCCAGGCACAAGAAGAAGTCGCAAATGAGACCGTCACCGAAACCTCCGGCGGCGGCGCAGTTTCAGTCACGATGTCAGGCGACCAGCAATGCAAAGCCATCAAGGTCGATCCGGATCTGTTGGCAGACGGGGATGCTGAGATGCTTGAAGACATGCTGCTTGCAGCTGTCAACAAAGCCCTCGAGAGTTCTCACAAGCTCTCCGAAGAGAAAATGGCACCCTTCACCAACATGCTATCCGGTTTTGGCATGGGTCGCTAATTCGAATGCGCACCATTCCTGGTCCGGTTCAAAACCTGATCGATGCGTTTGCACGCCTTCCCGGCATCGGACCCAAAACCGCTTCCCGCCTGACCTTCTTCCTCCTCAAGGCGCCTGCGGAAACTTCGCTGGACCTGGCGCAGGCGCTTGAAGTCATGCGAACGGAAACCTCCCAATGCCAGGAGTGCTTCAATATCACCCTGGCAGGTGAAGAAAAGTGCGACATTTGCGCCTCAAGCTCACGCGACCAGGAGTTGATCTGCGTGGTGGAAGAGCCCTTGGATGTGCTGGCAATTGAGCGCACGGGTGCCTTCCAGGGAAAGTATCACGTCTTGCAGGGAGTGCTTTCGCCGATTGAAGGCGTTGGACCCGACCAGATCAAGATTTTTCCCTTATTGGAGCGTTTGGAAAACAGCCAGGTCCGTGAGGTTATCATCGCCACCAACCCTTCGATGGAAGGCGACGCGACCGCTCTCTACCTTCAGCAGCGCATCGGCAAAATGGGCATCAAAGTTACACGCCTGGCACGCGGTTTACCGGTAGGCGGAGATATCGAATATGCCGACCAAAGTACGCTTCAACGCGCCCTGTCTTACCGGCAAGAGATGGAGTAGGATCTCGGTTTTGGTCAGCTTGAAAAGTACCAAGAGCAGTTTGGAAACTGCTCTTTTTGTTTCCCTGAGGTAGGCAAAATCCCCTTCTGTAAAAAAGCTATCTCGTTGCAATGGAACTAGGAGCCTCTGACCTAAACTGTCTTTTGACCGACCAAAATGAAGGATAGCGGCATGCCCTTATTGTTGTAAACATCCGTTACATTAACATCGTAATCAAATTCCCGAAAAGACTTGACCTGAATTCCCAACGCAATCAATGCTGTGAAGATGTCCGAAAGTGTGTGTGTAAAGCTCGTGAATGTTTTTGATCGGTATTCCGGGGTGATGTAAGTCATCCCATTATTCTCAATCCATGGCTCTGTCCGAAAATAGGAATAGCAAAACCGGTCCAGGTGCTCCGGGTCAAATCCATCCTCCCCGGGTAACGGGAGCATATTCATGAAAGGATGAAAGTCGTTGATCAGCAAATGACCACCTCGCTTGAGGCATTTCGCCACTACTGCGAAAAGAAGACTCAAATCCTCAAACCAGGTAATTGCACCAATAGTGAAAAATATGAGGTCAAACTTGTTCAGGTAAGGTTCATCGACCTCCAATAGATTTCCAGGCACGAACTCCACATTTGTTCGCCCGATCTTTTGTGCGATTTGCCGTGCTTGCCTGATGAAATTATCAGCAATATCAAATCCATATCCATATGTAGGACCAAGTTGCATGGCAGAGAGCAGCTCGCGACCGTTATTGCATGCAAACTGGGCGATGGTCTTGCCCTGCAAATCCAAGGATTTCAGTGCTGCAATCGTATCCTGATTGAAAAATGGAAGTGGCTGGTTTAAGAGCACATCCGCATGGTTCTCGCCCCAACCGGACTTTCTATGCTCAAACGCTTCTTCCCATGCCTGTTTGTTGCCTTCAATGTAATCCATAAAAACGAGCCTTTCCAATACTTGGTAATGACCATGTGCAGTTTAATATCTTCAGAATTCGATTTTATCATTATGGCAAAACAACAAAGTGACATCGGGATGATGACGTTAGCTTCGGTCACAAAGCAACCATCATGAGTAAACAAATTCACTTCATTGACTTCCGAATAAGATGCTTTATGGACAGGTATGATTGTTTACACATTATCTGGGGTGATTGTTTACAGTTTTCAGGGCTGACACGACCCCTACATGTCACAAGACCTAGTAGGGAACAGGCCTGCCTGTTCCACATTTTCATGGTTGACGCGGGCGTCAACCCTACATGGTATACGTGGGGTGATCTATTGGAATAATAAAAATGCAAATGATCACCCTAAACAACAAGTGAATCATCATTGTCTTGACAAATGCTTCGCTCCCGCCGGCGATCAAGAGAAGGCTAGTCATGACGAAGATGCCAGCAGTGTGAAATAAAAACGCAGGTTACCACCTCGCTTGGAAGCAGAAGCGATTCTGTCCCTTGTTTATCAGGTATAATTTTTTAGTTAATCAAATCATTTTTGGAGCTATCTTATGGTCCTAACCGGCAACCAGGTTCGTCAATCTTTCCTTGATTTTTTCGCTCAGCGCGGGCATACCATTGTTCCCAGCGCTTCGCTCGTTCCGGGCGGCGATAGCACCCTGCTCTTCACCAACGCCGGTATGGTGCAGTTTAAAGATGTCTTCCTGGGCACCGAAACCCGCCCCTACACCCGCGCGGTCGACTCCCAAAAATGCCTGCGCGTTTCGGGCAAGCACAACGACCTGGACACTGTCGGGCGTGACAACACCCACCACACTTTTTTCGAGATGCTCGGTAACTGGTCTTTCGGCGATTACTACAAACAGGAAGCCATCAGCTGGAGCTGGGAATTGCTCACGAAAGTCTGGGGGCTCGATCCTAAACGGCTATACGCAACATACTTCGTCGACGACCAGGGTGACCTGCCATCCGATGAAGAAGCCCACGAGTTCTGGCTGGCTCAGCCTGGTTTTGTCGCTTCTCACCTCGTCCGGGGCAGTCGCAAAGATAACTTCTGGGAAATGGCTGAGACCGGTCCCTGCGGTCCCTGCACCGAAATCCACTACGATTTTGGACCCGATGCTTGTAACATGCAGCAGGTGCCGGGGCATGTCTGTGAAGTCAATGGCGATTGCTCACGCATCGTCGAGATCTGGAACAACGTCTTCATCCAATACAACCGCACCTCTCCCACCGACTTCCTGCCCCTTCCAAAGCGCCATGTGGATACCGGTATGGGCTTTGAACGGATTGTCTCGATCATCCAGGGTGTGCGTGGAAACTACGAAACTGACCTGCTGAAACCGCTGCTGGACGAAACTCAGCGCCTTGCCGGTCAGACTGATGCGGAACGTGCCGCCTATCTGACCCCCTACCGTGTGATTGCTGACCACGTCCGCTCCGCTGCTTTCCTGATTGCTGACGGTGTCATCCCTGGCAACGTCGGGCGCAATTACGTCTGCCGCATGATCATCCGGCGTGCTGCCCGTTTCGCGCGCAAACTCAACCTCACTGAGCCTTTCATGGCAAATGTTGCCAGACTCGTCATCGGAAACTACCAGGCTGCATACCCCGAGCTAACTGCGAACACTGAGCATATTTTTGAGACACTTACATCCGAAGAAAAACGTTTCTCTGAGACACTCGACACTGGTTTTGTTGAATTGCAAAACCATGTGGCGCGCCTGAAATCCAACGCAGAGAGCCAACTCGATGGCAAGACTGCCTTCACTCTCTACTCCACCCTCGGCTTTCCGCTCGAGATTACCCGCGACATCCTGGGTGAGGACGGGCTGACGGTCGACGAAAAAGGCTTTTTTGAGGCGATGGAAGCCCACCGGCTGGCATCCGGCAAGGGGCAAGCTTTTGGGAACATGAACGGTGACAACACCGAATTTTACGCAGCCATTTTGAGCGAGCTGCAAACCAGGGGGAAACTGCCCGCAGAAGGTACCCGGTACGATCCGTACTCCGCTTTCTCGATTGAAACTCAACTGGTTGCCATCCTGCGAGATGGAGAGTTGGTGGAGTCTGCCCAGGTTGGGGATGAGGTTGAGTTAATCCTAGCGGACAGCCCTCTCTACATCGAATCCGGCGGGCAGGTCGGGGATACCGGCGTTGTACTTTCTTCCGGGAGCTCTGAATGGAAAATCGAAATCTCTTCCACACGCAAACCGGTCTCCGGACTGATAGTAAACGCTGGCATTGTAACTCGGGGTACACCCCGTGTGGATAGTCCTGTTTTGGTAAGCGTGGATGTTGCATCTCGCCGGGCCACTATGCGCAATCACACCGGTACACACTTGCTGCACGCCGCCCTGCGTAAGATTCTGGGCGACAAGGTGCACCAGTCTGGCTCAGCGGTGGACCCCGAACGCATGCGTTTCGACTTCAACTTCCCGCGTGCCCTAAACAACGAAGAGCTGCTCCAGATCGAATCGCTTGTCAATCACTACATTGCCGAGGAATACCCGGTCAACAAGCGCGTCAAGACCCTTGATGAAGCCAAAGCCGAAGGCGCAATGGCGCTTTTCGGAGAGAAGTACGGCAATGAGGTGCGCACGATCGAAATTGCTGACCAACGCGGAAGGGTTTCGTATGAACTTTGCGGCGGCACCCACCTGGACAACACCGCCGAAATCGGCTCTTTCTACATCACCAGCGAGTCGAGCGTAGCTGCTGGCATTCGCCGCATCGAAGCGGTCACCGGCGAGAAAGCCTACACCTGGGCTCGTGAACGCCTAAATCTCCTCAACGAAGCAGCTGCGTTTCTTGAATCCAGTCCCTTCGAGCTGCTCTCAAAAACCGAACTACTCGAGACCAGGCTAAAAGATCTCAACAAAGAACTTGACCTTTTGCGCGCCCAAGGAGCCCAAGCTGAGTTTAGCAAGAAATTGCAGAACGTCCAGTTGGTCGCAGGTGTGCCAGTTTTGAGTGTCATCATCCCCAATGCAGATGCCGATGCCCTGCGTGGACTGACGGATCAGTTCCGCCAGCAATATCCCTCCGGTGTAATCGTTTTGGGCACGGTCAGCCAAAACAAACCGATGCTGATTGCGGCAGTCACCCCAGACCTGATCGCGCGCGGCATCAAAGCCGGCGACCTGATCAAACGTGTCGCGGCGGTGGTAGGCGGTGGCGGTGGCGGCCGGCCGGATATGGCTCAGGCTGGCGGTAAGGACCCCGAAAAGCTCTCAGAAGCGCTTGACCAGGTGGCTGTCTACATTCGAGAAAACCTGAAATAGATCATGACCCAGGATATAACCCCACTCCGGCTGCAGTATTTGGATATCAAAAAACAATATCCGGATACGATTGTCTTTTTCCGGTTGGGTGATTTTTATGAAACGTTTGACGATGATGCCAAAGCCACAGCTGAGGCACTGGATATCGTCCTAACTTCCCGCCCGGTGGCGAAAGGCGTGCGCGTGCCGATGGCGGGCATTCCTTTTCATGCGGTAGATAACTATCTTGGAAGGTTGATCGAAAAGGGTCTTCATGTCGCGATCTGTGAACAGGTAGGCGACCAACCGGAAAAAGGGCTTTTCTCGCGTGAAGTCGTACGGGTGGTCACTCCAGGTACGGTTGTGGAGCCTAATTTGCTCCCGTCCGGACGCAACAATTACCTCGCCTGTGTTTACATACAGGATAAAAGCGCTGGTTTGGCTTACGTGGATGTTTCCACTGGCGAATTTGCCGCCACCGAGCTGACAGACCAGGATGTATTCGTTCAGCTTCGAGCTGAACTAAGGCGCCTTTCTCCTGCGGAAATATTAATTTCAGACGCAATCAGCCTGCCCGATGATATTGACGGCAATCTGACCGTTATCCCTAACTGGTATTTTGAGCCAGGTCGATCCCAGGAACTGATCAAGACACGCTTCCAGGTCAGCAGCCTCGAAGGATTGGGACTCAAATCCTTGTCCCTGGCAGTGAGGGCAGTCGGTGCGCTGTTGAAATACCTGCAGGAAACGCAAAAAAGCCTCTCTGAGGTTCAGTTCAGCTTTAGCACCTACAGCTTGAATGACTTCATGGTTTTGGACGCAGAAACCCGCCGCAATCTGGAATTGACTGAAACCCTGCGCGATAACAAGCCTGAAGGCTCGCTTTTAGGCGTGCTCGACCGCACCAAGACCCCGATGGGCAAGCGCATGCTGCGAGCCTGGGTCAACAAACCGCTGCTCGACATCGCCCAGATCGACGCCCGTTTGGATGCCGTTGAATTTTTTCACAAAAATGGTGTCTTGCGCCAAAATTTAGAGCTGCTCCTGGCGGAACTGCACGACATCGAACGAATTGTCGGGCGGCTCAACAGCGGAAGCGCCCGCCCGGGAGACCTGGTAGCCCTGCGCGAGGACCTACGCACTATTCCCCGTTTGAAGGCGATGCTTCCAACAAACGAACCTGCCCTTCAGTCTCTGGTAGCTGCCATTGGGAGTTTCGAATCTCAACTGGCACTGCTCGAGCAAGCCATTACAGAAGATCCCCCAGCGACAATCGCCAACATCGGCATCATCCAGCCTGGCTTTTCAGCAGAACTTGATGACATTCTTGCCAACTCAAGACATGCCCGCGAATGGATCGCCGGGCTCGAAAGCTCCGAGCGCCAGCGCACGGGCATCAAAACCCTCAAAGTCGGTTTCAACAAGGTGTTTGGGTACTATATTGAGGTCTCGCGTGGCGCGGCTGAACAGGCACCCGAAAACTACATCCGCAAGCAGACCCTGGTCAACAACGAACGGTTCATTACGCCCGAACTGAAGGAATACGAATCGCTGGTCTTGAACGCCGAGACGCAAATTCACGAGGTCGAACAGCGTATTTACAAACAAGTTTGCACACAACTCTCCTCCTCAGCGAGTGAATTGCTCAACGCCGCCCGAGCCATTGCCAGCCTGGACTGCCTGCTTTCTTTCGGCAGCGTGGCAGCACTCAACAAATACACCCGACCCCAACTCAACTCCGAAAAAGGTCTGAAAATCCTCGCCGGACGCCACCCGGTGGTTGAACGCTTACGCAGCGAGACCCGCTACATCCCTAACGATGTGGTCTTTGAGGATGGCGAGATCGTGCGCCTCATCACCGGTCCGAATATGAGCGGCAAATCGACCTACCTGCGCCAGGTGGTTCTGATCGTGCTCATGGCGCAAATTGGCAGTTTCGTACCGGCAGACGAGGCGGAAATCGGCCTCGTGGACCGCGTCTTTACGCGGATTGGGGCACAGGATGCCATCCACCAGGGGCAGTCTACCTTCATGGTGGAAATGCTCGAGACCGCCAACATTCTCAACAATGCCTCCTCGCGCAGTCTCTTGATCCTGGATGAGATCGGTCGCGGTACGAGCACTTACGACGGACTCTCAATCGCCTGGGCGATCGTTGAACACCTCCACAGCCACCCCAAACTCAAACCCCTGACGCTATTCGCCACGCATTACCACGAGCTGACCGAACTGGCAGAGCTCTACCCGGGCGTGCGCAACTACAATGTGGCAGTTTCCGAAGCGGATGGAACGGTCGTCTTCCTGCACAAGATCGTGCCCGGCGCTGCCGACCGATCTTACGGCATCCATGTGGCACAGATGGCTGGTTTGCCTTCTTCGGTGATCACCCGCGCCAACGAGATCCTCAAACAGCTCGAGCAGTCCTCCGGCACTACTCTGCCTGCTGCCTCCGCCACGCAGGATCAACTGCTTCTCTTTCCAGAAAACAACCCCATGATCGAGGCATACAAGAAGCTCGACCTTGAAACCCTCTCCCCCATCCAGGCATTGAACTTGCTCTACGAGTGGAAAAGGAAGTATTTCTCCGAAAGTAAGTAGACTCGATCAGAAAGGCAGGTTGCCGTCAGGCAATTACAGTCAATAACCATCTGGTTACAATCAACTTTATCAATTACTGGAAAGTGATATTGAAAGGATGGCTAATTATTTGAATTGGGCATCCGATATTAAATGGTATTCAGGCACTCCATGATAAGGAGCTAATCATGAATAAGAGATCTTATCCCAAAACCAAGCTTCAAAGAGGAATATTATTGGTTGTAGTAGTTGTTGTTGGATCACTTGCGATTACGTCATTGGTTTACATTTTTTCTGGCGAGGCGGCTGCTGCTTTGTTTAATGTAAAAAACTCTTGGAATGAGGATTTTGAAGACTACCTGGTAGATCTGCAGAGTCAATTGCGAGAGGTAACTGACTCTCCCGTTCAAACAGCAATTTCTGGAAGAATCGAGTCGGAGAGTAATGTGGCAACCACAGTTGGCTACGAAATCCAAAGCCTGACCACCACTCCAATGGTAATCCGTACCCTGCAATTTTCAACACCGGTTCCGACAAGGGAAGTGACACCTGAGATATTTGATTGTTTAGCTTTCCGGCAAATTCATGGTTTCGACGAGATCAATTGTTGGCATGGTTTCAATGACGGGCAAGACCTGATTGTTATCATGATGCAAGAGCAGCAAAACCCTTTGCAGACCTGGCTATACATGGAATTTGCCAATCAGACTGAGCCGCTCTGGCTGCGGATACCGAACCTCGAAACCAACCCCGTAAGAATTACAGAGATGGATGGAACTCTGCTCACTTTGCGGGCAAAAAATTCCAACAATACTTATTTGTTCGACACCTTGGCGCGCAAATTCGTTGATTCAGCCCGGCAGGTTTTGGCGACGGCTACACCGGCTCCAACCTTTGTTGTCACTTCTCCGCCGCCAACCCCGACTGAGATCTTGCCTTATCCTTAAATCGGGAATTGCTGGGTGACTTCAGGCGAGTTTTTTCCCTAAGCCTTCATTTCGGTAGTAATGGAGAGATTTAGGACAAGCGCAAGGCTGAGAGCACCGAGAATGATCTGAAGAATGAAAATAAAGGGATAGCAAATTGGATGCACAACAAGGTCTCTGTGTGACGATGAGTGCGCCGCTTCCAATCTCGCCCCACGAACACGGTTTTTGGATTTTTATGACAAGAGTAAGGTGGGTGGGTTTGCGCCAGATCGTTCTTCACGCAAGCTGTGTGATTATTCGCCCTCAAGCCAACCAGGCTGACCGTTGAGAAATGCCTGCCCGGTCATCGGTTTTTTACCTTCCGGCTGCAGGCTGTCGAATACCAGGAAACTTTCGCTCGTGCCGACCGCCGGCAGTTCGTTGACCA
Source organism: uncultured Anaerolineaceae bacterium (assembly GCA_964428425.1). Lineage (GTDB taxonomy): Bacteria > Chloroflexota > Anaerolineae > Anaerolineales > Anaerolineaceae > Mesolinea. Next base: position 12,887 of record CAYRYL010000014.1, on the reverse strand, counting down.
CATACCTCTCGCCGACCTCGCTCGCGAAGCTATCGTGCACATGCGCTTCCAGCACCTTGACCCGTTTACCATCCAGCATAAAAAATGTGCCCGGCCAGGGATGAAACGCCCGCACCTTGCGGTCCAGCTCGAGGGCGGGTTTTGAGAAGTCAAGCTCGCCTTCGCCTTTTTTCAGCATCGGAGCGTAAGTCTGTTCGGATCCATCCTGCGGTAAGGGTGCCAACATTCCGCTCAGGTAAGACGGCAGCACCTCAATCAGCGCTTGCGCGCCAAGAAATGCCAGTTGATGCGAAAGCTCTTCGGCATTGGTCCTTGCACGGATGGGCACTCTGCGCTGCGCCAGAATTGGACCCGTATCGAGCCCTTCATTCATCAGCATGATCGTCACGCCGGTTTCTGTATCGCCGGCTGCGATCGCGGCTTGGATCGGGGAAGCTCCGCGCCACTTGGGCAGCAGCGACGCGTGAACATTCATGCATCCTTTCGCGGGCATCTCGAGCACCATCTTTGGCAGGATCTGCCCAAACGCTGCGACTACGATCAGATCCGGTTTGTGCTCAGCCAACTCGCTTACTGCCCCTAGTTTTCGGAGAGATTCCGGCTGAAGAACGGGCAAGCCAAGCTCCAATGCGCGTTGCTTTACCGCGCAAGGTGTTAGCGTGCGTCCTCGACCGGCAGGTCGGTCCGGCTGGGTGACAACAGCTACCAGTTTATGTCTTTCGTGGAGGACTTCAAGACTGGGTATGGCAAAATCAGGTGAGCCCATGAAGATGATACGTGTATTCACAGCAAGGATTCTAACACAGGGAATTTCCTGTAACCGACCACATTTACGATAGATTTTCTATCTCGTTTCGTGCCGGAAATCTGACTTTGTGTTAAGCTTAAGCCCATCTGAAAAGAGGTGAAAAATGACTGACTCTCAAGATTTTGTAAATGTTGACCCGATTGATGTCGAGCCCGAAACCGAACCAAAGGGCACGCAACCGCTTTTATCAAAAAGCGAAGAAAACACCCTGGCGATGTTCGCGCATCTGTCCATCCTGCTCAACCTGGTAACTGGTTTTCTAGGGATAATTCCCCCGTTAATCATCTATTTTGCATACAAAGATCGCTCACGCTACGTGGCATACCAAAGCCTGCAAGCAATCGTATTCCAATTGGTTTACTTCTTTGGGGCTGCAATTCTGGCAGGTATCGTTGCGATTGTCTCCACCCCATTGGTTCTTGTCTGTATCGGCATCTTTGGGTTGCTCCTGGCGCTTCTTATAGCGTTGATACCGATTGGCGCTCTCATTTACGGTATTGTCGCCGCTGTAGAAACCTATCATGGTCGTGACTTCCAGTACTGGTCGGTGGGGCAGTGGGTCCGCAAAACTTACGAAGGTTAATGGATAAATTTTTCCGGAGGGAAACCTTGAAGGAATCTTTGCCAAATGCTGCGCCAAAGGACAAAATCACCGTCTATGGAGTAAAGTGGTGCCCGGACTGCCGGCAAAGCAGAGCGGTTCTTGATGAGGAAAGCATCCCTTATGTTTGGATCGATATTGACGAGAACAAGTTGGGCGAGAAGTTCGTCCTAACTACAAACCGCGGCAATCGCAGTGTGCCAACAATTATTTTTCCGGATGGATCTATCCTGGTGGAGCCTGGCTCAAACCAGCTCCGCCGATCTTTGAAAGATTACAAAACGGTGTAATTACCTTAAAGGCTTAGGCGCCGGCGTGCTTTTTGTGCCAAAACGGCAATACTGAACGACAGGGCTCCTGCAAACAGCACCCCAAAACTCGCGACGAGGATCGCGCCAACAGAGCGGCGCAACTCAAAAATCCGCGAGTTTTTTAATTCCTCCTCAAGGTTTTTTACGTAAGCCGAGCGCGGTCTTTGGTGCTTCAGCAATTGCGAAAAACTTTTCTCGAGTTTGTGAAGGTCAATTTCATTCATTGTCTTGTTTTTCTCATCCATACCGTTTAATTAAACGCAATTGGGGCTCGCTAGATACGAGGATTTTCCAATTCCTTCACCCGATCTCGCATCTCGAGCAAGGTACGGTGGTAAAGGCTCTTAATCGCGCCCTCGGTTTTCCCAAAAATGTAACTGATTTCCTCGTTGGATAGGTTTTGAACAAACTTCAGCAGGACAAGTTCCCTTTTTTGTGGGCTGAGATCGTTAATGACCCGTAGCAGGAATTCGTGCTCCTGGATCTGTGCCATCTTTTGTTCAGGCGCAGCCTGTCTGCCCGTGTCAGGCAGGCTCAAGTTTTCGATGGAAATCTCTCTGCCTCGCATCCTGTCGCGATGATAATTCGCCACCAGGTTGTGCGCAATCCGATACAGCCAAGCGGAAAATGGCAAGCCCATATGCTTGTAACCACCGATACTTCTCAGCGCTTTGAAAAAAACTTTGGACGTTAGATCTTCGGCGTCTGTGGAAGTGCCTACCCGAAAAAATACGTAATTGTAGATCCGTTCAACATAACGCTCGTAGAGCAAACCGAAGGATTCCGGATCGGTTCGCGCAAGGTTTATCAGGGTTACTTCATCTAATTCTTCAGTCAAATGGGCCTTCCTGACTCTGATTATATACCATGCCTTGTGGCCTGTTTCAACCATCAAGCCTCTCGCTTTGGGGTACAATAAACAGAATGGGATACCATGGCACATCATCAAGAATTAATTGCGCCAGTCGCATTTTGATTCCTGCTTCTTACCCTCCTGCAAACCCAAATTTTATTTTTTTCGCACAGCCTTTTACCGGACTGTGTCTGCTAATTCTATTCTCCGATCAAAAGGAATCTAACCATGAGTGATTTTCTGTTCAAGAAAGATGTCGATATTTATGATCCCAACGTCAACGGACTGGTGGAATTCGAAGCCGAACGCCAGGCACGCCGACTGATCATGATCCCCAGCGAAAGCATTGCCCCCAAGGCTGTGCGCGACCTGCTGGCTTCACCCTTTACCAACATCTACGCCGAAGGCTATCCCCGTCCTGAAACACGTTACCAGGACGAAGAGACCCTGATGGACTACGCTTATCAGCTTGGGCGCTACCGCCGGCATAGCGACCCGCGCTACTACAAAGGTGTTGAATACGTGGACATGTTGGAATCCCTCGCCCGCAGGCGTGCCGCGGAACTCTTCGCTGCCAACGACCTCAACGCTGACGATCTCTGGGTAAACGTCCAGCCGCTTTCTGGCGCTCCAGCCAACACAGCTGTGTATACCGCCCTCATCCAACCCGGCGATGCCATCCTGGGCATGGACCTCCTCGTGGGTGGTCACCTGACTCATGGCTCGCCAGTCAATCGCTCAGGGTTGTTTTACAACGCCTTCCACTACTCCGTGGACCCCAAGACTGAGCGGCTCGATTACGACAAAATCATGGAACAGGCAAAAGCCTGCAAACCCAAGGTCATCGTCGCGGGCTACACCTCTTTCCCCTGGATTCCCGACTGGCAAAAGTTCCGCGAGATTGCGGACGAAGTTGGTGCGTGGCTGTTGGCTGATTGCTCGCATATCGCCGGTCTGATTGCCGCAAAAACCGTTCCCTCCCCCATCGGAATTGCGGATGTGGTCAGCTTTACGACCCATAAAACCCTTTGCGGTCCTCGCGGCGCGGTGCTGATCGCGCATGACCGCGAACTCGGCGAACAGATTGACAAAGGTGTCTTCCCCGGTGAGCAAGGCGGTCCGCACGTCAATACCATTGCCGCCATGGCGCTCACCTTCAAACTGGCAAAAACAGAACAGTTCATCGAGCTGCAAAAACAAACCCTGCGTAATGCTGCCGCACTGGCGAATCACTTTAAGGAATTGGGTGTTCGCGTGCCTTACGGCGGCACGGACAGCCACATGTGCCTGATCGACTGCAAGTCCTACAAAAGCCCGGATGGCATCCCCCTCACCGGCGACCTCGGCGCGAGAATTCTCGACTTGGTCGGTATCGTGGTCAATCGCAACACCATCCCAGGTGATCGGTCAGCCCTAACCTCCACTGGCATCCGCATGGGTGCCACCTGGCTGACCCAGCGTGGTTTTGTTGAGAAGGACTTCGCCAAAATTGCAGACCTGATCCATGAAGTCTTCAACGCAACGATCCCCTATCATATGATTGGTCGCTCCGGCAAGATCACGCGCGCCAAAGTTGATTTTTCAACGCTTGGCAAGGTGAACACGGACGTACGCGTTCTGGCAGACGGAAAACCTGCCATGGATGACATTCATCAACGCCACGGCTATCCGCATTACTTCTACAACGAAGACCACCCTCGCCAGGGAATTGGCGCTCTGATGGTCACCGGAGAGAATGTGCGTGCTTTCCTGAATTACACCATGACCAGTGACGTCGAAGCCCTCGAACCAGGCGCTTCACAGCTGACCATGATGCACACCACCAATGGCGACATTGAAGGCATCCTGACCTGCAACGAATGCAAGCGCTTCACATTGACCGTTCCCGCAGAAAAACTCGGTTTGGCGGGCAGCTGGCTGGTGGGTCTTTCCAGCGCGTTTATTTACTACGATCCTGACCTGACCCAGAGAATTCCTGGTCCTGTTTCGATACTGCGTGCTGATCCGGCCTGGGTGAAACCCGACAATGAAAGGGTTGACCTGCGTAAACCTTATTTCATCGGCATGCCAACGGATGTGAGCATGCCCGGGCTTCCTGAGTTTGGCTGGGTGGAGCCTGAGGAAGAGGGACTAAAACACACACCCCTTTTCGAAAACCACCTGGCATTGGGCGCAAAAATGAGTGGTTTTGCCGGCTGGGAGATGCCGCTGTGGTACTCTTCCGTCCTCCAGGAGCATCTCGCCACCCGTAATGCTGCCGGTCTTTTCGACGTCACTCACATGGGTGTTTTCCAGGCTGAAGGTCCGGACGCGGCAGTGTTTCTGGATGTGGTCTGCGGTAACGACACCATGTCGCTCAAGATTGGCGACTCGCTCTACACGCACTTAATGGACCCACATGCGAATGTAATTGATGACCTGCTGGTTTACCGCCGGGACACCGACAAATACCTGGTTGTGGTCAACGCTGCCAACGAAGCCAAAGACTGGGCATGGCTGAACGCTGTCCGCAACGGCGAGGTGATGGTTGACCCAGACCGTCCATGGGTGCGCGCTCCCGGTCGAAAAGTGACCCTGCGCAACCTCAAAGACCCCAAAGAAGGTCAAGACCAATTGGTGGATATTGCCCTCCAGGGTCCGCTGAGCCGTGAAATTCTCCTCAAACTGGCTGAGCCAGCAGAACAACGCCGCATCCGCCGGCTGAACCGCACGCAACTTTGTGAAGCCGTTCTGGATGGAATGAACGTGGTAGTTTCCCGCACCGGGTACACCGGCGAACCGATGTGTTTTGAGCTTTTCGTCCATCCGGATGAGGCGGTTCGTCTTTGGAACGCCCTGCTCGAAGCCGGCAAACCGCTCGGGCTTGAGCCTTGTGGGCTTGGCGCGCGCGACTCGCTGCGCACTGAAGCCGGCTTGCCTCTCTATGGGCATGAAATGGGCGGCGACCTCAACCTGACAATCAGTGAAGCAGGCTTCCTGCCCTTCCTGAAACTCAACTCTGCCTGGTTCATCGGCAGAAAAGCCTTCGTGGAACGTGAAGAGAAACGCAACAGCGTCGTGGCTCGCTTCCGCTTTGACGAAAAAGCCGTCCGCATGGCTCACCACGGCGATCCAGTCTGTGATCTCAAGGGACGCATGGTGGGCGTAGTTACCAGCTGCGCAATTGACAAAGAAGGTTACCTCACCGGACAAGCCTTCGTGGATTTGCTCATCGAACTGAAGGTATGAAGAGCTCATTCATCCGTGAGCTCCTTAAGGTCACCAGCCAGCCTGACGTGATCTCTTTTGGCGGGGGCTTTCCAGCTGCCGAACTCTTCCCAATTGAACAGATGCGCGCAGCTTGCGACAAGGTACTGACACAGTATGGTCGCAAAGCCCTGCAATATGCGTCCACAGAGGGCTATAACCCCTTGCGTCAGTGGATTGCGGACGACGCGAGAGCAAATGGCATCAATGTCACGCTCGACAACATCTTGATCACCACTGGTTCACAGCAAGCCCTCGATATCGTCGGGCGCATCTTTATCAACCGCGGTGATCGCGTTCTGACCGAATCTCCCACTTACCTCGGCGCCATTCAAGCCTGGAACGCTTATGGTCCACAATATGTGACCGCAGACACAGACGCTGATGGAATGGTTACGGATGACCTCGAGAACCTCATCCGGCAAAACGTCAAATTCATGTACGTGCTGCCCAACTTCCATAATCCGTTGGGCGTCACGCTTTCCCTGGAACGACGCAAGCGGCTAATCGAGCTGGCTAATCGTTACAATGTCCCCATGATCGAGGATGACCCCTACGGGAAGTTGATCTTCGAAGGGGAGATGTTGCCGCCAATTGCCGTGTTGGACGCGCAATACCATGAGTGCGAGCATTCCGCGTTTGACGGAAATGTGATCTACACCAGCACCTTCTCAAAAATTCTTGCACCAGGGCTTCGCATCGGCTGGGTGATGGCACCCGCTGAAGTCGTCAAAAAGATGGTCCAGGCGAAACAAGGCGCTGATCTGCAGTGCTCCACCTTTGATCAGTACGTTGCGTACGAATTGGCTGCCGGGGACTGGCTGCCCGATCATATCGCAACGATCCGACGTGTTTACAAGGAACGCCGTGATGCCATGATCCAGGCGTTTGAAGACTTTATGCCCGAAGGCACCACCTGGACAACCCCCCGTGGTGGTCTATTCCTCTGGCTGCGCTTGCCCGAAGGCTGCGACAGCCTTGAACTGTTCCCGAAAGCTGTGGAAGAAAAAGTCGCCTACGTTCCTGGCGTGCCGTTCTACCCCAACGGCGGTCCAAAGAACACCATGCGCCTCAATTTCTCCGCTGCCAAACCTGAAACCATCCGCGAAGGCGTTCGCCGCCTTTCGGTGATGATCAAGAAAACCATGGTATAAGCGTTTTCTTCGTCAGAGAAACAAGAGACCGGTCGCATGACCGGTCTCTTGTTTTGTAGCCAAAGTGTTATTTACCTCGTCCAGAGTTTGAAATTAGTGAGGATTGAACCGCCAATGAATTCCCGCAGGATCGAGTTGTCCGGCACGTAATCCGTCCCGGTAGGCAGAAACCATTCCAGGAACTTCAACAGGCGTTTTGCCTCGATGTGCTCGGGTGTACCAAACGGCACCTGGCGCAAGAGCGGCTCCACCAGCGGCTTGAGCGTGGTTAGCTCATAAGCCAGAGCTGAGTTAAACATCACATCCGCATTCTCCTGGTAAGGGAAGATGTGGTTTTTCTCGCCAGCCCTCACAGCCTCCCAGCGGCGAATCGTGTCTGTCGCTGAGTAGCCGCGGTCGCGTGCGTCGCGCAGGATGCGCCGCAGCATGCGTGTGTCGGTAGTCGAAATCCGGTTGTGGCGATCGAGGTTGAGCTGCGTCAGGCACGAAACATAAATCCTGAAAGTGGTTTTGGGATCAATATCAGTCAGCAATCCCGGGTTGAGCCCGTGAATGCCCTCAAGAATGATCACATCACCCTTGTTCAGCTGCACTTTCGCGCCATCCACGCTATTGCCAGTAATAAAATCGTAGCGTGGCAATTGCACTTCGCGTCCTTCCATCAATGCTTTCAGGTCGCTGTTCAGGCGTACCAGATCAAGAGCCCGTAAGGACTCGTAGTCGCGGTGACCATCAGCATTGAGGGGGGTTTTATCGCGATCGATAAAGAAGTTATCCATCTCAAGCGCAAACGGAGTGATGCCCTTTGCCAGGAGCTGAATGCCGAGCCGCTTGGAGAAGGTGGTTTTACCCGAAGAGGAAGGTCCAGCGATCAGAATGACTCCAACCCGGTCGCGAGCCTCATAAATTTGGGCGGCTATCTGGGCAATCTGCATCTCATGCAAAGCTTCCGAGACCAGGATGACTTCGTCTATATGCCCCTCTTGTATTGCGTCATTCAGCGCGCCAACAGAATGGATGCCAAGCGTAGTCAACCAATCGCCGTAGTCCTTGAAAGTCTTCAACAATGTGGGGTAATTTTCCATCGGCATGACTTCGGAAGGTGCTTGCCGTCTTGGAAAACGGAGAATAAACGCGTCATCCAACAGGTAAAGGTCGAACCACTTCAGGTAACCGGATGAGGGCACCATGTAGCCGTGGTGATAGTCCCGCGTTTTACCGGCACGGTAAAGCACCAGATCCTTGCGCTGGCGATACTTCAGGAGGCGCACTTTGTCGTCCTCACCCGCAGCTTTGAAGTAGGCAATTGCTTCCTCCAGCGGCACGGTTTCGCGCACAAAAGGCACATCCTGATCAACGAGTTCCTGCATCGCTACTTTTATTCGGTCGAGGTCCGCCTGCCCAAAATTTGGCAGGTTACTGACCTGGCAATAGTAACCTCCTGAGGAAACGGAATGGTCAATATTCAGTCCGCCTTCCGGGAAGCAACTGCTAAAGGCTACTTCGAGTAAAAAGATCAGCGAGCGGCGGTAGATGCGCGCTCCATCGGTGTCCTCCATGGTAAGCAGGGTTGCCTGCCCGTCCTGTCGGACCGGATAAGTCAATTCACGCAAGTGTCCATCCAGAATCGCGCCGACAATCAAGGGCTCTTCGGGGGTCTGCACAGCGCAGACAAAGTCCTCCAGTTTGCCGCCTCTCTTGCCGGTGATGATCCTGCCGTCACTCAGCGTCAGTTCCACGCTCTCTCGTAGCTTATCGGTTAGGTAGAAATCCATCTTTTTCACTTTATTTACTCACTGCAATCAAAGGAATGATCGCGAAATCGTCTGGACCCTTCCCGTCAACGGGCTGCGCTGAAGAGGGATAAGTGCTCAGTAGAGTTGCCTGGTCGGGAGAAAAATCAACCGGCAGTGCCACGTCAATGATGCGAGTGTGGTTGTTGTCGAGCGGCGCGCCGCCAAAGCGGTAACTTTCCGCGGTCTTGTTGACGTCCCGCACGCGCCAAACGCCATCAGCGGGATAGCCTTCCTGCCCCAGCACAACCGCGGCATAGCTCCAGTCACCTGGAGTGCCCTCACCAAAGAATTCCAGAGGCACGCTTGCAATCACCGCGTTTTTGCCTGAATCCACGTATACCTTCATCGCTGAGCTGGCTTCAATGTGCTTAACTGGTTCAGCCAACGGATCGTCGCCTGGAACCAAAACTTGGTAGTAGGGGGCCCAGCCTTCAATCCATACTGCCACATCCCAGCCATTCCCGTCCGCGAGAGCGGCATTCCGACCTGGCAGCAGCATGCGGTTTCCTGTTCCTGCACCCGGATCTTTATCGATATAGACGTCAAAAGTCTGCACCGAGAAACCTCCCGCTGAGCTCCAGCCATTGGTTATCGGCGCTTTCAAAGTGAAGCTGAAATAGATGTTCGCTCCATCGCTGGAAACCTCAAAAGCGGTCAGGTCAAAATCACCAGCCTTGAAAACACCATCTTTGGGGTAGGTGTAACTGCCCGGACCTTTATCATCACCCTCAGGGTCCTCAATCAACAAGACGCTGGTTACCGGTTCAAAACTGAAGTACTGGATTGCAAGGGGTGCCTGCGAGTTGAGCTGAATGGCGTCCCCCTGGCGCAGTATAACCTGCATGGGGATCACGTTACCGTTGCTTGCCTCTCCGAGGATTGTCTTGGAGAGCTGCACCTCAACCGAGCCCGCACTCACAGCCACTTGACCAAGCTCGCCTTCCTGTTTTGTCCAGGTTGCTCCATCCGTCATATAAAGCCCTACAGTGGTTTGCCCTGGTTTGATTTCGAGCACACGCGAAGCGGGTGCCAGCAAGTGACCGGAAGCACTCAGGTCTGCCATCTGCCTGTCTGTGTCGCCAGGAGCATTCAGGTAGACTTCGATGGAGTCTCCTCCGGCAAAAGCCTTTGCAAGGCTGATTTGCAGGAAGAGGTCTTCCATGTTCATGCCATACGCAAAGCTTTGGATTGGGGCAGCTTCAGCCCCAGCATAAACTGCTGATTTGCTCCACTCATCTTCTCCAACTGTACCGTCAACGACCGCTGTCATTTCCCCGCTAATCGCAACGTCAGCCTTGAGGGGCTGCGGTTGAATGACCGGGATATCCAGGAAGGCGGGATACTCGACACCCAACGAGGTGTAGACGCCTTTTAGGAGCGCTCGGTAGCCTTCGTCAAAGTAGCTATCCTGCCCGGAGTCCTGGTCTGTGCCATACCACCAGAACCAATCCGAACCTTCAGCCAGGTACATAAAGTCCTGCGCTTCGGCCAACCCTTCGGGGCTGGCGCTGAGCGTGCCATCCTCGTACTGCTTCAAATCAGCTCGCACACGGGCAAGCAGATCCCATCCTTCAGCTTCTTCGCTTTCACCAATCCAGGTGTCGTAATTTGCGCTGAACCACGCTCCGGGGAAAAGCACATCCAATTCGCGCTGTTCGGGGTAAAGCTCGAGGTATTCCGAAGGAGTGATCGTTTCGAGCACTTTGCTTTCAGCTAATTTCTTGTAGAGGGCATGGAAGAAATCCTTGCCATCGTTGTCATAGTTTTCCCAGGCGTTCTCGCCATCCACAACGATGGTCACGATATGAGGACCTTCGGTGCCTTTCAGGCTCTCGTAAATCGCTTCAAGCGAACCGATCATATCCTGCGCGGCAGCTTCGCCAGCCATGCCGGAATAATTGAATCCGATCTTATCCGAAATCACCCAGTCGCGGAAGAAGATGCCGACTTTGTCGCCACTTTCACCCTGTACGAAGTAAGGGCGATAGAAGGTGTCGGGGTCTTTCACCACGCCGTTGTTATCCCGCGCGAAACGGTCTCCAGCCAGCCCAAGGCTTGCTACGAGCACGGGTTCGCCCGTCTGGATCCATTTGTAACCAGCCTCGCTAACCAGCGGCACGATCTCCTCAGCCACAGATCCCTCACCAGGCCAAAGCCCGCGTACCTCCCGTCCGAAGATGGTCTCATACATTTCGACACTCTTTTGCAAGTGGAAAGCCGCGTCTTCGGGGTAACTGAAGTGCTGCTTGGGCATGATCGCCTTGGGGTTGCCAACCAATGCCAGGTCCGAGTCGTAGATCAGTGGCAAAATTGGATGGGCATAAGGTGTGGTGGTGATTTCCAAAAGACCAACATCCTGCAACTCCTTGTGAGTCGGCAGCACGCGTTGGATCAACTCTAAAATGCCCCCAAACAGGGTGACTTTGTCTTCTTCAACGAAGTCCCGACCTTTGTCAACGAGGGTTTTGAAGGGTTCCTGCGCCAGGTAATCCGGGTCGATCCAAGCCAGGTTGAACCAGATTTGCAAATCGCGAAAATCCTGTTCTGTGAAGTTTTCAACCGCCGCAGCAATTGCGGCTTCGTCTGTGCCGCCGCGCAGATCCAGCAATTCCTTGTACCGCGGATGTACCGCGATGATGTGGTCCCAATTGGCATCATAAAACCGCTGTAGGATGAAGGTTTTCTGTTCCACGGTCAGTTCTGCCGCCGGGACCTCTGCCAGCACCCAATATAGGTCCTTTGCGCCGTTATCGGTGAAATCCTGGATCTGACGAATCAGAGAAGGGGTCAGGTTGACTGCTGCTTTCACGCCTTCTTCCGCGGCGATCATCTCCGCCATGTCGAGATAATCTTTGGTAGCATGCACACGCACCCACGGGCGGGTATAAACGCCGTTCTCATCCTTATAATACATCGGCTGGTGCTGATGCCAGGTGAGATTGACGTATAGCGGGTACTCGTTCACAACCGGAGCTTCCGTCGCAGTTGGCTCTTGCACCACAGGAGTGGTTGGTTCGACGGGGGCATCCGTCGGAGCAGGCGTCGCGTTGGGCGCAGAGCAGCCTGCAATGACTGCCAGGCTCAGGATGATTGCTAGTAGAACTTGAAACTTTTTCATGGTTCCTCTTTTCATGCCCTGATTACGGGCGTGTCAGTTTCAGGACAAATGTTTCTCCGCCGTCGAGAATCTCCGCGACGACAAAGTCGGTCAGAGATCCACCATCTGCGAAGGTTATTTCAGAGAAAGGCGCCTTACCCCATACTGCTTCCGCTTTCCAGGCTCCAGCGAGACCTCCGCCTTCAAGCGCGATCGTGCAGTTTTCGAGGGTTTGCACACCCAGGTTTGCAACGGTCAACAACACTTCGTCGTCAAGAACCCGTGCCACGGTGTAAAGCCGCCTGCAGGATGAGGTGAAAGGAATATAGCCACCTTTTTGCAGTGCCGGGTATTGGTTGCGTAGGTTCACCAACCCGCGGTACCAGTTCAGCAGGGATCCGGGATCCGCATCCTGGGCAGCCACATTCAGTTCCTCCCAGCCTTCATTGAGCGCTTCCCAGGGGGCGACGCTGCTAAAGCCTGCATGGGCTTCAGCTGACCACTGCATCGGCGTGCGAATGCGTTCATCCGGCTTGTTGCCGGTCATGCCGATTTCTTCGCCATAGTAAATGTAGGGAGTGCCTGGACCCATCAGATAGATAAAGGCTGCCAGTTGCTGGCGTTGGAGCTTGCTGGTGAAGTAGGACGCCACCCGCTGCTGGTCGTGATTAGTCAGGAACGTCGCAAATTGCTGATCCGGGAAGTACTCAAGGGTGTCCAAATAGGATTTCATAATGCGTGAGGGATCGGGAGAATACAACCCACCCAGGATGTCGCCTGCCAGGTCGAACATGAAATACTCCTGCATGCCGCGTGTGGGCTGACCGTACTTGGCGATCACCTGCGTGTCCGTCCACACTTCGCCAACGGTGTAAGTTTCGGGATTGATGCTAGTGTAAAACTCACGCCAATCTTGGAACCAGGCAATCGAACCTTTCGAGTCTTGCAGCGTAACGCCATCTTCGACCAGGTAGCGTGCTGCGTCCACCCTGAACCCGTCCACACCCATCTCCAGCCAGAA
>CAYRYL010000013.1:47719-49946 GCA_964428425.1 uncultured Anaerolineaceae bacterium | reverse complement strand
GTTTACTTCGCGTAACTCACCGAGCGGGTTTCGCGGATGACGGTCACCTGGATCTGACCGGGTTACTGCATGGTTTCCTCGATCTCCTTGACGTTTTATTAACTTTGACATTTTGAATCAGTGGTAATGTTCTGAGTAAACACAAGAACTTTCTTGGTGTTTTTCCTGATGAGACTTACTACAAGTTCGACTTTTGATCAAACATTTGTCTTCCGATAAATATTTGATAGATGAAAACCAACCGTTTTTGGAGTAATATATAGTGCCTTAGCAATTTGTTTATTCGAGCAACCATCTAATACAAGTCTAATCACTTCTATTTCTCGTTTAGTTAACATTACTATTTCCCAATAACTATTAACTCCTACTTACGTCAATCCAGAAGTTACGTAAAAGCCCCAAAAACTGGAAATTTTCCCAGTTTATTTTCTTGTGTTGATTCTTTATACTCTTTTCATAGCATTTTCTAGCACTAATTGAAAGGATAAGAATGAACACAAGACTTAAGACAATCGTACTTTTATTTGTATCGATCCTTGGATTAAGTATCGTTATTCCTGATCAGACCATGGCATCTTCCAATGCAAGCAATTTGTTTTGTTATGGAAGCACCTGTAGTGGAAAATGGCCAGATGTCGAAGGATGCTCAAGTGGAGCCTCAACGGTAATGACCGCGCCTGGATCGGGACCATCCGGAACAATTGAAGCCCAGCTAAGATCGTCTAGCGCTTGTAATGCGAATCGGGCTCGGGCTCAAAGCTATAGTGGGAATCGTTACATGAAAGCTGAGTTGTATACGAATGGGTATCAATCTAATCTGAATTTTGGAATTGATGTGTTTACCGAAATGGAAAGTGCATCGTATTACCATTGTGCAGATGGTCATATGGATACTAATCCAGATCCTGAGTACGATACATCAACTTCTTATGGGGCTTGCTACTAGAAAGGCAAAAACATGAAAAAACACACCCTCATACTATTAGTTATTGTCTTGTGGTTTTCAATATATGCAGGATTAGAAACGACCGTCAGTCGCAAAGTAGTTAAAGCTGAAAGACCAACAATTGATCTGACTTGGTCGTACTCGGACGACAACCGTACAACAATATCCTTTGAAATATTCCTTGAAGAAAATGGAATAGATGGAATAGTTGATTGCCAATCAATCATCATTAGTCTAGAAGGATTTGTTTTCAGGAAAGGGTCTTCTGTTGGCACTAATGTTTGTCAACCGCTAAAAAATCGAAACCTACTTGTCACGGCGACATTTGATGGACTTGACAATTTGCGATCAGAATTATCCAAAAACGTGGTCGAAGTAAACGTAGATCTCTCAAATCTCAGGTGGTTTGCGAATTCAAGTGGTAAGATCCTAACATCTTCTGAGGAAAAAGTAATAAACTTGGGGATATTTACAGAACAAGTGGCTCTGCTGGAAGATCAAGGACGTTTGAGTTTTGTGGGAAACTTAAACGTAGAGGAGAATTCAGTAATACTGTTAGTCAAGAAAATCTATGTAAATCCCACTTTTACGCAGGTTAATAGCTGTATTGAGCTTCCAAATAACAAAGATTGGATTCGAGACGCTTCGTTGGTGGACGATTCAGGGAATCAAACGAGATACGCCTACTGGAAATTACTTGACTATAAGAACCCATTGGTTCAATCCGGTAGCTATAGATGTTATGATTTCTTTTTTGATGGCGATTTCACGAAAGACGCAATCGAAGGAGAATTACTTTTTGTCCTTACAGAAATTAAGACTTCGATACCGGACAATCTACTCGAGTTAAGAAAACTGTCAGAATTAACCAAGCAGACATTACAAGAACAAGGATTGCGATACCATATAAAGCGGAATGAACAGTCACACGAAATTGTTATTGATAAAAAGCCATATGATCTAACATATGAAGATGCTGTCGCCATGGTTGTTGAGTCTCTGATAATTAGGGTGACAGGAAATTGGAGCATATCATGGGAGTGAAAACAATTTACCTAATCTGATTTTTGAAAAGGGCTACCATGTAGCCCTTTTCTGTCACTTTTAGGCATAGTCTGGATTTAAAATTATGAAATACTCTCAATGGAGAAACAATGGAACTAACCAAACCATCGGAATCATCAGCCACAAATGACAATGAAGAGGAACTAATCATTCTTGTCATGCAAGACAAAAGCAACTTTCCATTGTTGTATGACAGATTTGTGGATAGTGTCTACA
>CAYRYL010000013.1:0-47619 GCA_964428425.1 uncultured Anaerolineaceae bacterium | reverse complement strand
CAAGACAAAAGCAACTTTCCATTGTTGTATGACAGATTTGTGGATAGTGTCTACATGTATTTTTTGTCCAGAGTGCAGAACCAAGAAGTGGCAGAAGATCTGACATCATCACTCTTTCTAGCAGTATTTGCAAACATTAATAGATACAAACATGTTGGTCGCTTCCGAGCTTGGATGTTTACGATTGCGAGAAATTTGTTCTACAAGCATCTTCGAAACCCTTATCCTGAAAGCATTGAGGATTACGATGATCTACCATCTCAATTGCCTATACCAGAGCAAGTAGTTTCAAACAAAGAGTTAGTTCGATTAGTGCGACGTTTTATCAAAGACCAATCAGATATTGACCAGGAAATTTTGAGGCTACGTTTTATTTCTGAACTGAAATTCTCTGAGATAGGTTTAGTAATTGGCAAGTCAGATACAGCGACCAAAAAACAATACTATCGGCTAATCGACAAGATTAACCGATTCATGGAGGGCTAGAAATGAATAGCTCGGAGATAAACAAAACAGAAAAAATCGTGAAGATGGCAATTGAAGAACCAGCTCCTGATACAGTCTTTAAAACAAAGCTCAGAGCTCGTCTCGCTGCTTTAAACAACCAGGAGATACCAACCACAAAAACTTTGCTATCCAAACTGAGACCAGCGTTTGCCACATTAGCAATCCTAATCGTTGCCGCGGTTGTTTTCTCTAATCCCAGGATTGTCAAGGCTATCCGAACCATTTTCTACTTCATCCCAGGGGTTGGACTAACCGAATTGAATGCATATAATTATGTAGTGGTTCCGGTAGAACCAACTATCATAGAAGGGGTGTCATTCCAAGTTTCAAAAGGAGTTTCGACTCAAGAAGGTGTAACACTGCTCCTTGAAATTAAAGGCTTGAGTACTGAAATGCTTTTCACTCCTGATGAGACTTTTAGGTTTCCCGAGGTTGAGTACAAACTTAACCTTGATGAAAAACACTCGCTGGATCTGACTGAAAAAAGTTCACGATGGGATGGAGTCTCTGGATATCAGATTAGGCTTGTTTTCCCATGGTCTTCGGATAAGTTAGGCAATGCATACCTTTGGCTAAGCCATACCCCGTTCGCTAACCCTGATTTAAGCCCAAATGATATTGAAGTGCCAATAGAGTTCGGTTTGTTTACCGACCCAATAGGTGGGCTTCCAGTAATTGAAATTCAATCACAGACGCCAACACCAGTAATCTCAGTGTCTAGCCCTGCCGATACTGTACCGACAGACCCTGATATTGAGAATCCTGTCAGCACGCTAGAACCCCACTACAGGATTGAAGTGTTACGGATGGTTCCCGATGTGGATGGTACTATTCTCATGGGTCGTGTTTACTGGACTGAAGAATTACCAAAAATGCCCAGGTTCTCTCCTCTGGCTGTGGAACTCCGCGACAGCAATGGTTCGGTGATTCCCCTGTCGTATAATCAGGTTCAAGACGATATCCCCTTACAAACGGATACCTGGTTGCCATGGGGGCTGAAAGCGAATCAGCCGCTTGGAAGTGGTTCATACACTCTGAGCTTTTCAGGACTAACAGCACGAAGGTTTACCGATTATAAGATAGAGGTTCCAGCGAACATCGCATCTGATCCATCTATGTTAGAGAATTATGTATTGACCGCCAATATAGATGGGGTTGAGATGTCTTTAACCGATATAACCTTTGGCAATACGACTACAACGGGTTACTTGTTTTTCACGGTTGATTCTAAGTATCAGGTAGAAAGCCTAACCCTATCCCATGACAAGTTAACGAACATGAATGTCTCTGGATTAGACACAAATCGGTTTACGGTAGAAGCAGAGTTTTCAAGCGTTATTGATATAACTAACGGTAGTCTGATTATAACAAGCATCGATTATCACCTTTTGGAGCCTGTTGAGACAGACTTTCAAATACCATAGTACTTAGGTGGGGAATGTGAAAGATTGCAGGAAAAGAGTCAAAAAACGTGACATTGATCAAAAAGAAGCTTCCTGAGTGTTTCGGGAAGCTTCTTTTAATTACTACGTGGTTGTTACTTCGCGAAACTGACCGAGCGGGTTTCGCGGATGACCGTCACCTGGATCTGACCAGGGTACTGCATGGTTTCTTCTATCTCGGTGGCGATGTCCTTGGCGATGCGGTGGGCTTCGAGATCATCAATTTCTTCAGGTTTGACGATGATGCGCACTTCCCGACCAGCCTGGATGGCGTAGCTCTGCTCAACGCCCTTGTGGGAATTGGCGATGTTTTCGAGCGCTTTCAGGCGTTTGATGTATTGCTCAAGGTCCTCACGGCGGGCACCAGGGCGCGCACCAGAAATGGCATCCGCGGCTTCCACCAAAATGGCTTCGATCGAGACCTGGTCCACTTCGTGGTGGTGGGCGGCGATGGTGTTGCAGACTGCCGCGCTAACGCCGTGGCGTTTGGCGAATTCCGCCCCGATCTGGGCATGGGTGCCTTCGGTGTTGTGGTCCATGGCTTTGCCAAGGTCGTGCAGGAGAGCGCCGACTTTTGCCACATCCACGTTGGCACCGAGCTCTGCCGCCAGCACACTGGCGATCTTGGAAGTCTCCACAGCGTGGGCAAGCTGATTCTGACCGTACGACGTACGATATTTCAGCCGCCCAAGTTTCTTAACGATTTCCGGGTGCAGGCCATGCACGCCGGCTTCATAGACCGCTTCACTGCCGGCTTTGAAGATATCCTCGTCCATTGCTTTGCGTTCTTCTTCAAGGATCTTTTCAATATAAGCCGGGTGGATCCGCCCATCGGTTACAAGGCGCGTCAGGGTGCGCTTGGCGATTTCACGTCGGACTGAGTCAAAGCACGAAATAGTCACGGCTTCGGGGGTGTCATCCACGATGACGTCCACACCGGTCACCTGTTCGAACGCGCGGATGTTGCGTCCGTTGCGTCCAACGATGCGACCCTTCATTTCTTCGTTAGGGAGTGTTACCAGGGAGGTGGTCACTTCGGCAACCTTGTCAGAGGCGACGCGCTGGATAGCATCGGCGATCAACTCGCGGGCTTTTTCCATGCCGGTTTCGGTGGCTTCGATCTCAAAGTTGCGGATAATGCGCGCCATGTCTCCACGGGCTTCTTTTTCGACTTCTTCAAGCAGGACGGCGCGGGCTTCGTCGCTGGTCATCGCAGAAACGCGTTGCAACTCAGCAAATCGTTCGCTGTAAAGGCTCTCAATATCGTTGGCGCGTTTGTCAACGGCACTCTGGCGTTTATTGAGAGCGGCTTCGCGCTGTTGCATCTGGTCGAAACGATGGTCGAGCTCTTCACGGCGCTTGACGAGGCGGTCATCTTCCTTATTGAGTTCACTGCGTTTGTGCTGGATCTCATTCTCTGCTTGCAGAGTGATTTTCAGGGCAGTGTCCTTCGCCTCCAACTCCGTGGTTTTGGCATTTTCTTTTGCCTGGTCAATGATGTTCTCGGCAGTTTTCTTGAGTTTTTCATCCTGGTTTTTGCGGATGGTCGAGAAAATAAGGTATCCAATCAGGACACCCAAAATAACGGCGAGCCCAACCCACAGAAAGAGAAGGTTTGGACCTTGGCCTTGTTGAAATAAGGTTTTCATTGTGTCAATTGCTCCATTGTTTATTTGGTTCCACGGTCTCGGTGGGCTGCATCTCGTTCCAAAGAGCGCGTAAGGTTTCATTGACCGTGGCATAACTGAAACCGCGCCGTAAAAGCGTGTTCCCCAGTTTTTTTCGATAAATTTCGTAATCGGATGAAAGATAGCGATGAGCCTGCTTTTGGGCAGCTGCCATTGCCAGAGTGGCGTCGTCAACGCCGGACTCCTCCATGGCGGACTCAATCGAACTTTCTGCCAAACCCTTAAAGCGCAACTCTGCTTTGAGCTGGCTTTGGCTGCGTGGGCGAAAGGTGTTGCGGTTCTCGATCCATTCTTTTGCAAAGCGGTCATCGTTCAGCAACCGCTCTTCTTCGAGGCGCGCAAGCACTGCTTTCATGGTCTCGGCGGCATAGCCTTTACCTTCAAGGTAGCGGGTCATTTCTGCCACCGAGCGGCTTCTGTGGCTCAGCAGGTTGAGAGCCTGGTTGAAACCAATTTCCACCTCGTCGCGGGTTTGGAGTTGCTCGATTTCAGCGTCGCTCAGTTCGCGCCCAACTTGAAGCCAGGCAGCCGTCAAACGGTCCAATGAAAATGCATAGGAACCGTCCAGGCTGATGTTTACCCGCCTGCGATTGCGCTTTTGCGCGTTGATTTCAGTGATCGTCTTTTTCATCCGTAACAAACAGCCATGGCACATGACCATGGCTGTTGAATCGCGGACTTACTCGATAAACCCCAAACTCAAGACGAACTTGAGCCTCTTCAATTATGTATTGGCAAACTGGCTGTCAGATGCGATCAATCCCAACGTTCCTCTTAAGGTAGAAAATCCTGCTGTCGGCTGCCCCGGATACAGGGACGCAACAGGAATGATGGATTACTCACTCGACTGCCATAAAATTTCATTCATTTTCCAATACATAAGTCAGTTTTTCAACTGACGGTTACCTATCTAGTAAATCGCGCAGCAATTCTAAGCCATATTCGGAGGCAAATAAACCATGAATGGCCTCCTGGAAGCATGTGCGATAGTTTTCCTTACTTCATTATACATGAAAAGAAGTGTGATTTGTTAATAGAATCCAATTGTTATAGATTTGAGGAATGAGTTTATATAATCTCAAAAGGCAAGGCATTCTCATGCTAAAATTGCACTAAAGGTATCTTCATGACTGACGAATCAAGCATCAGGGAATCTATTGATAAAGCTCACAAGCAAAACCGCTTCTGGATGATTCTTTTTCCGGTTGTTCTCGTAAGCCTGGTTGCTGTGGGCCTGGTTATCCTGCTTGCGATCACTGGTGGTGTTGGTGGGGCGGACACGGCCAACCTTGCAGGTGTGGCAACCATTTTGTTAGTGCTGCCAACCTTTTTCTTTGGTTTGCTTGCTCTGCTGTTTTTGATCGGACTAAGTTTTAGTGTTACCAAGATACAGAGCGTAGTACCTCAGGCTGGGAAAAACCTCAGGGACTTTCTGAGTATTGGGCGGCATTATCTGCGCGAAGCTGGCGACGCATCCGCACAACCAATCCTAGCTCTGAGAGGATTAACTGCTAAAATTCAACAAATCGGGACAAGTCTGACCGACCGGTTCTCACAAAAAGGATAGAAATTATGAACTCAAACATTCGAACACTAACTCTCGTGATTGGAACCCTGGCTGGCGCCTTTTTCGGCTATCGGGCTGCAATGACTTTCATTGAGCAATCTGAGGCGGAAAACAAAAGCGTGCCGATCACTGCTCAGCAGGGTTTGCAAGTGGGTCTGACGGCACTTGGTGCTCTCAAACAACTGGCCGGCATCAGCCAAAACAAAAAGTAACCCGGAGGTTCCAACTCTTGTTTGAGCTCATCTTCCTGGGCACATCCGCATCTGCGCCCTCAATCAAACGTGGCTTGTCGTCGCTGGTCGTCAAACATGACGAGTTTCGATTCATGGTTGATTGCGGTGAGGGCACACAGCGGCAGATCCTTAAATCCGGTGTTGGCTTCAAACGGTTGAACCATATTTTGCTGACCCATGGTCACCTCGACCATATTCTCGGACTGGCAGGTATGCTTTCGACTTTCATGCGCTGGGAAGCCATCGAAGAGGTCAACATTTATGGCAGCCGCCACACGATGGACCGCGTCAGCGACCTGATCAATGGGGTTGTGCTGCGCGGCACCAAGCCTCCGATGCCGTTGAATATGCTTGAGATCAAACCGGGATTAATTTTTCAAAGTAAGCACTTCGAAATCCAGGCTTTCCCGGTTGACCATCGCGGTTCATCTTCTTTGGGCTACCGTTTCATCGAAAAAAGTCACCGTCCATTCCTCTCGGAAGTGGCGGAGCAATTGGGTGTGCCAAACGGTCCCTGCCGGCGCGATCTCGTTCAGGGGCAGGCAATCACTCTGGAGGACGGCAGAGTGATCAGACCGGAGGAAGTTCTGGGCGAAGAGCGGCCGGGCGTGAACCTGGTGATTGTGGGGGATGTCGGCAAGCCGGAAAAGCTTCGGGAACATGTAGCTGGCGCGGATGTGATGGTGATCGAGGCAACCTACCTGGCAGAAGACACGGAAATGGCTCAGACCTTCGGTCATTCCACAGCCGCGGATGTGGCACGCCTGGCAGTAGAAGCGGGTGTGGGGAAGTTGATCCTCACCCACGTTTCACGGCGCTACCGGGACGACGAAATTCTCGCAGAAGCACGCGCTATCTTCCCTGAAACCTATCTTGCCAATGATTTTGACCGGTTCGAGATCCGCAAGCCTGAACAGCAGAACTGAACCTTTTGGTCTGGTGCGGCAGTCCAGGCTTTCATGTTAGAATCCCAATTTGTATGTCCGAAGTAAAGTTGGTCTTAGCCTCCACCTCGCCACGCAGAAATGAACTCCTGCTCTTGCTTGGGATTCCCTTTGAGAAGCGTCCATCCAACGCCGATGAGACCCATCCGGACGACGTGGACGCGGTTGAATACGTGCGGCAAATGGCACGCGATAAGGGGCAGGCAGTTTTGCTTACTGACAATGAATGGATTCTCTCTGCGGATACGATCGTGGCTTTGGATGGGCAGGTCGTGGGCAAACCAACCGACGATGCCAATGCCTACGAAATCTTGCGGGCGCTACGCGCTCGAGGGCACAAAGTCTATACCGCTTTGTGTTTACGCACCCAAAATGGCGGAGGAACGCTGGAATCTCTTTGCGCTACCGACGTTTTCATGCGTGACTACTCAGAAGAAGAACTGGCTGTTTATATTGACAGCAATGACTACAAGGATAAAGCCGGCGGATATGCCATCCAGCACAAACAGTTCCACCCCTGCACCGGTGTGGAGGGATGCTATGCGAACGTGATGGGGCTGCCGCTTTGCCATCTTGCCATGTTGCTCGAATCGGCTGGCTGCACGCTGGATACAGACGTGCCCCAAGCCTGTCAGCGGTATAATGACATCACGTGTGAAGTCTATCCGCAAATTTACCGTAGAGAAAACCCAGGGTGAGATGATGAGATCCCTCAACAAGATGCTTTTTGTGTTCCTGATTGCAGCAATATTGCTCACAGCCTGCAACGGTGGCAACACAACCTCCACCTCCACCCCCACCCTGACCCCAACCTCGGCGTTGCCCGAGCCAGTTATCAACATCGAATCGGTACCGGATGTCGAACAGGCAGCCAGAGCCTACCTTGATCTCTGGAAGGCTGAGGATTACGCCGGGATGTACGAAAAGCTCAGCCAGCTCACCAAAGATGCGGTTTCGATGGAAGATTTTGAGAACAGTCACCGCAATACCGCTATCAAGCTCACTATGCAGAGCATGGACTATTCAGTGCTTTCCAAGATGGTCAACCCCACGAGCGCCCAGGTCAGTTATGAGATCCGCTACAACACAGCCCTAATGAGCGAAATCTCACGCGACACCATTATGAACCTCATTCTGGAAGATGGCGCCTGGCATGTGCAGTGGGAAGCCGGAATGATGCTGCCCGAACTGGCAGGCGGAAACTACCTGGAACTGGTCATAGAAGTCCCTGCCCGGGGTAACATTTACTCGTCCGACGCCTCTGACAATTATCCCCTGGTCTCATTTGAAGACGCGGTGACCGTGATGGTCACACCTGGCAAGATTAACCCCGACAGTGAAGGGCGGATGGTTTCACTTTTGGCTGAAATGTTCGAACGGTCTGAAACCTCCATTTATGCCGAATACGAGAATACCGCTGATTACCAATATTCTGTAATTGGTGATGTCACCCTGGAGACCGCCAACCAGTACTACGACCGGCTTTCTCGGTATGACGCAATTTCTCTTTCAGATTTCCGTTCCCGCTTTTATCATGATGGCGGCGTTGCGCCGCACGTAACTGGCTTTGTGCTGACCGTACCCGCAGAGGAGCTGGAAAAGTATCAACGCCTTGGTTACACCGGGGAGGAGAAGATTGGCGCCTCCGGGCTTGAAGCCTGGGGAGAGCAGTATCTCGCCGGCAAACACGGCGTCGACCTGTATGTAAAGGATCCCCAGGGTCAGGTGTTGACCAAGATCGCCAGCGTTCCCGCTCAGCCTGCCCAGTCTATTTACAGCACAATCAACAGCGCTTACCAGTACAAATTACAGCAAAGCTTTGGCGACATGGTTGGCGCGATCGTAGTTATGGAGCGCGACAGCGGCAAGGTGATCGCCATGGTTTCCAACCCGGGTTACGACCCGAACGTGTTCATCGCGCCTTATTACACAGCCTATTCCATTGCTGAGGTTACCCAGAACCCCTTAAATCCCATGTATAACCGGGCGTCGCAAGGCGTTTACCCTCCAGGTTCGGTCTTCAAGATCATCACCATGGCGGCAGCGCTCGAAACCGGTGTCTATCAACCCACCTCATCCTATTATTGCGATAACTACTGGCGCGAGTTGACTGGTTGGGTAGGTGAGGACTGGACGGTTAACCGTGGGTTTGGACCCTCAGGACAGTTGACCCTCCAGGAAGGACTGATGCGATCCTGCAACCCCTGGTTCTGGCATATCGCATATTCGCTTTGGAATGAAGGCTACCGCACTTCGATCCCTGATGTGGCGATTGATTTCGGCTTGGGCAAACCGACCGGCATCGAGATCCCGGATTTTGCCGGCAGCATCAATCCCGCGCCGACCGAGATCAGCGAGTATGTTCAGATGGCAATCGGGCAGAGCACCATGCAGGTAAGCCCGCTACAGGTCGCGGCGTTTGTGGCGGCGGTCGGCAACGGCGGCACACTCTACCAACCAACCCTGATCGAGAGGATCGGGTTAACCGGACAGAGCCCAGTCTACACCTTTGAACCGAAGGTGGTGCATCAACTTAACTTGCAACCCACGACCCTGGAAGCCATCCAGGAAGCCATGATCATGGTGGTAAGTAACACGAGCGGCACGGCGCAATTCCAATTCCGGAATTATCCTTACAACATTGCCGGAAAAACCGGTACTGCTGAAAACCCAGCTGGAACCTCACACGCCTGGTTTGGCGGCTACACCTTCGAGAATGACCCCAACTTTCCTGATATTGCAGTCGCGGTGGTTCTGGAAAATGCCGGTGAAGGTTCCGAAATGGCAGCGCCGCTCTTCAGGCGGGCTGTCTCCCTGTACTTCTCTAATGGGCTAAATGCCGGCGGCACCATGCCCTGGGAGGACAGCCCATACGTTCCAACAGTGCCAGAAGAGAACTAAACTTGGGCGAGTCTCAGCCGCTGCTTTCCGTTGGTTCCCAAAATGAATATTTTGAAGGCTTTGTGATTCGTTCACAGGCGGGTTACCTGACCGTGCGAACCGAAAGAGGCGATATCCAAACGCGTTTACGCGGGCGCTTGCGCAGAGGTAGAGCCGAAGGAGACCTGGTAGCGGTGGGGGATAACGTGCGCATCGCCATCCACGATGATGGCACAGGCAGCATCGAAGAAATCTTACCTCGTAAGTCCGTTTTTTCGCGCCAGCTTTCGGGCGTCAGCTACGATTACCAGCAGATCCTGCTTGCGAATGCCGACCTTGCGCTGCTGGTTTTTGCCTGCACCCAGCCCGATCCGAGCTTGCGCATGCTCGACCGCTTTTTAGTGGTGACGGAGCGGGCGCACATCCCTGCGGTGATCGTGGTCAACAAAGTCGACTTGATACCGCTTGAACAGGTGGACAAGCTTTTTGGCATGTATCGCTCCATCGGGTATGATGTAATCTACGCTTCCGCGGTGACCGGGCAAGGCGTTGAGGCGCTGCGTGAATGCATGCGAGGCAAACTCAGCACCCTTGCCGGACCTTCGGGCGTGGGCAAGAGCAGCCTGCTCAACAAGGTGATCCCGGACCTAAAACTGGAGGTTGGCGCGTTGAGTGAGGGCGTGGGTCGCGGAAAAGGGCGCCACACCACCCAGGTGAGGCAGCTCTACACCCTGGCAGGCGGCGGATACATCGCTGATGTGCCCGGCTTGCGCACGCTGGCACTCTGGGACATCCAGGATGAAGAACTGGATGCCTATTTTAAGGAAATTGCGCCGCTGGTGCCCGAATGCCAGTTCAACGACTGCAGTCACAGCCACGAACCGGGCTGCGCTGTGCGAAAAGCGGTTGCGGGCGGGCAGATTGACCCGCGAAGATACGAGTCTTACCTCAGGTTGCGTTTTGGCGACCCGGAAGAAGACGATGTGGTTTAGGAGATTGTTTTGAATCGTTCATTTGGTATCAGACGAAACGCTTTTCTGACTCTGCTGAGCCTTGTTTTCATTGTTTCAGCTTGCGGAGGCAGCAAAACGCCTACGGTTGCGCCAACCAACACGCTCAGCCAGCCGACCCAATTGCCCCCAACCCCAACCCTGACGCCCGAGCCGCCCAAAGTGCTGAATGTTTGCCTTGCAGAAGACCCGGGCAGCCTCTTCCGCTTTGCGGGGCGTGATTCGCTGGCAAAGCAAAGCGTTTTTTCAGCGCTTTTTGACCCGAAATTTTTATATGAGGCTCTACCAACTTACGCAAACAACCAGGCAGCTAAAATGCCTGTGGATGTGAAGCCAGGCATGAGCGTGCTGGATGGCAACGGAAGACTGGCTGTATTAAAGGAAGGCTCCCTTATTAACCCTGTAATTGAAGGTCAGTTGGGCGAGCCATCTGCCTGGGCTGCTGCCGCACCCCTGCAGATGATGCAGGTGGAAGTGCTTTACAAGATCACACCGGGGCTTTTATGGTCTGATGGCAGCCCTGTGACTTCGGCTGACTTCACTTTGTCTTACAACGTGGCAAACGAACTGCGCAATCCGCACGACGTCTGGCTGCTTGATCGCACCGCTAGTATTGACCAATTGGATTTAAGCACAATCGTCTGGACGGGTATACCGGGTTTTGTGCCGGTTGACCTCGATGAGCTGATATTTCCACCCATCCCTTTTTCACAGTTTTCTGAAACGAATCCTGCTGAGATTGGATCATCCCCTGAAGCGGGTGAGACACCAATGGGTTGGGGCGCGTATCGCATCGCGGAACGCATGCCTGGATCTGTGATCAAGTTGGAACGCAACCCTTACTTCAGCCCCAAACCGGCGTACGACCAGGTAAACTTTCTGGTCGAGCCCGATCCGCAGCAGGCAATCGGTAAGTTGGCGAGCGGCGATTGTGACGTTTTAGACGCGAGCTATCACCTGGAAGGGCAAGGCAGGGACGTGTTGACGGAACTAGCGCAAAGCGGCAGCCTTGTGGTGGAGGGCTTTGAGCTTGTGCAGCAATTGGTCTTTGGCATCCAGCCAGCAGCTTACGACAGCGGTTATTCCCCCTGGTCCGCGGCGCGCCAGAACTTCTTTGTAGACCTGCGGACCAGGCAAGCGCTTGCAGCCTGCCTCACGGGGGAGCCGATCGCGACGGAGGTATTGGCAGCAAAGTTGCCCGAGGGATTCGGCTTGCCTGAATTTACTTCAACGGGAAGCGTGGTAGAGGCAGAGGCATTGCTGGACGAAATTGGCTGGTTGAGGGATCAAACCCAGCCTGGAGCTCCGCGAAAGGCAACTGGAGTGGAGAACGTCCTGGATGGGACGCCGTTCTCAGTCAGCCTGCTCAGCAGCACCTCCGTGATGGACCGTGAAGTCAGCCAGGCGGTAACCCGGCGGCTGGGCGATTGTGGCATTGAAGTGACCCACCAGGAGTTGGCACCTAGTGATCTTTTCGCTCCAGGCCCAGACGGACCGTTGTTTGGGCGAAAGTTTGACCTGGCGTTGGTGAGTTGGGAGCAATCTCGGGGGAACGCCTGTGAGCTCTACCGCTCAGATTCCATCCCCAACAGCAGTAATTATTGGATTGGGACCAACCTGGCTGGTTTATCCGATTCGGGTTTTGACAGAAAATGTACAGCGGCAGGGAACGCAGATTTGATCCAGATCGTTGGAGACGGGGTGGATTGGACAGCGGAGTTTTTGCCAGCAGTGCCGTTATTACCCCGGATCTCGGTTTGGTTTGCCTCAAATCGCGTAGATCTTGCGGGAAGCACCACCTTTGCGAATCTCGCGTTCTGGCGTCCGGCTAATTCAAATTGAGAGCAATTATCCTTGCTTATCTCGCATTTACCAAGACTAAATAGAAGCATAAAACCTCTCAAAGATCAGGACGTTTAAGCTGTATTAGTTATCTGAGCGGGTAAAAAAAACGTACATCAATTGCTGGTTCTCGCACAGGTTTACCTTTTTAGTGAGTTGACAAGAACTTACTTTGCGAAGTAAAATGTATTGACACCCGATTAGAAATTGGGTATTCAATTCTATGGAGAGGACGCCTGTTGACATGCCAATAGGTTTTGCGGATAACCGAATTTGACTTTCTTCAGTGTGTCTAAACCAACAAAATCACTCAAATCCATTAAGGAGGATTAAATGAATCGAAAGTTGTTAGGTGTTTTGAGCTTGGTCATCGTTACCAGCATGCTGCTCGCAGCCTGCGGTACGCCGACTCCAGCTCCGACCGAAGCCCCAACCGCAGCCCCAACCGAAGCCCCAACCGAGGCTCCAACCGCTGCCCCAACTGAAGCCCCAACTGAAGCGCCGACTGAACCCCCAGTGGTTCGAACCGAACGCAAGGGTGGTTGGCTGGATGAGGTAGTCTTCACCGTAGCCGATCCTGCCGCAGTAGTCACCCAGATCAAGGCCGGAGATGTTGACGTCTACGCCGAAGGTCTTGCTCCATCATTTGCTGCTGAAGTCAAAGAATCTGGTTTGAAGTATGCTCAAAATCAGGGCACATACTACGACCTCCTCTTCAACCCCGCCGTCTTCACCGATGGTCGTTTTAACCCCTTCGGAAACCACAAGATCCGTGAAGCTTTCAACTGGCTGATTGACCGCAACTATTTTGTCCAGGAAATCTTCAATGGTGGCGGCAAGGCGAAGTTCTTCCCCATCGTTACTGAATGGCCTGATTATGCAGACTTAGCCGACACCGTCCGCAAGTTGGAAGGCTTCTATGCATATAACCCAGAAAAAGCCAAGGAAGTTATCACGGCTGAAATGGAAGGCATGGGCGCGACTTTGGTCGATGGCAAGTGGACCTATGATGGCGAACCAGTCAAACTGATCTTCATCATCCGCAACGACTCAGCTCGAACCCAGATGGGTGACTGGATTTCCGATAAACTGGTGGAACTCGGTTTCGAAATCGATCGCCAGTACAAATCCGGCTCTGAAGCTTCTCCAATCTGGATTGGTTCAGATCCTAAAGAAGGCCAGTGGAACATGTACACCGCTGGTTGGGGCGCTTCCGTCATCAACCGCGATGAGGGTGGCATCTTCCAGGAAATGTTCCTCCCCACCTCCCAGCAGGGTATTCCTGTCTGGTTAGAGAACACCCCAGATCCTGAATTCCAGGAACTTGGCGACAGACTCTATAATGCTGATTACAACACCCTCGAAGAACGCAGAGAGATGATGTCTCGCGCACTCGAACTTTCCATGCAAGATGGCTTCCAGGTGTTCCTAGTTGACTCCGCCGAGTTCACCCCCTATCGCACTGACCTCGTGGCTGTTGCTGATCTGGCTGCAGGTGTTCAAGGCGCACAAGTTGCCAAATACACCCTTCGCTATGAAGGCAAAGAAGGCGGCACCGTGAAATGGGCTCAGCAGGATCTGTTCGCAGAACCCTACAACCCCATCGCCGGCACCAACTGGACCTTCGACCAGGCTGTGGTTAACTTCACCGAAACCGGTGGCGTTATCTTTGATCCTTACACTGGTCTTGTCCACCCTGATCGCCTCGAAAGCGGCGCTGTTACCATGCAAACCGGTTTACCTGTTGGGAAGTCTCTCGATTGGGTAACTCTCGACTTTGCAGATCAAATTGTTGTTCCTGATGACGCATGGATCGACTGGGATGCCGAAGCACAGAAATTCATCACTGTTGCCGAAGCCGGTCTGAGCGGCGCAACTGCCAAACGCAAATCCGTTGCCGTATATCCTGCCAATCTCTTCGAAGTCAACAAATGGCACGATGGTGCCAATGTGGACATGGCTGACTTTATCATGTCCTGGATTTTGACATTTGATCGCGCCAACGAGAAGAGCGCCATCTTCGACGAGGCAGATATTCCTCTGTTTGAGGTCTTCAAGGCTGGCTTCAAAGGTTTGAAGATCACCTCCACTGATCCCCTCACAGTCGAATTCTATAGCGATACCTATTCTACCGATGCTGAACTGAACGTATTCAGCATGTGGCCAACTTGGACCACAGGCGAGCTTTCCTTCTCCATGGCTGCTGCTGCAAATGCTGCTGAAGCCGCTGGTGAATTAGCCTACACGACTGACAAATCCACTGCAAATGAAATCGAATGGACCAGCTTCATCGGCGGCCCAAGCCTCGAAATCCTTGCTGCAAAACTGGATGAATTAATCGCGAACAAGACTGTTCCTTACGAAGCCACTCTTGGTCAATACATGACCCCCGAGCAGGCTGTTGCCCGCTACGAAGCCCTCAAAGCCTTCTATGCTGAAAAGGGTCACATGTGGGTCGGAACCGGTCCATATTATGTGGACCAGGTCTACTTGGTCGAAAAGTCTCTGGTTGTCAAGAACAATCCTTATTTCCCCGATCTTGCTGATCGCTTTGATATGTTCGCTACACCCAAACTTGCCGAAGCCGAAATTGACGGTCCCGGACAGGTGAAAGTTGGCGAAGCTGCGGCATTTGATGTGTATGTGACCTTCCAAGGTGAACCATACGCTTCAGGTGATATCAAGCAAGTGAAATACCTTCTGTACAATGCGGCAAATGAACTGGTTGTGATCGGCCAGGCTGAGCTCGTGGAAGATGGACATTATGTAGTGAACTTGACTGCTGAAGACACCACCACCTTAGGCGCTGGTGCCAACAAGCTCGAGATTGCTGTAATTCCCATTCCGGTTAGCCAACCGACCTTCACTTCGGTCGAGTTTGTAACCGCCCAGTAATTCCTTAGTTCAGGTTAATGAAGGGGCAAGTAATAAAATACTTGCCCCTTTCCTAAACAGACATGGGTGATTCTATGACCACTGAAAAGAATATTGAAATTTCGAAGCTCAACAAAGATGCAGTCTCAAATACCTTCAAACGCATCTCTAAGTTCATGCTTGTAAGGATCGTGATGCTTTTCATTACAGTTGTAGTGGGCATATACATCACCATTCTGATTGCCAACATGGGCGGATATGTTGATACCATCATGCGTAATGACATCCGCGAAAGAGTCAATCAGCAAGTCATGGCTATGACTGCGAACAAGCCGATGAGCACGGAAAACAGGGCGGCATTAGTAAACGATATGATCAGCTTGGAAGAAAAACGCTTGGGTTTGGACACCCCGTTCGTGCTTCGGTCCTTCCGATTTCTAAAAAACGCACTGACGCTAAATCTTGGCAGGGCTGTTCACATGGTTAGTGATAGTGGTTCAAGGTTGGTCAGGAACATCATTCTTGAGCGTTTGCCAGCCACGTTGCTTTTAATGGGAAGCTCTCAATTGATTTTATTTTTTGCCAGCGTATTTCTGGCCTTAATGTTATCCAGATCATACGGAAACTTTTGGGACAAACTGGTCGTCACACTTTCTCCCACCTCCTCCGCACCACCCTGGTTCTACGGTATTTTCTTCATCCTATTATTTGCAGCTTGGCTGAAAGTGCTTCCATTCAGTGGCATGGTATCCGCGCCTCCTCCAAAAGAAACTGGCGCATATATACTGGACCTCTTGAAACACTTGATTCTTCCAGCCGGGTCATTGATTATTTCTTCGTTGTTTATCAGCATTTATAATTGGAGAACGTTTTTCCTGATTTATTCGAGCGAAGATTATGTTGATATCGCCAAAGCCAAAGGCTTGACTTCTCGCGAGATCGAGCGTCGTTACATTTTGCGACCAACTTTGCCGACCATTATCACAAACTTCGCTCTGCTAGTCATTGGTCTCTTTACCGGCGCAACCATTACTGAGACTATCTTTCTTTGGCCAGGTTTAGGCAGAACGATTTTTCGGGCCGTCGGGTTATATGACACTCCTGTCATTTTAGGCACAACCATTATTTTTGCCTACCTGCTGGCTCTAACGGTATTCTTCCTGGACTTTGTCTATGCAATTGTAGATCCTCGGGTCAAAGTGGGCGGGAGTAACAACTAACATGAAGAATCTAAAGAACTCGCTTAAGGAACTATCACGTTATCCATCAGCCATTTTTGGGGCTATCCTGATCATGTTATTGATCGGATTGGCAATTTTTGCGATGATCAAGATTCCTTATCAGGAAGCTATCAAACTCTGGCGGGGCGGTGAGGAAACCGTTTACAAGAACCCCAAAAATGCTCCTCCCGCTTGGTATAACTACTTTACAAAAAAGGCTCTTCCAGTTTCCTTTGCGGTCGTCGCTGGTGAAGATGAGGGATTTACCAAAGTTGTTACCCCTGGCGAATCAAGTGACACCATCACTTACGAATACCCATTTGATTTCCAATACGACGATTATCCGCAGGAATTGTTTTTATACATTCAGTCCAACCATCAGTCGAAGAATCCATTCCTGTCAATAGTTCTAGAGACGCCTGGTGGAGAAGAAATTAAAATTAGTGATTTTGGACCCTCCAACAAGCAAACCTATCGCTTTTCACAAGATGAAAAATTAACCACTCGGCTTCGCCGATTGTACGGTCGCGAAGTACCGGTGGTTCAAGGCCTGTTATCTGTTCCAAAGTCTGATCCGTTTGTAATCAATAAAGGCACTTACAAACTGCGGATTACCGCGACAACATTTGAAGCTGAAAACGATGTTCGGATTGAATTTGTCAGTCACGGATTGGTTTTTGGTTTGTTTGGCACTGACCACATGCGGCGGGATCTGACCACTCCTATCTTGTGGGGAGCTCCTATCGCGCTTGCATTCGGTTTGCTGGCTGCAGCTGGCACCTCCATTATTACCATGATGATTGCGGCTTTTGGAGCCTGGTTTGGTGGTTGGGTTGATGAATTGATCCAGAGGATTACCGAAATCAACTTGGTACTGCCCTTCTTGTCGATCCTGATTATGATTGGCACCTTCTATTCGCGCAGTATTTGGATCATCTTGGGGGCAACCATCGCGCTCTCGATCTTTACCGGCGCGATTAAGACAGATCGCGCCATTTTCCTGCAGGTGAAAGAATCCACCTATATCGAGGCTGCCAAAGCTTACGGCGCGGGCAATGGGCGCATCATCATAAAATACCTGGTTCCAAGGATTATTCCCTTGCTCATCCCTGGCTTGGTATCAGCCATCCCCAGTTATGTTTTCCTGGAGGCTTCACTGGCTCTGCTTGGACTGGGCGATCCAACTTTACCCACCTGGGGTAAAGTGATTAATGATGCTCAGGCAAACGGCGCTCTTTACCAGGGGCTGTTTTATTGGATATTGGAACCCGCAGTTCTATTGATGATCACCGGTCTGGGATTTGCTATGTTTGGGTTTGCTCTTGACCGGATCTTTAATCCCAGACTGAGAGGAATGTAGACATGACTGAAGAGAAAGTCCTTCGCATTCAGGATCTCAAACTTCACTTTGTAACCACACGTGGCATGGTTCAGGCTGTTGATGGAGTTAATTTCGACCTGAATACAAATAAAGCAGTGGTTGTTGTCGGCGAATCGGGTTGTGGAAAAACTTCCCTCGCCAAAGCGGTCTTACGTTTGTTGCCCAGGAACGCTGGTGAATACTCAGGAAAAGTCTACCTGAAAGATATCGAAACGATGGCATTGACGGACGAGGAATACCGCAAGCAAATTCGGTGGATCCGCATGTCCATGGTTCCACAAGCAGCCATGAACTCACTCAACCCGGTATTAAGGGTCGGCGATCAAGTGGCGGAGCCCATGATTGTGCACTACGGCTCACCCAAGGAAGAAGCCCTCCAACAAGCCGCGAAGATGTTCCAGCATGTTGGTGTTCCGGTTGACTTTTTGTCCCGTTATCCTTTTGAGTTGTCTGGCGGCATGCGTCAGCGTGTGGCAATCGCCATGGCTTTGATAACCGGACCAGATTTAATCATCCTGGATGAACCGACCTCGGCTTTGGATGTTCTTACCCAGGCGAATATCTTCAACTTGCTCAAGCGTAACAAGAACGAACTTGAGACCAGCTTCATCCTAATTACTCATGATATTTCAACTTCGTCTGAGTTGGCGGATATCGTGGCGGTAATGTACGCTGGACAGATTGTTGAAGTGAGTGGCTCCAAGCGCTTCTTTAGCAATCCTCGCCATCCTTATTCGACCAAATTGATGGCAAGCGTGCCAAGACTTCGTACGAAAGCAGAGCCAGATTTTATCGTGGGCAGACCGCCTTCACTTATCAATCCACCGACGGGTTGCCGCTTTAAGGATCGCTGCCCGCGAGCATTCGATAAGTGCAAAGATGAACCACCTCATTTCCATTTTGACAGTGACTGGGTAAAGTGCTGGCTATATGAAGGAGAAGGGGAATTGAAATGACAGAAACAATCGCAACCACACCTACCATTCCAGAGTCCGGTGATTACATCCTCGAACTGGATGACCTCAAAGTATATTTTGAGCTTAAGAAATTTGGCTTTCAACATGCCGGTTATGTCCGCGCAGTAGATGGTGTTGACCTCAAACTAAAACGGGGCGAGACCATCGCCATCGTTGGCGAAAGCGGCAGTGGTAAGACGAGCTTGATGCGCACCATTCTGCGCTTAAACATTCCGATCGGTGGAAAAGTGATCTTCAATGGTGAGGAGATCAACAATCTAAAATCTGAAGGCCTCCGATTATTCCGACATAAAATCGGTTATGTCCAGCAAGATCCTTACGGCGCGATGCCGCCATTCATGAATGTTCAGACCATCCTCGAGGAACCGCTAAAAATTCACGGGATCAAAGACAAAGCAGAGCGATATCGCCGCGTCTCGAAGGTATTGGAAGAAGTAAAAATGACTCCGGTAGATGAATTTCTACCGAAATTCCCGCACCAATTGAGCGGTGGACAGCAACAGCGCATTGTTATAGCCCGGGCGATGATCCTTGAGCCTGTGCTGCTGGTTGCAGATGAACCCGTATCCATGTTGGATGCCTCTGTAAGGGTTGAAATCTTAACTCTGTTGAGAAAACTACAGGAAGCACATAACCTGGCAGTGATTTATATCACCCATGACCTCGCGACTGTTCGTTATTTCTCGGAGAGGATCATGGTTATGTACGCGGGTGAAATCATCGAACAGGCAACTGAGTCAGATTTGATCAACAACACGGCACATCCTTATACCCATGCTTTGCTGGCAGCTACTTCGGACCCAGATCCTAAAAACGTGGATGAATTCCAGGATGTTCCTCCAGGCGAGCCGCCATCGTTGGTGAATCCACCTGCGGGCTGCCGATTCCATCCACGCTGCAGCCAGTTGATACCGGGTTTGTGCGATGTGGAACGTCCGCCAAAATTTAAATTAGGTGAAGAGCACCTGGTTCGTTGCTGGCTCTTTAAGGATAAAGGTGAGCAGGTTTAACCCAACCACCCTGATGATCATCGGGGGCATCCTGTTGACCTTGGGTGCCGTTCTTCCATTGCTGATGGTCATAGAAATGGTTAAATCGACCTTCTTTCTAAACTTCTTATCATACGGTATGTCGTTGGTGGGAATGGTCATGGGGATGTCTGGCGTTTTTACCTACATTAAGGTAAAACGAGGAAAAAACTGATCTACCCTAAGCTTAATGATAAAACACCGCCTGGTTACGACTGGGCGGTGTTTGCTTAAGTGGGGATGGATGAAAAGTTGATACAAAACTGGGGTAGAATCATTTGCAGCCAATTGTTTGCAGGGAATGAAATCTATGCTAAAATATTGGCTGCGTTGGGGCATGGTGCAATGGCAGCACATCGGACTTTGAATCCGCTGATCTTGGTTCGACTCCAAGTGCCCCGGCCTGATTTATTGTGGACACACAATCTGATGATCTAAGTTTTGATGATAGCGAGGCTGATAGTCCGCTTTGGACTGTTGTCTGGTTTTCTGATTCCCGGAGTATTTTATGACAATCGCATCTGTAATCCTCGCCGCTGGCTTAGGCAAGCGTATGCACTCCACCCTGCCCAAGACTCTTCATCCCTTGCTGGGAAACCCCATCGTCTTTCACGCCCTGGATACTGTTTTGCCGCTGACGGATCTGCCACCGGTGCTGGTAACCGGATATGGCAGCGAGCTGGTGCGTGAAGAAGTCGCGCGCGTGTATGGTGAAAAAGTAAGTTTTGCGCTACAAACAGAACAGCTCGGCACTGGGCACGCGGTTCGGTCTGCCGAAGAGCATTTGCGCGGAAAAGCGGAAATCCTGCTGGTTACGTTTGGGGATATGCCCATGTTGCGCACTGAAACGATAGAGCGCCTGATCCAAATTCAGCGCGAAACAGGCAGCGCTGTCACCATGACCAGTGTGATCGGTGACCTGCCCCGGGGATTCGGGCGCGTCGTGCGCTCGGCGGATGGCAAAGTGCAGGCAATCGTGGAGGAAGCTGTCGCGACCCCTGAACAACTCAAGATTCGCGAATACAACATCTCAGCTTACTGCTTCAACGCGGAGTGGATGTGGCAGAGCCTCGCTGAGTTAAAGCCCTCCCCCAAAGGCGAGTTTTACATCACCGACCTGGTTGAAATAGCGATTGCCCAGGGCAAAGGCGTGGAAGCCATGGTACTGGAGGATGCCGCCGAAGGCTTGGGCATCAACAACCGGGTAGACCTGGCGGATTGTGAGCGGGCAATGCGCGCGCGCGTAAACCGGCAATGGATGCTGGCGGGTGTGAGCTTTCTCGACTCTGACACAACCACCGTCGAAATGGGCGTCATCATCGGGCAGGACACCGTTTTATACCCCAACACATATCTCCGCGGCAAAACTTCGATTGGTGAAAATTGCGCGATCGGACCCGACACCACCCTGCTGAATACCAGCGTTGGTGACTACTCTGTCATCCAATACTCGGTAGCAGAAAAGGCGACGATTGGAAACCACGTGTCAATGGGACCTTTCTGCCATCTACGCAGTGGCGCGGTTCTCAAAGACTACGTCCACCTTGGCAACTTTGGCGAGGTGAAAGACTCCACGCTTGGCGAGCACACAAAAATGGGGCACTTTTCGTACATCGGCAATGCCACAATTGGGCGGGATGTGAACATTGGTGCGGGCACGATCACCTGCAATTTTGACGGAAAAACCAAGCATCCTACTAAAATTGGGGATGAAACGTTTATTGGGAGCGACACAATGCTGGTTGCTCCATTAAAAATTGGTAAGCGAGCCAAAACAGCTGCGGGTGCAGTCGTGACCCACGACGTGCCCGATGACACGCTGGTGGTTGGTGTACCTGCCAGGCCCAGAGAGAGAAAGGACCATTGTGAGTGATGAGATCGGGCTTTGGATAGCCCTTGCGGTTGCAGTCTTCTTGTGTTTGTTGGCTTCAGCCGCGAAATCCGCCTTCACACACGCCCGCTTGCCTTACCTGTTAGGGTTAGCGAGCGCGCACAACGCGAAGGTTGACCAAACCATACAGCTTTTCAGCAAAACCGGGCTGCGTACTGCTCTCCGTTTGGGGTTGATCGTCTCCCATTTTGTTGTTGCGGCAGTTGTAGTTCTGGTCTGTGACCGAATTTTTGCCATAAAAAACTACTGGCTGGTCGCGTTAGTTGTCTTTGGCGTGTTTTTAATCACGAGCGTCCTGGAATTTTTGATCGAACGGAAAATTTTGGATAACTCGGATCAGGCAGCCATAACCTGGACAGGCGTTGCCGCGTTTATTGCTTTCTTTATGTCCCCACTAACGAGTCTGATGACCACAGTGCTGGGCGAGCACGCTGAAAAAGTCACACTCACCGTCACAGACGACACCCTCAGGGACTGGGTTGAGAATGAACAGCCTGAGAGCACGCTTGAGAAGGGTGAGCGTGAGATGATCTATTCCATTTTCCGCTTCAGCGAAACCATGGCCAAAGATATCATGGTGCCCCGTATGGATGTTTTGGCGCTTGAAGTGACCACCACCATCAGCGACGCCCGCCACGAGTTCATCAAAGCCGGACACTCCCGTGTGCCAGTCTACGAGGATTCGATCGACAACGTTGTGGGTTTGCTTTATGCCAAAGACCTGCTGGCGGTGGTGGACGGAAACGACACGATCGCTGCGCAACGAAGACTTTTACGACAGGCTTACTTCGTGCCGGAAGCAAAGAAGGTGGATGAACTTCTGACTGAGATGCAATCCCGCGGGGTGCACATGGTGTTGGTGGTTGATGAATATGGCGGCGTGGCTGGCGTGGTGACGCTCGAAGACATCGTTGAAGAAATCGTCGGTGAAATCCGCGACGAATATGACCAAAGCGAAGAAAAACTTTACGAGCAGCTCGATGACAACACCTATCTGATTTTGGGAAGGGCCACCATCGACGAGTTCAACCTGATCACGGATGGGTCGCTTTCGGATGAATATGCCGACACCCTGGGTGGGTTTATCTACGGTCAACTCGGCAGGGTTCCCCAGCCTGGCGAAATCGTGACAGACGATAAATTTGAATTCACCGTGGAGCAAGTGGTGGCAAGACGCATCATCAAGGTGAAGGTGCGCAAATTGGGCGAAGAAGACGTACAGAAGGAAATTGAAGATGGAAACGCTGACAAGTGAGTATCGCCAGATCCTAATTGAAACTGCCCGGCATTATTTGAAAAACAGCTATTCGCCCTATTCCAATTATCCGGTTGGGGCGGCGGTACTGGCGGAAGATGGGCTGGTTTACGGCGGGACAAACATAGAGAACTCAGCTCATCCATCTGGACTGTGTGCTGAGAGAGTGGCGATCAACAAAGCGATTTCCGAGGGGAACCGAAAGATTTTGGCTGTGGCGGTGGTCACCCGAAACGCTGGAGCGCCTTGCGGTGCATGCCGGCAGGTGATGCGTGAATTTGCGAGCCTCGAAATGCCCGTGATCCTGACAACCATCGAAGACGGCTTTGAAGAGGAATTCATACTTGGCGATCTCCTTCCGCGATCC
Organism: uncultured Anaerolineaceae bacterium; assembly: GCA_964428425.1. GTDB lineage: Bacteria > Chloroflexota > Anaerolineae > Anaerolineales > Anaerolineaceae > Mesolinea. The sequence goes on along the minus strand of CAYRYL010000013.1, from coordinate 24,513 downwards.
TTTGGTCCGGAAGATCTAGACCGGAAGTAAGCTTTCAGACCATGACAAGCCCGGAATCTCGCAGCTATCGTGCTCAGGGGGTTGTGCTGCGGCACGTGGAGGTTGGCGAGGCGGACCGCATCCTGACGTTCTATACTTTGGAATACGGCAAAGTTCAGGCAATCGCGAAAGGCATCCGCAAGATGAAAAGCCGGAAAGCCGGGCATCTTGAGCCTTTTTCACGGGTGGAGCTGATGCTCGCCAAGGGACGCAACCTGGATGTGATCACCCAGGCGGAAGCGCAGAACACTTATGAACACCTGCGATCTGACCTGAAATTGATCGCGTACGCCGCTTATGTAGTTGAACTGCTGGATCGTCTTACCTATGAGGAAGGCGAGCACCGCCTGCTCTACAATCTGCTGGTCAACACGTTGGCACGCCTTGACGAAGGCGCCCCTGCCCAGACCGTGGTGCATTACTACGAAGTACAGTTGATGGATTTGCTGGGGTTCAAGCCGCAGTTGCAGGTTTGCTCGGCTTGCGGAGAGAAAATAAAGCCGGAAGATCAGTTCTTCTCAGCCAAATTGGGTGGAGCGCTCTGCCCCAACTCGCTTTCGGCAGACCCAAGCGCATGGAAAGTGAGCCTGGGGGCGTTAAAGTATATGCGGCACTTGCAGCGCAGCTCGTGGAGCAAGGTCAAAGACCTTGAAATTCCTCAAGAAATTGAGCCTGAACTCGCCAGCCTGTTGGAACGCTATCTCACGTATCTGTTGGAATATGGTCTGCGAACGCCAGGTTTTCTGAGGGCTGTTTCGTAGCCTGACAAAATCCCCCTTACCCCTTTTTGCCCGGTTCTCTGTCATCGCGAGCGAAGCGTGGCGATCTGGTTGCCAACATTTTGAATAGTCCGCGTAGCCTTTGTAGGGCGAGAATGGAAGCACTACGATTATCATCTTGCGGAGATCTTAGTGGGCTTCCAATCCGCCAACACACGCCTGATTGTTGATTCGGCGGATTGAGGGCAGTATATTGACCCCGTTCCATCATAAACGGTGCCCTCAATCTCGCCCTACGCCTCACCGCACCGATAAATCAGAGTATAACGATCAGCCTGCAACTTCGTCATCGCGAGGGAGCATAGCGACCGTGGCGATCTAAATTGTTTCTGTTTTACAACCTTACAAACAGATTGCCGCATCGCCCCTACCGGGGATATTTACGACTTCGGTTACCTCCCTTACGCACCGACAACATCGGTATGATTAACATCAAGACCGCAGAATTGCTGATGTATAATTAATTTGTTAAATCAAAGACGAGGTTTCACCATGAGCACAGCTTTAGATTTCCAATCCATTATCTTCAAACTGCAAACATACTGGGCGGGGCAGGGCTGCCTCATCTGGCAACCATACTATTCCCAGGTCGGCGCGGGCACAATGAACCCCGCAACCTTTTTGCGGGTGCTCGGTCCTGAACCGTGGCGCGTGGCTTACGTGGAACCCTCTGTACGACCGGATGACGGGCGGTACGGCATCAACCCAAACCGCCTCCAGCAACACACCCAATTTCAGGTGATCCTCAAGCCCGACCCGGGCAATCCGCAGGAGCTCTATCTGAACTCGCTGCTTGCGCTTGGTATTGACCCGGAACAGCATGACATTCGCTTCGTGGAAGACAACTGGGAATCCCCGGCACTCTCCGCCTGGGGTCTTGGCTGGGAAGTCTGGTTGGACGGTCAGGAGATCACCCAGTTCACTTATTTCCAACAGGCGGGTGGGATTGTTTTGGATGTACCTGCGGTGGAGATTACTTACGGTCTCGAACGCATCGCCATGAGCCTGCAAAAGGTGAACCATTTCAAGAATATCCACTGGAATGAGAGCCGCTCGTACGGCGATGTGCTCCAGGTGGCTGAGCGAGAACATTCCACCTACTATTACGAAGTGGCGGACGTGCCAAACCTCAGGCAGATGCTCGCCCTGTTTACAAGGGAAGCTGAAAACGCCCTCGAGAAGAAATTGGTGCTTCCGGCTTACGACAATATCATCAAGTGCTCGCACACCTTCAACATTCTGGATGCACGCGGCGCTGTCGGTTTCACTGAGCGCCAGGCACTCTTTGGCAAAATGCGCGAACTCTCGCGCAAGGTGGCTGAGGCTTACTACGCCCAACGTGAAGAAATGGGCTTCCCATGGATGAAGGGTGAACAACCGGCACTGGTGCTTGAAGGACAACCTCTCCCTGAAATCAGCGAGGATAATGCCGACCTTTTATTTGAAATCGGCTGCGAAGAACTGCCTACCGCGGACCTGGATTCTGCGATCAGCAGCCTTGAAAACCTGATGAAAACCCTGCTGCTCGATGCACGGCTTGGCTACAAGAAATTGAGTGTGCATGGCACTCCTCGCCGGCTGGCGGTACAGGTTGAAGCCCTGCAGACCCGCCAGGCTGAGCGAAAGCTCGAAGTGAAGGGTCCCCCTGCAGACAAGGCTTTCGACGCTGAAGGCAAGCCGACCAAGACCGCAGAAGGCTTCGCGCGCAGCCGTGGCGTTGCCGTTGAGCAGCTGCAGACGCGCGATTTTGATAATGGTCGTTACGTGGTGGTGGAGATGCACGAAGCCGGCAAACCGACTTTCGAAATTCTAGCTGAAGGATTGTCGGGAATGATCGCAAATTTGCGTTTCACCAAATCCATGCGCTGGAACGACAGTGGTGTGAGCTTCTCACGACCCATCCGCTGGATGGTGGCGCTGCTCGGGGAGACCGTGGTGCCATTTAGCTACGCAGGGTTGAAGTCGGGGCGAGTGACCCATGGTTTGCGTTTCTCCCAGGAGGCTGAGAAGGTATTGCACTCTCCTGCGGATTATCCTCTCTATTTGCAGTCGCAAGGAATCATCCTGGATTCTTCTCTGCGGCGTGAGGCGATCTGGAAGCAGGCGCTTTCCCTGGCGGAAAAAGTGGGTGGAACCCTGGCGGAAGATCCAGACTTGCTTGTGGAAGTCAGCAACCTGGTCGAAAGACCCGCTTCCTTATTGGGCAGTTTTGACCTGCGTTACCTGCAGAACCTGCCAGCGGAAGTGCTGATCAGCGTGATGAAGAAGCATCAGCGCTACTTCCCTGTTGTCAACGCCGATGGCAGCCTGACCAATTATTTCATTATTGTCCGAAATGGCGATCTGGAACATGCCGAAACGGTGGTGGATGGCAACCTGCAGGTGGTGCACGCCCGTTTTGCGGATGCTGAGTTCTTTATCCGCGAGGACCTGCAAAAGAAACTTGTTGATTTTGTGCCTGAGCTCGAGAAACTGACTTTCCAGAAGCAGCTCGGCTCGATGCTTGGGAAAACCCGGCGTATCCAGGAATTAACCCGGAAGCTTGCTTCGGATCTGGGGCTAAGCGCAGTCGATCGGCTCACCGCAGACCGCGTGGCTGAGCTCTGCAAGGCAGACCTTGCCAGCCAGATGGTGGTGGAAATGACCAGTCTGCAGGGCATCATGGGGCGTTACTACGCGGAGAAGTCCGGCGAAGCGCCTGAGGTTGCCCAGGGAATCTTTGAGCACTATCTCCCTCGCACGATGGAAGACCGCTTGCCCGAAGGCTGGGCTGGCATTTGCGTAGGGTTGGCTGACCGTCTCGATTCGATCGCGGGTTTGTTCGCGGTTGGTCTGGCGCCGACCGGAAGCAAAGATCCTTTTGCCCTGCGGCGTACTGCCTTAGGGCTGGCGCAACTGCTGATCGAGAGAAATATCAGCTTTGACGTCAGGGAAGGTTTGAAGGCGGCAGCAGGTTTTCAGCCGGTGGACGTGAATCCTGAACTGATCGACACGATTGCTGAATTTGTAGCTGGCAGGCTGCATGGTTTGCTTTTGGACAAAGGCTTCCGTTACGATGTGGTGGACGCAGTGGAGCAGGTCAATACAAACAACCCTGCGGTTGCAGCTGAGCAAGCTGGTGTGCTGAACACCTGGGTTGCCCGAGAGGATTGGGGGACGATTCTGCCGGCGTATAGCCGCTGCCTGCGCATGACCCGTGATTTGGCACACACCTTTGTGGTGGATGGCAGTTTGTTGGTGGAATCGGAAGAAAAGGCGCTGTTTGAGGGTGTGCAAAAGGCGCAAGACTTCACGGCGGCTGAGCCACGCTTTGAGAACGCTCTGAGTCAAATCGAAAAGCTCGTTCCCACGATCAATGGGTTCTTTGACAAGGTCCTGGTGATGGTTGAGGATGAGGGTTTGCGCAACACACGGCTGGGGATGCTGCAAGCGATCGCCGCGTTGCTAAAACCCTTTGCTGATATTTCCAGATTGGAAGATTTTTAAGCGATTTTGGTAGGGAACGCGGCTCGTCCCGTTCCGCCTAACACGGGGAACGGCACACCCTATCCGCTTTGCTACCAGGGCAGGGTCTGTTCCCATCAAGCTCTAGGCACCGAAGGTTAGAATGTGTTTTACCTTGGCGATTGCTTCGCTGAGGGTCAAACCCAGGTAGATTCCGCCCAGCATTTTGCGGGCTTCCGGGTTCTCGTCCATGTACCGTCCTCCGTACCCCAGTTTCGGTTTTCCGCGTAAATTTGCCAGTTTTTCAGCGAATCCACGCAATAGATAAGCAGTTGGCTCTTGGTTGACCGTCAGGCAAATGAGCTTGGGTTTTGCGTAGGTGGAGTAATCCAACAAATCTTCAACTGGCAGATCAGGTCCGAGATATTCAACAAATAAGCCAGCCTGGCGCAACAAAACTGCCAACATGAGTGCGTTTAGCTCGCGCATCTCCTCGGGTCCACAGCCCACCAGGATCAATGCGCCTTCCTTGACCACCGGCAAGTTGTGCATCATCGCCTGGAGCATACTGTTGAGGTATCCAAGCGCCATGTGCTCAGTGGCAATCAATATCTCACCCCGGAACCAAGCTTCGTGTAGCAGCTCGAGACTCGGGCTGATGATTTCCTCAAAGATCGTTAGTAAGCTGAAATAAGTCTGGCATTCATCCATGATGGCATTCGCACGGTCTTCGTTGTGCGCGATCATCGCGCCGAAGAGGATTTCTGCAAAGTCGCGCGCGGGACGTGGCGGCTTTCGGCGAGGAGTCTCTGCCACAATGGTTTGGACGCTTTCAGGCCAGTTGCCTTTCTCGCGTTCCAGCTTGAATTGGTGCACAACCTGGCTGATACTCACATCCGAATCCAAGCGCCGTTGAACCCACAGGAGCAGCTGAACATCGCGTTCTGAGTAGAGACGATATCCATTGGGCATACGGGTCGGCTGAAGCAGGTCGTAGCGCCGCTCCCAGGCACGCAGGGTCACCGGTTTGATGCCAGTCCGGTTCTGCACCGCCTTGATGGTAAAAATGGGCTCGGTTGGGAAACTCTCAATGCTAGTCATGGTCTACTCCTTCAGCAATCTGGATGCCTCAGATAAATCGTTGAGGAACTTCTGACGTTCTGCTACAGTCATCAAGCGGGGTTTGGCGGTTTCTTCCAGGGTGATCGTTATAAGTTGGGTGGAAATGTGACGCCCCTGGTAGAAAAAGTGCTTCTGAATGATGCCATCATAAGTGATGTAAAACTCGGGTTGATCAAAAAACAGGTTACCCAGCCCGTAATGAATGAAGGAGTAATTCCAAAATTCCATTGCCTTGGCAACATGGCTCTGACTGCCATTGACAATCAGCGCGCCAGCATCAGCCAAACGCCGAAAATCGCGAATTGCGCCAGATTGCGCTGTCACCAGGTAATCCTCCTGGTACTGGAAGGTTACAATTGGCAGGTATCCCTGGCTGCGCAAGCGGGTCACTTCGTCGGAAATCCAGCCAAAATCCTCACACGGTGCCGCTCCACTGGAATCTTCTTTTGCCCATGCCATGTCCGGTCCGTAGGAATTGCAGCCGATGAAAGCCAGCTTGTTGCCGTTATTTTCAATCAGCAAGGGCTTTTTGGCATCGGCAACATTGACCCCGCCAGCGTACCACTGCATGCCATTTTTGCGGTAAAGGTCGAGCGTAAACGGCACAGAATCTTCTCTGTAGAGCGCGCGCACGTCATTATTGTGGTTGCCGGTGAGTTCGATGATATCCGCTCCAAGGTAGGTAAGGAGGTTAATATAGTCTGGGTCACTGCAAAACAAGTAGCCTTTGTAATCCGGGTTCGGGAAGCGACAACCCTCGTAAAAAGAGACTTCGTTGCTGATGTGAGTCAGGTCGGCAGCTCGCATGAAATCATATATTTCCGTGCCCGGGAAGAGCACGCCTTCGGTGGACATGATGTAGGCAGTATCTCGCGACATGGCGGTGACACCGGTCATGATCAGGCTCGTAAGCATGCTGCGATCGCGGTTTGAGGTGGGCAGTAATCCTGCAAGCTGTTCTTCACTCAGAAGCAGATCGGAAAGGGTTGAGCTTAAGGTAATTCGCTGCGTCAGCGGGGTTGTTTCAGGCGTGAAATTGTCATCGAGCGGGCTTTTCCCGTCGATCGAGAGCACTTTCCACTGTGGAGCGAGCAGTTCAAAGGGTATGATCGCCCAGGCGCCTTCCTTGGTCTCCATTGCAGGTCTGAAAATTTCATCAATGACGTTATCGATCTTGGTTTTTTGGGGTATCTTACTCGCTGTCAGATCGAGAAGATGCGCCACAAGAGCGTTGTCCTGGTTCCGTAGAAGTATGGTGTCGACGGTTACCGGGAGCTCATTAGGCTGATTACCGCGGACCAGGGCAAGCAAATTAGCCATGGAAAGGTCGTCCTGCACAGTGAAGAAGGGAGCAACAAGCGCATAAGTCTGCCAGGTTTCCCCCAGTAAGCTCGCGCTGTCAGGTGGGTCGCCTGCAGTGAGGAAAAGGTTCGCTTCGGTTTCTAAGCGGGTTGTCAGTATTCCTTCAGGGATATCGAGCTTTTTCCGAAAGTCATTGGGCAGAATTGGATCAAGCCAAAGGGTTAGTGGCAATGCAGTTGGGCTGGGGCTTGGCGTCAATGTGGGCGTAGCCTTGGGCAGGATTTGCGTTGCGGGCAGCGAGGTTGAGGTCGGTGGCAGGTTGGGGGAAGTCGCAACCTGTACCTGGCAGGCACCCAGCAAAATGCTGATCAGCACGATGAGGCTGACCAGGTAAAAAGGCACAGACCTGCAGCAGGGAGAATTATCCATCAATCCCCCAAAATAAGTCATTTTTCATGGGTTGATGCGCCTCTGGAGCCGGAAAGCCCTGCATAAAGCGGTCGACGGGTCTGCTGAAGATCCTCAGGAGCCATGCGCTCAGTCCAAAGGGCTTCTGCCCACCACCCTGGCTGGCGTGGCAGGCGGCTGCCTGTTCACGCTGCTTCAAGACCGGGAGGTAATTAATTTTGACATGCACCGGGAAGGATTGCGAGGCGATTTGAACCAGGTCAATATCTTTGTTGCGACCAATTTTGCGTGGGTCCTTGCCTTGCAGGCGCATCCAGAATACCGCAATTTTGGCGCTCGATTTGGGCATGGTGTGGTAATAAAGACGGGCGAGTGCTTGCGGATCGGACGATTTGAGTTCCTGGCGGACGCGTTCAAAGGCAAGAACAGTCGCCTGGTGAACGCGGATGTGGTCTGGGTGGTAATACCCCCCAACCGGGTCAAAAGTGAGCACGACATGCGGGCGCACCTGGCGCATCACGTCGGCAATGCATTCAACGGCTTCCTCCATTGGGCGCGCAACCAGGGCATCCGGGTGCTGATTCTCCGGGGAGCCTGCCATCCCAGAGTCACGGAAGCCCAGTTTGAAGACCTGTTTCAGTGCCAAAATGTCAGCTGAGCAATCCAGTTCGCTTTCGCGCAAAGCAGCAGAGTTCGAGTGATTGCGCAGGAAATTGGGGGGTATATCGCCGGCTTCGCCGAGCGTGGCACATGCCAGGTAGACCTCTGCGCCTCGCATGGCATACAGTGCGAGCGTGCCGCCCATGCCAAAAGCTTCGTCGTCCGGGTGGGCGAGCACTGAGAGAATCCGTTTTCCTTGAATAATATCCGTCATCTGAACACCTTTGTACAACGTTAGAATTATAATCTCATCTGTTAACCCCCGCAATGAATTTGCCCTCAAAATGGGCAAATTTCAGCGAATATGTAACAAAAATTGATTATGGGTTTAGACCGTCGGGAGGTTGGCTGCCGTATTGGGTAAAAAGGTCTTCCCAACGGGCAATTTCTTCGGGGCTTAGCTGCTGCTCAGGCGCCGTTTGGCTGCCGCGGGAGTTGGCTTGTGCCTGGATTTTTTGCGCGAGCCCGGCACTGTTGAGTATGGTCATATAGCGCGCCCGTCCAGCTGCCTGGACGCGGCGGTCAGAACTGACCAGGGTCTGGTTGCGGGCTGAAGCTCCAAGTTTGTTGATGTGGTTTTCGATGGCAGCATCGGCACTTTGGGAGGCAGGCACAAAAACCGCCTGCACCAACCCGAAGTTGCGCTTGCCTTCGTGCCCCTGGGCTGCCCGGTCAAAAAACACTAGAGCCCGCGACGATGTGGCGCGTAGAAAAGGCGTGAGCACCTCGATCAGGGCTTGTTCGTCCTCAAGGTCCCCCAAACTGAGCCCGCGGATGTGAGGGATGAGATTATGACCATCGATGATGTATTGCATCCCCCAATTGTAAACCAAACCAACCCTTAAACAGCGGAGCGGAAAATTGACGAAAAGCAGCCTTTCATTGCAGTGGGCAGATGTTTGTTTAGAAATTTCAACCATCCGCTACCGGCCGGCTCGAGTACAATTACTCAAGCTGCTGAGCGTATTACGCGATTGCGCTGCTCAGGGCAAAAAAGAAATGGAGAACACCCTATGGAAAATGTTTACCCTTCTTCCCATCCATTGATCGCTTCAAAACTGACCCTCCTGCGAGACGTTACGACCGAACCCAAGAAATTCCGCGAACTCGTGCGCGAGCTTGCGGCTATGCTGACCTACGAAGCGACCGCAGATCTTGCCGTCAGAGAGGTGAGAGTGCAAACGCCTCTGATGGAGACAGCGGGCGTGAAACTACTCGAACGGATTGGTTTGGTGCCGATCTTGCGCGCAGGGCTTGGAATGGTTGAGGGTGTGTGGGGTCTCATGCCTGGCGCGGAAGTCTGGCACATTGGTTTATACCGCGACGAGCGAACGCTCAAACCGGTGGCGTATTACAACCGCCTGCCGATCTCACCTACTGTGGGTGCCTGCCTGATCCTTGACCCAATGCTGGCAACTGGCGGCTCGGCAGTGGCAGCTGTGGACATTCTCAAGCAGTGGGGCGTTGCAAAGATAAAGTTTGTTGGTTTGATCGGAGCCCCGGAGGGCATCGCGCGGCTGCATGGGGCACACCCGGACGTCCCGATCCACCTGGCAGCGATCGATGAGCGCTTGAATGAACACGGTTACATTTTACCCGGTCTCGGCGACGCAGGCGACAGGCAATTTGGCACCTAAAACTGGCTTTAAGTAATCGTTATTGAAAAGGAGAAGGTAAAGATGATCGGAGTAATTCTTTGTTCCCATGCAAGTTTTGCCCAGGGATTGTACGACGCGGCTGAAATGATTACAGGTGAGACCAAAAACATCACTGTCCTGCCCTTTGTGGATGGCGACAATGTGGATGACCTGGTTGAGAAGATGCGAACCGCTGCCTCGGGTTATCGTGAGCAGGGGCTGCCTTATGTTTACATGGTTGATCTCTGGGGAGCATCACCCTTCAATGCTTCATTGATGGCAGAAGGCGATAACGGCGCAGACATCGTGGCGGGTGTCAGCTTGCCTTTCTTCCTGGAGTTTCTCACCAGCCGGGATGAGTTCAAAGGCGGTCCGACCGCAGAATTCCTGGATGGGATCATCGAAGAAACCGGTTTGGTCAAGCGCATCAATTTCAGGGATCTGAGCGGGTAGGTCATCTGTCATCGCGAGCGAAGCGCGGCGATCTAAATTGCCGGAATGTTACGAGGGTATCGAAATCAACTGAGCGGGTAGTTTTATCAGTTCTATCCTGCGTAGGGCGAGATTGAGGACGATGTAACCTTTGCATTCGCACACGTGTCCACCCGTCCTCAATCCGCCTTAAAAGATTCATGGTTGGCGGATTGGCGGACTGATCGCCAATCTCGCCCTACGAATGAATCAGCAAATTTCAGCAATGATATGAGAGGGTAAAAAGCACAAACAAATCGATTTATCAACGCTTTACTCAAAGAATAATGCTATTTTGGTGGGTTGGCTAATTTGATGTCACGTCAGGGCAAGACTCTGTGACGCCAACCCATCCTACGAGGGCTTGTTGCGCTAGAGCGCTAATTCTTCCTTATTCAGCCAACTTCCGTGAAATCAAGCGAGCAACTTTACCCATCGGATAGTCAGGGAGAGCCCCAAAAGGAACCCAGGCAAAATCGGGTGGCAACGTTGGATTGTCTGCGCCGGAACGCAGGCATTTATATGCGTGCAGGGTGATCCTGAAATGCGTGTAGGCGTGCTTGAACAATCCAAGCGGCGTAACCACATCGACCGAAATCCCAAAACGTGCATTAAGCAGTTCCCGCAGCGCCTCGTTGAGGTCTGCGGTGTCTTCCAGAACAGACCCCCCCGGGTATTCCCAAAGATTCCCCAACATGCCATCAGAAGGTCGCCTTGCGAGCAACACCTGATCACCCCGGGTGATGACCGCTGCCACCACCAGCTTGTGGGGTAATTTAGCTTTGGGCTTGCGCACGGGGAGCTCATTCTGCGTGCCGTGTTGAAAAGCAAGGCACTCATCCTGCAAGGGGCAAGCCTGGCAAAGCGGTTGCGCAGGCAGGCAGACAGCGCTGCCGAGGTCCATCAGCGCCTGGTTGAAGTCCCCTGAGTGGGTGTCCGGTAAAATTTGGCACAAGAAATCCCACAGCCTGCCGTCCAGCTGGCTGCCAGGAGACTTGTGCATGTTCAGCAGACGAATGGTCACACGCCGGATGTTCGCGTCCAGCGCGGGTTCGTTCGCGCCAAAGGCGATTGAAGCAATCGCCCCGGCGGTGTAGGCGCCAATCCCGGGCAGTCTCTTGAGAGCGGTAACATCCGCGGGAATCTGACCGTCATATATCTCAACAATGACCCGAGCTGCTTTGTGCAGGTTGCGTGCGCGGCTGTAGTAACCAAGCCCTTCCCAAACCTGCAACACCTCGCTCTCCTCCGCCTGCGCCAGGCTGGGGAGGTTGGGAAAACGCGCCACGAACCGCTCGAAATAAGGCAAAACGGTTTCAACCTGTGTCTGTTGGAGCATGATTTCTGAGATCCAAACCTTGTAGGGTATCGGATCAGAACGCCAGGGCAAAGACCTGGCGTTTGCGTCATACCAACTCAGAAGTTTTGCAGAGATCTGGTACATTAAAATTGAAAAGCGCCTCGTTGCGTGACCAGTTTGAGCTCAAAATCCCAGACGAATTCCTGCAACCGATCGGAGAGATCGAGCCATTCCTGGGAATGGATCAGACGTCGCGCCTCGGGTAGATCGGGCATGACCGCGCCAATCAGCACCTGGGGGTGATCGCCATACACCGTGACCCAGGCATCCGTCACGTCCAATCCCAGCCGGTTTACCTCCGGCAGGTACTCGCCGACCACGTAGCCAAAGTATTCCTGTTCGCGACCGGGTCTGACATTCCAGGTGATCAGGACTTTGACAGGCATTTTAGAGCGACGTGAGCTTGGGGTCGAGCGCGACCACGTGGGTTTCTTCCTCGGGAAAGGCGACATTGGAGGCAATTTTGTAGGTCTCCATCGTTTCAAGAGAGGTAATGCCCATTTCCTTGAGGAATTTGCTCAGCGGATCAAGCTCGAGTTTAGAGTAGGGGGTCTCATAGTGCATCGGAATGACGATATTCGGCTCGAGCATGCTGATGACTTCAGCGGCTTTGGATGCGTTTAGCGAGCCGCCTTCGCCAACTGGCACCAGGGCGATGTTGATGTTGCCAAGTTCTTCAATCAGGCTCTGCGATGGCACGTGGTTCACCTGCCCGAGGTGCAGGATGGTCAGTTTTCCGTAATCGAGCACATAGAGCGTGTTGCGCAGGGATTTGCCATCCTGGCTGTGGGGTGTGGTTTGAATGCCGGTGATAAAGACGCCACCGCGTTCATATTCTCCAGGTCCGGTAATCTCGAAGGCATCCGCTTTTACAGACGCCAGGTTGTTGTGCCCCAGGTCGTTACAGCTGACGGTTACGAGCTCAGCTTTTAGCTTTAACGGGTTATACCCTACCACAGCTGAATCGTAAGGGTCGGTGACGACTGTTGCGAAGCCTCGCTCAGTGATGCGAAAACAAGAATGACCATACCAGGTAATTTCCATAAAATCCTCCGAGAAGCAACCTTATTGGCTAAGGCGTGCCTCAAGGGTCTATTATAACAGGTCGGAAGCCCACCTCGATTGGAATTGTGTTGCAGGGGAAGATATAGGGTTGTTGTAAGGTTGTGGGAAAATTATTCCGGGGTGGTGTGAATCCAAATGGTTTGAAAAAGGCGAGCCTTTTCCAAACGGGGGTTGGTGGAATAGGAGGGTTGTCGTCGTGGGAAGCCTCTCCCGTGCGGCACGCGTCAACTTCGTGGTAAGAAAGCCAGTGTAGGGTTGACGCCCGCGTCAACCTTGTTGATTGATATGTAAACATATTAGGAAAAGGCAGGCCTTTTCCCACCAGGGAATCAACAGGGGCTGGCGTTTCGGCCAGCCCCTGTCACTCATTCAAAACCTGTCACCAGGTTCATCTCCTATTAGAGTTATCTCATGATAAGAGGCAGGTAGAGGAACAATCCATCGAGGACATGCAGCGTCACAGGAACGTTGATCGCCGCAGCCGGTGGGTTCTTGACCCGGATGGAAGCGAAGTAGTCGCCCGCAGCCAGGTCTGTTGAGTCGTAAGTCACCGTCACATCCGTTGCGCTATCCGCAAAGACCACACCAGCGGTAGGATCCAGCGAGAGCCAGAGGATATCCCCAGCAGCGGAGCTGCCCATGCCGCGTACCATCCAGTTGCCCGGGAAGTAAGCGTCAATCAGCGTCCAGTCAGAATCAGGAGGCAGTGTTGGAGGAATAGGTGGAGGAGAAGCAACCCACCAACCAGCCCAGGAACGTCCTTGAGATGCAGTTTCGTCTATGGCGGCTGGCCAATAGGAAGTGCCAGGCACTTCGAGACCAATCACACCAACGAGTACATCTCCTGGACCGTTTAGTTCAACCGGCTCGGGCAAATCAAACAGATTCCAGGTGCCCAATGCCTGAACAGTGGTGTCGTAACTGTATAAGAAGTTTGATCCCACCGCAGGGTCAGTATTTCCGGTAACGTTTTCGTAAACAACGATCCGGATTTCGTGTCCTACCGCCACCATATCTTCAGCAGTAAAGTAGATCTGAACCTGGTTGAGATTGAATGGGAACGCGTCGGCAGGAGGTGTAAAGCGGTTTAGCCAGATGAACTCGAGTGTTCCGCCAATTCCGATACCGTTTTCACGTGTCCCGTCGTCCACGATCAGTTCCACGTCCGCGTTCAGACGATTTGCTTCCATCTCGAACAGCTCAAATACACCGTCACCAGCACCTGTGTTCATAACTGTGAGAGTTTGGGTGGTGATTTCGTCTGTTAACTGAGTCTGCTCAAGACTGGTTGGGTCAACGCTGATGCAGGGGGCATCAAGCCGCAAGGTGAAGTCGGCATAGGTTGTTTCACCGCCTACCGCCTCCGCACCGATTACCAGTTGAGAAATGTAACCGTCAGCCATGACCTCGATGTCATAGGTGCCTTCAGGAACTGCATAGCTGTAGTAGCCCGCGGCGTTGGTGGTGGTGGTGTAGGCAAGAGCTCCGCCTTGCCAGAAGTTGACTGTCGCGCCTGCCAGGAATGCATCATTAATGTCGCAGACTTCCAAGCCAGAGACAGTTCCACTGAATGTGCCGTAGTCTCCCGGTGCGATCAAGTGCAGCACCACGGGGATGTTCGGATAAGTGTAAGGCGTATCGTGCTTCACCTTGAGAGCCGCCAGGTAATCACCAGGTTGGCTTAGGCCAGCACCGGTCGGGTCGAAGATGACAGCCACGTCAACTGAACCCGCAGCCGGCACAGTGCCGCTGATGGGATCCTCGGAGAGCCATGGTACGTCAGAGACGCCGCCGGTGGCAAACGCGAAGCTATCAACTTCAGCGCCGCCAGGGAAGGCACCGACCAAAGTGCTTGCGCCAGTGGTGGTGTCGATGATGCGCAGCTCGCCTGCGGTGGTGTAGGCTGCCCAGTAAAGGACGCCAGAGTCTTCCTCGTAGTCCATGCCCTGAGCATAGTTAGCTGCAACGCCAAGAGGCCCGACCATCGTGACGGTCATTGTCCCGGGATCAACCTTGAACAGGTTGTCGCTGATGAGGTCCACGATGTAAATCATGTCATCATCGGTGTTGTAAGCCAGGTCAATACCGCAATCGATGCCGGGGAGAGCGCCGAGGTCGGTGGTGGCAGCAGTGGCAATGTCAACCATGACCAGGTTGGACCCGGCGCAGGTTGTGGTCAGGCCATACATGGTGCCGTCAGGCGTGCCAGTCAAGCCCGAGAAGGTTTGTCCGGCAGGCGGGGTGGTGGTGCCAATCAAGGTGGCGGCAGCAGTAGTTGTGTTGACACTATACATGGCGTTGCCTGTGTAGTTGACAACATACAGTTGAGAGAAGTCTCCGCCGACAAAGTCACCCGCGAAGAACTCACTGCCAGGCACTCCACCAACGATTGTCCAGGTGCCTGGAGCGGTCGTATCGGGGATGTGAACAAGGTTCTCACCCGGGTAGGCATCGACCGCGAAGGCGGGTTCGCCTGCTAAGAGACCAGCGAAGGGATTGTCGCCAGAGGAGCTGAAAGCGCTCAGGTTAGCTGCTTCAGGCGCGCGCCCCATCGAAACTGGGCGTGTATCCTGAGGAAGTTCACCCTTGAAAGCGGGAACCATCACTGTTGGTAAGACAAAACCCTCGTCCTTCTCGACCAGTTCAAAGGTGGCATCTGAAGTGCCAAGGTTGCTGATGGTCAGTGTTTCGGTCACAGGCGCATCGCCCATGAGCATGGTGACTTCGAATTCGGTTGGGTCAAAGGTTAATTGCCCGGTGCCAAGGTAGAAGTCCTGCTGATTGATTTGATCTTGGGCAACACTGACGGTTTCTTCATCACTGCCATATAAATTCTTGGCTGCGGTAAAGGTAACATCTTCTGGATCATCAGCAGTGGGCTGGAACACCCAGTAGAGACCTTCGCTGACAGGATCATCAGGAATGAAGAAGGTTTGGGTTTCGACCACGTCGCTGTAGACGTCTGCAGCCACAATCGGGCTGAGATCATTGTCATTATAGACATAGCCGGCCACCACGCCGCCGGGGATGACCACGCACGGCGCGGCAACCTCAACCGGTTCGGCCACTGTCACCGCCACATCGTCGATATACCAGCCAGCATAGCTGTTGACTGAGCTATCAGAGTGGAAGTGGAA
This sequence comes from uncultured Anaerolineaceae bacterium, assembly GCA_964428425.1. GTDB lineage: Bacteria > Chloroflexota > Anaerolineae > Anaerolineales > Anaerolineaceae > Mesolinea. Next base: position 9,089 of record CAYRYL010000013.1, on the reverse strand, counting down.
GCGGAATTGGAAGTTGCTGACCGCGTAATCAGTGCTCAACTGTAAGGATTTGGCAGCCCAAGGGGAAACGGATGTGCCAAACTTCTGCCAGAGGACATCCCAGGTCACGCCGCCGTCCTTTGTGGCTTCAACGGACCCATAGTCCCAGGTGTTGCTTTCACTGTTATACCAGTGCATAAACGACACAGTCGGGGCAAGATCCGGGTAAGCACTCAGGTCAATAACGGGGGAGGTAATGTAGGATTCCTCGCTGTTGTTGTAGTAACCAGTCAGATTGGTTGCCCACACATTGGGGGGTGAATACGGTGCGCCAGGACCAGGGGTTGCAGAAGGAGCGCCCCATGCCCAGCTGGAGTTGGTGCCGCTGGCGACAAAGCCGCCATTGTTGGCATCAAAGTTGGTTGAGAAGACAGGTGTGGGCGGAGGTACGGGAATGCTCACGATACCAACATCATCCACATACCAGCCGTCATACTGCACCGAGCCGTCGCTCTTGAAGTAGAAGCGGAATTGGAAGTTTGCCACATTGTAAGTGGAGTCCACGACGACGGTTTGTTGATTGTATGCTGTGTCTGTTACACCTCCAAAAGGACCCCAGATGGTAGTCCAGGTGGTGCCGCCGTCTTTGGTGACGTCCAGGCGTGCCCAGTCATAGGATACGCTTTCAATGTCCTTCCAATCCCACCATTGTATGGCGGTGGAATTTGTGCCGTTGGCAGAGAGGTCAATCACAGGGGATGCCATCCAGCCCAGTTCGCTGGCGTTATATGGACCGCCAGGGTTCGTCGCGATACCCTTGGTGCCGCTGTGACCCGCCATTGGACCGGAGGTGAAGTCGCCCCAGGCAAAGGACGTTGTGCCGCCGGGAGTAAAGCCTTCATCGCTGCTTTCGAAGGAGTAGAAGATGTCGTAATCCGGTTGGTAGCCGGGTGCCGCACAAACCGCTCCATCCACCTCGACATAAACATCATGTGTGTAAGCTGCACCAACCGCGGTGACTTCTTCCACTACGGGATCATAGCCACCAGGAATTGGATCCGTGGTGAAGGTGTGGGGAGTAAGCTCTACCACTTCAATCTCGTAGTAGCCGGTGAAGGGATCAGTGTAAATCGTTTGATCAAAACCTGCGGTTTGAACGCGAATAGCGGAGTAGAGCGGATAACCGTGTGAGCCAAGCCCTTCCACGCCGCCGTCATAAACATGACCGGAGACGAGAGACATTCCAAGCTGAGGAATTTCAAAGTCTTGGACTGTCGTAGCACCTTCGGTGATTACAACATCTGTCCAGGTTTGAGACATGTAACCGTACTTGCTGGCGGTGAGGGTGTAAACGCCATCGGGTAAGCCGGTGCTATAGGTGCCATCTGCGAGGGTGTAGATGTTCTTGGTGTAACCCGCGCCGTTATCTGCAACGATTTTCGCGCCTTCAACCGGTGTGGTTCCATTAGTTGTGACCGTACCCTCGAGCGTGCCCATCGCGCACATTCCGGAAGCATAGTTGACAGCAGCCAGGGCGTCAATTTCGCCCCAGCCCGTCGCATAGTTCGGGAAGTTGCCGGGTGTAGCCGAGGAACCATCGTCGTAGATCATGTCCACGGCGGTGGATTCGATCAGGTTTTCTGTGACCGCGTAATCGCCGATCAGACAAGGCGCTGCCTGCCAGATGAGGGCGACCAAACCGGTCACATGCGGAGCGGACATGGACGTGCCCGTCCAGCCATCTTCGTAGGTAGTGTCACTTCCTGGCACGGAAGATCGAATGCTAACACCTGGTGCCAGCACCTGGGGTTTCAATTCATCATATCCCTCAGTCGGATTGACGACATCCAGATTATCTGTGGGTCCCCAGTTGGAGTGCGTGGCATACTGTCCGTTCTGCTCGCCGGAAGAACCCACACCGGTCACATTACCCGAGCGGGCAGGGTTACCAACGGTGTTGAGTCCGGGGGGAGAGGAATAGCCGCAGTTGCTGGAGTTGCCATTGGAGAAGATAGGATAAATTCCAGCAGCAAGCCAGGCATTGATCGGGCCTGAATACCAGGCATCGTATGTCGTCCCGCAATCACCCCAGGAGTTGTTAACCGCGTCCGGGCGCATGTCAGGATTTGCGTTGGCTCCAGTCAGATCGGTTGGCGCAGCCATGAACTGACCGCAGCCCAGCAGAGCAGTATCTGTACAGCCGCCATCCGGGCAGCCTGCGCAGGCCATCCACTGGGCTCCGGGAGCGATACCAATCTGGTTTGAGCCGCCATCATCGCCAACCATGGTGCCCATGGTGTGGGTGCCGTGGCCGTGACCATCGCGTGGAACGCTATCGCTCAGATTGTCGGGGTTGAACCAGTTGTAATTGTGGTCAAAAGTACCGCCGTTGTTACCGCGGTATTGACCCACCAGTGCCTGGTGTGAATAGCGCACACCGGTGTCGATGTTAGCCACAACCAACCCTGCGCCATCAATTCCCAATCCCCAGACGTCGTCTGCATTGACATGCGTCAGGTTGGGCTCAACAGCATTGATGCCGTTGTCGAGAAGGGCAGCAGAAGTATCCGGTTCGTAGAGAATGTAAGTCTTACGAGCCTGGATGCTTTCCACGCCGTCGAACTTCAGGATTTCATTCAGAACAGTTTTGTTGGAGCTTGTGACGAGGATCGAGTTGTTGATCCAGTAGCTCTTGAAATCAACCTTGTTGCCTGCAAGGTATTTTTGTGCTTGAGCCTGGGTCGCCTCAGCTTGACCTAAGAGGGTTTTATAGACAAACCAACCGCGGTCGCTCCAGTTCATTGTGTAGGCTGGGCTTAGGTCTACAGTGTTTTTAAACTGGACCCAATAGCTAGCCGAGCCGTTTGCCTGCATTTCGTCCAAAACAGCCTGTTCAACCGTAGCGAGAGGATCATCCGCTTGCGCGATGCCTTTTGATGTATTCATGCTGGAGAAGGATGTCAGGACGAAAACAAAAACAATAAAAAGACTAAACAGTTTTTTCTTCATGTCAATTCCTTATTTCACTCAGATTCTATGAAACACAAACTACAACTACTTGAACTACACAGACAAACAAGTTTTATGTTCACCTCCGTAAAATTCTACGTACTCAGCTATATTTTGATAAAGACACGCTTAAAGCGTAAACAAAAAAGAACAATTGCAAGGAAATACTTGGTCCAGGTTGACCTGCTTAAATTGTTATAGAGGTTTGAAGGTAAAAGGGAAACCTCTGTTCATTTCTATTATACATCCCAAGAGGTGGTAGTCAAGATAATTGGGCAAAAAGGCACAAAAGAATCGCAATTATCAACCAAAATGGGAGGATATTTAGAAGTGTTTTTAGGAGTTCGCGTTTAGTTTTTTTAGAGATGGGTGAATTTTCAGGCTGGCATAATGGGGCAAGTGCGACTGGATACCGATGACGATCACCGCTCCAGCTTCCGCATAATTTGTTTGCGCCTTATGGAAATATGAGATTTGGGACAGTAGAATCGACCAAGACATTACAAGAGCTATAATTGAGATCATGAACAGGCAAAACCGATTGTTGATGATCACACCTCTCTTCCTACTGATCGTATCGTCTTGTTCTGCGCAAAAAGTGGATGTGACTCCTCTATCAAACCAGTCGATTTCGACCGTTTCACCTACTATTTTCTTGACTAAGACAAAAACCTATTCCGTTCCTACAGCAACTCCAACGCCAACTTATAAACAAGATGTTACGGTAAGCTCTGAAACGGGCACAACCCGTGTGCGGGAAATTGATCGCATGCCCATCATCGAAATCCCAGGGGGAAAGGTTTGGGTAGGTTGTGACGAAACAAACAACGCTGATTTTTCTTGTTTCGAGGACGAACTGCCCCTGCATCAGGTTTACCTTGACACTTTTTTTATTGATAAATTGGAAGTAACTAATGCTCAGTATGCATTGTGTGTGAAGTCTGGTGTTTGTGCTGAACCTAACTATCAGCGCTCCGGGACCCGACCGGAATATTACTCAGACCCAGACTTTGCGGACTTCCCAAGGGTAGCAGTTTCTTGGTTTGAAGCCAGCGATTACTGCAAGTGGGTGGGAGGAAGGCTGCCAACTGAGGCAGAATGGGTACGATCTGCACGCGGTGATGACAATCGGGTTTATCCCTGGGGAAACACAGATCCTGACTGTTCAAAAGCCAACTTGTTGGATGAAAGCACAGGTAGGTTGTGTGTGGGTGACACGGCAGCAGTCGGCTCTTACCCGGAAGGCGCTTCGCCTTTCGGAGTGATGGACATGGCTGGGAATGTTTGGGAGTGGACAGCTGATTGGTATCATAAGCGCTATTATTCAACCAGCCCTGGCGTCAATCCGCAAGGTCCAGAGCAAGGAGGCGCAAAAGTTGTGCACGGCGGTGGCTTTGATTATGGTTGGAAGCTTTCCCGAATAGCCTACACAACAGATCATGATCCAAAGGAACACAAAATTGGATTCGGCTTCCGTTGTGCGATGGATCAAGATAAACAGTGAGTTTTCGAGTCTCAGTTGTGTAAATAAAAGATTCTTTGCTCATGGAATAAAAAAAGAATTCTATCCCCGATGTACCCTGCTTGTTGGACGAAAATGAAGTAATGTTAAGAATTGAGTTCGATCAGCCTCAGCGGTTAACACTTTTACTTTTACCCCGCGGAGGTGGGGTTTGGCTCTTTTGGGGTCAGCTTTGCCTGAGGGTTCTTTGTGTTATCTGAAAACAATCTGAAAATCCGCATTTATCTTGTTAGTTTTCCTATTGCCCTCGCTGATTATCCGGGTAGGGGCGAAGCATCCTGCAAGGACAGGCTCGAACTGACAATTGATGGTTATTTTGGGATGCTTCGCCCGTACGCAATTATCCGTCGCTACGCTTATTCGCGATGACAGAGTTGCAGGCGGATCGCCATACCCTGCTACCCTCCGTTTCACATCGCGTACAGATCGCGGGCACTTTGTCTCTCATCAGAATAAATATACGTTTTAGATGATTACAACCCCACTTCCTCCAAAGGACCAAAAAACTAATCGAGGATCCCCAAACACTTGTGTGATAAAAAACATATGTATATAATATGAATATCCATTCCCTCTTTGTGTCACTGAGTTTTGATTTCTGAAGGAGGTCAGAAATGAAACATTCTTTGCTATGGCGAATCTCAAAAAGATTGACTCGTCTATTGTTCACTTTATTAATTGTGACAATGATTCTTGGCTCCACCAGCTGGGTATCCGGAGAGCAGGAGCAAGCCAACGGGTCTGGTCCAATTATTACCCAATCTATTATGGTCTCCGTCCCTGCAGGCGAGTTCCAGATGGGCTGCGATCCGGACCACAACGGCGGATACTCATGTAATTCTAGTGAGCTACCTTTGCACACGGTCTTCCTGGACCCATTTTTAATTGACCAAACCGAAGTGACCAATGCACAATATGCTCAGTGTGTGGCTGCTGGCGCATGTAACCCACCATCTTCCTCATCATCCTTCACCCGGGCTTCCTATTACGGCAACCCTGAATACGACAACTACCCGGTTATCTATGTAAGTTGGTCCGACTCAGAAGATTATTGCGGTTGGGCAGGCAAACGCCTGCCGACTGAAGCAGAGTGGGAGAAAGCAGCCCGTGGACCAACGGTCAGAGCCTATCCATGGGGGGATGGTGACTCCAACTGTAGCCTGGCGAATTCATATAATGATGGAGCCGGAAGCTCCTGTGTGGGAGATACAAGTGAAGCAGGCGGTTTACCAGCTGGCGCCAGTCCATATGGCGCGTTGGATATGGCAGGGAACGTGTGGGAGTGGGTCAATGACTGGTACTCACCTACATACTATTCAGAATCTCCTGACATAAACCCGCCTGGACCTGCAAGTGGAGATGGGAAGATCATGCGCGGTGGAAGTTGGGGCAATGAATGGCTCCACGTGCGTGTGGCTTACCGCTACGACTACACACCTGACCTTCAAACAAGCGCTCTCGGCTTCCGTTGCGCTTCATCAGCTTATTCTGTTTATCTACCCTTGATTAGAAACGGGCAAGATCCTCATGAAAACATGGCTCTCGTTCCTGCCGGGCAATTTCAAATGGGATGCGACCCAGAACATAATCTTGGGTGGGCTTGCAGTTTTTATCCTGACGAGGTGCCCCTCCATACAGTCAACCTTAGCGCCTATTACATTGATCTGACTGAAGTGACCACTTCCCAGTATGCTCAGTGCGTGGCTGCGGGTGCTTGCACCCCGCCAAAAGCTACTTCTTCAGAAACACGAAGCTTCTATTATGGCAACCCTGTGTATGCTGACTACCCGGTGATCAATGTGACTTGGTACAATGCCCTGGATTACTGTACCTGGGCGGGGAAACGCCTTCCGACTGAAGCGGAGTGGGAGAAAGCCGCACGTGGAACAACAGTCATAACTTTCCCGTGGGGGGATGGAAACCCCGATTGTAGCAAGGCAAATTACTATAATTACGGCAGCTACTGCATTGGGGATACCAGCCAGGTTGGGAGTGTCCCGGCTGGAGCGAGCCAATATGGCGCTTTGGACATGGCGGGCAATGTAGTGGAGTGGGTGAACGATTGGTACCAGTATGACTATTACAGCGTCTCACCAGTAAACAATCCTCCGGGTCCAGCCAGTGGGGATGACAAAGTACTGCGCGGTGGGAGTTGGGGTGTCGGGTGGGACTTTTTGCGCACGGCAAGTCGTTCTAACCTCTATCCCGCGGATAGCTACAGTAGCTCGGCTGGTTTCCGTTGTGCCTCACCTGCACCATAAAGCGAGTCTGACGGTAATAGAGGTATAGATTTCCCACATCCAAACAAAAATGCGGAACGGCAAACGACCGCTGAAATCCCCGATAGGGGCAAAGCATTGAGAGTGGAAATCTTGGGAGTAGCTATAATCCCTTTGCAATGGTTCGCCCGTACGAAAATTGAGGTCGTATATTTCCCTATGGTGACGGGGGATTCGTCACTGCGAGGAGCCCGATAGGGCGACGCGGCAGTCTAACCTGGAGTTGTTGGTTGAGATAATTGGCAGATCGCCACGGTCGCTTCGCTCCTTCGCGATGACGAGTTGTTCGTGCCGGTCTCCGGATACCCTTCACTTCGTTACGGTCACAGGCCGAGCACGGGATTTGACCGTAGGTCTCCAGACAATGACAATCATCTGCTAGCCCCGTCAGGCAGTTGAAAATCTGCATTTATCTTTTGTTTTCCTATCACCATCTCGGACATCTTAGTAAGGGGCGAAGCATCCTGCAAGGACAGGCTCGAAATGACAATTGATGGTTATTTTTGGATGCTTCGCCCCTACGAAATTGGATTAATCAATTAAGGACATCGCCATTTCCGCGGCACCATGCGTCATCCATGGCCAATTGTTAAATCGAGGTTAAATCGTCTTTGCAAGCATTGCTACCGGAAATAAGCATCATATAATCAATCGTTTTCAGAAAAGGACTCATTATGATGCAAGCTTGGAATATTTACGTTGTTATCGCGGTTGGTTTGGTCGCGCTCGCCCTGCTGGTGTTGGGAGCAAATTATGCTGTTAAGAAGCTGATCGGCATCGCGAACTACTTCAAACTATCCAGTACTTTCATGGGAATGACGGTGCTCTCGGTCGCCACCTCACTACCGGAAATCACCTCCCATTTCACCGCGTCGGTCAATATTTTACGTGGCACGCTGGATTTCCAGACCGGTTCCGCCATCGTATTGGGTGCCAACATTGGCTCGGATGTGGTGCAGCAGACCCTGATAATGGGCATCGTGGTTTTGCTCTCGGGCACGCTGTACTTCCGGCGCTATTTCCTTTGGAAGAGTATGATCCCAATGATCGGCACGACTATCATGTGCCTCATCCTTGGCTGGGATGGAAACTATAGCCGCATTGATGGCGCGATCTTGTTCGGAACATTTGTCGCTTATACCTACTACTTATATGCCGATGAACGCAAGCATTATAAGGAAGAGGATAACCAGCTCAACTCTGCAGAGATGGAAGAAGACGTCCCTAACAATGGGCGCGAAGTGCTGCGCGACACCGCGATCACCTTGGCGTTACTGGTTGTGATCATTGGCTGTGCCACCTTCGTGCTCTCGGCTACAGAGATCATCGTTGATCGAACCGGGGTGGGCGGATCGCTGATCGGGGTGATCACACTTGGCCTGGCTTCAGCATTACCCGAACTCACCACCGCTTTGGCTGGCATCCGCCACAAAGAAGCCGGCATTTCTTTTGGAACGCTGGTGGGCAGCAACATCACCAATCCCCTGCTGGCAATTGGCGGCGGTGCGCTCATCTCGACCTATGCCGTACCACGACCTCTGCTCACCTGGGATCTACCGTGGGAGACCCTGACCGGCATTTTGCTGTGGGTGATCTTGTGGTTCAACAATGGAAGACTGGGCAAAAAGTCCGCGATCTACCTGATGGTTATCTACTTTATCTATATCTTCTTCCGGGGCTTCTTCTTCAATATTGATTTTTAGTCTTTGATGAGTGATGGAATTTGGGAGTGGATCGGGAGAATCCGTTTCGGTTGGCGAGTGGTCTGAGGCAAAACAAAACGAGTTTGGAAATTGGTCCAAAAAACCCTTGACTTAATCTTTTGTTTGCCTATAATTGGCTTTTGCGCGTCCGAATGGGCGCGTGTACTTTGAAAAAATAAGCTTTCTGATTTCCAGCTGAGTTGAGAGCAAAACTCAAAGAGGTTGGAATCTGCCCTTGACAAAGCAATTTAGATCGTCTATACTAATTGTTCCAAGGTGCTACATTCGGATATCGCGCCTGAGGCGTGATGCTTGAAAACAGAATAGCTTGGGTCTAGATAGGATCGGGTAGCCAGTTGCCGGCAGTGAATTAGGGCCGGCGCTTTCGTCTGAAAGAAAGGCTTGACAGCGGAGAAAGTTTCCGTTAGAATCCGGTCTCTTGAAAGTCAGAACCTTAACAACTGAAAAGTGATAGGAAAAATGCAAGACAAATAAGAAATAGGTAAGTAATTACTACAAGCCTCGTTAATGATCTTTTCCGTAAAATGAAAACACCGCAAGGTGATAAATTTTAGCGGAGAGTTTGATCCTGGCTCA
>CAYRYL010000012.1:44505-53556 GCA_964428425.1 uncultured Anaerolineaceae bacterium | reverse complement strand
TGCTCACTACGCCCTGAACGTAGCGCGTCTGCCAGTTCCGCCACTCCGGCGTGAATAGATATTTTATACGAAAGTGGCGAAATGTCAAACAATTCGATTTTTTGGCTCTTGAGGGGGGAAAGGCCTTGTTAAAACCAGGTATGGGTCACCCCCCATATGGTGACCCAGGTCAAGCACGGCCCTCAACAGGGTGGTTCCCAAGGGCTTGACCCTACGGCGGGTTACCTTGTTAGAAAGTGAGATGCAGTATGGAGACCTTCGGTCACGGACCATGCTCGGTCTGGAGACCGGCACGAACGTTAAAGAGCCGGGTTCCAGGTCGGAACCCGGCCTACGAAAAACCAAGCCCTTCATTGAGGAGTGGTCCGCGTAGCGGGGGTGAGTGTTAGTAGATGAATGATGGAGACCTTCGGTCAAGGACCGTGCTCGGTCTGGAGACCGGCACGAACGGTACATATCTGGCACGATTGATGTAACACTCCACGGCATGAAAGCTAACTTCAGAAAACTCATCCTTCTCAGCTGTGTACTTATAGCTGTTTCAATCCTGATTTCGAGCTGTAAAAGAGTGATTGAAGACTATACACCCTGGCGAGTGTCAGGGTCGGTTTCCACACAAGAAAGTACACCTCAACCTCCGGTCATTCCACAAAACACATTGACTCAAATCGCAACTGCCGTGCGAGCGACGGCTGTCCCACAGGTCACGCTCACACTCGCTCCAGTCGGTTTACAGCCGACCCCGAACACTTCGATGCCTCTACCGGCGCTGCGGACTTCCGAGATCGAATACACAATTCAGAGCGGAGATTCCCTGGCGCGAATCGCGCTGCTCAACCAAGTTTCGGTAAAGCAGCTCATAGAACGGAATGAGATCAAAGACCCCAACCTGATCAAGCCTGGCGAAGTTCTTACCATTCCGCCAGCCAGTGTAAACGAACAGGCAAACAGCTTCAAGATAATCCCTGAATCGGAACTGGTTTACAGCCCGTCGGCGAAAGATTTTAACACCCGGTCAATAATCTGGCAGTTCAATGGAAAGTTGAGCCGTTATGAGGAGATCCTGGAGGACGGTAGCCTGCTAAACGGCCCTGAGATTGTGCAGCGAGTAGCAGACGAGAACGGTGTAAATCCACGTCTGCTCCTGGCCTTGCTCGAATACCAAAGCGGTTGGGTACGAAGCGAAGGCAAGGATGGGATCCCGGTTAATTATCCGCTTGGACTGCTCAATCCGTACCAGGCGGGGCTCTATAAGCAGTTGGGCTGGGCTGCAAACGAACTTTTACGCGGTAGCAACCTCTGGCAACTGGGAAGCCTGGCAGTTTGGGTGCTTTCAGACGGCGAGGTGATGCGGATAGATGCCACGATCAATCCTGCCACCGCGGGTGTACAGCACTTCTTCAGCCTCGTCAAGGGCAAGCCCGAATGGAAAGCAGCCGTATCGGAGGCAGGTTTCTTTGCCACTTACCAGCAAATGTTTGGTTACCCCTTCGCATTTAGCATTGAACCACTCGTTCCGGACGGGCTGAGCCAGCCCGATTTTATTCTGCCGCTTGCTCCTGGCGACACCTGGCTTCTGACTTCGGGACCTCACTGGGGCTACGGAACTGGCAGTATCTGGGCTGCTCTGGATTTCGCGCCACCTGGGGCAGAAGATGACTATGGCTGTTATGAAAGCGATGCCCCTGTTTTGGCAGTGGCGGATGGATATGTGGTGCGGTCTGGCGGTGCGGCGGTAGTGTTGGACCTGGATGAAGACCGCTCGGAACAAACCGGCTGGACTGTGCATTACTTCCACATCGGTGAGGCAGGGCGCGTGGCTGTTGGCACACAAGTTGCAGCAGGAGATGTAATTGGTTATGCCTCCTGTGAAGGTGGGATCACCAGCGGCACTCACTTCCATATAGCCAGACGTTACAACGGAGTCTGGATCGGAGCCGCAGGACGCATCCCATTTGACCTTGGAGGTTGGATTGCATCGAGTTATGGAACAGTTTACGACGGGACATTAGCGAAAGATGGAGAGACAGTTGAAGCTTACGATGGCCGTGCCGATTTCAACAAAATCGGAAACTAAAAGCCAACGCGAAATTCGCCTTGAGCGGCTTCACCGCCGCCGAAATCAACGCGTAATAATTAGCGCAGTGGTTTTGTTGGCTGCAGTCGGAGGCTTTTTATTCTTATCAACCACGTCCCCGGAAGCCCTACCCTCAACTGAACTTCCCAAACTGGCAGATCCTGCCCAAATTCCTCCGGCTCCAGAAGGTCCCACTCTTTTTGTGGGTGTGAATCTGGCAGGCGCACAGGCTCCAACAGCGACAATTCTTCCAACAGAGTCAGAACCAACTGCCACACTACCTGTTGCCGAATTGGTTGAGACACAATCCGAGCCAGCGTCCACACAACCGCAGCCAGTCCTGCAGGCAATTCCTACGCAGGCACAGATGATCACCTATTCTGAAAATGCGCCGATTCTTTATTATGCCCAAAGTGGGGACAGCCTCGGCGTATTGGCTGTTCGCTTTGGCGTTGAAGTTGCGGACATCACCTCGCGTGAATTTTTGCCTTCAGATGGATTCATACCGGAAGGGCAATTACTGCTCATTCCGAACCGACTCGACCAAACCACTTCACCCCTTAAGTTATTTCCGGACAGCGAAGTAGTAAACAGTCCTTCTTCAGTCGGGTTTGATGTAAATGAGTTTGCATGGCAGGCGGGCGGTTACCTCGCCAAATACCAAGAGTCGGTTTACAGTTTTGGTCTCATGACCGGCGCTGAAATCATCGAAAAGGTTGCCCGGGAATTTTCCATCCATCCGCGTTTGCTTCTGGCACTGCTTGAGTACCAAAGCGGCTGGGTGTACGGTGCCCCTCAGACTACTCAACAAAAAACGTACCCGCTTGGAATCCTGGATCAGGATAGCATCGGACTTTATAAACAACTCGAGGCTGCAGCCGGTATCATCGAAACTGGCTATTATGGATGGCGCGAAGGCACGATGGTTGTGTTGGAATTCCCGGATAAAAGCGAAGTGCGATTATCCGCGCAACTCAACTGCGGGACAGTTGGATTAATGCACTTTTTCTCCAAACAAGTAAAATTCCCAGGCTGGGCAGAAGTGCTTTACGGAGAAAAGGGGTTCGCCTGGACTTACCAGAACATGTTTGGCGATCCTTGGCTGCGCGCTTTGGATTTTGAGCCTTTGTTTACTCCCGATGTTCAGCAGCCAGAACTCCAACTTCCCTTTTCGGAAGGTGTCACCTGGTCGATGACTGTTGGTCCGCATGCTGCCTGGGGAGCAGCCGATGTCCGGGCGGCTTTGGACTTTAGCCCCCCTTCCAATGAATCAGGTTGCAACACAAACTGGTCGTGGGTGACAGCTTCAGGTCCAGGGCTGGTTGTCCGGTCGGACAACGGCGCGGTGGTGGTGGATATGGACGGAGATGGTTTCGAGCAGACTGGCTGGAACATCCTCTATTTACACATTGCCACCAATCAGCGTGTGAAAGTGGGTACCTGGGTTGAGGCAGGAGATCAAATCGGGCATCCGTCCTGCGAGGGAGGTGTGTCCACTGGAACGCATCTGCACATCGTGCGCAAGTACAATGGCGAGTGGGTGCCGGCAGATGGTCCGCTCGGTTTCGTGATGAGCGGCTGGAGAGCGAAGGCTGGATCGGCATTCTTGAGTGGGTGGCTGGTGAGGGGAGACCAGGTCGTCAAAGCAAGTGTTTACGGAGCCACCAGCTCACATATTTCCCTCGACTAATGGGCTTTTTTCCGTTTATGGTATAGTAAAAAACGGATGTTTACTGGTGTTGACTCATGAAAACCTCGAAAAATCCCCTATTCAGGTGGCTGAATCTTCTCGGCGTTTTGTTAATGATCGCCGGCTGTGCTCCACGCCAGCGACCGACTTATATCATCACTGAGGCTGTTCCCAGTACCACTGACATCGAACCCACTGCCACGCCATTCGACACTCGCCCGGTCTATCCACCCGGTACGCTGGTGGATTACGTAGCACAAAGCGGCGATAATCTCGATTTGCTCTCACTTCGATTCGGCACAACACCCTCTGAAATTCTCTTTTCCAACCCTGAAATCCCAAAGGACGTTACAACCATTCCGCCAGGATTCCCGATGAAAATGCCAATCTATTATGTTCCTTTTTGGGGACCTAGTTACCAGATTATTCCCGATGCCGCATTTGTGTATGGTCCGGATTTGTTGGATTTTGATTTGAGGGTCTTCCTGGACACAACGAACGGTTGGTTTAAGAACTATGGCGCGTTCATCCAGGAGAAGTATCGCAGTTCCTCGGGCATCATTAAGTATTATTCTGAAAATTACAGCCTGAATCCCAAACTGTTGTTGGCGTTGGTGGAATACCAGACTGGAGCGCTTAGCAATCCCCAGCGGGACCGAACCAAGGAATCAACTTTCCTGGGTTTTGATAATTATCATCAGGGCGTTGAACTGCAGATTTCCTATGCGGCGGATCTGGTTAATGACGGCTTTTACCGCTATTTCAAGGGCGAACTGAGCTCGCTTCTGCTTGAAGACGGGTTGATCGAGAATGTCGACCCCTGGCAAAATTCCGCTACAGTGGCGCTACACTATTACTTCTCGCAGATTTACCAGGGAGAGGCTTACAAGAAGGCGATTGGACCTGATGGCTTTGCAAAGACCTTCAAGGATTTGTTTGGCGACCCCTGGCAGCGAAATCTGACCGTTTTGCCTGGGTCGCTGACCCAACCGCAATTTGTTCTGCCATTCAAAAACGGTACCACGTGGTCCTACACGGGCGGTCCACACACCGGCTGGGGCTCACGCAAGCCCTGGGCTGCAATCGATTTTGCTCCTCCATTGCCGACACAAGGTTGTGTTGAGACTGAGCAGTACGCACTGGCTGTGGCAGATGGTGTGGTCGCACGAACGGATAGTGGCACTGTCATGCTGGATTTGGATGGTGATGGTGACGAGCGCACAGGATGGGTAATTCTCTATCTGCACGTCGCTGAAGAGGGACGAGTAAAGGTTGGTGATCGACTGAAACAAGGCGACCAGGTGGGAAGACCTTCCTGCGAAGGAGGGAAAGCCACCGGCACGCATGTTCACCTGGCTCGCAAGTATAACGGACAGTGGATCCCGGCTGCCTGGAGCGTACTGCCGTTCAACCTTGAAGGCTGGACACCGGTGGAGGGAGTTGCCGCGTATCAGGGTGAGCTGGTGAGGGGCACGCAAAGAGTGCGGGCAAGCACACTCTCGGACTCTGCCAGTATGATTTCAGCAGAATAATTCAGAACAATTAATCAGTCGGGGGATTTTCGAAGAACTGCCTCAGCAATGGATTCAGATCAGCGTTTCTGTTCATTCGAATCGCATCGAAGAAATCAGATTCTGACGCAATTTCGGTTGTGTTTTCAAGCGACCAGCCCTTGGGAACTCAGGGCATTTTACAGCCCAAAACTGTGTGGGTTGACAGGGCTGCCGTTGTATCGCAGTTCAAAGTGAAGATGGGAACCGGATGAGTTGCCAGTGCTGCCCATGTTGCCAATCGGCGTACCGCCATAAACCATAGCACCGCAGCCGACTGCCACGCCGCCATCCATCAGGTGGGCATAAAGCGAGAGGTAGCCATTGCCATGGTCAATCACAATCGTGTTGCCATAACCTCTGTCAGACCAGCCAGCGTAGATCACCACGCCATTGTCCGTCGCATAGATTGGGTCGCCAGTGTTACCCTTGTAGTCAAGGCCGTTGTGCACAGGCGGGTTGTACTCATAGCCGCTGATGTCGGGAATGCTGTTGGGCAGTTGGAAAATGCCAGAGCCAGTAAGCCAGGCAGTCGTATTACAGGCAAATGCGCCTAAATAAGACACATTTGGGTGTTCTCCAGAGCCAGGGTCTGTTACAACACTCACCCATGAAGGAATGGAACCTTTACCGCCAGGGATATATAGGAAGGTGCCGGTCTTAATGTGCGGCAGGCTCAACTCACCGATTGCCTCTGGGTCGAGTTGGTTGAGGGGCTCATTCAGGATGTCTTGCGGCGTAACGCCGTAGCCAGAGGAAACACCATTCATGCCTTCGCCATATAACCAGGCGTGATAAACGCCATCCTCGGGAAGGATGATCAATTTCTGACCGGGATAGATGCCATCGGGTGTGTCGCCGATGAGGTAGCGGTTAGTCCAAAGAATGGTTTCAGGCAGGAGGTCGAACTGCTCAGCAATTTCGAAGATTGAATCAAGTGGCTGAACCTCGTAAACGATAATTTCTTCGCGAGGCGCCGGGTAGCTCTCAGCGTTGCCAAGAGGCAGAGAACGGAGTTTCTCAAGCGCGGCATAGTAGAGCAGCGTGTCACTCGCGAAATAATTCGGCAGCTTTCCACCCGGCACCACCAGGCGCGTGCCATCTTTGATGTTGGGCGAAGCATAGTTGCCGATTGTGTCAGCAGAGAGATTGTTAGCAGGGTAATTGATGATGTCTTCCGGGGTGACACCGTAATACTTGGAGACGGCGCCAAGCCCCTCACCAGCTGACCAGGTGTGATAGACACCGTCGACCGGAAGGATAAAGATCGTGGTGCCTGGGGTGAAATTGCGGATGTCATCGCCAAGCTCATAACGGTTGCCCCAAAGGATCGTTTCAGGCCAAAGGTTGAATTTGCCTGCGAGGGAGGCAACGGTTTCGCCTTCCTGGATGGTGTGGGTGATCACATCGGTGCGTGGCAAGGCTGTGGGTTCGGGGGTCGGCGGAACTTCGGTTGGAAGAGGAGCAAGGGTTTCAGCTTGGGCAACCACAGTGCTGGTGGGAAGAGGTTCTGTTTCCAAGATAACAACTGGCTCGGCTGCTGTGGGGGTGATAACAACCTGGCTTGGTTTGTTTTTACCTGCGAACCACGCGATAAGCAACACAATTGCAAGCAGGATAAGTACACCAGCTGCGATCATACCGGGCTGCTGATGGAAAGGTTTAGGATTGGATGGGTTATTGACAATCTCAATTTTGTTTTCAGGCGGATTGCCAGGGGTCAGGTTCGTGTTATCTGTCATATTAACTCCAGCTTTGGATATTACCCGTCAAATTCCCAGGTGTCAAGTTGACACGACAGCCCATAAAACTGCTCGTAAATAGGAAAAATCGCTTAGTTTTCAAAATACTTGGAAACGATTGGTTTCAGGTCCGCCTGGCTATGCCGCGCGATGGCATCAAAGAAGTCCTGCCGGGTTGCGATACGCCAGGTGTTGCTGAAGGCGAAATCTTTAAGGGCGGCGAAAAACTCACCTTCTCCAACTGCCAGCCGAACTTCGTTCAGGAACTGGACTCCGCGCAGATAGACCGCGTTGCGATAAGGGATGTAGCCACCTTCAAGTTTGATATCCGCATCGACGAAACCTTGAGGATTCTGTTCGTGGATGCGGATCGCCCACCACCACTCCACGTCCTCGGGGTGGTATTCCTGAAAGTAGAGCAGTTCCGCGTAGGTTGCGAAGGCTTCATCCAGCCAGGGTTCGAGGGCGTGATTGCTGCCGATTGTGCCGTAAAACCACATGTGCATCAGTTCGTGCGATGTCATGAGCACCAGGTCCGTCTTCGGCGTTCCATCATAAAAGTCGAAGATGCCGTAACTGATCATGACCATGCCGTCCATTTCCATGTTATGCAGGAAATCTCCGACCACGATCGAAACCATTTCGTGTGGGTAAGGGTAAAGAAGTTTGCCGTAGAGCTTCATGGCATTGGCGCCGAGTTGTGTGACTGCTTTGCCCGTTTCAATATTGTTCATGAAGACATACGAATGAATACGTAGACCATCCTGAACGAGCTCGTATTCGAAGTAACTGTCGCTGACCGAGAACGAAAATCCGCGCGCGCCTTCGAGGTGATAGGAATACTTGCCGTTCGAACCGCTCGCGGGGGAGCTGGCAGCGACCTCAATTAACTCCGCGCGGTCTGTGAGTGTGAGGGTTACGTCGAAATCGCTGAATTCGTTGACAATCGATTCGCCCACAATGATGTTGTCCTGGTCCACCACCCGATCATAAGCCAGCCAACCTTGTTCTTCATCGTAAGGCGGGATGAACGGGTACCAATCCGAGATATTGGTTTGCTGGGTGGTGTAACCGTAAATGCCAGGGTGCAGCGGGAAGAAAAGCCTGAAATTGAAAGTAAAGGTGGTCGTCTCACCGGGCAATAAGGGTGAAGTGAGGCTGACAAGGGTGTGGATGCCATCTTCCCTAAAGCCTGCCATGCGTTCGCCGCGCAAGCCGGACTGGTCGTAACTGCCTTCAAAGTTGCGAGGGGGCACCACAAAATGGATTTCTTCCAGGTTGTGGCTGCTGCGGTTGGTGTAGGTGATCACTTCGGTCACCGCGCCGTAATGCGAGTAGTAGTTGAGTATCAAATCCAGTTTGTATTGGGTGCGATTTTCGGGCAGGGGGGGAAGCTGCATTTGGACCGGAACGAATGTGGGGATGGTTGTGGATTCTGGGGTTGGGCTTGGTTCTGCGATTACTGTTGGTTCTTGCAGAGCGGTCTCAGTTGGTCGGCTTGTGCAGCTGGCGACAAGTGAGATCAGGAGAATTGCGAAGAGTAACTTGCGACCTTTCATACCATGCGATTTTACCAGTAAATCGGGTATGGACAGATATGAGGACCGTTGGTAGAACACGAATCTATCCATACTGCAGGGGTTTACTCCCATGCGATGAATCATTACATCGAGATCACTTGGGGAGGCACGGCATGCCGTGCCCCTACCAAAGAATATTGACTGACCAAAGGACGCCGTACCCCTATGGTGGAATCCTTCGTACGGTGGGGGCTTGCTCCCACCGCGATGAATTATTGGAGCAAGATAAATCTGGCAGGCACGGGGGCCTGCCACTACGGACGAGCAATTTAAGAACTCAAAAAGGTGGATGGAAGATTAAGCTGCTTTGCGGGCACGGCGTCCCGCAAGGGGAGGCACGGCGTACCGTGCCCATTCGGTGGAATCCTTCGTACGGTGGGGGCTTGCTCCCACCGCGATGAATTATTGGAGC
>CAYRYL010000012.1:0-44405 GCA_964428425.1 uncultured Anaerolineaceae bacterium | reverse complement strand
CAATTTAAGAACTCAAAAAGGTGGATGGAAGATTAAGCTGCTTTGCGGGCACGGCACGCCGCTGAGGGAGGCACGGCGTGCCGTGCCCCTACAATGATTACTTCTTGTTTTCACCGGTAACCCAGTGGTTATGTATTGACAAGGAAAAATGGTAATTGGTAGATTTTACAAAAAGAACCTGCCACGAGGGGGATGGCCTCCCGTGGCAGGTAAAAATTTCTGGTACTTGACTGGCTACTCTTCGATAATCGTGATCTTGGTGCGGATTTCGGCGGTTTTGCGCATCATGGCAATGCCCTGGCAGTACTTCTCCTCCGAGAGCTGTACGGCGCGTTCCACGTCCGCCCGGTTGATGCCTTTTCCAGTGACGATGTACTCAAACTCCATCAACTTAAAAACATTCGGATGCTGATCCTGCACGCTCTCCACGTGCACCTTGCATTCATAAGCTGTAACTGGCGCTTTTTTCTTGCGCAGGATTGACATCACATCCATACTCGAACATCCTGCCGTACCAATTGCCAGCAGTTCCATCGGACTGAAGCCATTGTATTGCCCGCTTGGTGAAAGTGAAGTGTCCAACGGTATTTCGTTTCCAGATGAAGCAGCACCGGTGAAGACCATTTCTTGATTCCAGGTTACTTTTACGTCCATTTTTGCTCCTTGTTTTTGAAGTTGGGTGGTTGCGGTTAAGAATCAGACACGGGCAGCCAACGACCAATTCGCCTGCACATCAAAGTCCAGGTCGGAGGCTTCATCCGCGACGAAGTGCCGGTAGCCGGCAGCGGCGATCATGGCAGCGTTGTCGGTACAAAGGCTGATGTGCGGAATATGCACCCGGAATTCGGTCTGAGAGCGGAAAGCTTCGCGCAAGGCTTTATTAGCGCTGACGCCACCCGCCACGATGATTTCGCGTGCCTTGAACTCCCGGGCTGCGGCGATGGTCTTTTCGAATAAGGCACCAACCACTGCTGCCTGAAAACTCGCGGCGATGTCTGCAGTGGGTATGGGCTTTTTGGCAGACTTGAACTCTTCCACGGTGCGCAAAACGGATGTTTTCAGACCGCTGAAGGAGAAATTCCAGGGTTCGCTCAAACGTGCTTTGGGGAAGTTGAAAGCACGTGGATTACCTTGCATGGCGGCTTTTTGGATCGAAGGTCCACCTGGATATCCGAGCTCCAGCAAGCGGGCGACCTTGTCGAAGGCTTCGCCTGCGGCATCGTCAGTGGTTCCGCCGAGAGATTCGTATTGCAGGTGGTCGCGCATCAGGACGAGCTCGGTGTGTCCACCGGAAACTAAGAGGGCCAACAGGGGAAGTTTTGGTTCAGGGGAAGGCTTGCTGCCAGCCTGATACAACCAGGCTGAATAGAGGTGCCCTTCGAGATGGTTGACCCCAACGATGGGCAGGTCTGCTGAGAGAGCCAGACCCTTGGCAAGGTTCACGCCCACCACAAGCGAGCCAGCCAGACCCGGACCGCGGGTCACCGCGATGCCATCCAGGTCCGCAAGTCCCATGTGTGCCTGCTGCAGGGCTTCCTTGACTGTGGCATGGACTGCCTTGACGTGCTCACGCGAAGCCAGTTCTGGGTAGACACCGCCAAATTGGGCGTGCAGATCCACCTGGCTGGCGATCACACTACTCTGTATGACTCTGCCATTTTCAACAACCGCAGCCGCGGTTTCATCGCAGGAGCTTTCAATTCCTAAAACGCGCATATTGACCTTTTTCATGCTAAGCTCCTCTCATCGGCAAAACCAGTTCCATAGGATAATCTACAAACTTTTCAAAGCTTCCATCCTCGCGGACAAACCAGCTGTCTTCGATGCGAACGCCAAAGCCTTTTTCGGGGTAATAAAGACCGGGTTCGATGGTGAAAACTGTCCCGACCTGCAAGAGGTTGGTTGGGTCTTTTTCCCGGCCGAACCAGGGTTTTTCGTGCACATTCAGCCCCACTCCGTGCCCAAGGCTATGAATGTAACCTTGTTGAATCTGCGGGTTTTGGCGGATGGTCTCATGACCCATCTCCTCAAACAGCTCACACGTGCGAGCCTGGTAGCGTGCCGGATTGACGCCATTTTCAAGCTCGCTCACAACCTGCTCATAAACCGACTTGACCTGGTCGTAGGCTTTTTGCACGGCTTCTGGGGCGTACCCCAGGCACCAGGTTCGGGTGAAATCATAGAAATAACCACCGCCGGCTTCACAGGGGTAAATGTCAAAAACGATACTCTTGCCGAGTTTGATCGGATCCGAGAGGGTTCCGCTGCTGTGAGGCACGCCGGCATCACGCCCGATCGCAAATATACAGTCTTCCGGGTTCTCCGCGCCAGCCTCAGCCAGCAAGAGGTTTATCAAGCTCTTTACGTCGCCAATTGTCAGAGTTGTGCCATCCTGTTTGACCAGGGTTTCGTCTTGCACATTGTGCCCCGTCAAGAAATCCTGCACGCGTTTTACAACATTGGTGGTAACGACTCCCATGTGCCGGATGTGGGCTAATTCATCAGCACTTTTCGTGGCACGGGCTTCAAGGAGTATACTGCCGTCAAAATCACCGCTAAGCTGCAAGCCAGGCATCAATTCCGCCAGGCGTTTCACCAACGCGAATCGCTGACCAAACTCGAGCACACCATACAATAAAACTTTGCCTTCCGTGAGTCCGATCGCCTTCAGGATGTCTGCATACTGGTTGGCGGTAGCCTCCAGCAAATTGCCCTGGGCTTTCTCGAGATAAGCGTTGATCGGGAAATTGGCATAACTGAGCAACTCGTAGCCGGTTTTCGCGGCTTCATCCCGTTCCATCATGCCGTGGCAGAGCACAGGCTGGTGACCAGGGCGAATGAAAAGATCAGCACCGGTGATGTGTGCTCCGCCGGTGAGATATACCATGGCAGGGTTGTGTTGAGCTGCTCCGGTGATCCAAAGCGCATCCGCGCCAAATTTTCTGATAAGTTTGTCCAAATCCTGTTTCATTCTTGTACCTCGATGTGGTTTTCAATTGATTTTAACCCCTTAAGCAGGTCTTTTTCCTGCCAGGGAAGGATGGTGCGGGGGTCGAGCAGCAGCAAATCTTCCTGCACTCTCGCGATGATTGGCGGATTTTGCTGACGTAAGGCAGCCGTTGCCCTGGGGATGGACTTGCAGCGCAACGCCAGGAGGTAGGTGGGCAGGTCCTGACCCGGCAAGCTTCCTCCGCCGATGGTAGAGCGACCTTTAACCCGGCTGCCGAAGCCCAATTCAGCGATCCAGGCTTCCACCCGGGTTTTTATTTCTTCGGGTTTCAGCGCGAGCATGCGTATAAGCGGGATTTTCTCTTCCGCTTCGCCTTTCAGGTAATGCAGCAGGGTCGCGTTTAGCCCGGCAAGGCAGAGCTTGTCGGCTCTGAGCGCTCGGTAGAGCGGATGTTTGCGTATTTTTTCAAGCAGATCAGCTCGTCCGAGGATAATGCCAGCCTGAGGTCCACCCAGCAACTTATCGCCTGAGAAACAGACCACGTCGACACCTGCCGCCAGGACTTCCATGGCGGTTGGCTCGTGCCGCAGACTGTAGCGGGTTGTGTCCACGACCGCGCCTGAACCCAGGTCCACCATTAATGGTAGGCAGTGTTGGTGTGCCAGGTTGCCAAGCTCAGCGATTTCCGGGCTGGATGAGAATCCAACAATCTGAAAGTTGCTCTGGTGTGCCCAGAGAAGCATCTTTGCGCCTTCAGCAATTGCAGTCTCAAAATCGGCGCGGTTAGTGCGGTTGGTTGTGCCTACTTCGAGCAGTTTAGCACCGGATTGTTTCATCACATCCGGAATGCGGAAGCCTCCACCGATTTCCACCAATTGTGAGCGTGAGATAGCTACTTTTTTGCCCTTAGCCAACGCGCTGAGCACTAAAAGAACCGCGCCTGCATTGTTGTTGACGATAAGAGCAGCTTCGGCGCCAGTCAGCCTGATTAGTTGGTCGGCGGCGTGAACATCGCGCTTGCCGCGTTTGCCGCTTGCGAGGTCGAACTCCAGGGTGCTGTAAGTGGCACCGACTGCTTGTATTTGGGCGAGGGCGTCCTCGGAGAGTGGCGCGCGCCCCAGGTTGGTATGCAAAATGACACCGGTTGCGTTGATGACTGGTCGCAAGCTCAACTGTGCCTGTGATTGAAGCTCGTGGCTAACCATGGAAATCAGAACTTCTTCAGAAGGGCAGGGTTTGCCGGTTTTGAGTTCCTCACGTTCCGTGTTAAGCACTTCTCGGACAGCCTGAGTTGTCCAGTCACGCCCAAAAGAGCCCAGGAGTTGCTCGGTGTTGGGGTTTTGAAGAATCTGGTCTACCGAGGGGATTTCGCGCAGGGAGACCATGATCAGTTGCTTTGTGGGTTAGGTTTCCAGCGGCTGCGTTCCCAAAGCCTGATCAATATCTCCACCAGGACGAGTGCCGGACAATGTTGTGAAAAAAGTTCTAACGTTAATTCTTTCATGATGAAAAATTATACTTGAATAATGGATGATTGACAGGAAACCGGAAAAAAGCAGGTGACTGATAGGTAGTAATCCTTCTGATTCTAAGAATTAATCGGGACTGTTAAAAGCTGATTTGAAGAGTTGCTTTTCAAAAAAATACATATTTAGGCTTGATCTCCGATTATTGTCGTCCGTCTCATTTGATATTAGGTTTGATATAATTTGTCTGTAGTTTATTGCTTCTTGGTAGATGAATTGCATATTTGAGGGTCAATGAGGTTTGGCATCAAGATCAGATACTTTATTTCTTCTTTTAACACCAATTTTATAGTTTATTTTTTTTCTGATTAGGTTTTGACTAATTTGGTTAAGGACATGCATGAGAAATTTTTATGAAATCCTTGGAGTAGAGCAAAACGCGACAGCTGAAGAAATAAGAAGTCGTTATTTATTCTTGGTTAAAGTTTATCACCCAGACCGGTTTATTGATCCTGAAAGTAAGACTAGAGCTGAGAATGACCTCAAAGAGATTAATCTTGCATATGGGGTTCTCTCAAATCTAAAAAAACGTCAAGATTACGATTTGGCGTTGAATCTCAGAGAAGACCTTGATTCAGAAGAGACAGATAACCAAGAGGATTCTGAGTATTCTCAGGAAAAAATCGACCAGGCGATGATTTACATTAAAGATGTCGGGGAGCGTTGGAATCATATTCTAAATCCAATGCCTGATATCACTACTACAACGCGGCCGTTTTTTACGTTAACCAGTTTAGTCTCAACAATAGTATACAGGTTGTTACCTCAAGTCAGTACTTCAAAAAAAGATATCCTGATTGACGAAATGGCACAAGAAGTTAAAGGAGTTATTCCTATAAATATCATGCTCGGAGCTGAGTACGAAAAATTTGGATATAACAGTCAGTTTAGTCCAGGCATGATCCAGTTTTGGACTAGTTTCTTTGTGATCAAAAATTTGCTTGACCTGCTTAAAACAGGTCGATTAGAAAATAGGATAACTGAAACTGAGTCCAGTCAATACTTTGAGCAGATTACGAGTAGCATTACACAACTGTGTCAAATTAGTGAAAGCATTGGTCGTGACATAGTCCAAAAGAAAAAGCAAAGAAGTCAGCCTGCTGGGAATACCGATACCAACCAAAATTCAAAACAATCTGAAGTCCATTCCTCAGAGAAAAAGGAACCGGATTTAAAAGCAACAGGTTACTGCCAAGCATGTCTCGCAAATGTTCCTACTGAAAAAGTTACTTTTCGCCAAAATATTGGAGCAATAGTTCTGCGATTTACGAGAAAAATAGAGGGAGAACTCTGCGCGGATTGTATCGAAAAAAACTTTTGGGAAATGACAGGAAAAACATTACTTTTTGGTTGGTTTGGTGTCATTTCTTTCATAACGACACCTTTCATCCTCGTCGGAAATTTGGTGAATTATTCATCTACCAAGCGTTTACGTAATAACTCAAGTAATCTTTCCTCAATAGCAGTTGGATGGAAATTTATCATCCTTCTTATGTTTATGGCGATTGCTTTTGTAGGCTTTTCGTTAGTTTCAAGTAACACAACCAAGGCTACTACTCAGCATGTACCCACGCAAATACAAGTTATAAATACTTCTGCGCCGACAAGAACCCCTTCACCTACTAAACGACCTACTCAGGTCAGAGTCGTTTCGTTGTCTCCTACACCTGATAACAATTGTGTTTTGTGGAGTAAGGTCACTAAAAATGATAAAGGTGAGAAACTGTGCGTATATGGAACTGTAAAAAGGGCTTACTGGGGAGAAAAAATATTTTACATGTCCTTTGGTGATGGAATGTATGATTTCCGTATGCTAGTTCTAAATGGTTATTACTACAAAGATATTCAAGGAAAATGCGTTAGGGTGGAAGGGATTGTCAAAACTTACCAAGACTTACCTTACATTGAGGTTGACGACAATTTACTCAAATGTCCATAGTTTGAAACCTACCTTTCTCTGATAATCGGGAGTTAGTTGGCATGAATCAGTTGCTTTGTGGGTTAGGTTTCCAGCGGCTGCGTTCCCAGAGCCTGATCAAAAACTCCACCAGGACCAGTGCTGCTGCCATGATGATTCCCAGCGACGCTGTCAACACCCGACCCATTTGCAGCCAGAGGATTAACGCGGCGAAGATGCCGAACCAGGCTGCCTGGCGGATGATCACATGGGGCTGGGCAGGGGGATCGGAAGGAAATCGAAGGTTGAGGAACCAGGTAAAGGGCAGAAACAATCCTGTCACAAAAATGACCAGGAAGAAGAAAAACAACCAACGCGGACCGATGGTTGGCAAGGTAAGGGTAAGGATCAGCCCGATGCCAATCGCTCCGAGAATGATGAGGACTAACATACCGGGTAAATAAAACTTAAAGGGGATAGGCTGGTTTTGGTTATCTTCCATGCTGAGATTATACATTATTTCCTGCGATGTTAAGGGGGTACGATCGTGTAACAGGAATCTTTTTGGGGGGGATTTACCAGCGGTTACCGTCAATCGCACTCCAGCAGTAAAGGTTAAAGCGCCTGACCTATTAAGATAGACCTCAATAATTTGAACACCGTTCCTAAATATGATAAACTCGTTTTACTCGTTGATATCTCCTGTGCCTGGCACAAGGGATGGACGAAATGAACTGTGAAGGGATACCTCCAGGAGAGGTATTTTTTGTAAGGTGACAATGATGACAGGTACGAAACTGACCAAAAAAGACGCTTATCTCAGGGAACTCGACAAACGCGTGTTGATCTTCGACGGCGCCATGGGCACCATGCTGCAGCTGCAGAAGTTAACTGCCGCCGATTTTGGAGGCGAGCGTTACCTGGGTTGCAATGACTACCTCTCTCTCTCATCCCCTCAGACAATTTCCAGGATCCATAAGGCATACCTGGAAGCCGGCGCTGATGTGGTCGAGACCGACAGCTTTAGGGCTAACAGACTGACCCTGGCGGATTATGCCCTGGCTGACAAAACCCATGAGACCAATTTTGCCGCGGCTCAGATCGCGCGCAAAGCTGCGGATGAATACAGCACGCTCGAAAAGCCACGCTTCGTTGCCGGCTCAATCGGACCCTCCGGTAAGCTCATCTCGACCAACGATCCCGAAATGTCTAACATCCGATTCGACCAGCTTGTTGAGCTGTTCCGCGAGCAAGCTCGCGGTCTGATTGAAGGCGGCGCGGATCTACTGTTGATCGAAACCTCCAACGATATTCTTGAAGTTAAGGCCACCATCAACGGTATTCACCTCGCGTTCGAGGATGAAGGCGTTTGGTTGCCCATCCAAGCGCAGGTAACGCTTGACATCAACGGCAAGATGCTGCTTGGGACCGACATCACGGCGGTGCTCTCAATCCTTGAGGGCATGGGCGTGGATGTGGTCGGGCTGAATTGTTCCACTGGTCCGGAGCACATGCGGGGAGCCATTTCGTATCTTAGTGAGAACTCGCAATTGCCGATCTCGTGCATCCCTAATGCCGGTCTGCCGATGAACGTTGACGGCGAAGCCGTTTACCCGATGCAGGCAGAGGAGTTTTCCACTGCCCTGGCGGATTATGTCAGCAGTTATGGCATCCGCGTGGTGGGTGGTTGCTGCGGCACCACGCCGGCTCACATCCTGGCTTTGAGCCAGAAAATTGCCGGGATTACTACATTAAAAAATGAACACGCGGCTTTTGCCTCCCTGGCATCTTCAGTCCAGGCGGTAGCAATTGAGCAGCAGCCTGCCCCATTTGTGATTGGTGAGCGGCTCAACGCTCAGGGTTCCCGCGCCTTCAAGCGCTTGCTGATGGCTGAGGACTACGACGGCATGCTGCAGATCGCGCGCGACCAGGTGGACTTTGGCGCGCACGCCCTCGATATCAGTGTGGCGGTGACCGAGCGCAGTGACGAAGCGGACATGATGCGCCGGTTGGTGAAGCGCCTCACGTTGGAGGTGCCGGTGCCTTTGGTGATCGATACGACCGAACCTGATGTGGTTGAAGTTGCGCTTGAGACCACGCCAGGGCGCTGCCTAATCAACTCCACAAACTTTGAAGCTGGCGATGCCAAACCACGACGGATTTTTGCTCTTGCAAAGAAGCACAGTGCGGCTGTAATGGCATTGACGATCGATGAAGAGGGTATGGCAAAGACAGCTGAACGCAAGCTGCAGATTGCCCGACGATTGGTGGAGCTGGCGGCAGAGTATGATCTGCGCCCTGAGGATATCGTCATTGACGACCTGACCTTCACCCTCGCAACGGGTGAGGAAATCTACCGCGACTCGGCGATCGAAACCTTGGAGGGTATTCGCCAGATCAAGAAAGAACTGCCAGGCGTGCACACATCCCTGGGCGTCAGCAACGTCTCCTTTGGTCTCTCTCCTGCCTCACGTAAGGTGCTAAACAGCGTCTTTCTTTATCACGCAGTTGAAGCCGGGCTCGACATGGCAATCGTCAATCCTGCGCAGGTCAAGCCCTATGCTGAAATCCCGGCAAATGAACGGGAACTGGCGGAAAACCTGATCTTTAACCGCTCAGATGCGGCACTGGCCGACTTCATTGCATACTTCGACTCGGTTGTCACCAGTGAGGATGACCAATCTGCCAAGGTCGACCCATTTGAGGGTTTAACCAACAGCGAGAGGTTGTTCCAGAAGGTCTTGCGCCGGCACAAAGCTGGCATTGAAGAAGACATCGACGTCATTCTCGCGGAGCATCCTGACCAACCTCAGGGTGCGGTCGCGGTGACGATCCTGAACGAGGTTCTGCTGCCGGCGATGAAAGAAGTGGGCGACCGCTTTGGCGCGGGCGATCTGATCCTACCCTTTGTTTTGCAGTCCGCTGAGGTGATGAAAAAGGCTGTTAACCATCTTGAAAACTACCTGGATAGGCAGGAGGGTCTCTCGAAGGGCAAGCTCGTGATTGCAACCGTTTTTGGCGACGTGCATGACATTGGCAAGAACCTGGTGCGCACGATCCTCTCGAACAACGGATATGAAGTGGTAGACCTGGGTAAACAGGTGCCAATGGAAACGATTATCTCCGCGGCAGTAGAGCAAAAAGCCAGCGCGATTGGTCTGAGCGCGTTATTGGTCTCTACCAGCAAGCAGATGGGACTGATCATCAATGAATTACAGCGCCGTGGGCTGGACATCCCCGTGCTGATTGGTGGTGCGGCGATTAATCCGGCGTTCGGTCGCCGTATCTTGAAGACCGAAAGCGGAGAATATTACCGGGGCGGCGTTTTCTACTGTAAGGATGCTTTTGAGGGCTTGAACGTGATGGATCAGCTTTCCGACCCTGCCCGCAAGGCAGCTTTGCTCGCAACGATTTACGAAAAAGCTGATCAGGAATTTGGCAAGAAAAAAGTGGAACGCCCAGCCACTGTAACGGAAAGGGCAATCAGCGTCAAACCGGCAGAGTTTATCCCCGAGGTAACCAAATGGGGACCGAGAGTGGTGCGGAATTTGCCCTTGCAGACCGTGGCAACCCACCTTGACATTAAATCACTGTACCGCATGAACTGGGGCGGGACGGGACTAAAAGGCGAGGCATGGGAAGAGATGCAGCTCGAATTTGACGCCCGCAGGTTGCGCATGCTGGCTCAGGCGGAGAAAGAAGGCTGGTACAAACCCCAGGCGGTCTATGGCTACTGGCCGGCGGCATCTGAGGGCAACGACCTGGTCGTCTTTGACCCGGCATCGCTTGGAAAAGACTTGCGCGAATTGACACGCTTTACGTTCCCGCGACAACCTGCAGGTGAGCAGCTCTGCCTGGCGGATTATTTCATGCCACTCAGTTCGGGCGTGATGGACATGGTTGCCTTCCAGGTTGTGACGGTTGGGAGACAGGCAACGGAACGCTTTGAAGCGCTGGATGCGGCAGCAGAGTATTCGGAAGGATTCTTCTTCCACGGATTGGCAGTGCAGTTGGCTGAGGCGACTGCGGATTACCTGCACAAGCAGATCCGCAGGGAGCTCAAAATGGCCCCTGAGCAAGGTTTGCGCTATTCATGGGGTTACCCTTCCATTCCGGAACTGCAGGACCACGCCAAAGTCTTTGAATTGCTGCCGGCTGAGCAGGAACTGGGCATGAGCCTGACCTCTGCTTACCAGTTGGTGCCTGAGCAATCCACTGCGGCGATCATCCTGCATCACCCCGACGCGAAATATTTCAACGTCGGCGCCAGCCTGACCGACCGGGCTTTTGGCGGGTAATGGCTAAATCGAGGTTGTGACTCTTCGCCTGGTCGTAACAACGTGAACGTACAAATGAATTAGAAAAAGCTGGGAATCTCATAAGATTTCCAGCTTTTTTATTTGCATGCAGCAAGAATCAATTATTCTACGGATGACATCAGCAGGCTCAATAATAGGGTACAATTTCACTGTTCAAGGATGGATACCATGAAGAGAATCCCAGGAATCTTGCTTGTTTTGCTCGCAGTAAGCCTTCTGTTGAGCGCTTGTGTTGCTCCGGCTGAAAGAGAATTAACAGACGCTGAGAGAACCGCGATCGCCGGTACTGTAACTGCTGTATTTGCTACAAAACCCACTGATCAGGTTGTACCAAACGCCACACCTACTCCTGAACCCACGCAGACCCCATTACCTGAGCCTACTCCGACGGTAGCTGCCATTGTGGGACCGGATTCTTACCCTGAAGGCGTCAACCCCCTGACGGGTCTGGAGGTAGAAAACCCAGAGCTGCTTAACCGCCGTCCGGTGATTATGAAAATTTCCAATCACCAAATCGATTATCAACCTCAATGGGGTCTTTCAAAGGCTGATCTGATTTTTGAATATTACATAGGCTGGGGTGCCAACCGTTTTGCTGCGCTGTATTACGGACAAGACAGCGACCGGATCGGACCTGTGCGTTCCATTCGCCGTGTCGATGGTCACCTCGGCAGTCTCTACCAAGCGGTGGTCGGTTCCACCGGTGGGGATGGAAACGATGTACTGCCCTATCTCAATAATTACATTCCAGGTCGTTACTTTACCGATAAGTACCTCTGTCCTGGAGTCTGTGACGATGGTCGCAACCTGGTATACAGCGTTTTTGGCGATTCAGCTGCGCTTTCACAATACTTCAACTACCAGGGCTACGCACTCGAGAACCCGGACCTCAGTGGCATGGCGTTTCGAGAGACACCTCCAGATGGCGGTGAAGCAGGCGCAAGCGCATGGATTACCTTCTCGTCGGCTGATGGAAGCGATTTTGTCTACGATGAAACCAGCGGCAAGTATTTGCGCTTCGCGATGGACGAAACCACCAGCAATGTTTATAACGCTTCGATTGATCAGAACACCGGGGAACAGCTGGCGTTCTCCAACTTGATCGTGGTCTATGTACCCTATGCCGAAATCAAGACCACACTTCACAGCATTGATCTGATAGGGAACAGCGACGGTCTTCCAGCCATAGCTTTTCGTGATGGTAAAGCTTATGAGATTACCTGGAAAACCCCTGACGGCGAAAAACCGATCCAGTTTTTTGATGGGATGGGCAATCCTTTCTTGCTCAAACCAGGCAATTCATGGGTCGTTCTGCTTGGGACGAGCTCGCTGGTGAATATCGACGGAGGGGAGTGGAGCTTCACGTTTAGCATCCCTTAACTTAGTGCGGACACTTATTGTTTCGGATATTCATGCCAATTTGACGGCCTTCGAAGCCGTCCTTTCTGACGCCGGTCACTACGACCAGGTTTGGTGCCTGGGCGATGTGGTTGGGTATGGACCAGACCCAAACGAGTGCATTTCGCTCCTTCGCGAGCAGCCAGGTTTGCGCTGCATCATGGGCAATCACGATGCCGCTTTGATGGGCTTCATTGACCTGCGCGCCTTTAATGACCAGGCTGCCCGGGCAGTTACCATCCAATCCGAATTGCTCAGCCAGCAATCGCGCGATTTTTTGGAACTGCTGGATATCGTGATCGAAGAGGGTCAGATAACCCTGGCGCATGGCAGTCCGCGCGACCCCATTTGGGAATACGTTGTCAATTCCCGCATCGCAAACGAAAATTTCCCCGAATACCTAACGCAGATCTGCCTGGTGGGTCACTCGCATATTCCTTCGATATTTGTCGAAAATGTCCAGGGTCGTCCCACAATCCTAACACCCCAACATGCCGATCGCTGGCGCTCTGATAAGCGTTTTATTCTTAATCCCGGTTCGGTCGGTCAGCCACGCGACCATAATCCCAAGGCGGCATACGCC
Source organism: uncultured Anaerolineaceae bacterium (assembly GCA_964428425.1). Classification (GTDB taxonomy): domain Bacteria; phylum Chloroflexota; class Anaerolineae; order Anaerolineales; family Anaerolineaceae; genus Mesolinea. Next base: position 31,732 of record CAYRYL010000012.1, on the reverse strand, counting down.
ATCTGGGACGATGAGGAAAACACCTGGCTCTTCAGGCGTGTAGAGTATGACGTGGAATCCGTCCAACAACGCATTCATGCCCTTGGGATTCCTTCCAGGCACGCCTCGCGGCTCAGCCAGGGAATATAACCTCGCAGGAACAAAACCAACAATATTTCGTCTTTAGGTTGGAGAAAGAAACCAAAGGAGTCGAAATGAAGAAGAAGATTTTGTTAATCGCCCTATTATCGATGTTGATGTTATCCGCCTGTAGTTCCGCATCAAGGGACGCAATCCAAACACCTGCCGAAGCCCCTGCGGCGATGCCGGATTATGGCGCGCCTGTTGCCGAAGATGCAGTTTGGGATAAAAATGAGGGCGGGACCGGTGCCCCTGCCATGCAAGAAGGCCAAATCGAGCGGGTGGTTCTCAAAACCGCCGAGATTTCGCTCTCAGTTGCCAAGCCTAAAGATTCGATGACTGCGATCTCTGCGATGGCAACACGCCTAGGCGGTTTCGTAGTCAGTTCTTACACATGGAAGGAAGAGGATTACTCTTCCGGTCGATCGTATGACAAGGCTACCATCACCATCCGTGTGCCTGCCGAAAAACTCGACGCCACTTTAGCAGAAATTCGTGCCATGAGCGCGAAGGGCTTGGATGGCATCATTTCCGAGAGTCAATCCGGGCAGGATGTAACTGCGGATTTTGTTGACTCCGAATCGCGCTTGCGCAACCTCCAGGCTGCGGAAACGCAATTAGTGAAACTGATGGAAAACACCACCGATCTGCAATACACTATGGAAGTTTTTCGGGAGTTGACCAACATTCGCAGCCAGATCGAGGTCCTGCAGGGTCACATCAATTACCTGAAGGAAGCAGCTAACCTCTCTGCGATCACCATCACACTTGTTGCTGAGGCATCCCTGCAACCAATCGAAATTGGTGGATGGAAGCCCCAAGGTGTTGTAAGAGAATCGCTTGAGAAATTGGTGCGCAGCTTCCAGGGTTTGGTGGATTTCCTGATCCGCTTCGGCATCACCTGCCTGCCCTTCCTGATCCCGTTTGGAATCGGCATCTTTTTCCTGGTGAAAGCTCTGCGAAAGCGCTCCGCCAACCGCCCGAGCAGACGCAAGAACCGGGAAATGGCATCTCCTGCCGCAGTGATCGAACCCACGCTGCAAGAATCCGAAGACAAAAAGTAAACGCTCTTTTAGATTACACAACCGCCCTCTCAAGGGCGGTTGTGTTTTAAACCATGACGGATTGTCGTTGCGAAGGAGCCAAGCCAGGTAGTAATTGGTTTAATTCTTCTATGTACAAACACAATATCTTAGTAGGGTGGGTTGGCGTCACATTACCTCTATCTACCTGAACATCGCAATAGCCAACCCACCAAAAAGAGTGCTACCTGCGCAGCGATCCAACTCATAAAAATGTGCTTACCTTACCGCGGTGGGTTGGCTATACCGGGACTGAGGTAGGAAACAATAAATGACGCCAACCCACACTACTAATCTTCACAAAGGAGGTTCGCAATACCCAACGGGCACGGTGTGACAGATTAAAGGAATGAACAGAAAGATTAGAAAGCAACCTTTATGCTCACGGCTTTTGCCAACTTTACCGCAATGCTGATCAGTTTTGGGTCTTCCTGGATAAAATAGACCTCTTTGCCGTCGACAGTAACCTTTAAGGGGGCGGATTGGCAGTAGAGATAAATCCTGCCTTCTGCTTCACGACCCAAATCCAGCTCAAAAGTGAGTTTGGTGCGTGTCTTTTTCCAGGCTTGCAGCTCCATAGCTTGCGAAACGTGTAAATCGCTGCCAAGGTAGGCAACGTCCTGAATTGGGCTTAGGCTCACCAGCCGTACGCCGTGGGCTGGCACTTCGTAGAAATAGGCAACCTCTCGAACTTCCCCCCATTGCCCAGTCCAGAACTCCCGCATCAGCCAGGTTTTCTGGTCGAGCCCGAAAGCCTGTAAATTCAGCTCCAGATCCCGCGGCTCGTCTGACCAATTGAAAAGCGCGATAACGTGCCGCTCACCAGCCGGCGTCTGCATCACCTGGCGCATCACCGCAGGCATGGTCTTGTCAAAAAGGTCAACCACCTGTGGATTTGGGGGTAAAACTGGCAGCAGGCTCCGGGCAATCTGCAGCCGGTCTTCGCTTAGCTTGCTCATGTCGTCTGAGATCAAAATTGCACCACCGCTCAGGCTGATGGCACTCGCCAGGGATTGGACTTCCGCCAGGGTTAGCTTTGAATCAGCTCTAACGAGCAAGCAGTCCGGATCGTTCACCCACCAATGTGGGTCCATTGGGGCGCGGGTGATGATGTTCTGGATGGCGTTGCGGGCGCAAGGCATATTGGGTTCTTCGCGGAATGGTTTTTTGAGGGTTATTGCGCTCGGTTCCCATTCCGGGCCGACGTCGGCGCTAATGCGCATCATATCAAAAATTCCCAAACCCGAGCCGATAGGGCAGCCGCACCCCAGCAGGATTACGTTGCTGCCAGCCTCCTCGCGGACAAGTTCCAAGGCCTGGCGCAGGATCTGTGCGCGGGTTTTAGTGGGGTCGTGATGTACCCCCGGCAGAGCAGCCGCTTGGAGGAAGTCCAGTTTCAGATATGGGAAACCCCATTCGTTGACGGCGGTTCGGACGACATCGCGAACGTAGCCAAGCGCGTCCGGATGGGTAAGGTCGAGCGCCCGACAGAACCCACTCCAACCGAATCCACTGTTGACAGGACGACCATTTTCGCTGCGCAGAAGCCAATGTGGATGCCTGCGGATCAGTTTTGACTTCGGCTCTACGATAAAAGGTGCAAGCCAGATCCCGGGGGTCAGCCCCTCATCGCGAATTTCCTGCGAAAGACCAGCCACTCCGTCTGGAAACGCATCATCAAAATCAAACCAACTGCCCACATCCTGCTCGAATCCATCATCGATCTGGAAGAACTTGAGTGGTAACTGCGGTTTTAATTGGCTTACGGCTTGCAGGTTTTTGCGGAGCTCTGCCGGGGTGATATTCTGGAAGTAGTAATACCAGCTGCACCAACCAACCGGCGTCTCCATACGCTGCCTGATCTCGTTTTCCCGGGCAACTGCTTCAAAGTAAACCTTGAAAGGTTCAGAGTCTGTGGTTTCGAAGAATTGCCACGCCAGCCAGTCGCTGCTGAGGGTCGCCCCCTCGCGCAAATCGATCCTATCCGCGTTTGCCCAGACCTGCAGGTCTGGTTCGGGGTGTAGCCTGGAAACAAGCGAACCAAACTGCTCTTTTTGGGAAAGAAAGCCGCAAATCAGCCCGACTTTAGCCTCGTGGTCGATGATTGCCCCAAACATATCCGATGAAAACTCCGAAGTCTTGCGTGGGATGGGTGTGCAGGTATTGTAGATCATAGGATGCGCAAAAGGCTTTAACCGACTGCGTGGCTGCTTTTCGCCATACTGCCAAGTGCCGTTGGGGGACCAGCTTTGCCAGCCGTTGCTGTAAAACGCGGTCTTTTCGGGTCGATTTTCGGAGAAATTTAGCTCGCCCACCCGTAAAGCGCCAAAGGTCATTTTATCGGGGTGAAAGACCTGCTCCGAGAAATTGCGGATCTCCATGCGCTGTAGGAGCAGGGGCTGGTCCGTCGGCAGGGCAAACTCCACCAACCATTGCAGGTCAGCCTTTTCCGCGTGGTAGATTGCCGAAACAACCTCCAGGAGTCCGTGTCTGGGGTCATCGCGCTGTTCCAGGTTGATTGATTCAAGCTGAACGGTTGGATGGGACACACTGCTGCTAAAACTCAAGTTGAATTTTGCATTTTTGAGGCTTACACTTGGAAATTGCCGGCTTTCGAGAAAAAAAGTGCCGGTATCGGGGTCAAGCACAAAATCCAACCAAGTATTTCTCAGTCGGGTCATGCGGCAAACCACCTTTCCAGGATGTCTTTGAATGGAATTGGACCTTCCCGAAGCAGTTTCGGTTCACTGCCCATAGAATCTATGATGGTCGAGGCTTGCCCACCAGTAAGTTCTCCGCCATCCAAAACCAGATCCACCAATCCGTCGAGCTGGGCCCAGACCCCCTGGGCATCGCGTGGGTTTTCGTGGTCTGAGAGGTTGGCGCTGGTGACTGCCAGGGGACCCGTCTGATCGAGCAGAGCAAGCGCGACGGGGTGATTGGGCATGCGCACAGCCAGCCCTGGGTAGGGTGTCAGATCCGCAGGCAAATCCGGGTGCTTGGGCAGCACCAGCGTGAGAGCTCCAGGCCACCAGCGTTCCATAAGCCCGGCTGCCTGCTCAGGCAGACCTGAGATAAGACCGGATAACTGGTTGCGATGGCTGATGAGAACCGGGATAGCTTTGGAGGAGGCGCGCCCCTTAACGGCATAGATCCGCTGTAAAGCGGTTGGCAAATGGGGATCACAACCCAAGCCGTATAACGTGTCTGTCGGGAAGGCGATCAGCCCTTTAGAGCGAATTACTTCGCAGGCAAGCGCGATGGCATCCGGGTGGGCGGCGGAAATGAGCTGCGTTTTCATACGATTTCAATCCTCACCAGGCGGTCTAACCCGGCAAGGTCTTGCAACAGACGAACTTCGGCTTGCGGAAAAGCCAATTTCGCAAGCGCGAGTGTTTCCGCGCCGAGGGTGGATTCAGTTTCAAGTAGAACCAATGCAGGTCGATTCAGTCTTGGAGTGAGCTGCTCAAGCAGCCGGCGGATCAGGTCCAAACCATCTTCGCCGCCATCGAGTGCCAGTACCGGCTCGAAATCGATCGTGTTTACATCAGGCAGTTTATTGCTGGGGATGTATGGCAGGTTGGCGCAGACAAGGTTAAAAGCTAGATTTCCGACGGGCAGCAGGTCGGCCTGCTCAAAGGTAATCAGGGACGTGACCTGATGCGTTTCAGCATTTTGTTCAGCCACTTTGAGAGCTTTTCTCGAAATATCTGTAGCGGTAAGTTGCAGGGTTGGTTTGCGCGTAGCCAGGGTTATCGCGATGCAGCCTGAGCCCGTGCCAACATCCAGCGCCATCGTAGCATCGGGGTGACCCTCCAGCCAATCAAGGGCTTGCTCGACCAGCAGTTCTGTTTCGGGGCGGGGAATGAGCACTGCCGGGCTGACGGCAAAATCCAGCCCATAGAACGCCTGCTTACCTGTCAGGTAGGGCAAAGGTTCGCCTTTCTCCAAACGCCTGACCAGCTGCTCCAATTCGGCTTTTTGCTCTGGATTGAGATGCGTTTCGGGGTGTGCCAACACCCAGGTTTTTGGTTTCTGAAGCACATGCGCCAGCAGGATCAGTGCTACCTGGTAGGGCTGATCGATGCAGCAGATTCCAGAAGGCTGGCGGTCTTCAGTCATTCGTTTCGAAATTCGCCAGGCGTTCGGCTTCTTCGGCGTGCTGCAGCTCATCGATGAATGTGTCCAGTTCGTAGCCGTCCATCACACCAGCCATGTTATAGGAGGAGACGTTGATACGGTGATCGGTCACACGCGACTGCGGATAGTTGTAGGTGCGGATCTTCTCAGAGCGCTCGCCGGTGCCAATCTGCGAACGGCGGGAGGCGTCAAGTTCGCTGTGTCGCTTTTGGTACTCCATCTCGTAAAGTCGCGCTTTGAGGACGCTCATCGCGCGTAAACGGTTTTGCAGTTGCGAGCGTTCATCCTGGCAAGCCACAATCAAGCCAGTCGGTTTGTGGTGGATGCGCACAGCTGTCATGTTTTTCTGCACATTTTGCCCGCCTGCGCCGGCCGACTTAAAGACATCAATCTCGATGTCGGAATCCGGAATCTCGATCTCAAAATCTTCGACTTCCGCTAATACTGCCACAGTGACCGTTGACGTGTGAATGCGTCCTTGTGATTCGGTTTCGGGCACACGCTGCACGCGATGCACGCCGGATTCGAACTTGAAACGCGAGTATGCGCCACGACCTTTCACAGAAAAGGTGACGTCTTTGTATCCGCCAATACCTGTCTCACTCGCGGAGATTATCTCGGTCTTGTAACGGTGAATGTCGGCATATTTCAGGTACATGCGCAGCAGATCAGACACAAACAAGCCGGCTTCATCGCCGCCGGTGCCGGCGCGAATTTCAATAATCACGTTGCGGTTGTCGCGGGGATCTTGAGGGATCAGCATGCTTTTTAGCTCAGAATCCAGCTCTTGCAAGCGGGATTTGAGCTCGTCCAACTCCAGGTGTGCCATTTCAAGCAATTCACCATCGGCGACGCTAATCAGTTCTTCGGTTTCACTGGTCTTCGTGAGGTTGTCTTTGTACTCCCTGGCAAGGGTCACGATTGGCTCGAGGTCGGAGCGTTCTTTGGATAGCTCCGCCACGAGCTGAAAATCCGTACCGGCTTCAGCCAGGCGGCGGTCAAGCTCTGCAAAACGGTTGAGGATTGCTTCAAGTTTATCTAACATAGGTTCGTCTCTCAATGAATTCGGACTGAGATTATAACACTGCGCCAAAGCCTTTGCAGTGTGATATGTTACCAGGATGCTTCCAAGATTAGCTTTATCCACCCCTCGAGGTGCACAATTGGCAAACTGAACCTTTTGTCCGTGTATAATATTGCCCAGGTGCCTCATGCAGCTCTATCTCATCCGTCACGGACAGTCCACCAATAACGCCCGCTGGGAAACGCAGGATGGCGCGGTTGCATCCCTCTCCTCCGACCCGTTGCTGACCGAAAAAGGTGTACGGCAGGCGGAACTTCTCGCTGATTTCCTGGCTACCTCCAAACCCGGAGAGGAAGACTTCTGGCGCGATCCGCAGAACAGGCTCGGCTTTGGTTTAACTCACATCTATTGCAGCCTGATGCAGCGCGCCATTCACACTGCCAGCATTGTTGCCAACAGGCTCAATCTGCCCCTGGTGGGGTTACCCGAGGCGCATGAAGTAGGTGGAATTTTCCTCGAGTCAGTGGTCAACGATGTGCTTGAAATCAGTTGGGAACATGGTGTAAGCAGGGATTTTCTTTCAATCCACTATCCCCATCTCAGCCTGGCTCAGCCAATTGATAGCAAAGGCTGGTGGCGGGGCGGAAAAGAAGATAGCACTCTTCCGCTGAAACGGGCGCAGGGAGTGTTGAACTGGATCAAAGAACGCCATTTGGGCTCTGAGGACCGCGTCGCGATCGTGATGCATGGGGGGTTCTATAATTACCTGTTACGCTCCATGCTGCAAATTTCTCCGGAAGAGCCAGATAATCGCAAACTGGATTACCGCTTGATCTATAACAATTGTGCCATCAGCCGTTTTGACTTCGTCGACAACCGTATCTTGATGGTTTATCACAATCGAACCGATTTTCTGGCGGATGACCTAATTACTTAATTGTTCATTTTATGGAGTATTTTTCCTGATTTCCATTAACGATTTCCCCTCAGGGAGCATTATTTGAAATAGATGTTGGCTAACCGACCGGTGTGGTCGGGGTAAGCTAACCTCTGGTAGAATTGCTGCAAAGCACCCGGTTGGGGCAGAAAGTAACAAACAATGCCTTTTTACGTCAATATCCTCATCATTTTCATCCTGTTCTTGTTTAATGCCATCTTCGCGATGTACGAGATTGCCATGGTCTCCTCGAAGAAGACCCGCCTGGTGGCTCGCGCAGAAGACGGACTTAAAGGTGCATCGGTGGCGTTGGAACTCTTGCAGGATCCTGACCAGCAATATCTCTCCGCGATACAGATTATGATCACCATGATCGACACCCTCGCCGGCGGTATTGGTGGTGCTCAACTTTCCCGTCCCTTGGCAGAGATTTTTAAACGAGTGGACTGGTTGGCTCCGTTTGCGGAAATTGTGGCGTTGATCCTGGTGGTAATCGTCATCACCTATTTCTCGATTGTGATTGGTGAGCTCATCCCCAAACGGATCGCCGTCAGCAAGCCGGAAGATGTCGTTACGAGACTATCGCCGATGATTAAGGGCATGTCGCGCGTGATGCGCCCGCTCACAAAACTACTGAGTGCCTCAACCAATCTCGGTATTAAGATTTTTAACATCGACGTTACCAAGGAACCCGCGATTACAGAGGAAGAACTGAAAGGTTACATCGAGGAAGGACGTCAGACTGGCGTCTTTGATGAGGCTGAGCAGACCATGGTGGACGGCGTCTTCCGTTTCACTGATCGCCGGGTGGACGCGATCATGACCCCTCACACCGAACTGGACTGGATCGATTTGGAGGATGACCATGACACGATCATCAAGAAATTGATGGAGAGTAGTTATTCCCGTCTGCCGGTCGCCCACGGCGATCTGAATCGTTCCATGGGTTACATTAACACCAAGGATTTGCTTGGGGTGGACATCCACAATCCACAATTCAGGCTTGAGGATTATATCCGCGAGCCTTTATTCTTTCCCGGCAACATGGAAGCAGTGAAGGCATTCGAGCAATTTCGGCAAACCGGCATCCATCACGCGCTTGTGCTGGATGAATACGGCGGCGTGGAAGGCTTTGTGACGCTTTACGACGTTCTGGAGTCGATCGTTGGTGACATCCCGCTGGATGAACATGATAAAGATCAGGATGTTGTACAGCGGGCGGATGGCACCTGGCTTGTGGATGGTTTGATTCCCATCGACGAGCTCAAAGAGATCATGAACGTTGACGAATTACCGGAAGAGGATAAAGCAGGATTCCAGACTTTGAGCGGTTTCGTCATGAACCAGTTGGGGCGCATTCCCAAGACCGGCGCGATATTTGAATGGAGTCACTGGCGCTTCGAAGTGGTAGATATGGATGGACACCGAGTGGACCGGGTGTTGGTGACGGATACTTCCAGTGAAGCAACCCCGACTGTGGAGATCTAAGCTTACGGTCGCCAACGGGTGAAGATGGCGTGCGAGAGCACATGACCGGCACTTTCTTCAACGGTCACCAGTTCGCCTGTGGTGAACTCGCCCCGTTTGCCCACAATCTCTTCCATCGCCTGCCTCGTGATAACAGCTGAGGCTGTGATGGCGTAGGCGGTCAGGATTACAAAACCAGCATCCTTCGCAATGAGGGACCGACATCCTTCGATCAGCTCGGGCATGCGCTTGAAGAAGTCCCAAACTTCGCCGCTTGAACCCCGCCCAAATTTGGGTGGGTCCATGATGATCCCCTGGTAGGTGTTACCCCGGCGCACTTCGCGCTTGACGAACTTCAGAGCATCCTCAGCAATCCAGCGCACGGGTTTATCTGCCAGACCCGAGAGTTTCATGTTCAGGCTCGCCCAACTGATGGCATGCTTGGAGGAGTCGACGTGGGTCACTTCGGCGCCAGCTGCAGCCGCAGCCACACTCGCTAAACCAGTGTAGCCAAATAAATTCAGGACCTTGAAGGGCTTTTGGGAGGGTCGGATACGTTCAGTCATCCAGTCCCAATGGCTTCCCTGCTCAGGGAACACCCCCACGTGGCGAGAACTTGAGAGTTGCGCCTGGAAATGCAGGTTGCCGTAGGAGAGCTTCCAACTTTTGTCCATCGGATTAAGAATGGTCCACTTGCCGCCATATTCCTGCTGTTCTTCCACCAGTAACGCGTTCGCCTTTTTCCATTCCGCAGCTGGTAAGGTCTTTGCCCAAATGGCTTGCGGACGAGGGCGAACCAGGAGGTAAGGACCAAAGCGTTCAAGCGTTTTACCGTCGCCGCTGTCGAGCAGCTGATAATCTTTCCAATTGGGGGAGGCTTCGAGGACGAGTGGGGTTAAGTTGGTTTTCATGAGTTTTCCGATTTCTTATTAGATGAGTTGAACCAGGTAGCTTACCACCAGCGAAACGGCGGTCGCAATTGTAAGTGAGTCAAACAGGAGTAGTTGCAGGCTTTCTTGATTGGGGTTGAGGCGGTGTTTTATGAGCGATAGAGCAGATCCGAGCAAAACAATCAGTAATAGCACCCAGGCTGGAATGGCTTCGAGAACAACGAAGAGCATATAAGCCGCGGCAGAGGCTACAACCATGAGGATGACCAACAACGGTCTGCTGAGCGGTCGGGTCTGCTTGTCGGCAGTCCAGGCAGCGAAGAGGAAGCCGAACGCCAGGAAGAAAATGGTCAGGAGGATGGCTTTGAAATCGAGTTTCTGAGCAGTTGCCAGGTAACCGGACAAACCAAAAATGACCGACAACAGTGATTGATGCTTTCCGAGGCGCATTAGTGCGGAACTTCCCAGGTTGAGACTGCGGTGGGAGAGCGCGACCGCAAGCAAGACTCCAAGCAGCCCCAGGAGGATGTTGAGAGGGCTGAGCAGTGCGGCTAAAGCCAGGCTGAGAAGCACTAAAATAGCAGCAAGGGTGCGGGAAAACTTGATCGTCACCGCTCCGGAGGCAATAGGGTTTTGTTCTTTTCTATCAGGTTCTACTGCAGCCACCGGGGCATTCTGAATTTTTTGATAGATTACCGCGAAACTGAAAAGCAGAAAATTGCTGAGAATCGCTTTTGCGAGATGCAACTCGGAGCCCTCTCCGCCAGCAACCCCGCCCAGTAACGTTGTTGAGAGGGTTGCGGGCAGGTAATCAAAGCTTCCCAATAATTTGAAAACTGATCGCAGGATTTTCATCACTCGTAAAGTATACCAAAGGACCTTGTCGAAGAAGTCTTCAACGAACACTGGCACCAACCTTAACTATTTCGTCAGACACGGGGTTAAAATAACGGGGAGGAGAAATTTATGGACTTCAATCGTGAAATAGACCGTCGACATTCTGAGTGCATCAAGTGGAATCGATTTGATGAAGATGTATTGCCATTGTGGGTTGCTGACACGGACTTCAGGTGCCCTGAAGCGGTCGTGCGCGCCTTGCACGAAAGAGTTGATCACGGCATTTTTGGTTATGGTGCTCCCCCCAAGGAGCTGGATCAGACCGTCATTCAGCGCATGAAGCGCTTGTATGATTGGGATGTGCAACTCAACCAGATCGGCTACATTCCCGGCATCGTCACCGGCTTTAATGCTGCCATCCGGGCTTTCTGCCAGCCGGGTGATGCAGTTATCTACCAAACGCCTGCCTATCCACCGTTTATCAGTGCACCGGATGCGGCAAGACTAAAGGGCGTCCAAAACCAACTCGTACAGTCGCAGGATGGCAGTTTTCAGCTCGATTTGGAGCGTTTTGAGCAGCAAATCATCAGCGAGAATGTGCGCGCGTTTATCCTTTGCAACCCACAGAACCCAACTGGTAGGGTCTTCACACGCGAAGAACTGACCGGGTTGGCAGAGATTTGCCTGAGACACAAGGTTTTGATTATTTCCGACGAGATCCACTGCGACATCCTTTTTGATGACCGAAAACATATCCCGATTGCCTCGCTTTCCCCTGAAGTGGCGGCGAATACGATTACCTTCATGGCGCCGAGCAAAACCTACAATATTGCTGGGCTGCATGCCTCGGTATACATTATCCAGAATCCTGAGTTGATGGAACAGTTCAAGTGCTTCTGCAACGGTTTGGTTGGCTGCCCTGGATTGCTCTCTTTAACGGCCGCGTTGGCAGCATATGCTGAAGGGGACGAGTGGCTGGCGGAACAAAACAAATATTTGCAGAAAAACCGGGATTTTCTGGATGATGTTCTGCGTTCGCAATTGCGAGGCATCCATTGGAACAAGCCGGAAGCGACTTTCCTGGGGTGGCTCGATTGCAGCGCGTTGGGTCTTTCAGAACCGCCCTACGAGTTTTTCCTGCGCGAAGCTCGGGTTGGTTTGAACGGCGGCATCTCTTTTGGTCCCCAGTTCGGCGACTTCGTACGGATCAACTTTGGCACCACGCGGGCAAACCTGCAGGAAGCAGTCAACCGCATGGAAGCCGCGCTGGAAGCCCGCTAAAGTATTGATGAAACCGGGTTCAGAAAGCACAGATCGGAATTATTTGCGCCAGGTGCAGTATCGCACGGCGGACAACCTGAACGCACGCATCCAGATTCACAGGCGTTTTACCACCAGCAGCCAGACCTGGGAAGATTTCATATTTACACATCTACCTGACCTGGGCGGCAAGAAATTGCTGGCTTTGGGTTGTGGAAATGCCACCCAGTGGCGTGCCAACCAGCAGCGCTTCGCCCCGGATGCCACCATCGTGTTGACCGACCTTTCCGAAGGCATGCTGGCGGAAGCCCGCCCCGAGCTGGAGGGGGATAAGCGTTTCACTCTACTCTGCATGGATGCTTCGGGGTTGGAATTTGAGGATAATAGTTTCGATTTTGTGACCGCAAACCACATGCTCTATCACGTGCCTGATGTAAGTCAGACTCTCGCGGAAGTGACGCGTGTGCTCAAACCGGATGGTGGGCTGATGGCTGCGACCAATGGCGCAAATTACATGCTCGATCTTGACCTGTTGCTGACCGAATTTTGGCCGGAGTATGGCGGCTTGCATACCATGTCGCTCAAGTTTAACTTGCAAAACGGTGTGGAACAACTCAACCAGTGGTTTGATCAGGTTGAAAAACAGCTATATCCAGGGGATTTGTGGGTGACTGAAGCCCCACCACTGGTGGATTATGTCTACTCTACGCCCAGGGTGCAGCAACTCATTCCCCTGGAGCAAAAGGAAAATATGCGTGCGTTTTTTCAGGCACGGATTGACCAAACCGGCGGCATCCTGATCCGTAAGGAAACCGGGCTCTTTCTTGCCAGGCAGCCAAAAAAGGCTTAGCGGAAATTGGCGATGAAAATCGTAAGGACTGACACTAACGCGCAATAGATCGCGAAGGGGAGCATTGAGCGCGATTTAAGGAAGTTGAGCAACCAGCGGATGCTGAGGTAGCCGACCACCATGGCTGCAAGAAATCCGACGATCAACACCGGCAGGAAGCTGCCCAAATTGGGGACTTTTACCAAGTCCAGCACAGAGAGCAAGCCGGCTGCCAGCATGATTGGGATAGACATCAGGAAAGCGAACCTGGCGGCGGCCTCGCGCTTCAGGCCGCGGTGCAGACCACCACTAATGGTAGCGCCAGAGCGGGAAATACCGGGGAAGATGGCCAGTAACTGCGAAAAACCGATTACCAAGGCATCCAGCCAGGTGACGCTTTCAAGGTTGCGTTCCTTGCGGGTAAAAATCTCTGCCAGGGTCAGCATAATCGCTGTAACAAACAATAATATTGCTGTCATAACCGGATTTGAAAACGCTGCCTCGACTTTGCTTTTCAGGAGCAAGCCACCCAATCCCGCCGGGATGGTTGCCAGAACGATGAACCAGCCGAGGCGCGAATCGGCTTCTTCAAGGGGCTTTTTGCTTTTAATGCCAGCAATCACAGCCTTGAAAATTGCCAATAAATCCTTCCAGAAGTAGGCAATCACTGCCACGAGGGTGCCTAGCTGTACCAGTACGTCAAAAATGAACGCCTTGGTCGGGTCGAGCGCCCAGTTGAGGATGAAGGGCACCAGCACCAAATGCGCGGATGAACTAACCGGCAGGAACTCAGTCAAGCCCTGGACGATCCCAAGTATCAGTGATTGGATAAATGTCATAAATGAACCTCCGGGGTGCGGGCGATGTTGAGTTTGGCTAAAGCCTGGTTGGAAAAAGAGTCCAGGTTACCTGCCAGGATAGCTTTGCGCAGATTGCGCGCCAGTTCCAGCAGGGTGTGTAAATTGTGGATTGAAAGCAGCGTGGCTGCCAGCATCTCTTTGGCGACGATCAGGTGGCGCAGGTAAGCGCGGGTGAAAGTGCGGCAGGTGTAGCAATGGCACTCCGGGTCAATCGGGCGATCGTCCATGGCGAAGGTTGCGTTCATCAAATTCAGCTTGCCGAAATTGGTCATGGCAGTGTTGTGACGTGCAAGACGGGTGGGAAGGACGCAGTCAAATATGTCTATTCCCCGCAGAACGCCCTCGATCAGGTCTTCGGGGGTGCCGACGCCCATCAGGTAGCGGGGTTTGTCCTTTGGTAGAACCCTGTTGACGACCTCGATCGTGCGGTACATGTCGGCTTTACCTTCACCCACCGACAGCCCGCCGATGGCGTGCCCCGGGAAGCCAAGGCTGCTGATCACCTGTGCTGACTCAGTACGCAAATCCTCAAAAATCCCACCCTGCACGATGCCAAATAGCGCCTGGTCATCCCGCTTTTTGGTATCCAGGCAGCGCTGAGCCCAGAGGTGGGTGCGATCCATGGCTTCTTTGGAATAGGCGTGGTTTAGGGGATCCGCGCATTCGTCAAATGCCATGATGATGTCCGCGCCAAGGTTTTCCTGGATCGCGATGGAGCTCTCAGGGGTCAGGCGTTTCATGGATCCGTCGATGTGGGATTTGAAGGTCACTCCATCGGGGTCGATCTTGCGTGTGTCTGACAAGGAAAAAACCTGGAAACCACCTGAATCGGTCAGCATGGGTTTGTGCCACTGCATGAATTGGTGCAGGCCGCCCATCTGCGCGACTAATTCGTCGCCGGGTCTCAGGAAGAGGTGGTAGGTATTGGAGAGTACCAACGTCGCGCCGAGTTCTTCGAGTTGGGCGGGCGTGATGGATTTGACGGTTGCCTGGGTGCCGACCGGCGCGAAGACCGGAGTTTCGAGGACACCGTGAGGGGTGATGAATTCACAGGCGCGTGCCGCGCCATCTTCGGCTTTAATTGACCATTCAAACATGCCTGGCATCCTCTTAAAAAACCTTCACCAATTGTACCTTCATTGGTTAACTCCAAAGCCAGAGTTTATTTGGCGGAGTGGGCAACCCTTGCTGTTTCGCTGCAAGGGCAGGGGAGCACATTATCCCATTCGTAAGAGGTGGCATTAATCCAGTTTTTTCTGATACTCCAGCAGGGTCATGTAGGGTTGGTAGCCCAGGCTGGTATACAGGCGCATAGCCCCGGTTGGGTTCTGGGTGTCAGCAGTAAGTGCGACTTCATCCATGTTCATCGCTTTGAACATTGCCATTGAGCGGCAGATCAAAGCGCTGGCGATGCCGCGACCGCGATATTCCCGCAGGACGGATATACCCTCAGTGTACCCCCGATGGCGACCTTCCAACTCGTTCTCGGCCAGGGAGATGTAATTCTGCACCGACCCCACCACTTCGTCGCCATCCCAGGCAACTTGCCAGATGATCGGTTGGTAGTTGGGGCTGGCCTGGTAGCTTTGATACCATTCCTCGGTTGGGTCTGCCGCGCCATATTCGTCCTCAAAGGCGATATTGGAAACATCCCAAACCTTGCGATAGTCCTTGGGCAGCACAGGGCGGACGGTAATTCCATCCGGCAAAGGGCGTTCAGGCAGGTCGATCAGATCTCGCTTCATGGAGTGATAATAGCGTTTGATCTCGTAACCCGAACATTCCAAAAATTGGCGGCGCGTTTGATCTTTCTCGCGGCTGAACGCCAGGAAGGAACCGGTTTCGCCTTCGGGCAATACTGACGCGTAATGCCGACCACGCGACTCACCCCATTTGATTAAAGCTTGTTCGATGCCTCTGTCTTGCCAGGCTGGGTCAACCCTGAAAATGATCCCGTAGTTATACTCCTGGGTAGCGATTTGGCGTATCCAGAAAAACTGGCAAAAGGCAACCGTCTGCTCTTTGATATCGGCGAAGATCAGGTCGTCATGAGGGTCACAGTTACTCAAGTTGCTGAATTCCGCGCGCAGGCTTTCGAGCGTGGTCTCGCCCGAAAATTGTTCGACGGCGTGCAAATTGGTGTAGATTGAAAGCATCTTTGGATAATCAGCTTCGCCCTCGAAATGGCGGAAGATCAACCCACCAATTTGAGGGGCATTTGATAGGGGATAAATTTCTGGTACGTTCATTTTTTGTCTCTTTCAATAGTCTTCGTATGATCACTGCTGCATCGCGGTTGTGGTTAACAAAAAACCACGGGATTGGATTGCCCGTGGTCTGTTGATCTGGAGGTGAAAAAATCAACAAACAGGCGCAATCCGGCCAAGGGAAGTAAGCACGCCCGCAGACGCACAAACATAATTGGTGTTCTTATTGACCATACCATCATTGTATTTCAAACTTGTTCCAAGTCAAGATTTGAGGTTAAACTCCGCTCATCCACAAAGCAAGCAGACCTCTCGAGAGATTTCATGATTTCGCTCGTAAGTGATATACTTTTCCCTCGTGGATATCAACACTTACTCGACCTGGCTGGAGATTGACCTCAACGCCATCAAGAACAATGCTGCCCTGATCCGCGAAAGGACCGGAGCAGAAGTGATGGCTGTGATCAAAGCCAATGGTTACGGTCATGGCGCTCGCCCTGCAGCGCAGGCTGCTATTGCAGGCGGCGCGACCTGGATTGGGGTAGCCCGCATCGAAGAGGCGCTTGCCCTGCGCCGTGCCGGCAACTCTTGTAAGCTGTTGGTGCTGGGCTTTACTCCCGCCGCCAAAGTGCCCGAAGCGATCGAACACGGCATCACAGTGGCCCTTTTTGACCCCGAATTGGCACAGAATTACCTCGATTATGCCAACATTCACGGTGGCACGCTGCACGCCCATTTGAAGGTCGAAACCGGTATGGGGCGGCTTGGAATGAACCCGGCATTTGTCGCAGATTTCCTCGAGGGGCTCAAAGACAGCCCCATCAAGGTGGACGGGATCTTCACCCATCTGGCTCGCGCGGATGAACCGAACTCGGACTCGACCCCCAGGCAGCTCGCGATTTTTGACAGCCTTCTTTCCGATCTTGAAAAGAGAGGGCTCAAACCTGAAAAAGTACACGCTGCCAACTCGGCGGCTGTGTTGAACTTTCCGCAAGCGTACTATGACATTGTTCGTCCGGGTGACATTCTTTTCGGCATGTCCCCCAGCAGTGATCCTTTGCCTGAAGGTTTCAATCCAGCCCTCACCTGGAAGGCACGCATCATCTCTCTGCATAATTTCCCGGCGGGTCAGGGCATCAGCTATGGTTCAAAATACGTCACCACGAAAGACGAGCGCATTGGTGTGATGCCGACTGGATATGGCGATGGATTCCGCCGCGCCGAAAACCAGCAGGTGTTGGTTGGCGGCAAGCGGGTGGATATCGTCGGCAGGGTTTGCATGGATCAATGTATGCTCCAGTTGGACAGCGTGCCTGATGCGAAGGTGGGGGATGAGATCGTTCTGATCGGCAGCCAGGGTGATGAGACGTTGAGCGTCGACGAAGTCGCGAAGCGTTGGGGCACCATCAATTACGAAGTAGTATGCGGCTTGGCTGACCGCCTTCCCAGGATTTACAACGAATGACACATGGCTTAATCCGGGCAGAATTTCACTGCCATACGGTTTATTCACCCGATAGCCTGGTGGAATTAAGCGCTCTGCTCAAGGCTTGCGATGATCGGGGTATCGACAAGATTGCCATCACCGATCACGGCAGCATTCAAGGGGCGCTTAAGGCGCATCAGATGGAGCCGGATCGTGTGATCGTGGCAGAGGAAATCGAAACTCCTGAAGGTGAAATTCTTGGATATTTCATGACCGAGGAAATCCCACAGGGTCTCCAAGCGACCGAAGTGATGCGGCGGTTGCAAGGACAGGGGGCCTTCATCAGCCTTCCCCATCCATTTGATCCCCATCGCAGTTGGTGGAGTGATCGGACTCTTGAACAGATCCTGCCTTACCTCGACGGGATTGAGGTTTTTAACGCCCGCTGCCTGCGGGAGGAATACAATCAGAATGCGTACTATTTTGCCCTTGAACATGGAAAAGCCCTGATGGCGGGCAGTGACGCGCATGCGGTCAAAGAATTAGGCCGTGCGAATCTGACCATGCTCTGGTTTGATGACGCCGAGAGTCTGCGCACAGCGGCGCGCGATGTGACCATCAGCGGGGAACTTTCAGGTCTGTACGTCCACATGGTTTCCACCTTCGCCAAGGTGGCAAAGAAATTCAAGAATTAGTTATTTGCAGGTGATAGGTCGTAGCTGATAGGTGATAGCTGGTGGGTGATAGCTGATGGTTGGTAGCTAGGATCGGATTCGCCTCTGCAAAAATCCGGTAATAAAAGGACACTCTTTTTATATAGAGTGTCCTTCTTTAACCCATCAAAATCGGACTGCCTACTTCAATAAAGAGAAGATCAGCCAGGCTGCCAAAATCAGGAAGACAATTGCCATACCGATCTTGACTGCTCCGGCATGTTTGCGCAGGAACTCAGTGAACTGTTTTGACGTTGTGCCGTAAAATGCAAGAATGAAGACGACGATCAGCGGCACGATGAACATCAGGTTATACAGCATCAAGAAAAGCAGCGCCTGACCACGCATCGATGGAATCGAGCTCATTGATATGATCACAGGCAAATAAATTTGCCCGGTGCAGGCCAGCTCCAGCAGCGAGATCAGCAATCCGGTCACGAACGCGCCGATTACATAACTGCTGGCTTTGCGTCCTTCCCGCACAGTCTGATTGATGCGCTTGCGCAGGGGTTCCGGGAGTTTGAGTGCCATATCATTCAGGTCGCCCTGACGCACTTTGATGAAATCGCGGATGCTCAAGACTGCCAGCACGAGGCACAACGCGGCTGTGAAGATGTAGACAATCTTACTGATGATCGAAGTCCAGCCTGAGATCAGGTCGAGCACTTTGTAGAAGCCCAATCCCACCAGGAGATAGGCGATGAAGACGCCTATCGTGAAACTGGCGCCGGTAATCAGAATCTGTTTGCCTTTTTTGCCGCTCAGCGACAAGTAAGACACAAAGAAAATGATGGTGGCAAAGGCACAGGGGTTCAATCCGTCCACTAAGCCAGCCAGTACCACTGCCAGCCAACCCATCTTTTCGAAACGATCGATCAGGGCGGTGTTGCCTTCGTCGGGATTGTAATCCTTCCAAAATGCGGGAGAGCCCGCCGCTTCGAGTTCCTGTAAAACAGGCTCAATCGAGGCAGGTGTAAACTCAGTCTCATCAATCCAGGCTATGTCGCCGATGAATAGCGCTGGTGTGTTGAAGTTTTTCTCCACTCCAACGCGCTCCGCCATCCACTCAGCCATCGCGGCTTCATCGTAAATGTTAAATTCCTCGATGATAAGCTGTGGGTATTTGGATTGTAAGTAAGCCATGTCTGTTTCAGCCCGGGCGCATTCTTTGCAGCCAGTTTGGTAGAAATATGCGGCATAAATCGGAGCGGAAACTTCGCAAGCGGCAGGATCGTCGGGGCTGCATACCAGAGGTGCCTCAGATGTCGGTTCGACCTGCGAGATAACCAGCGCGGCAGGATCGACACCTGGGATTTCAGGAAGCTTGATGCCATCACCTTTGAGTCCAGCTTCGACAAGTTCAACAAACTTTTCTCGCGTCCGCTGCTCACCATTGAGCATCTGCTCACCAATCAGCACGACAGGCAAACCGCGATCACCAGCGCCGATGCCAAAAGCATCTTCAGCTTTCATCAGCGCTTCATAATTGACACTTTCGCTCAACTCAACCAGTTTTATGCCCAGCAAGCCGGGGTGTTTGGCTTCGAGCGGTTGTACGATGTTCTGTAAGATGTCCATGCAGTGGCTGCATGTGGTTGAGTAGAAGTAATAGGCTTCGACTTTTACATTCTCGGGGGATGGCTGGGTTGGACCTGTGCCGCCCGGGCCGATGCCCTGTGGATTATTCGCGGAGGCAGACGCCAGGTTGGGCAGCAAGAGTGAAAAGAAGGCAATCAAAGAGAGCCCGATGGAAGTCAGGAAAGCTCTGGTTTCTTTGTTTTGCATAAGGGTTGATGACCTTTCAAAAGTCGACTTTACAAGTTTTAAGTGCAACGCTTGGGAATTCTAACACGGGTTGCTAAGGATGAAGAATCCTGTACATTTTCTATGCCACTTCCACCTTTGTGATTGGGAAATGGCTGAGATTAAAACGGTCAATTAACATCTGGCGCTGCTCGCCCTCGATGCCGCCCAGGATCATGCGCAGCCGGAAGTCGCCATTTTTTGAAGTGGAGCTAACCGTTCGCAGGATGTTTCCACCCACCTCAGACACAAGACCCGCAAAATATGCCAGCCCACCGGGGCGATTGGTAGCTTCGGGACCTTCCACCAGCAAAGAGGTCCAGCGCAAAGCAGTCCGTGAGATACCCACCAGGTCGAGGGCGTTCTCGAATTCGTCCGGGGAGATCGAGCCACCACCGATGGCTGAATATAAATCGTCAAGGTTCGCGCAAGCCAAAAGCCCAAGTAAGGCTTCAATTCGGTTCGGATCCAAAGCTCGCACGTCATCCAAATCCAGGATGCCTCGTTCGGAAATGAGATTGTGGATGGATTCACGTCCGCGTCGGCTGGCTTCTTTGAGATTGACCATTGCAAGTACGGTGCGCAACAGCCGGGCAGTGGATGCGTTACAGTGGTTCAACCAGTCAGGTTCAGGAGTTTTGTGGGGTTCGCCACTGAACACTTCCACCACATCTCCCGGATTAAGCGTGTCGTAGAGATGTCGCTCTTCTCCGTTTACCAACACTTTGTGGATCTTATCGAGGTAAAACTCCTGGATCGCGGCGACGCCATCCAGAACCGTGCTACCTTCCTGCAGGAAGCGTGTGCCGCCGAACGGTGTCAGGATCTGTACCGGTCTGTAGCGACTGATGTCCTGGTTGTGATTGATGGCGTAGATGACTCCCCAGGTGTTCTCGCCTTCCATACTCTCGGTTGCGATAGCGACCTCAATCGCGCCAGTTCCTGGCAAATAGGCGGTCACCTGCAGTGCGCGGTAGCCGTTTTGTGGGGAGGCGATGTAATCATCGAAGCGATCCTGGTCGAGGTTTCGGCTGAAATAGCGGTTGACACGTGAAAGCAGCCTGTAACAAGCGGTTTCATCATCGTCTCGCACCAGCATCCGGAAGCTGACAATGTCATTAACAGCTGAAAAATCCTGAAGGGAAGTGCGGTGGCTGCGCGCCATACGCTGCAGCTTATCCCATGCCTGCCAGTAGCCGTTCACCGTAAACCGGATGGCACCGTCCACGCCTTCAGCCTCCATCAGGTGACCGAGTTCGGAGAGGTAGTAGCGGATGAAGTTGATGTTTAAGCGGGGGTCAGAGTCGATCTTGTTTTTTACTTTGTTGAATGAGGCGGGTTCAGCATATGGGAAAGCCATGTCTTCGATCCAGCGTCGCCAGCGGTAACAATTGAGAATGCCTGCCAGTTTGCCATATGCGCGGATCGATTCGGTAGCTTTTTGCCACTGTTTGCCGGGGGATTGGTAGTGCAGGGTCATCATGTTGTGGCTTTTATCCGCGAGTTTGACCACGAAAACTGCCGGATCGCGGAACATGGCGATTTTCCGCAAGGTTTCCATCTCGCGCGTAGAGCCATCACGCGGGTTGCTCATTTTTGTCAGCCCATCGATGATGTGAGCTACTTCTTCGCCCAAAGCGCCGGGAAAAAGGTCTTTGATTTCCTCCAGAGTTTCGCCCTGATCTTCAACGGTGTCGTGAAGGAGCGCGGCAATCGTCCAGGCTTCTTTTTGAACCAACTTGTCAACAAAACCTGCTACCCAGGCGCAGTGCGTCTCAAAATAGGGCTCACCGGAAAGGCGAACTTGCCCAGCATGTACCTGTTGCCCCCATGTGTAGGCACGTTGTATGGCTTCCGTCCGGGGTACAAAGATCCCGACCGAAAACTCATCCGAAATCGACGGACGAATTTCCGAAATGTTCTGAACATCGACCACTTTTATCCTTCCTCTCCCAGGCAGGACGTTACCTTAATTGTATAAATATAGCATACAAATGGTGTGTTTGGAGAAAACGTATCAAAATCCCCAGTTCTAAGCCGGCTGGATACTTTGGGCTTGGTTCCATTAGCAGGAACTAAATAGGCATTATTAAGGCAATTGTGGTTTTTATGAAAACACTACAAGGTAGATCAGTATTCCAATACCTACACCAACAGCCAGCCAAAAAATGTTTTTACGCGTTTTATGCCTGAAAAACAACATCCCAGCCAGACCGCCAATCCCACCGCCAAACAGGCTCAAACCAAGCAGCACTTTCTCTGGGATGCGCCAGCCGCCTCGCTTGGCCTGAAACTTATCGTAGCCAAAGAGCAGAAAATTGATAATGTTTATTGGAATTGCCAGCGCCAACACAGTTTCGTTCACGGATAACCTCATCTAACAGCTATAATCAAAGCATTATAGTGCCAAATGCCATGGATGAGCCGATCAAACAGCGCCTGATACCACTAGAACCTGTCCAGACTGAGATCCTGGTGGTGAATTCACGTTTCATTGCAGATCTTGCGTTTGCTGCGAGCGTCGAGCAAGCGCGTGCTCACCTGGTGAGAGTGCGCGAACGTCACCCCAACGCCACACACAATGTGCCTGCCTTCGTGATTGGGCACGGTAACAGCATCATCACGCATTGCAGCGATGAGGGCGAACCTTCCGGCACAGCCGGCAGACCAGCGCTGGCTGTGCTGCAGGGCAGTGGGCTCGGAAACGTCTCGGTGGTGGTGACGCGTTACTTTGGCGGCACCAAACTGGGCACTGGCGGGCTCGTAAGAGCTTATGGAGATGCGGTGCGGGAAGTACTCAAGAGCGTGAAACTTGCAATGCTCTTACCAACGACCACCTTGATGTTCGTCATCCCTTATCGGCTTTATGATCAGGTGCTCAGGCTGTTGGAAGTGCATAACGGGCTGGTTTTGGATACGGAGTTCCTTGAAGAGATCACTGTGAAGGTGCGTTTCAAGGATCAAGAGGTGGAGTCGTTTGCCGGCCAGCTCAGCAACCTCAGTGCAGGTCAGGTGAAGGTGGTTTTCTTGGAGAAGAACCCGGAGACGGTGTTTCCGTTGGGTTGATTTTTTTGTCAATCAGTCGAAGGCTGGACATCGTGCCCTTTGGGTATTGCGAATTTAAATCCGGTGTAAGATGGAGACCTAGCGGTCAAAGACCTCGCCCGGTGGGGAAAACGGCGAGAACAAGAGATCAAAATGCCGTTTTTGGTAGCGGCTGGCCCCCGTGCCTGCCCAGCTTAGGGTAACCACAGGGGGTTACCCCTACTTTGGGTAACAATTGTCCTCAAGATGAGAGACCTGGCGGTCGATGACCTCGACCGGCCTGTGCCCGAAACGAAGTGGAAGATATCTTGAGACAGGCGATGTTAAGGACAATTACTCAAGTTCAAGCGGTAATTAAATTAACCCTCACCCCGTTGCGTCCAGCTTCGCTGGCCTTCGACCCTCACTCCCTTATGCTACGCTCCAGGGATCTTCGACCGAGGGGAGGGCTTTCGATATTAATACAACTGCTGCTGGGCGGTGTAGAGCTTGTGGTAGAGACCTTTGCACGCCAGCAACTCGTCATGCGTACCGGCTTCCACGATCCCCGTGCCCTCCAAAGCCACGATCCTGTCAGCATTCCGCACAGTTGAGAGCCTGTGGGCAATGATGATCGTGGTGCGACCTTTGATCAGGCGTTCCAACGCCTGTTGGATCAGCAATTCGGTTTCGGTATCCACCGAAGAAGTGGCTTCATCCAGGATCAGGATCGGGCTATCCTTAAGCACTGCCCGGGCGATGGAAAGGCGCTGTTTTTGCCCGCCAGAGAGCTTAACTCCTCGTTCCCCAATCAGCGTGTCATATCCATTCGGCATCTTGTCAATAAACTCAGAAGCGTTGGCAATCTGGGCTGCCCGGATCATCTCCTCTTCGGTCGCGTCGGGTTTGCCAAAAAGAATGTTCTCTCGAACGGTCCCATGAAACAGGAAAACGTCCTGCAAAACCATGCTGACAGATTGGTGAAGCTGGTCAAGGTCAATCTCCCGCACATCCACGCCATCGATTTTCACGCTGCCCTCAATCACATCATAAAAACGGGGGATGAGGCTGATGAGGGTAGTCTTGCCCACGCCAGTGGGGCCGACCAGGGCAACGGTGCTGCCAGAGGGAACCTCCAGATTGATATCCGTGAGCACGTCTTCACCCTGGTTGTAAAAGAAGTGGACGTTCTCGAAGCGGACATGCCCCTGAATGGGTTCCGGGAAGGCGTGGGATTCAGCAGGGGATGCGATCTCGGGTGTTACAGTCAGAATGTCTGCAATGCGTTCGAAGCCAGCAAGCGATTCCTGGACAGCCTCCATGGAGTTGCCGAGGTTGCGCACTGGGGTGTAGAAACTGTCGAGATATAGAAAAAACGCTACCAGGTTAGCAATGGATAGAACGCCTGTCATTGCCATCCTAGCCCCGAAAAAGATTACCAGTAATTGGCCAATCCCAGCGGCAAAGTCAAAAATCGGGTTAAAAATTGCCATCAGCTTCAATGCGCGCAGGTTTTTGTGCAGGACCAACTGGATCTTGTCATCCACTTTGTCGAGTGCGTCTTCTTCACGGGCGAAGGCTTTCACTTCGCGAATTCCTGAAAGGCTGTCGTTGAGCACCGCGTTCAATTCGCCAAGAGATTGCTGGCGGGTCTTAAAGGCTGGGCGTACCAATTTGCTATAACCGATCAGAGCGAGAATGATCAAGGGAATGGGTATCAAGGTCAGAAGAGTTAGCCGCACATTCAGGGAAAGCAGGATAGCGGAAACGCCAATAAGAGTGATGCCATTCACAATCACATCTGGCAGTGCGTGCGCGATCATGCGTTCGAAAAGGTCAGTGTCATTGATGATACGAGACATCAGTTGCCCGGTTTGTTTGTCCTCGTAGAAGCGCAGAGAAAGCTTCTGGATATGCTGGTAGACCAATTTGCGGGCATCCGAGACAACCCCCCAGCCTGCCTTGTGGGCGGCATAAGAGCGGATAAACTGCATGCCCGCCCGGGCGACGAAGACGATCAGCGCGATCACGGAGATGCGGGTGATGAAGTCTATCGTCCCCTGGTTTAGAGGCTGTGTGGTCAGACGGTCGATCAATTGGCGGATGATCCAGGGGATCAGCAACTGCGCCCCAACCAAGCCGAGCATGGTTAAAGTTGTTAGGAAAATCAGTTTGGAGTACTTTTTGGCAAGTCTGCCGAGCAGCGCGAAGGGTTTCACTATTTTTCAGTTTCCGATAATGAAATGACGACTGTGGCGTTTTTTCCCCAGTGCGGGATTGGCGTGTGCCAGGTTTTTTGGAATTCTTTATCTTCCATCCAAAATAATCCTGTTCCTTGCGTTACCCAGGAATTGATGAAGCCCCAGGGGGTCTGAGTTTCTCCGCTGAAGTGCTCCGGGTCGAAAGCTGCAAAGACCATGGTGTGTCCGCTGGCTCCATGAAGCATGTTGTAGTTTTTGGGTTGATCCATGTAGTAAATTGCCGGGGAGTGACCGAACCACCAGTAAATGGTCACGAGGCTGGCGATGTTTTCTGCTTCGGCGGTTGCCCGCAAGAGTTCAGGGCTCAGGTGGAAAAGCCTGGCTCTCAGCGGAAGGTTGTGTTTTTTTGCCAGGTAGCGCAGCAGCCGCACCTGGAGGGGGGGAGTAATCCCGGAATGGGGTGCCAGGCGGAAAAAGCGCCCGCGCCACCAGAGGCGGTTAACCTCCGCAATGATCTCCTGCGTGTCCAGCTTGACGTCGGTCAGCAGTTCAATGGCAGCCACGAGAGAATGGATGGCACAATCATTCCCAGTCTGTTGAGACTGAAACTTGGCAAGGTTCTTTTCGGGTAAGGCGCGTAAGCTGGTCTTTTTCATCGGGCTAATTGTACCTGTTCAGATGTGACTTTTCGAATTAATTCGGAATTTTCGAAATAATTGACATTCCAAAAATTGAATGCTAAGATATTGTTACAACTGAATTATTGAGGTTACCCCACGCCCGGAAGCTAAGGTGTAATGACGGAAGCTGGTGAAAGTCCAGCACTGTACCGCAACTGTAAGTCGATCAGACAAGTCAGGAAGCCACCCTCAGAATAACCCAACATAACCTTCTCGGATTAAGAAGGTGGGTGAGAAACGCTCATATTCTCAACCCTTTCTAATCCAGAAGGGGTTGATTTTTTTGAAATCGAGGAGAATATGAAAAAAATCGTGACCCTTCTGGCTGTTCTGATCCTCCTGGCCTTGCCTGCCTGCCAGGCACCCGCTCAGGTCGTGGAGACCGCAGCACCCGTTGTTGAAACTCTGGCACCGGAAATCCCTACCGCACAAACCTACCCAGTTGAAGATCCTGTTCAAGAACCGGTTGAAGTGCCTGTTGAAGAACCTGAGGAAACGCCTTCAGGTGAAGCACAAGTCACCATTGATTATGCCAAGAATTTCACGCTTGAATACAAAGACGGCTACAAACTGCTGACGGTCCTCACACCCTGGGCAGCTGCTGCTGAGCCTATGCGATACGTGCTTGTGCCAGCAGGACATCCAGACCCAAGCGGAATGGACGATGCCATGATCGTGCACACGCCGGTCAAGAGTTTTGTCTCGCTTTCCACCACCTACCTGCCCTTCTTAGAGCAAATCGACGAACTCGGCAGCCTGGTGGCGGTCAGTTCTGGCGCTTATGTTTACAATCCTGAAGTGTTAAACTGGCTACAGTCTGGTGCTGTTTTCGAAGTTGGTAATGGAGCTGAGGTCAATGTGGAACGCCTGGTTGACCTCAATCCCGATTTGGTGATGACCTCCGCCTGCGGTTATTCGGTTTGTGACTCGCATCCGCAGCTGCTTGAAGCCAGACTAAACGTTGTAATCAATTCCGATTACCTTGAGTACAATCCTTTGGGTCGGGCTGAGTGGGGAAAGTTTATCGCGGCGTTTTTCGAGAAAGAAGTCGAGGCAGACATTCTTTTTGATGCGATGGTCGCGCGTTACGAACAGGCAAAAATGCTTACGAGCAATTTGACCCAACGCGTTTCAGTCTTAACCAACACCGCCTATCAAGGTACCTGGTATATGCCTGGCGGTGAGAGCTATATCGCCACATTTTTGGCGGATGCCGGTGCGGATTATATCTTCAAAGATTTTCAGGGCAGTGGCGCGCAGCCCCTTGATCTTGAGGTCGTATTAGAACAGGCAAAGGATGCTGATTATTGGATCAACGTTGGCTCAATGAGTGATCTTGCCTCATTGGCGGCGATGGACGCCCGTTATGCTGATTTTAAAGCGTTTCAGGATGGTAAGGTTTACACCTATAGCAAACGTGTGACAGAGCTTGGAGCTGTCGATTACTTTGAGAGTGGTACTGCAGCGCCGGATGTCATTTTGATGGATTTGATCAAGGCCTTCTATCCGGACTTGCTGCCCGAGCACGAGTTTGTCTACTACCAGGCTCTGCAATAATTTCCGCTATTGGAGGACAGGAAGATGAAACAGACTGAGAACAGCCCCATAAACCAGCAGACAAATCGTCTGTGGCTGTTTGGGTTGTTCCTGC
This sequence comes from uncultured Anaerolineaceae bacterium, assembly GCA_964428425.1. Lineage (GTDB taxonomy): Bacteria > Chloroflexota > Anaerolineae > Anaerolineales > Anaerolineaceae > Mesolinea. Next base: position 4,581 of record CAYRYL010000012.1, on the reverse strand, counting down.
TCCTGATCCTGGTACTACTGCTTCTTAACCTTGCCCTCGGATCGGTTAGTATTCCCATCAGGGACATTTGGGGCATCCTTTTGGGCAGGGAAGGTGTGCGGGAAAGCTGGGTGTACATCGTTCAGAACTCACGCCTGCCGCGGGTTTTGACGGCTGCCTTGGCTGGTATAGCCCTGAGCGCTTCAGGGTTGCAGATGCAAACGATGTTTCGCAATCCATTGGCGGATCCTTTCATCCTGGGTATCAACTCCGGAGCCAGCTTGGGCGTGGCGATAGCCATCCTTGGGTCTGGCTTCGTGGGCGGCATGTTCCTGCCGGCGTTGAACTTTGGCGGTGAGTTTTCACTTGTGCTGGCGGCATCCGCAGGCGCAGGGCTTGTGTTGGCGCTGATCCTGCTGGTCGGGCGTTGGGTACAAAACCCGACTACCTTGCTCATCCTGGGCTTAATGTTTGGGCATGCCACCAGCGCGGTCGTCAGCCTGCTGGTCTACTTCAGCGCGCCGGAACGCATCCAGGCTTATTCCATCTGGTCTTTTGGCTCCTTTAGCGGGGTCAATTGGACGCAACTCTCCGTGATGGCGCTTGTTATTCTCGCCGGTGTCGGGTTGATGGCGCTGCTGCCAAAGGGCTTGAACGCGTTACTCCTGGGGGAAGATTATGCCCGCACGATGGGGTTGAATGTCAATTTGCTGCGTTTCATCGTGCTGCTCAGCGCGTCGGTGCTCTCCGGAGCTGTGACGGCTTTTTGCGGACCAATTGGCTTCATCGGTGTGGCAGTGCCGCACATTGCGCGCAACTTGTTCAAAACCTCCAACCACAAAGTTCTCATCCCGGCGATCATCCTGATCGGCGCAGCCGTGTCGATGGCTGCCAGTTTGATCGCGCAATTGCCGGGCAGTCAACTCGTGCTGCCGATCAATGTGGTCACTTCTCTGTTTGGCGCGCCGTTTGTGGTCTGGGTAGTGCTCAAGCGAAAGCGAGGTGCGACATCGTTCAACGTCTAGCGCACTCCGTTTTGCAGACTGAATCGCTTACCATAGGTTACAAGAACGGCGGAAAAACGCCAAAAGTGGTGTCTGAGCAGCTCAACTTGCAGCTTAATGCCGGTGAATTTGTTTGCCTGGTAGGTCCGAATGGGGTGGGTAAGTCTACGCTCCTGCGCACGGTGACCGGTTTGCAGCCCAAGTTGGGTGGTGAGATCCGGCTTTCAGAAAAACGACTCGAGAGTTACCATCCGCGCGATTTAGCGAGCCAGGTGAGCGTGGTACTCACCAGCCCGATTTCAGTCGGAGCCATGCGCGTAGATGAGTTGGTCGCGATGGGGCGCTTCCCCTTCACCGGATTATTCGACCGAATGACTGACCATGATTGGGAAGTTGTACATGAAACCCTGCGGGTGGTGGGGGTGGACAAGCTCAGCCAGAGAACTATCCACACTCTCAGCGATGGCGAACGTCAAAAAGTGATGATCGCACGCGCTCTGGCGCAGGAGCCTCGCCTTTTGGTTCTGGATGAACCCACCGCCTACCTTGATTTGCCCGGTAGGGTGGTGGTGATGGACTTGCTCCATGACCTCGCCAGCGGGCACGACAAAGCCGTGCTGACTTCCACCCACGATCTCGACCTGGCTCTGAGGCATGCCGATCGGATTTGGCTGATGGATGAAGCGGGGCAGATCATCCAGGGCGCTCCGGAGGACCTGGTGTTGAATGGCAGTTTTGCACAGACGTTCAATCGGGCTGGCGTGCGTTTTGACCCGCTTTCTGGCACCTTCGACACCCAGGAATCCGGCTCAAAATCTGTCTTCCTCGAGGGAGATGGTCCTGAGGTGGTCTGGACCAGGCGTGCGCTCCACAGGGCAGGTTTTAACGTGGACGAGGAGTGGATCCCGGAAACACCCCGGGTATGCGTCACACAACAGGATGGAAAAGCGTCCTGGAAGCTTGAACAGCGTGGGCAACCTGAAGTTTATTCAAGTATTTATGATCTCTTACAAGGATTGAATCTCCACCAATAAAAACACCCCATTGTGTAATGGGGTGTCCTTTGCCTAAAAAAATCCTCAAATAAGTTTGAGCAGTGGTTCCAATAATAATACAACGGTGACAAAGACGATCAACGCGGTGATGGCGATCGCCAGGATGTTGGTCAGCCTGGAATTGGAATACTGACCCATCACCTTTTTGTCATTGGCAAGTTTGAGCACCAATGCCAGGATTACTGGCAGCAAAACGGCATTAAGCGTCTGAGAAAGGATCATCATCTGGAAAAGTGGCATGCCAGGAACGAGCACAATCAGCACGCTCAAGATGATGATGCCAATGAAAGCGCCATAAAAGATCGGCGCGTCCCGAAAACTGCGGTTGAGACCACGTTCGAACCCGAAAGCTTCACACACAGCGTAGGTTGTGGAAAGCGGCAGCACCGAAACCGCCAGCAAGGATGCGCCAAGCAAACCCACCGCGAAGAGAATCGTCGAAGCCTCTCCCGCCAACGGCGCGAGTGCCATGGCTGCATCTTTGGCATCCTCCACGCGGATGCCAACTTTAAAGAGAGTGGCGGCAGAGACGATGATGATACAGGCGGAAATGACATTTCCCCAGGCGGAGCCAAAAGTCACATCAATTCGTGTATCTCGGTAACCTTCCATCGAGACGCCCTTATCCGCAACCGAAGCCTGCAAATAGAAAATTGCCCAGGGTGTGATGGTTGTCCCAATAACCGCCAGGATGGAAATGATAAAGTCGCTGGTCATTTGCAACTGGGGGCGGACGGTGTCGTGCAGAATCACTCCCCAATCTGGTTTGATGATGAAAACCGTAATGATGTAACTCAGGGCAGCCAGGCTGAGACCAATCAGGATTTTTTCAACAACCTTGTAGTTGCCGCGTAAAATCAATAATCCCATGAACAACGCGAGAAGAGGAACGGTCACATACTTGCTAATCCCAAAAAGCTCCCCAGCCGCGGCAATCCCAGCGAATTCTGCCACTGTTGTGCCCAGATTAGCAACCAACAGGCACAGCATGGCAAAGGTGGTCATCTTCACCCCATACTTTTCACGGATCAGGTCGGCTGTGCCTTTGCCAGTGACAGCCCCCATCCTGGCTGCCATTTCGAGGATCACCACTTCGCCGACAGTGATGACCACGATCAGCCAGAGGAAGTTATACCCGTAGGTTGAGCCAACCATCGAGTAGGTGGCAATCCCTGGGGCGTCATTGTCCGCAGAAGCCGTTATCAAGCCTGGTCCCAAGACGCTCAATAACAACAGGAAATTTCTCAGCCAGAGAGGCAGTTTCAATTTTTTCATGAATTACCTCCCGGCGAGACGGGGCATTTTCTTTTTCCAGGCAGTTGGAAGGACCGTATCGATGGCGTCATCGACCGTGACGATCCCCAACATTACATTACTTTCCGGTTCGATCACCGGCACCGCCATCAGGTTGTATTTTGCAACCAGGTAGGCGGCTTCCTCTTGGGGTGTGAGCGGATTGACAATCACCGGGTCGTCGTCGAACCAATTTGAAAGCTCCTGATCAAGTGGGGCAGTCACCAGGTCGCGCAGGCTTATTACGCCTTGAAGCCGCTCGTCTTCATCGAGCAGGTACACGTAAAACATAAATTCGTCATCCTTTGCTTCTTCGTTGGTGCGCAAGTGGTGCAGTGCCTGCTCCACGTTAAAACTGCCCGGGACTGAGGCAAATTCGGTTGTCATAATGCCACCGGAGGAGTCCTCGGGGTAACGAAGCAGAATACGCACGTCCTCTTCGTCTTCATCCTCCATCAACTTTAACAACTGCTCGCTGACCTGGTCGTCCATATCTGCCAGGAGGTCGGCAGCTTCGTCAGGATCCATTTCTTCCAGGATGTCCGCGGCACGTTCAGGCTGCAAAGCGCCAATGACGGCTTGTTGGACTTCGGATGAAGACTCTTCCAGAGTGTCTGCCAGTTGCTCATCCGTGAAGCCTTGCAGCAGGGCTTTGCTGGTGTGATGGTCGAGATCGTCGAGGATCAGCGCGATGTCGGCTGGTTCCATTTGAACCAGGCGGTCCTGCGATACCTTCAGACGCAGTGGGTCATCGTGTTCGATGGAGGCAACGTCTTCCCAGGGGATGACGTGAGTTTTCCAGGGTTTGTTGAAGAGTTTGGCAGTGCTCTTGGCAATGTTCTCAAGCCCCAGCCGCCGCAGCAAGCCCGTCCCACCGACATCAACGCCGGTGAGGTAGAAACGATTGTTCTTGCGCGCGATTTGCAAGTCGTTAACGCGCACCAGGCGCTTGCCTTCGGTGTCGACAATTTGCTGATCGAGAGCACGCTGCTTCAGGTAAAGCTCATGCCCTGCGGATTGGAGCGTGTCGAGTTTGGAAATATCCACATTGAGTGTGATGCTCGGCCAGAGCGTGGCGATGTCTTTGGCGTCGACCAATTTGGGTTCGGCGGAACCATCTTTGATGGCGATAGCTGTGATAGGGGGCATTGTTTGATCGGTGTTATCCACCAAAAGATCGTCCAATTTCCCGACGACATGCCCAAAAGCATCCCAAACTTTTTGATCAAGCAGTTTGCTTAAATAGATCA
>CAYRYL010000011.1:14488-54099 GCA_964428425.1 uncultured Anaerolineaceae bacterium | reverse complement strand
CAATGTGTAACCTATGTGTCCGATCACTTGTTACCTATGTCTCCGGTCTATACACCAAGGGGAAGTCCACGCCGTGTAACGGACGGGAGACTGAAGAGGGTCATTAATCTCACCCCCCCCGATTGCATAGTTTCCTCAAAAAACGGTGTGACCAACCCAACCCCTGCCTCGGAGAGGGACCGTGAGTGTAGTGACCGGGGTGGGTGGGTTTTGTCTGCTTGAACAGGTTCGAGGAATCAGTAACCCTATTCTCTAGCACGAGGTCTTAAGCAGGTGGAGTAAATATATAAAACAAGGGGGTTGAAAGGCGAAATATTGCTGCTCTTAGCCAAAAATACACTATAATTATGGACATACTAAAGATCCAATTTCATGTTCAACCGGAGTTTGAGCACTTCGTGAACCCACAATCCGGTCAGTTTATTTCTGTCACTTTACTCAAACAGCGCGGGTGGGTTGAATTTTAGGAGGGATTTTTATGAAAACCAAAAATGTAGTTTTGGCCTTCCTTTCTTTCTCGGGTTTGCTTTTTATCGTCATTGGCTGGAATATCGCTTCAGCCAATTCCACTAATTCTCAAACGAACACTTCTATCCGTTATGTCACACCGACCGGGACTGGTGACTGCTCTTCCTGGGAAACTGCCTGCAGCCTGCATACAGCCCTCACTAACGCCCTGTCGGGTGATGAGATTTTGGTTATGGTTCCGGAAAGATTAAGTAAAATACAAAGAGAAGCTTTGGAGAGTTTTTAAGGTTTGATTATTACCATTCCTAAAAGTTGATACGATGCGTAGATATGATAATCTCCGATTTATTTACCAAAAGAAACAGTATTCGTTGAATAAACGGGAGAAAGAGGTGAAAAATGAAAAGGTTAAGATTATTTATTTCTGTGTTTTTAGTTGTATGCTTTTTGGGTACAGTTGGTTGTAATGCCGTTGTTGTTTCACCGAAGATTGAGGATACTCCGGTATCTACTGTTAGGGAGGAAACTGAATCTTTAAATCCCACGCTGTACTCAACTGTCACATCTACATTGGTTCCGACCAGTACGCCGACTTTGGAACCAACTCACACACCTACGGAGACTCCGACGGAGACTCCCGTTCCAACACCAACGGAGGTACCCCCTCTTGAATGGGATCTGGATCCTTATATTGAGAAAGTAATTGAATACGAATGGGAGGGAGTTCTTATCAAAGCGAGGATTCTAATTGATAAGTCAATGGAGTCGACGATAAAGAGTATAGATATTAAAGATGATGTTTTTGCGGAAGTGATAGCGAGATCTATTTTTGTTGTTTGGTATACAAGAAATAACCCAGATGTTGGTTGGCTTTGGAAGGATGTAAAGTATTTTCGTGAAATAGAGTTGGATCCTGAAAGTATCTACCCGTTCATGGAGATGTGGGCGAAAGCTCAAAAAAGTGGCAATACATCAGATTGGGAAAAAGTCCAAATTAATGATATTTGGGCGAATAATTTGAACGATGGTAATGGATATGCACAAAAACCTTATGATATGTGGCCTATGTATTACGGGGAAGCGTCATCAGGAGTAATTGGTATGGATATGCTGACACTTGTCCTGGCAAAGACTTCCTATATACAAAACGTATTTCGTGTTAATAGGTCTGATGAACCTGAGTTTAGAAAGCTTTTAGACACCAGTTTTGGTACCAACTTAAACAACGGGGACTTAATGATTTATCGCGGTATGAGTTGGGATCCAAAGTTGTGTGATGCTTGGCCAACAGGGTCCGATTGTTTTAAGGAGTACTATTACGAAGGTATAGGGTTAATTCCAACTTGGCTTTCCTTAAATTCAGGAGAACCCATTTGGTACCCAGTTGTAAAGTACTCATGGATATATTACTTTATTAAAAGTAGAGGTGTCGATGTTGAATTTGTAACAGATTAGGTTTTAAGCGTCTTAAAGATTAAAAAAATTGAAAGGCGCTTATTCAATACTAAATATTGACATTGATGAAGATTATTAATATCATTTTGATGAGTATGGACAGGTGTCACCTTTTCAGGAAACACGGCCATTTATGAGGTGGGGATTTACGATTTAGGCACTGTTCTAGGCCTTACCGAATTGACCAATGGTACTTTTTCAGTAAATTTCGCGATAAAAGGCGCGGGAATATACGCGGCAATTGAAACCCAAATCAAATGCTACATTCGCGGGCAGCTTCGGTAAAAGCGGTGTCGGGCTTTTCGTCAAGGAAGAAGGCACCGTGGCATTCACAAATTCAATTTTCTGGGAAAACAACCGTGACCATATCTCTGGTCCTGCTGTGGTGACCTTCAGCACCATCCAGGGCGGGCACGATGGTAAGGGGAATATTGATGTTGACCCGCTTTTGCTAGATCTGGCAGACAATGGCGGCTTTACGCAAACCCACGCGTTGGAGGATGGCAGCCCAGCTATTGATGCTGGCAGCCCTGATATTTGCCCACCCACAGACCAGCGCGTTTATCCCCGCCCATTCGATGGGAATGGCGATGGCATCCCACGCCACGATACGGGCGCCTATGAATTCGGCTTGGCCTTTTTCGGCCTGTAAATATGTAAGCATTTCGTAAGAATTGCTTACACAGTCTTGACTTCCATCTCCCAAATGCGTATCATATGTTAGCACTCAATCTAATGGAGTGCTAATTCTAAAAAGCAATTAACGGAGGAACTACATGTCTATTTCTATGCGACCTTTAGGAAGCCGGCTCGTGATTGAACCCAGCGAGCAGGAAGAAGTAACCGCTGGCGGCATCGTGCTGCCCGAAACCGCGAAAGAAAAACCCCAGAAGGGTACCGTGCTTGCCACTGGTCCCGGCGACCGTAACGAAGACGGCGACCGCATCCCCTTGGACGTCCAGGTCGGCGATACCGTGCTGTTCGCGAAGTATTCTGGCACCGAAATCAAATACAGCGGCAAGAAACTTTTGATCATGCGCGAGAGCGACATCCTCGCGATTCTTTAAGATTATTGGAACAAGGAGATTAACTTATGGCTAAACAATTAGTTTTTGGAGATGAAGCACGCCGATATCTGAAGAATGGCGTTGACGCGGTCGCGAATGCGGTCGCCACCACCTTAGGTCCCAAGGGACGCAATGTCGCCCTCGACCGCAAATACGGTTCCCCCACCATCACCCACGACGGCGTGACGGTTGCCAAGGAAATCGAACTCGAAGATCCCTACGAGAACATGGGCGCCCAACTGCTGAAGGAAGCCGCCACCAAGACCAACGATATCGCTGGCGATGGCACCACCACTTCAACCGTTCTCGCGCACGCAATCGTGACCGAAGGTCTCAAGAACCTTGCCGCCGGCGCCAACCCCATGCTGCTCAAGCGCGGCATCGAAGCGGCTGCCAAGGCTGTTTCTGAATCGATCCTGAAGCAGGCGATCGGCATCACCACCAAAGCCGAGATCGGCAATGTTGCCACTATCTCCGCACAGGATGAGCAGATCGGCTCCCTGATCGCGGACGTGATGGACAAAGTCGGCAAAGACGGCGTCATCACCGTTGAAGAATCCAAAGCGCTCGAATTCGAAACCGAGTACGTCGAAGGTATGCAGTTCGACCGCGGCTACATCAGCCCCTATTTCGTAACCGATACCGAGCACATGCAGGCTGAGATCAAAGACCCCTATGTGCTGATCTACGACAAGAAGATCTCCGCAGCCAACGACATCGTGCCCCTGCTCGAGAAAATGGTCCAGGTCGGCAAGCGCGACATCGTCATCATTGCTGAAGACGTGGATGGCGAAGCGATTGCAGCCCTCGTGCTGAACAAAATCCGCGGCGTTTTGAACGTTGTGGCAGTCAAAGCCCCTGGTTTTGGCGATCGCCGCAAGGCTATGCTTCAAGACATCGCAATCCTGACCGATGCTTCCGTCATCTCCGAGGAGACCGGCCGCAAGCTTGAAAACGCGACCATCGAAGATCTGGGTCGTGCTGAGAAGATCACCATCGACAAAGACAACACCACCATCGTGGGCGGTAAAGGCGACACCAACGCCATCAAGGGTCGCATTGAACAGATCCGCGTTGAGATCGACAACACCACCAGCGATTACGACCGCGAAAAGCTCCAGGAACGCCTGGCGAAACTCTCCGGCGGCGTTGCCATCATCCGTGTCGGTGCAGCCACCGAGACCGAACTGAAAGAAAAGAAACACCGCGTGGAAGATGCACTCTCCGCGACCCGTGCAGCCGTTGAAGAAGGTATCGTCCCCGGCGGCGGTGTGGCACTCGTGAACGCAGTGGAGGCCCTCAAGGACCTGAAACTCGAACAGGAAGATGCCCAGATCGGTGTCAACATCGTTCGCAACGCCCTGACCGTTCCGATGAAACGAATCGTCGAGAATGCCGGCAAGGATGGCTCTGTGGTCGTGGAAAATGTCCGCCAGCGCCAGGCAAACGAGAACAACCACCACATCGGCTTCAACGTCCTGACCGAAGAATACGGCGACATGGTCAAACTTGGCGTGATCGACCCCGCCAAAGTGACCCGCGGTGCGCTTGAAAACGCTGCCTCGATTGCTGCCATGATCCTGACAACCGAAGCTCTGATCACCGATATCCCTGCTCCCGAAGGCGCGGCTCCTGCCATGCCCCAGGGTGGTGGGATGTACTAAACCGACAGGACTAACAATTAAGAGGAAAAAAGCTGGCTAAACTTTAGCCAGCTTTTTGAATCATCGAAAAATTCTTTACACGTGTTTTGGAGTGTAATCCAGAGCCTGGATAAGCTCCAGTAACCGATTTCTAAGGGTAGGGTAAGAGAGACCGTAGACTTCTTCCATGCGATTGAGTTTTCCTTCACAGGTGATGAAGGTAAGCAGGAAGTTGCGCTGTTCATCATCAAGCCTGTGGAGAGGATCCGCTTCGGGCACGAATTCGCCTTCGACGGTAACATCACACTCAGGGCAGTAATAGACCAGCACGTTCATTGGACCTTGACAGACTGGGCAACGAATGGGTAAGTTAGGCATAGCACCTCCGGGTTTATGTTATTATATTACAACTTTTCTAAGAGATTGTCAAGTGCTTTTAGGAATTTTCCAAGTGTGACTTTTTTTTATTCCCTTAAGTCAACAAATCCTCGAAAAACACGCTATTCTGTCGATGTTGATAAACACTTCCGGACGTGGGTATAATACAGTATCGAACACAAAGGAGTTGCTATGCCCACAAAAATTGTTGAATGCATCCCTAACTTTTCAGAAGCCCGCCGTCCGGAGGTGGTTGACACGATCATCGCCGCAGTTGCGAGCGTGGACGGCGTACGCGTATTGGACAGGCACTCTGACGTAGACCATAACCGCACCGTGCTGACTTTCGTCGGCACCCCGGACGCGGTGGAGGAGGCTGCCTATCTGGGTATCGCGAAAGCTGCGAAGTTAATTGACCTCAACCATCACCAGGGCGAGCACCCACGCATGGGGGCAACCGACGTGGTGCCGTTTGTGCCGATTGCTGGAGTAACCATGCAGGAGTGCGTGGAGATGGCACGCCGGTTGGGCAAGCGCGTGGCGGATACACTGGACATTCCAGTTTACTTTTATGAGGATGCTGCCATTCGGCTGGATCGCGTCAACCTGGAAGACATCCGGCATGGCGAGTTCGAGGGCATCAAAGAGACAATTGCCACGGACCCATACCGCGAGCCAGACATGGGACCCAGGCGCATGGGACCTGCCGGCGCGACCGTGATTGGCGCGCGGCAGCCTTTGATCGCTTATAACATTTTCCTCAACACCCCCGACGTCAGCATCGCCCAGAAGATCGCGAGGCGCGTGCGCAACTCATCCGGCGGGTTTCATTATGTAAAGGGCATGGGCGTTTTGGTGGAGGGGTTGGCGCAGGTCTCGATGAACCTCACCAACTTCCATCGTTCCCCGATGGCGCAAGTGACCGAGTTTATCCGGCGTGAAGCCCAGCGCTACGGCGTTGGCATTCATCACTCGGAGATTGTGGGGCTGGTGCCTTCGCAGGCGATGGTCAACGCCGCCCGGTACTATATGCAAATGGACGGTTTTGAGAATGACCAGTTGCTCGAAAACCGGCTGTTTGGGTTTGGTGAAGAGGGTGGTGCAGATTCCGGCAAGGTAGATTTCATCGACCAGGTGGCGGAGGGGACCCCGGCTCCCGGGGGCGGATCGGCGGCAGCCCACACCGCGGCGCTTGGCGCTGCACTGGCACTGATGGTGGCACGCCTTACGGTTGGCAAGCCCAAATATGCTACCGCGGAGGCGGAAAGCTGGCAGGTGATTGAAGAAGGCGAGGTGTTGAGACGCCGCCTGACCGAGGCAATCGAGCACGACGCGGCAGCCTTTGATGGCATTTTGGTCGCGCGGCGTTTGCCGAAGACGGACGATGCCCAGATATCCGCCCGCAATGACGCTATTCGCGTAGCCAGCCTCTATGCTGCCCAGGTGCCGCTGGAAACCGCTCGCGACTGCGTGAGCGTGCTCAAAATGACCCTGCGGATGGCTGAGATTGGCAACCTTAACTGCATTTCGGATGCCGCCGCTGGCTCGCATCTCGCGAAGGCAGCTTTTGAAGCCGCACGGTTGAATGTGAAGATCAACCTACAGGGCTACGAGCAGGATCCCCAAGCCCAGGCATTCGTTTCGGAGGCAGATGCGCTTCGCGTTGAGGTAGAGAACCTGATGGGGCGCCTGGAAGATGTGCTGAAGGAGCGAGCGGGCTTGTGAGCGAGTTACGGATCATCGTTGGCTCCCAAAACCCAACCAAACTGGAAGCAGTGAGCGTTGCCTTTGCGAGTTTCTACCCCGAAGTGGGTTTTGAGGTTCAGCCGTTAACGGTGCCCTCTGGCGTGAACGCGCAACCTCTGAGCGACGCTGAAACCCTGTTGGGGGCTACCAACCGTGCCAAGGCTGCACGCGAGCTTGATGGAGACGCGGATTTCTGGCTCGGCATCGAAGGCGGGCTGCAGTCTGTTCCCGGCGAGGCAGATACGTTTCTTTCATTTTGTTGGGTCGTGGTATTAAGCCGGCAACAAACCGGCAGAGCGCGCTCAGCCAGCTACGAATTGCCCAAAGCCATCTGCGACTTGATCCGGCAGGGGATGGAGCTTGGTGATGCCGATGACCTCATCTTCGGGGTGTCGGGTTCCAAGCGCGACAGCGGAGGGGTGGGTTTGCTGACGGATGGCAGAGTAAGCCGCAGCCAGTTTTACGCGGAAGCAGTCAAGTTAGCCTTGATTCCATTCGTGAATCCCGAAATGTTTGAAGCGGAGAAGAGCTAAGATGGAAAAAAACTTCTGGCTGCACAAGAAAATTGAGGACATGACCCACGAAGAGTGGGAGTCGCTCTGCGATGGCTGCTCCAAGTGTTGCCTGTTCAAGTTGCGCGAGCCTGGGGTTCCTGGCGTGCGCTTTACGAACGTGGTCTGCCGCTACATGGATATGAAGACCTGCCTGTGTAGTGACTACGAACACCGCCATGAGAATGTGCCTGAGTGCCTTTTGCTCACCCCCGAACTCGTCTATCATGTCGACTGGCTGCCCAAAACCTGCGCCTATTATCTCGTGTCCGAAGGGAAGGACATCCCCTGGTGGCATCCGCTCAAAACTGGCAATCAGGATTCCACCCGCAAAGCTGGTGGCTCGGTGTATGGCAAGGTGGTCAGCGAGACCGAAGTGGACATGGACGATTTGGAAGATATGGTGGTTAACTGGTTTGAATGAAACTGTCGTTTAGGCTACAATAGGTTATGGATAAACGGGAGCATGCTTATGACTGAAAACGCTCAAACCAATCAAAGAATGCTGCTGGCAATCGTCACAGGACCAGACAGCGACAACGTGGAAAACGCCTTAGCGAAGACCACGTACACCTTCGCCAAACTGCCCAGTGTCGGGGGGCTATTGCGGGAACGCAGTGTCACCTTTTTGATCGGCTGCCCGGAGGATGAAACGGATCAGCTCCGCCAGGTGCTGTTGGATGTCGCGGGACGGCGAATTGGCTATGTGTCGCCCGTGCTCGACAATCTGCCGATGGGGTCACTAATCCCAACAGAAGTTCAAATCGGCGGCGTAACGATTTTAAACCTGGAGATTGAACACTACGAGGAAATCGGATGAAGAAACTGATTATCGCAATTATCAGAGATGACGACAACGAGCGTGTGTCTGCCAAACTGACCGCCGAAGATTTTCGGGTCACCCAGATTGCCTCCACCGGCGGCTTTTTACGCAGTGGACGGAGCACCATGCTGATTGGCGTTGAGGATGACCGCGTGCCGCGCGCGCTGGAAGTCCTGCGTGAGAACTGCACCGCTGCCCGCAACCCACAGGAAAAGAAAGCCACGGTTTTTGTGCTCAACGTGGACGAGTTCACACAGCTCTGATAAAGCACCCCTATTTTTTTAAGTCCTAAAGCGTCCGTTTTATTGTTCATGAGCGGCACGGTCGATAACGAGATTGCACAATTCTTAAACATTTTCAAAAAGGACGAAAAATGAATTTTACAAAAGCTTTTACGTATATTTTTGACGATCAACGCTGGCTTGAGAAATTGGTCATTCCTCTGCTGGTTACTTTGATCCCCGTCATTGGTTGGATGGTGGTTGCAGGTTACCTGTTGCGAGTCACCCGTAATGTGATCGAGCATCAGGCTGAGCCTCTGCCTGAACTCAAGTTTGGAGCGGACCTGGGCAGGGGATTCAAAGTGTTTGTGGCGAGCTTTCTTTACGCGCTGCCGATCATGGCTGTCAGCATCTTGCTATTCCTTCCACTCGCTTTGACAGTAGACAACAGTGATATGACACCCTGGGCCATTGTCTCAGCCATCTTCGGAGGGTTGTTGATCTTGCTTTATGCGCTCTTCATGAACGTGCTTTGGCCGCCTGTCAATGCCAACCTCGCAGTCAAGGAACGGATTGGCGCGGCTTGCGAGTTCAAGGAGATCTTCCGTTTGCTCAGGAATAACTTCGGAGCATGGATGATCGTCGTTGGCGGCACCATCCTCTGCAGCGTGATCATTGCCCCACTGGGTGGAATTGTGCTTGCGGTGGGTGCCATCATCACCGGTTTCTACGCTCAGCTGATCATCGCCCACCTTACTGGGCAGGCTTACGCCCAATCCCAGACCCCGGGCGGGCAAGGCGCTCCCCAGTACTAAACCAAAGTAAACAACAAAAAAACGACCCCAGCGGGGGTCGTTTTTGTTGTAATCGTGGTAGCTTTATCCAGGGTCCCCGTTACTTTCGGTTTGCAAAGCAATCAACCAGTAGACAGATTCTTAGTTGACAGAAAGAATTGTTAAACCAGCCCAATGTTAATAGGTCAGACGCATGTCACTTACACCGATCACATCTCGTGATCAATGATTCTAAGTGTGTTTAAACTTTGGCTGACTATGACCCTTTTGTAAGAATCTTTTCGCCATTACCGGCTCTCTTGTGAACCAATCCAACCAAAGAAAAGCTCCAACGGGATGTAATTTGAAGTTTTGAATCAGGCTATTAACTTCAAACTCGTCTATCTGAATCTCTGTAATCTCGTTTGAGCTTAAGAATTTTTCGATAGCTTGTCTAATGTCTTCCCGGGTCTTGAGGATCTTTTGGGCTGCATCCTCCGCTGTTTTTTGCGGATACCCTTGATTTTCGACAAGTTGCCGGATGATCTCTTCTATTTCCATGAAACACTCACTTTCCATAAACCCCATCCTGAATCGCACCTGCATAACCCCAGGCATCAGCTTCCACGGGCTGGTTCAGATATCCTTCAGGGTTTTTTCTATCATTAATATAATTTCCGGGTTTCATATTCTCTCTCCATGCGTCAACAACTGCAGGATCTGAAACAACTTCGGGATGACTCATTGCATGTTCTTGTAAGGCATGCCTGCCTTCGTGCACAATTGTGTCTACATTCTCAGAAACCGGCATGTCTCCGGCCAGGTGATTTGCGTTAATTGTTATAGCTTCTCCATCCCACCCTCCGCATTTATCTGGCGGTAGGTCGACAGGGATCACGGGTACGCTTGGGCGTCCTTGTATCTCAGCCATGTTTGCCTCAACCGTCTGAAGAGCTGCTTCTCTCTCATAGAAGTCGAGATTCTCCCAGTTGTCAGGTTGAATTTCAGGAATGGTATTCAGTGATTCGATCGCATCTGCGACCTGACCTTCGGTTTCAAGCGCGAAGTCATCTTGTTGATCAGTCACGACTGGTATTTCGCTCGCTGAATCCAAAGTATTGTCCGTTTGTTCATTTACATCAGAGTCCATTTATCCTCCTTAATTGTTCATCCCATTCTTTCTGGGCCGCCACTTCCACCTTCTTCTTCCTTAATTGTGTCTCCCCATATTTCTCTTTCTGGCATTTCTGGTCCGGATTCTACCTTTCGATCAAACCCTAATTCAGTTGTCGCAATACTCTCCATTCCACCCCTTAAGTAACTTCCGGATGGTTTTTGTCCGTCTTTGGGGTCAGCAGCGGTTTGACTGTCCGTTGCTGGTTTGCCTGCTTGCGGTTGGTCCTGGGCAGGAGGAGTTACCGGGGTGTCTGTACTGACCTCAACGCTGGCTGCTCCATCGGGGGGAGCACTGTTTCCTATATCAAGACTTTGATTAGTGATGCCTTCAGGACGATCCACAAAATCACCCCTGGTTGTGTCAGGCTCGACGAGACGATCATCCCCTGTTGCATCTGGTGTGTCTGTGTAATCGCCCCTGGTTGTGTCGGGTTCGACAAACCGATCATCTCCTGGTGTATCTGGTGTGTCTGTGTAATCGCCCCCGGGCATGTCGGGCTCATCGGTGCGAAAATCTCCCGGTGTGTCGCCAGGATTGTCTGGGTAGCTATCATCCGTTGCTTCTGAATCATCGACCACGGGGATGTCTGTCATATCCGAAACATCATCACTCACCGCATCAGATTCTTCGCAGTTGATCAGATCCTGCTCTGAATTTACCCAATCGACATCTCCAGCTGTGTCATCAATCGGGACGTTATCATCATTGTAACTATCCATCGATTTCTCCCTATTTATTCACTTATGATTCGCAGCAGGTTTTTTGCTCTTGCTTTCTGTTCATTCGGAATGGAGCTCAAACTTGTGATTCTGGTGGCTTCATGCGCCAGGAAGCAGTAGGTCCAACCCTTGACTTGATCCTCTGTAAGGGAAGCCCAGCGACTTCGAATCCCGTCCTGCAATTCTTTGACACTCAATTTCACTTCACTCACATTTTCTTTCATTAAGACCTGGCTAAAAATGGCTGAGAAGCGCTCGTATATTTGAGGTTTCTGCAAAATCTGTCGATCGACGGTGAGTTTATACTTGCATTCAGACTGTTCTCTGCTCGGGCACAAGAAACAGGTTTGCATGGGGGCATTTAGTGCCCACCTTACGATGTTCGCAGGTAACTTTTGCTTGTCTTGTTTTCCCTCAGCGATGATGGAATTCGTCCAGTCGACCACCTCCACGTTTCCCAAATCTAATTTCTGATTTTGACCAACCATGAAAGTGCGGATTGAATCATCGTCTATTGCCCTTGAAAGTTGTTTGTTGAACCCTTTCTGATCACCAAATTCAGGTATTTTCATGTGAACAGGCTGACCAAACATACTTCTTACAACTGCAAAACCGGGCTTTAAGGTTCGGGCATATTCTTGCTGACTTCTGTTCAGGTTGGTGATTGTGGAAAACAGTTCAAAGCTTGGCGCGTCTTCCAACCAGTGCATGATTTTTAAATAAGTATTTCCAATTGCCCCTTTTACCAAAATGGTTGGGATCTGCTCAGCAATGATGATCCCTTCACCGTAGGCGCGCACTTCCGCAAGCATATTTCCAAAATCCTCACCCGCGCTTCCCCGGGAGTTTCCTCGCCCTTCCGCACCGGGATGACCTTCTGACATCAAGCGGTGAGCTTCTTCCACAATCGTTATGTGGGGGCTGTCAAGTGGTCGGGGGTTAATTTCAACTGCTTCTGAAAAACAAACTAGCAGAAAACCCATGATTAGAGAAATATCATCAGTAGAGCCAATTCTGCCTAACTCCATGATGGTTGGTCTGTTCATGATCTTTTCAAAGGACATGGATTCACGCACGTTGATCGCATAACCAACGTTTTCGAGTAAATCACCAATGCGGATGATGGAAGCCTGGCGGACATTATCCCGGGTTTCACCGCTGTAATTCAGTTTCTCGGTGATTTCCTGGATTGCTTCCAAAAACTCTGACATGATGGGGGACTCCAACGAGGTCCCGCCTCTATCGAGGGCAACGTTCCAACCCTTCTTTCGATAGATCATCCGTAGAGCTTCCCGATAGATCATGGGCAGCGGTTCCACCAATGAAAAAGCAGACTCGAAAACTCGCATTAATCTGGACACATGTGTTTTTACCAGGATCCCCTTTGGTACCACAAAAGGATTAAAACGGAATGGGGAAGTTGTTTCATCACCGACGGTATAAATCAACAAATCGTTGGTCAAATCCTCAAAGCCCCTAAGTTCACGGTAATCTGGTTTATCAATTGGATAGAGCACCATGAACGGGATCTTATGTTTGATCCAAAGCTGTGAAAGAATGTGTTTGATGGTGGTACTTTTACCGGAACCAGTTGAACCAGCGATCAGCGCGTGACGCGTCAGGTCCCGGACAGGGATTGTGAACTCTTCCTGTGTCGCAGTCCCCCGGTGATAGATTTGGCCGATGGAAATGCGTTTTTGCGCGAGAATTCTTTTGGAATTTTCAGCAATGTTATCCTGGTTAGCCCTGGCTTGTTCTCTGATTTCCAACCCATCAATCGGTGAAATGAAAGGTTCATTTCTTACCAGGATGCCCGGTAAGTATCCCGATTCAGGCGGGATCGGCAATCGAAAAGCCCCATAGGCTTCCTGGGCAGTTGCCAGATATCGCAGCCTTTTCAATGGATCCGCTGCTATTGTGAATCCCCAGATATCATGTTCCAAATTCTTGATATTGTTTATTTCAGTCGTCAACTGGATGTTGTCCACTGGTTGTGCTGCCACCCAGGAGGTTGGGTACTTATTGGCTGCGTTCCCCATCATTTCTGAGCCGAGTGATTCCACCAGCCCTCTGGGAACAGCTGACTCTCCAACAATGTGAACTCTCACCATGAGCAACTGCTCACGCTCAATCATCAAATTGTCGTACACATAAACGCCAATCTGAGATCGTTTACGGATATATTCCTCGGTGACATCATCATCTTCTGAAGCGGTCTTCTTAAACTGACCAACCATGAAACTTACATTGTAGATCTCCTGATCGAACATCTTCGTCGGACGTAAACTAATATCCACAAAGCACTTCTCAGGCTGTGATGCCATTGCCATGAAAAACCGGCTCATCGGGTTGGAGTTCTGACTGGGCACAAATGGATGTGCAATGTAATCCCCTTTTCTCTCAACCCGGGCTGTAGGGGCAGTGCTTCGGATTGGCATATCTTCATATTTCCGAATTTCAAGCAAATTTTCATTCGTCAGAGAATTGAAGGGGATAGGCTCATAGTATTGGAAGAACTCTTCTTCGCTAGTCACCGGGTCCAGAGGGTAGCCAAAAGGATCTTCAGTGGGAAATATGCTCGAAAACCTTTCCCACAACGCTTCACCATACTGAAGAGCAGTTGCGGGTGTCTTGGAGAACGATTTAGCCAGAAAGATGATGTCGATCAGATTTGGCTGTCCGATGACAGGATTAGGTGTTGAAATAAATCTCAATACAAAAGTGGATTGGTTTTCGCGGATGCGTGCGAGGTCGTAAATAAAGCGGAATTGTCTTTGCTGAATCAAGGCTATGCGGCTGTTACCCACGCGAATAAGATCATCAGAACGCATCAAAGGCAGGAATGGCACCCGGGCAGCCCAAATGGCATGAACCCCCTCAATCGCCCGATAGGTTACGCCACTCTGATTATCAAAACTGTAAGCCTGGTTGACCAGAGTGTGTTCACTGGTGAAGATATACGGATAGATGTTTTTCATAAGTTCCTTCGAATACAAAGACTTATCAATTTACCCTCACGCACTTTCTTTTCGTGGTCCAAAAATTACCTGTGCAAACCAGTCTATCTGTAAAACCATCACCAATTACAGGGCAACACCGATGCGGGTATGTGCAAAGAAGACTACACCTACCCGTATTTTTCATTCTGCACGATTGTGATGTCGTCCTTTAATCTATCAGCCTGGGGTCTCAAAACATTTGTAACGTATTGAGAAACACGTTCTCGCGTTGCTTTGTTCGATGCGTAAGCCAATACTACGATTGAGACCAGAAGTATTAGAGTCCCTAACGCGATCAGACCACCCTCTTGGCCGCAACTGCCTCCCGCTATCAAGGCTATCCCAAGATATGCACCTAATGACGAAGCGACACCAAGGGGAGTTTTTACCTTGGTACTGCTCTTAATTGCATATGCTTTTCCCTTAGCGTAACTCTTTGGATCAGCTTCTGCATCCTGAATTTCAGCCCGAATGTCGGTTAGCTGTGCTTGCAGGCTTTGGATCTGTTCTTCTTGGTTCTTCTTGAAGTATTCAGCCTTGTTAACGCCGCAACTGGAACAAAACTTATTGGAGATCTCGACGAATTCGCCGCAACTTGGACAACCAAGCCCGATCCTCGTCCCACATTTGACACAAAACTGAGTGCCGATCGGATTAGCCTTTTTGCAGTTGGGATTCGTGCAGATCCAGGCATCGGTCCGGTCCATCTCGGTCTGGGCAGCCTGCCCGCTCCCACCCGCTCTGGGTCTGGGAGGTGCCATCACGTGCCCCACTGGGTTTTGTGCCAACAGAATGTCGGGGTCTGCCAACCCTGCCACGTTGCCCTGGTTGGCTAATAGGCTGTTATTGTAGACCCGCCGTTTCTCGGGGTTCATCAATGTGTTGCGGATCTCTTCCAGTTGGTTGAGCGCTTGATTGGCTTGCGCAACCACGTTGTTGTCGTGGTGAGTGACCAGCGCGCGCCACTTGGTGTATTGATCATCAAGAACTGTTTCGATTTCACTTTGATTGGCTTCCTGTGATATGTTGAGTAAGTCGTAATAATTGTTCATGAATAATCTCCTCAAAATTTATTTTTTTCTATCGGATATGTGCACAAAGGACATGCCTATCCGTATTTTTCATGCTGAACAGCGGCGATGTCTTGCTTTACTTTGTCAATTTGGGGTCTCACTACTTCTGAAATGTATCGAGAAACCATCTCTTTATTTGGTTTAGTCCCGACTATGTAAATTCCTACCACGGAAAAAATAATTAAGAGAAGACCTAGTACTGACTGAGCTCCTGATTGGCTGCGAGTGCTGACAAATAACAAGATAACTCCAATGAGGAAAGCCAATACTGCCGCACCGGCAAGGGGAGACATAAAATTTATTTTTGTTTTTTTGCTCCAATAGATCGAGGAGGGATGTGCAGCGTAAAACCTGTCGGGATTCGTCTCGGCGTGCTGTATCTCAGTCTGGATACCCTTAATTTTTTCTTGCAAGCTCTGGATGCGTTTTATCTTGTCTAGTTCAAAAAACTCAGCCTTGTTAACGCCGCACCTGGAACAAAACTTATTGGAGATCTCAACGAATTCGCCGCAACTTGGACATTCCAGCCCGATCCTCGTCCCACATTTGACACAAAACGGTGTGCCGATCGGATTGGCCTTTTTGCAGTTGGGATTCGTGCAGATCCAGGCATAGGTCCGGTCCATCTCGGTCTGGGCAGCCTGCCCGCTCCCACCCGCTCTGGGTCTGGGAGGTGCCATCACATTCCCCATTGGGTTTTGTGCCAACAGAATGTCCGGGTCTGTCAACCCTGCCACGTTGCCCTGGTTGGCTAAGAGTCTGTTATTGTAGACCCGCCGTTTCTCGGGGCTCATCAACGTGCTGCGGATCTCTTCCAGTTGGTTGAGCGCCTGGTTTGCTTGCGCAACCACGTTGTTGTCGTGGTGAGTGACCAGCGCGCGCCACTTAGTGTATTGATCATCGAGAACCGTTTCAATTTCACTTTGATTGGCTTCCTGTGATATGTTGAGTAAGTCGTAGTAATTGTTCATGAAATGTCCTCGAAGCTAATTGTTCTTATTCCTTTGGAAAACGTGCGTTCCAAAGTTGCTTGATTCTGTTTAACTCCAAAAAATTTGCCGTCCTTTTGGCGTCCTCATACCATCTGCCAAAAGTATCTTCCTGGAGTGACCTGCTCTCCGAAAGATTAGGGCAGCTGCTGATTAGTTCGTCCAGCAGGTTTACCGCATCTTCCCATCTGGCGGTGGCAACATAGCGCTCTGCTATCTTCATCTTGGCTGCGCAAGCGGTTTGGATGCAACCTATGTTGTTGGGCTGTATACCCAAACAAGTTATCAGCTGTTCAAGGGCAATCTCCGGCAAGTCAGCAATCAGCGCCGCCTTTGCGGATTCCAAGCTGATACTCACCTGGAGTGCTTTTATTTCTTCCTCGTTGTAGCCATTTTTTCCCGCCTTCAAGACGGCTTCTGAGGCACACTCATAATCCTTATTTTCAAAGCAGGATTTAGCTGCTGCAAAAGACTCGGTGGCATTATTTCGCCTCTGTTCTAACTGGTAACCCAAAAGGAGTGACGCTGCAATAACAAGCAAGCCTAAGCTTATGCTAATAATCACGGTTGCTGTAATTTTTTTTCTGTACTGCAAGCGTTTGTTTTTTTGTTCAGTGTTATGACTCTGGGGATTTGTTGGATCAATTTCCGATTGTTCATCCTGTAGTAAATTGCTGATTTTTTCTTCGTTGGCTTGATAGGACCGCATATTGATCCCGCAGCCAGAACAGATGACCGATCCCATCAGGTTTTCATACCCACAGCTGGGGCATCTCTTAGAGATCTGAATAATCGGTGTTTCGCTCATTAAGCCTGAAAATACCGGTTATAAAGAGCGTAAGCAATGATGCAGAAAATGATTAGGATAATGATGATGATGAGCCACAAGAATGAGCCTTTCACGACATAATCCTTGTTGTCTTTCTCAGTTTCTTCAGCCTGATCAGCAGTCTTCACCCTTTCTTCATTGGTTCTTTGTTCTACGCTCAACGCATTCGAAAAGCGTTTGCGATCAAATTCCTGGATCGCTGTGCCACATCGTGCACAAATCCTGGTGTCAAGACTGATGGTATTTCCACAGGAGGGGCAAGATCTGCCAATCTGCGTTTGACAAATGTCACAAATGATCACTTCAGCGGGTATCATCCCCCCGCAGTTCGGACAGGCTTTGTAAGGAGATTTGGAAGGATTGTTACTTATCCATGGAATGTTAATTGGGTTTTCAGGCTGGGGTTGGGGCTGTGGCACGGTTGCCAGTTGATTGGTAAGGGGTACTTCAGGGGCCTTTCTATTTCCACTCAAAGCTGCGAGTGCTTCTTCGATTTGGCTGATTTGTGCGCTGACATCTTCGCCTGAAAATTCCTTTGAAAGGAGAGACGCTCTTTTTCGGTTATAGATGTTTGTTATTTCTTCGGCAGAGACATCGCCGGTTACGCCAAGAAGATTTTTTGCAGATTGTTCATCCATAAGGCTACCCCACTCCAGCTAATGCTTCATTCACAATCTCGATCAAATACTGCCTCCGCCAACTTCTAAGGTTCGTTGATTCGAACAAGTAGTCTTCACCGTTCACTTCAAGAGCAAAAAGCGGTGGAACATCTGGATATTGTGCTGTGCATGAAAAATAGCAGGTAATTCTTCCGCCCGAATTTTTTGGAACATCTACCATGAACATATAGGAACCATCATGGACACCGTACTGATCTACGCCTGGCTTTAATTCCACTTTGGCGCCGGGAATATTCTTCAGCAAGTTGACTTCTTCAACCATTCTCGCTTGTTGTCCCCTCCCAGGAGGTGTTTGTTGTGGCGCGTTGAGTTGGTTGAAACCACCTGGCATTCCGCCTGGTCGGTATTGTTGATTATTGTTGTATCCATAGCCGCTCAGCAAACCACTGAGCATTTGCGAAGGGTCAGAAGGGTTGTAACCTTGTGGTTGCCCCAAAAAACTTCCAGCGGGATCCATGTAACCTTTATCAGCAAGGGTTTCCAGAAACTTGATTCTCTCATTAGGATCGGCTTGCATCAGCATGGTGCGAATATCCATTTGAGAATTCTGAAGAATGGTACTATCCACCTGCCAATCCCTGATCGTCTTGAATTCATCAAGCGTCTGCTGGCTTAAAACATCATTTCCGGAATCAAGTGCTTTCAGGGTGGTGATGATCACGCTAAGAATCTCAACCCCGATTGTTTTTGGCAGTTGCATGCCTTTTAATCCCTGGAAGATCCGCTCGCCAAATTCTTCACGACGCAGGTTCACTTCGTCGTATGTAGCTACGCTGACCACGGGGTTGATAGCCTGGTTTACTCGGTCGTACAAAGAATGTAGCGGTTGATCAATCTCCAACGCAACGCGCCTGACATCCGTGACTTTGTATTCGACCACGAGATCGAGATCCAACTGAACTGGCACCGGATACTTGATCTGGTACTTTCGGCTCGTTTCGACCGATAACTGCTTCACTCTCATATCAACCAGAACCGCTCGGATGTTTCTGAACATCTTGTATCTGTGAAGGTGGTAGAAACCAGGAGTCAGGATTTCCTTAAATACGCCTCCCTCGGTCACAACAGCACAGTACCCTTCTCTTACTTCATACTTTCCGCTGAGCAAGGGAAGGGGGAGGCCTTGATCGAGAAGTTGTTCTGGTCGAACGAGATCAGTGTCATCGATGGTGTGCCGGTTATCAATCATTATTATCTCCTAAACCTGTTATCAATTAATTGCACATGCCTGATACGAGGAAAATTAGCACGATCACTAATGAAATAGCTGTTTTTAACCTCATTGTTTTTAGATCTTTACGATAATACTCATCGCCGGGAGTTGAAGGCAAATTAAGCCCGGTGATTGAATGGTAAAGCCCAATCGGCCACAGGATTAATCCTATAGGTGGGAAAATCCAAAAAGACAATTTGGAATACTTTTCAGCCTGATCCACCTTGTTGCTGATCTCTCCTAAGTATGCATTCTCCTGAAGTTGAAGCACACGCTTTTTTTCTTCAATCCGGGCTTCTGCTTCCTTTTGTTTTATTGCACCCTGGATGTCCACGCCGCAATCCTGGCAGTACCGGTTATTAATGTAAGTTAACCTTCCGCAACTCGGACATTCGACTCCCAATTGGTTTCCACAGGATTTGCAAAAACGGGTACCTACAGGATATTTTTTCTTACATGAAGAGCATATCCATGTGTGACCGTCGTCTATTTCCTCTTGTTGAGAAGCCGGTCTTGATGGTTTTGGACGAGGTGGCGCCATCCACCCAGTGCCGAATCCAGAAGGTGCAGGGAGCGTTGAAGGGTCTTCCAGACCGCCGATGCTGTTTAAAGCGCGATCATATTCAATTCTTTTATTCGGGTCCAGTAAGGTTTTCCTGATCTCCTCGATCGTCATTAAGGCTTGGTTTGCTTCAGAGACCACCTTTGGGTCATGATTTGTAACCAGCGCACGCCATTGATCATACCGAGTGTCGAGAGCAGTCTCAATTTCAGATGAGTCCGCTTCATTTTGAAGGCCTATGATTTCATAAAAATTCATTTCTCCCTCTGCATTCTCACTCTTTCAAGCAGTTGTTGCAATTATCTCACAATTAAGCAGTCATTCTTGTTTTGAACCAATAATTTTCGTCTTCCTGTTTTGCTCTATACGGTCATCTTTATCAAAATCCAGGCGATGTTAGCAAGTTTTGGTAGTTATCATCAAATACTACAAACTTCCAATAGCAGAAATTATGGAACCGATGAGACCGATGATTAACGCTAGCACGATAAAAACAAGTATTACACCGAGTGAGAGAGCTGTCTTTTTCTTTACATTGATTAACACTTGCCGATACTGCTCATCACCCATGACAGGGGGCAGCTTCAAGCCTGAATTAGCGTTATAGAGCCCGATCGCCCAAATGAACAGTCCCAGCCCAGGATGAATCCACCACCACATGCTTGAAAACTGCTTCGCTACAGTGGCTTTCTTTCTAATGGGTTCCAACAAAGATTGTCTGCGATGTTCTTTTTGTCGCTCAATTTCAAGTAATTCTTTTTTTCTTTGAGCTTCGTTGATTTCGATACCACAGTCGATGCAATACTTACTGCTAACGTAAGTCAATTTGCCGCAATCTGGGCATTCCACTCCCATCTGGCTGCCGCATGCCTTGCAGAAACGGGTACCGGCAGGATATTTCTTCTTGCATGAAGGGCAATTCCAAATAGTGACGTCTTCTGTATCCCCCTGCAAACCGGTCTGACCCACAGGCCTGGGGCGGGGTGGTGCCATAAACCCACTGCCCACTCCCGTTGTAGCAGAACCTAAAGAAAGATCTTCTAATCCACCGATGCTCTTCAAAGCGCGGTCATATTCGTTTCGTTTGGAAGAGTCTAGCAGTGTTTTCCTGATATCTTCAATCGTCATCAAGGCTTGGTTTGCTTCAGAGACAACTTTTGGATCATGATTAGTTACCAAAGCACGCCATTGATCGTACCGTGTGTCGAGAGCTGTCTCAATTGCGGATGAGTTAGCATGAATGTCAAGACCTAATATTTCGTAGTAATTCATTTGTTCCTCATTATTATTGCCCTGCACCTAAGCATCGTGCCGTCTAATTTTTCAATCGGATCCGCATCTCTTGAGTTGAGCCATTAATAACAGCTCATTCAATTAGCTGGGACTGCATCCACAATTTTTTTGCGGATATTTGGTTTGTGGACTGGCCAACAGCATAATCAACTTTTGTCTGAGTTTCTATGCCAGATTCAATATCCCTTGCAATAATTTCTACGACACCATTGTTTGTGCAACTGATTGTGACCCGTACCTTTTTGCCTGGCGGTCTATTGGGAGGAAGCCCGGTCAATGTAAAATCACCAATGGGATTGCATAAAGCAGGATTCTGAAATTCTCCTTGATAGACAGTAATTTTGATTCCAGTCTGCCCCTGCATTTGGGTTACAAATTCTTTGGATACGTCTGCAGGAATGGGTGTGTTTTTCTTAATGAGGATCGAGTTAATTTTTTGGTTTGAGCCAGGTGCGATCGCTTCGATCCCGATGGAATGGCTGATGACATCTGTTATCTGAAGAGAACCAATTTTTTCAACCACCGCTGGTTGAACCTCTTCTTTTTTGACTTTTATTATCTCCAAAGCAGCTACTATTGCGGCACCGAGACTAACAGCCTCATCAGGATTAACGGATGAGTCAGGTTCTTTACCAAACATCGATTGTAACTGCTCTCTCACTGCAGGAATACGGGTTGATCCACCGGTGAGCAGGACCCTATCAACCTCTTGCACTTGAACCTTCGCGGACCTCAACACGCTTCGGATCAGAGCTGCCGTAGTATTGAGCTTAGGTTTAATCGCCTCATCAAACTGTTCTCTCTGAATCACAACCTGGCTTCTTTGCCCTTTAGCTCGAACCAAAACAGAAGTTCTTTGGCGAACACTCAATTCCTTTTTTGCCTTCTCAGCGTCTTTCCGTAATTGCTGTGTTTCAGCAGCATCTTCAGTTGGATCAAATTGATGTTCTGCAATAAATTGCTCAACACAAAATCGGATAATTGCATCGTCAAAATCTTTTCCACCCAGCTGGTGATCACCTTCTGAAGCAATGATTCTGATATTCTGCCCCTTATCTTCGACTCTCATCAACGTGACATCGAAGGTGCCCCCACCCAGGTCGTAAACCAGCACCGTCTCATCAGCACTGCTTTTCTGTGCTCCAAAAGCGATTGCCGCAGCCGTCGGCTCGTTAATAAGCTTCAAAACGGTGAATCCCGCAATCTCACCAGCGGTGATCGTCGCTCTTCGACGATTATCATCAAAATAAGCTGGAACAGTAATAACCGCATAAGGAATCGTGTAGCCAAGACTGTCTTCGGCATCCTTCTTCAGCTTTTTGAGAATTAGGGAGGAGATGTCTGGCGGGGTTAATCGGTTTCCGTTGTATTTATAAAACCAATTGGGATTTCCCATTTCTCTTTTTGAAAAAACGATCACCTTATCGGGTGAAGTTACTGCACTTTCCTTGGCAATTTCACCTACAACCACGACTTCATTATCAAAAAAAACTGCAGAAGGCGTCAGGCGCTCACCTTCAGCATTGGTTACGATTTCAGCCTCACCATGCTCATTAACAATCGCTAAAGAAGAATAAGTGGTTCCTAAATCGATCCCAACAGCTAACATTTTCTTATCAGTCATATATTTAACTCATCCTGTGCAATTTGTTAAACGATCCGCTTTTTGCCTGGGATCGGCAAAATCTGGTCTAGCTCATAAAACTGAGGAGGGTATTTTGAACGGGTTTCAGGAGTAACTGAAGGAATTTGACGACTGACCTTTGTCCCACAGTTACCACAAAAAGCAGCATTACTGGGTAGACTTTTACCGCAATTTGGACATGTGTTGTTATCCATATCTCCCTTATCAAAAAAGTCTGGTTTCAGTTAAGCCAATATTATAACATTGATGAGTTATGAGTTCCCCATTTCAGTGAATTATCTAGCCTTGAATTGCGGTCTATCTCAGCACGGTCTTAGCCCTCCTTACCCGGCTGTCTTACGCCCAATCTCAGACCCCGGGCGGGCAAGGCGCTCCCCAGTACTAAACCAAAGTAAACAACAAAAACGACCCCCGCGGGGGTCGTTTTTGGATTAAGCAGTTGTTACCGCAAAATCGTGGGGAGATAAAGGAAATTTACCTGCCTGGAAAACTCACTGGTAGAGCCGTAAACACCCTCACTGATGAATTTTGAAGCAGTAGATGTAAAGCACTCACCTGCAATCTCCCAAGAGTAGATTGTTGGCACCTGCCAGGTGGCATTCCCGCTGCTGTCCGTCTGCACTGCGTTGGAGGACTTTTGAATTTGCTCCCCTTCGCCGTATCCTCCCTTAAAACACACATCACTGCTAAAAATCTCCACTCTAAAGAGAGTGTTGGGAGTCGAATGCAGATTGACGGTAACATCGTAGGTCTGATATGTTCCTTGATCAGTCCCTGTCACCGCCAGCGTCGGGAAGTTTTGCATCGTGTTGGGGCCAGTGTCTGCGTCCAGGTAATCATTTGGGTTGGTTCCCCACGGAGGAATTTCAATCCCTAATCTGGAATTGTCAAATATTCTGTTTGAAGTGATATTGGTATTGGTCCCTTCAGCCACGTAGATTCCGGATCTAAAGCCCGTAATTCGGTTGAAGCCGATTTGACAAGACTGATTTAGATATTTGACATAAATTCCTTCCAGATTGGATGATGGGGGGCGTGTAAAACCAGTGCGAGTTACCCCGACATAATTGCTCAAGATACTCACTTCGGTCACCGGGGCCTCTTCCGTACCTGGAATTGTTATTCCCTGCAGCGCAACGTTATCAGAAATACTGCCAAGGTTGCTTTCGTACAAATAAATGTCTTTACCGCCGTTTGGCAAAAAGGCTGTTCCGCTGGCGTTGGTGCTCAGATTGTTGAACTGAATGTTAAAATTGACTGCTCTTCTGACTTCAATGCCGGTGTTGCTGTTCCCGGAGATCAGGTTTCCTTCGACAGCAGTGTCTCCTCCGATGGTCAGAAGCCCCGCATGACTGCTGACGCAGATCCCGCCACCGTTTGGCACGGCAACAGTGCCGGAATCGTCTGTACCGATCTTGTTTCCCTGGATGATCGTGTCTGTGTCAATATCCGGGGAGATGATGGAGATGCCGCAACTCCCATTTCCGGAAATGGTGTTGCCGCTGATGTTGATTGTGGAGCCGGTGGAGGTGAAGTTCCCGGCATCAAGGTCAATTCCATCCGTGCCATTCGGCGCGGCTTCTCCACTGATTGGGTCAAACCCGATGTAGTTATTAAGAATGGAGATGCTGCCTGATGTAGCCACAGTTTGGTTACCAGAAATCCGGATACCTCGCATGGCGTTCTCAATGATGATGTTGTTCTCGATCGTGTCCGAGCCGAAATAGTTGGGCGTTTTGATTGCTGCAAATGTGAAATGCTGCAAACGCAGATTCTTTATGGTGGTACTTGAAATTGAGCTCAAATCTATACCAGTACCCACGGTGTTTTGCCCATCGATGGTCACGCTGAGATCATTGGGACCTATAATACTTGCTGGTGAGTCATTGGGCAATGCGCTATCAAGAAAAATGGTCTGTCCGGTGAAGCCAAAATAAATGGTCGTCTCGATTGCGTCATCATAAAAAAGGTACTTGGCTTCATCCATGGCTGCGCGGAGCGAGCAGTTGCCGAATTCATCGGCGCATATTCCGTTATCCAGAAAATCGTCATGCGTATCTTCAACAGTGTTGACGATGAACGTAACCACATTTGGCTGTGCGCGAGTTGGAACGGAAAAAGAAAGCATCAACAGGTTTAGGATAATAAATACGGAAAGCGCATTTGCGACCTTTTTCATGGCATTCGCCTTTCTATTAACTTGTGGGGAACAGAGAGTTAATTAATTATACACAAAAAGGTTAAATGAAAATGGGATATCAAGGAACTCAGGCAGGTTTTCTATGATAATCAATAAGAATATTAAATCACTTATACCAAGAAAAGTTACTTTAGTAAGTGCTCTTTTCGAATTTGATACGGAAGGTCCTAATGATGAGGTTCAATTTGGTCGTTTACTTAGCCTCCTCAAATTCCTCCACCTGGTAGATTCCCACCCGCAACACCTGCCTTCGCCAGAGGTCGGATTGCGTACCCATTTTCGCGCAGAGGTGGCTGAGGAATTCGGCTGGGTCAGGCAGCTGCTCCCAAACCTGGGGTAGGAAGGTTGCCTGGTGCAGCCCATCCGAAAGCACCACCCCGTCCACATGCGGGCGGAGCAGTCTGGGCAGCTCAGCTGGGTCGGTATAGGGCAAAGGCTCGGGGTTGGTCAGGCGGGAGATCTCAATGTGGATGGTGTCTACATCGCTTGGGCGCACCTTTGGGAAGCGGTAATCCTGGGTGGCAGCCTGGGCTGCCCGCTGGCGCACATCTTTTGCGAGGGGTTGATAGGCTTCGAGCGTACCGATGCAGCCTCGCAGTTGCCCGCGTACGGTTAGTGTCACAAAACTCGCGCCAATATCCAGCAGAGCATGGCTGAGATCTGCAGGTAGTGGGGATGCTGAGCGGCCATTGGCGGCATCAACCAGGGACTGGCGGGCGATTTTTAGTAGAGTTGTGCGTTCATCTGGGGTGATTTGCGCTGGCATAGGATTTGCACCATTCCTTTCGAGCCTCAATCAGGCTTAGTGTCATTATACAAAGTAATTGAGCTTCCCGCACATTTTTGCGCGAAGGGAACAGGGTGAGCCAGCATGTCAAGAGAAATGCACCAAATCGATGACGACGATCTAAAACCGAGGAAGTCCCGTTTTTCTCTCGTGGGTCATAGGTCCGAGCCGGAGGCAGAAAAAAATCGACCTGAAGCCAGAATCGACGAAGACGACTCAACGTACAACAGCACAAACTACAGCGCTGCTAAGTCCGAAACCCGGCAATCCGAATCCAATTACTTAGGGCAAAGCCCCAGGCGTGAAGCAAAGCTCGAAGGGGATACGCGCAGCCATCCAGGGCAGGGCATCGCCAGGTTGTTTGTGCAGGTGATTTCTTCAGTTATCGGGGTGGGGGTTGTTACCGCCACCTTGTTTTCTTTGTGGATGCCAGGCAGCCTGATGCCCGGCAATCTGCAGAATCGCCTTGCACAAGCGGCTAACCCCAGCCAGGCTCAGGTTCTCACCCCGGCCCCAGATGCCGCTCTGCCAAGTGGTTTCCCAGCCAAGAAAATTGGCATCGTAGTTGGGCACAGGGGCAGCGATTCCGGCGCGGTTTGCAGCAATGGACTGACAGAGCTCGAGGTCAATAGCAACGTTGCCACTTTTGCGCAGATGAAACTGATCGATATGGGCTACGATGTGGAACTTCTGGATGAGTTTGATTCACGTCTCAAGGACTACCAGGCGGGCTTGCTCTTCTCGATTCATGCCGATTCTTGCGATTACATTAACGACTCCGCCACTGGTTTCAAGGTGGCAGCGGCGCTCTCGGAAACTAAGTCCGACAACTCCAACAGGCTTGTGCAATGTGTCGCTGACCGTTATGCCAATCTCACTGGTTTAAGGTATCATTACCAGTCAATAACTAACGACATGACCCGTTATCATGCCTTTTCGGAGATTGATCCCAACACGACTGCCGGGATCATCGAGATCGGTTTCCTGAATTTGGACCAGGAAACCCTGACCTCAAAACCCGAACTCCTGGCTGATGGCATTGTTGCTGGTATAAAATGTTACATGAATAATGAAGGAGTATCAGATCCAGGAGTACAACCCTAAACCTGGATTTTGGAGCCGATGGAAGGTCTGAGCCCAAACCAAAACGAGTTGATCGCGCAAGCCAAACAGGCTGTTCTGGATGGCGATGCCGCGCTTGCCCGCCAACTGGCTGAGCAAGTGCTGGTTGCTGACCCGGAAAACATCGCGGCGATGTTACTCCTGGCGGGGCTCTCCGAGCCGCATCAGAGCGTGCTTTGGCTAAGAAAAGTGCTCGACCAGGACCCCCAAAATCAGACCGCGCGTGAGGGTATGCTTTGGGCAAGTAAGCAGATGAGGCTGGGTTCAGCACTTGGCTGGCAGAAAGAACCCGTTCCTGTTGAGCCAGTGCCTCCCGTCCCGACTACGGTCACGCCAGCAACTCCGATAGCCAAGCCCAGGCGCCGCTTGGCTTGGGGTTGGGCTTTTGCGGCTGCATTGATAGCGGTCGTGCTGCTTGGGCTCTATTCCGTTGGGATCATTCGGTCACAACCTTCAGCGGGAGCCAAATTCCAATTGGTCGAAACAAACGCTGTGCCGCTCAAACCGAGCCTGACCCCGACCAACACTGCCACCCCCACCAACACCCCGACCTCCACGCCTACCCCGACGCCCACCAACACCCCGACCCCCACTCCGACTCCCACTGCCACAGCCACTCCGACAGCAACAGCTACACCAACTGAAACGCCGTTGCCTACGGTTGAGATTACTCCAATCGTTTACGAGCCTCAACCAACGGATGCGGACTACAACCCTGGCGTGTCTGAACCACTTGGCGACAAATGGATCGACGTCAACCTCAGCCAGCAGATCCTTTACGCTTATGAAGGTGAAACCTTGGTGGCTTCCTTTTACGTTTCCACCGGGCTGCCTGACACCCCGACTGTCACGGGTACCTATCATGTTTGGGTCAAATTGCTCTATGATGATATGGCTGGTCCTGGCTATTACCTGCCGGACGTCCCATACGTGATGTATTTTTACCGCGGATACGGCATCCATGGCACCTATTGGCATAGCAATTTTGGCTATCCGATGAGCCATGGCTGCGTTAACATGGAAACCAGCCAGGCTGGCTGGTTGTTTGACTGGGCTTTTGTGGGGATACCAGTTCACGTTCACTATTAACCTAATGGAAAATATTAAACTCACACGTAGAAGTTTCTTGAAAACGATGGGTCTGGGCGCCTTAAGCATGCTCCTGCCCGCGCCGGTTTCGGATGCATCCGCATCCCTGATCGACATGGACCCACCGCTTGCGCGCATTCTGCGTTACAAATTACTCATTCACCAGGAGCCAAATGCCCGCTCGAAAAACAGCGGTTTCTTCAAATACGATGACATCATTCTGTTGCCTGAATTGATGTATGTCGAAAATATCTATAAGCAGAAGATCGGCTGGTACAAGATCAGCGAAACGGAGTACATTGAAGCAGCCTGGGTGCAGCCGGTTTTTGATCGCTTGAATCCTGTGCCCAGAGAACCCCTGCCTGAAGGCGGGACGCTGGGCGAGATAACCGTGCCAAAAGTGCCTGTCTATCTCAAGCCGAATGTGCGCAATTTTCACCGAACGTTTTACTATGAGAACAACTTCTGGGTGCTCAGGCTCGAGTATGACGAGTTTGGCAAACCCTGGTATGAACTTTGGGATGACCTCAATGGTCTTTCGTATTACGTTCCAGCCAACACAGTGCGCCTGACCAAACCGCTGGAAATCACACCGCTCAGTCCTGACGTTGCACCGGATGCAAAGCGCATCGAACTGGACCTCCACAAGCAGGAAATCCGTGCCTTTGAGTACGACCGCCAGGTTTTTCAGACACTCTGTTCCAGCGGTTTAAAGGATGGCTCCACGCCAGTCGGACGCTGGAAGACCAACCGCAAGCGCCCATGCAGGCGCATGGTCAACGAGCCAGCCAACCCTAACGTCTATGATCTGCCAGGCGTTCCATGGGTTAGTTACATCACCCTCTTTGGGGTTGCTTTCCATGGGGCGTTCTGGCATTCCAATTGGGGAACAGTGATGAGCAATGGCTGCATCAACATGAAGGCGGAGGATGCCAAGTGGATCTACCGCTGGACCACTCCGGTGGTGCCGTTTGACAAGTATTACCACACTGAGGATACTGGCACGCGCGTGGATGTCGTGACCGGTTACGGCAAACTCTAACAATGACTTTCTAAGTAGGGAAGGGGCTTGACCCCTTCCGTAGACACCGCCGAGTGGAACGGCGCGCCTTATCCGCTTCGCTACCAGGGCAGGGACCGTGCCCTACTACAATCAATCACCACAAATTAGTTGTAGGTCAGGTCATCGTGCTCGAAGAGTATGCGCAGCCTGCCCTGGGGCTCTCTTCTCCAGGGTTCAACCTGACGCCGGATGCTCACCTCGCGCAATGTGTCGCCTCTGCGAACAGAATTCTTCTACACCAATGTCGAGGAAAAACCGGATATGCCTGTGTCCAACTTTGTTAATTAAACTTATATACTCTTTCGTTATAATGCCACTATTGCAGAAGTAAAGAAGGATATTGTGAAAAAAGCGCTATTTGAAGGTTTGGTTTTTGATACATCCGAACAACCCCTGGCGGTGACTTGGGTGGGCGATGACCCCAGCTACGTCCTGGACGACGGCGGTTTTCTGCGCCACATCCCAGCTGCGGAAGTCGATCAGCAAGTTTGGGAGGCGATCACCTCAGGCATCAGCGGTAACGAAGACTTTTTGAGCGAGCAGACCGCGAAATTGCTCGGTCAGGAAGATATTTTTTCAATTGCTGTCATCCGGCAGCAGCTTGAAAACTCGCAGGAGCAGTTTGATCAGCTGCGCAACACGGGATTGCCACAAGACATGCGGAGTTACCTCGGCATGACCGGTTTCAAAATCGTGGTGGATATCCACGGCGATGTGATCGAGATCAAGCAGCCAGAGGTTACCCCTCCAGAAGATGAGGAGTAATTCTGTTAGAATTAACCCAGGGAAACGAAAATGGCAGCCGCGAACATCATTGACATCAGCGACGACACCTTCGAGTTTGAGGTGGTAAATTACTCTGCCGAAGTGCCTGTGGTGCTGGATCTTTGGGCGCCTTGGTGCATTCCCTGCCGGGTGCAATCGCGCGAGCTCGCCAAGCTAGCGCATGAAGCCGACGGCGGCTTCAGGCTGGCGCGTATCAACGTGGATGACCAACCCAAACTGGCTGCCCGCCTCAAAGTGCAACAGGTGCCGGCGGTCAAAGCCTTCGTGGACGGACGGATCGTGACCGAAGTCGCTGGTGTGCTCAGCGAACAAAATTTGCGCCTGCTCGTGGACAGAATCATGCCCAAAGCCGGCAATTTGCTGCTCGAGAAGGGCAGGAGCCTGATGCTGTTGGGAAATCTTCCCGGCGCGGAAGAAGCCCTCGCCCAGTATGTTTACGAGAGTCACCGTGAGCCGGCAGGCTTGCTGGCGCTGGCACGCGCATTGCTCTGGCAAGGCAAAGGTCAGGAAGCCGCCTCAATCCTAAACAGCTTTCCCGCAAGCTCTGAATTCAACACCGCCAAGAGCCTTTTGCCGCTGGCAAAAGCGTATGCCAACTTTGAGACCCTCCCACAAAAAAGCGCGAATCCACTCGAAGCAGCCTACCGCAACAGCCTGCGCCTGGCGAAAAATGCCAAAATTGAGATCGCATTGGATGGCTTTTTGGACATCCTGCGTCAGGATAAGCACTTCCACGCCGGACAACTCCACGAAATCTACCTGGCGCTTCTGGAAGTCCTGGGTGACGCCTACCCGACCGTGCGCCAGTACCGCGACGATCTCTCAAACGTTCTTTTTTAGCTTCTAATTACCAGGTTCCTGAAAGGCAAGGGCATATGAATATTGGCATCTTTGTTTATTCCAAAACCGGTCACACGCTTTTAGTCGCTGAAAAGTTGCAAGTCGTCCTGCTTCAAAAGGGGCACATGGTGGCTCTGCAAAGCGTGCACGCGAGCAATGAGGGCGAGATGGATCCAGCAAAAGTCCTGCTCTCCAACCCACCATCCACGGAAGGTTATGATCTTGTCGTGTTCGCTGGGCCCGTCAATGGTGGCAGGCTGGCGATCGTGATGGAGGCATTCCTGCATAACCTGCCTTCACTCCAAGGTAAATTGCTGGCTGGCTTTGTCACGCAGGCTTTCCCCTTCCCGTCCTTGGGTGGCAACCAGACCATTGCCGGCATGGAAAGACTACTACAAGCCAAAGGTGGCAGGCTGAGCGCGACGGGCATTGTCAATTGGATGTTCCCGGGCAAACGGAATGCCTTAATCGCGCAGACCATCGAGAAGATCGCCGCACTCTGCAGTTAACTTTCAGGAAAACCCAAAGCAGTCTCGCTTGACCGTTTACTTGCGAAAAATTCTGTTATAATAGGCGCTCACGAGGAGAGGTCGCATAGCTGGCCTAGTGCGCTCGCTTGGAAAGCGAGTATACCGCAAGGTATCGCGGGTTCGAATCCCGCCCTCTCCGCCAGATGCCAGCCCGGCCAGGCTGGCTTTTTTTTACCCCGGACTGTTACAATTAAATGATGAAAAAGTACCGCAAAATGCTGAGCAACTGGCAGGCAGCACCAATCCAAACTCTGATGCGCCTGATCGAAACCCAGAGCAAGGAAACGCTCGTGAACTGGGCTGTTAACTACGCTGAGGTGAATTTCCTGCCGATTTATGCCAAACAATTCCCTGAAGATCAAAGACCGCAGTTTGCCCTGGAATACGCCCGTATGTGGCTTCGGAAGGAGGTCAAGCTCCCCGAGGCGAAGCAACTCATTTTGGCCTGCCATGCAGCCGCGAGTGAAGCAGAAAATGCCCCTGCTGCACAGGCAGCCGCCCGGGCGATCGGGCAGGCGGCCTCCAGCATCCACAGCGCCACGCACTCGCTCGGCTTAGCCCTCTACGGCGGGGTCGCCGCTGCCTACGACCATCTCGGAATGGACGCGCCTTGGGCAGAGCACGAAGCCTTCGCCCTGAAAGAATGCGAAAAAATGCTCTCGGCGCTGCAAGCCGTCGCCGTCCCAGGCGAGCCAAACCCCGCCAAAGTCAAATGGTTCTGTTAGCTTAGCTGACCTTCCACCCAGTCCAGCATCGCGCCGATGACCACGTCCTTCTCAGGCTCGTTGTGGGTCTCGTGGAAAAAGCCATCCCAGCGTTTGTAGGTCACCTTGCTGCCCAGGCGCTGAGCCAACTGATCCGAGCCCGCCACCGGGCAGATCCTATCCGCGCTGCCGTGCGCCAGATAGAGCGGGTGCCCCCAACTATCCGCTTTCGCCATGATGTCTTCAGCCGCCTCCATCATGAATGCCGCCAGGCGGACGCTGGCCTTGGGGTGCACCAGCGGGTCAACGCGGTACGCCTGGTTGCTGGCAGCATCGCGCGAGAGCCCATCGATCGGCAGCCCATTATCCACCGTCAAATCTGGCAAAACGCCCTTCAAGAGTTTTACGAGCGCGCGCTGAGCCTTAGACATGCTCGCCACGTCCAGCGCGGGGCTGGTGGCGATGATGCCGGCAAGGCGCTCCGGACCATTCAGCCCGTAATACAACACTTCCAGTGCACCCATACTGTGCCCATACAGAAACACCGGCACTCCCGGGAAAAGCTGCCTCGTCAGGTTGATAGCCTTCGTGATATCTTCCATCAAGCCAGTGCCAGAATTGATCACGCCCCGTTTCCCGCCAGTTTTTCCGTGCCCCTGCTGGTCAAAGCCCAGTAAGGCGATGCCTTTCGCATTGAGTTTCTCCGCGACGTACTGGTAGCGCTGGATGTGCTCGCCGAGCCCATGCACCAAAACGATCGCGGCACGGGCTTTTTCTCCAGGTTCCCAGACCTGCCCCCAAAGCGTTTCACCATTTGAAGATCGAACTGTCAATTCCCTGGTTATCATGCTTCCTCCTGAAAGCCGAAGATTACGTACTGCTTGAGAAAACTGTCGACCGTCTCGTAATAGTCGATCAGGTTTACTTTCTTTCTAAAGCCGTGCCCCTCACCCTCATACACCCGGTAGAGGTGTGGCACGCCGTTCGCCTCGAGCGCGCGCGCCATCAGCTCGCTCTGCTCGGGCAAAACCACCTTGTCATCGCTGCCCTGGAAGAGCGCGACCGCGTCCCGGATCTGGTTGGCGTGAAAGAGCGGAGACCACGCTCGGAATTTTTCCTCGGCTTCGGGCAGAGATCCAACCAGTTGATGGTTGTAATGCGCCTCGAATTTGTGCGTCTCTTCCTCAAACAGGAACAGGTTCGAGACCCCATACGAGCACACACCGGCTTTGAAGAACCCGGGGTAGTGCACCAGCGCGTTCAAGAGCGTGTAGCCGCCGGCGCTGCCGCCTTTGATGATCATTTTCGCCGGGTCCGCCAGCCCCCGGTCGATCAGCGCCTGGCTGCCTTCGATCGTATCCTGCAGGTCGATCCTGCCCCACTCGCCTTTCAGCGCGTCGCGATAGGATCTGCCGTAGCCCGTGCTGCCGCGGTAATTGACCGCGAAATAGGCATATCCGCGGCTGGTGAAGTAGTTCGCCTCGAGGTTGAAGGCGTCGAACGCCTGCGATGTTGGTCCGCCGTGGATGTACACAACCACCGGCGGAGGGGTACCCCCAGCCTCATAATCAGGGTGGGTGGGGGGATAGTATAGCCCGTGCACCGTCACCCCGTCCGAACTCTGCCATGAGATCGCTTGCGGCTGGCTGTAAAAAGCCGAAGGCAGCACGTCTACCTGCGTGCGGGCAACGACCTCGCTCTGCCCGGCCGTCATGCGTACTACGCACGGGGCATGCGCGGCAGATTGGGCGATGAACGCCAGATCACCCCACACCGAGACGCTCAACTGCTCGATCAGCGTGTAGGGCTCGGCGTCGATCTGGTGGACCGTCCGATCGGTCAGCGAGAAGCTGCGGATGCCGGTACGACCCAGTTTGTTTTCGAGGAAAAAGATCTTCTGGCTGTTGGGGCTGTCGTGGTCCCATGCCAGCGTGTGGATGCCCTGCACCCATGCCGGGAGCATCAAAACGCGGTCCTGCACGACCGTTTCCACCTCGCCGCTGTCGAGGTGCAGCAGCCTGAGCTGGTCCAGTTCGCCCGCGTTGCTCAGCCAGGCGAGCATGGCGCCGTCCGGCGAAAAGATCGGTTGGAAGACGGGCACGTTCTCAGATCCATCCAGCCAACGCACGCTTCCGAGGGTGCCATTTTCCGCGTCGAGCTCCGCCAGCATCAGCCGGGCGCCGTCCCAGGGCATGTTCGGATGATCCCACTCCACCCACGCGAGCAGCTTCCCATCCGGGCTGAGCGCCGGCTGCATGTAAAAATCCGCGCCTTGCCTGAGGATCCTGGGCCACGCGCTGCCATCCATCGGGGCGAGAGCCAGCACATCCTTGTTTTCGTAGGTGTGCACGTAGATCACGAAGCGACCGTCCGGGGTGATCACCGGCGAGGCGCATGCGCCAAAGGCGGGGGTGATGGCGCGGGGCGATCCTTCCCCATAGGGTTTGAAGTAAAGCCGTCCGCTGCGGTCAGCAATCACCACGCCTTCACGCCCGGCGAAGAATTCTCCGCCGCCGTATCCCACCCCTCCGGAGGGGTTCAAATCGCCGCTGAGGTTAAAGGTCTTACCCCCGGTGGGTTTGGCGAGCAGGCTGGTTTTACCGTCCTGCGATTGCGACCAGACCAGGAAATCGCCGTCGAAAGACCACTGCACGTCGTTCAGGCGGATGCCGCCGGCGAGCATCTCGGGTGTGATGGGGGAGGGCCAGAGGCCGTAGGGGAGCGTTTGTTTCGTCATACATAGCCTCGGGTTTCAGGTATCCGCCTATTATACTCGCATGGACGAGCGGAGAGCCTGGTTTGCGGCACTTTGCCCAGAACTAGCAGAGGGCATTGGAGATTGCTCCATTTTGCCCCCCAAAAACATTTGACGCGCTTGGCGGTGCGTGCTAAAATCTTAGTTCGTCCGTCGTGGGCGCGTAGCTCAATGGTAGAGCAGCGGCCTTTTAAGCCGTTGGTTCAGGGTTCGAGCCCCTGCGCGCTCACTTTTCGTTTTAACGTTCGACCCCCTTTTTAGAGGGGGCATCGCGAAGCGAGGGGGTGAGTTGTTATCCTGTCATTGCGAACCTCTTTTGTGAAGCAATCTAAACTCCTGGCAAGCCAAAACGTTTTAGGTAACAGGATCTCGGTCATAATTCACAAAGTACGTGTGAACTTTTCATTTGCTCGAGTGCAAACAGTTTAGATTGCTTCGTTCCTCGCAATGACGAACGGCCTGCGGCCCCCTGGCACATATGTGGGGGTTTTTGCACTTTTTACACTATTTACGCTGTTTTTTGACGGCACAGAAAGGCAGTTTCAGTGTAAAAACTGGCACCAGGTCATCGCAAGCTCTTGCCTTCCCCGTTGGGGAAGGGGGACCGCTTGCGGTGGATGAGGTGCGCCTGTGCCCGCGACTTGTGCCCGCGAAGCAGGGTACGGCGATCTCTATTATTAAGGTGCAGGACCTGGTATCAGGTTGTCCTAAAGTATAGCACAAATGTTCTATTTTTGCAAGGGTTTAAGGATGTTGAAAACTATTATTTAGGTGCTTGATAGTTTTTATGCGCTTTGTCAAACGTAGGAAGATCTTTGTTATTGTCCAAAATTGTTTTCATCAGTTGGTATAATAAAATTCGGGAAAGGGGCAGGAATGAAAAAAATAGTTTTTATATTTATTCTATTCGCTATGCTTTTATCTTCTTGTGGTGGTGGTAGGGATTTATCTACCCCTTCAAAGCGCCTGGTGGGTCATTGGATCAGTGAGGGATCCACACCTAGTACAGGTATCCAAGAGGAATACTTTTTTGCCCCTGTAGACCCTGAAACAGGCATAAATAAACTGTCTATATATACCTCCGACAGTGGTGAGGTAACTTATACCACGTACAAGATACAAACAGAGGCCCCTGAAGGTAATACCCTGAAAATACTTGTTACTTTATTTGAAGGTGTAGATTCACTGTTTAACCACAGGCTATTTGACTTTGAGATAGCTAAAGACGGTCTTACCGCTAAGATGATGGATTCTGCTATTTCATACGTAGACAATAAAACTGAATTTGACCCGTCTGATCGGGAACCCACTCTAATACCCACCCAAACGCAAACACCCACCCAAACGCAAACACCCACCCAAACCCAAACACCTACTCAGACACCCACTCCTACCCCCACAGAAACACCTACTATCACTGTCTATCAGATACTCATGGAAAATACGGGATTTTATGAAGACCCAACAAATGAAACCCCACTATATTCGTTAACCTTGGGAGATCGATTAATACCAGCTAACGGAGAATATACTGCCCGTTGTGAAATTAGAGGTGATAGTATGTTTATGTGTAACATGTATTCACTAAGATTAGGGGTCAATGGGTGGGTATGGCGCTTATATTTGGGAGAGATTGACTAACTCTTATGCTGGATATTACATGAAACGATTAACAACAGAATCAAGATCTACTATTAGGGGGGTGGAAACAAAGGACTAAATAGGATCGGGCGACTTAATTAATCGCCTGAATTCCTATATCCCCCAAATACTCAAACACCGGGTCGTAATACTCAGCTTTACGAGTTGGATCTTTGGGGTCACCATTGGGCACAACAATCACCATGCCTTGGCGAGCACGAGTCAGCAACACCCGATAGGCATTCTTGAG
This sequence comes from uncultured Anaerolineaceae bacterium, assembly GCA_964428425.1. Classification (GTDB taxonomy): domain Bacteria; phylum Chloroflexota; class Anaerolineae; order Anaerolineales; family Anaerolineaceae; genus Mesolinea. Next base: position 18,028 of record CAYRYL010000011.1, on the reverse strand, counting down.
ATACTTTTGTCGTTCGGGTTTATTGATGTTGTTCCACTTATCGCCGGTAAAAGACTTATAAATCCAATCCCTTGAACCCATGCGGAAGTCGCCATCCCAAACCACACAAGCCCAATCCACTTCCAATCCTTGCACCTGAAATTCAGTGGCGGCATCTTCGAGGTAGTAAGAGGAGCGAATATCTTCCTTGCCATCCAAAAACCAGTGGATAGGGTCAATTTCAGCGCGTATGTCGATCGCCAAAGGTTTCAAGCGGATGGCTTGCGAAGAAACAAGCAAGCCATAACGCTCAGTGCCCCGGGCTTGTTGCTTCAACCAGTTTTTGGCGGTTTCAAGGTCTCGGGTTATGCGAATGGGGTAAGCTTCGCCGATCGCTTTTAGGGTTTCTCTGGCATCTTCAACATCCAGATCAAGCATTTGCTTGATCAAGAAAGACACCTTTTCACTGCGGAAAGATCGCATAGAAACCGATAGATGTAACGCCTCACTTTGATGCAGGCGATCTCGATCCTCGAAGTGATCAAGCGCTTGCAGGGCAGAGTATTCACTATCTTTGAGTTGGGGAGGGAAGTAAATATGCCAGCCAGGGTAATGTTGGGTGATTGCTTCAATCCAAGCCGCAATTCCGGTTTCACCTGTGTTTATCTCTTGCCCACCACCGACCAAACAGACGATGGTCGCCCAATCCTCATGGCGATCCAGACAAGAAATGAGGAATTCAGGCTCAGATTGGCTGAAGTTTGGGATGTGCTTCTTGCGTGTCATAAAATTGGCGGTCTGTTGCAGGTCCCAGGCGCGTTGAGCTTCATCGAACAAAGCCACATGCTCAAGCGGTGGTTTTTCACGATTTATCAGGCATTCATCCCTGAAGTTGTGCACATTTTGGATGAAAAGACTTACTTCTCGCTTAGCCTCCCCCTTCCTTATCCGTTTGCCTTTTTCTGCTTCAGTTTCCACCCGGTTGCGAGCCAAGGCTTCGCGCAAAACATCCACAAGTGGACCGTTCCCCGAGAGAAACACGCTGTAGAGTTCGTTTTCTTTGTCGATGTTGTTAGTCGCAATATTGAGACCAACGAGCGTTTTGCCTGCTCCTGGCACTCCCGTAACAAAACAAATCGATTTTTGATTGGTTTGTCGAGAGTGGAAAATGATCTTTTCAATTTGAGATGAAGTCTCAGTTAGGTTGACTGCAGTAGCATCACTTCGAGAGATTTCTTCCACTGAGTGACCTGCATATAGGGCTTGAGCCGCTTCAACAATCGTAGGTGTTGGTTGATAGGCACCAGCTTCCCATTGTTCTTGGTCGATGTCGTCACCATAGCAGAAATCCAAGACACTCTCTATAACTGATTTAAGCTCCGAAGCATTCGTGAGGATTGGAAAAAGGACGTTGTCATCATGGCTGGTGGTTTGAATGAGGGTGCCTTGGGCAGGTGCATGGGTGGCAATCAGGATGGGAGCAATGGTGGCCGCATGACTGGTTTCGTGGAAGTTCTTCAGGTCGATGGCATAATCCCAAACCTGATCAATCGCTGCATTGTTGAAATCTGACTCTCCGACCTTGAATTCGAGAACAAAGATCACTGACTTGATGATCAAAACGACATCAATGCGTTTCCCCATACGAGGAATGTCAAACTCGAAATAAATCTTGCCTGAGTATCCTGGCAAGATGCTTTTCAAGATCTTTATTTCTCGCTCCCAAGCGAATTTCTGGGTAGGTTCATCCGGGAAGGGTGACGACATCGCCAAATGCCCAATGATTTCTTCAGGTGAAAGGGCGAAGAAAGACGAACAATCGGTTCCAAAGAAGTATCGAGGAAGGATTCAAGTTGAATTATAGGGGAATTCTGGTTTTTATGTATAAAGAAGCAGGGCAGAATGGTGCTCTCCTGCCCTCGCAGCGCAACTGCCAGGATTCACCACTCCGCCATGGAAAAAACAGATCGTATTCTTCTCAGGGACTAGGGGAATTTTTGCGCTCGTTCCATTTGGCAAGCTGTGCTGGGGTCAATCGGTTTTCTGGCAAGTGTGACAGTCCGCATCGACATTGCGGGTGCGCCGGCGGATAAAAGTCGTCAATAATCGGCTGTTCGTTGCGCGGGCTGCAAATCGGACAAACACGCTCGTCATTCGCTGTCTTCCAGATCGGAACAAGGTGCGAGCCATACGTCTCAAAATACCACCGTTCTGATGCCTTTTCGCCCTCAACTTGCGCGCGGGTCAATTCGGTTGTTGCAATTGTTTCTGCTATGTCATGTGAGCAAGAGTAACTAGTTTCAATTAACTTGGTCAATTGGCTTGTGGTCCAGCCGTTCAGGTAGGCTTGCGCTATTAATTCCGATGTCCCTTTGTAGGCTTCACCATATACCCGGACTATTATTTCATCCCCATATTGCCTTGCCCACTCTACCGCATCTATATTGACCCCAGACAGATCGACAGCAACGCCGTTGCCATCCAGTGCGTCATGCGCCTGTTGAATAAAAAACTCAACTAACACTGGCTCAACGTGTTTTGCTATCAACTTCCAGTCCGTCTCCCAATACGAGTCAGGCACCTTTGATAAGTTAGGCGGATCGCCAAGATAATCGAGTAACTTTTTCAGCTCGACGCGAGATTCACTTGAAAGTAACTTGGCTAATCGAAATTCCAGGTCAACCCGAGTTGACATTACGTATACCCCCTTCTGGCTGTTATTCCATCCACATATTGCCTTGCCCAGTTAATAATTAAGTCCATGCTTGAAAAATCCGGAATGCTGCACATGGTAACAATATATCCACAATTCTCCCATGGATAATTATAACAACTTGTTCTTTCACTGTTTCCTGACCTGAAAGGAATTTGACCAGCAAGTCTCCAGATCGCCATACCCAGCTTCGCGGGCACAGGCGCAACCCTTGTAAAAAGACACAAGGGCAGGAGAGGCTCGCGTTGACGTGAATTAAGGAAGGTTGCCACGTCGCTTCGCTCCTACTCTGTACGCAAGCAGTCGCAAAGACGAACTTTTGTCATCGCGAGAGTAGCGTGGCGATCTGCCTTTTTGGCTTTTCCTAATATAAAAACTATCGCATGTGAGAGCAGATGACTCCGCATAATCTTCGAGCACGATGACCAATCCCACATTGAACTATTGGGTGTTAATAGCAATTGTAAGTTTTACTGACTTAGTAAAAATAATCAATCCATTTTTAAGGCAGGATGGCTGAAATTAATGAGAAAATTTGTCCAATAATCCAGACAATACCAAAAAAAGTGATCCATTTTTTAATCGAATCGAGTTTTTTGTCTATTTCACCGAGTAGTTTCAAATTCTTATCGTAGAATTTAAATTCAAGTGAAGCTTCTTGTTCCTCTGTAAATTCTGGCATTTTTCCTCCATTGATCTAATAAATACAACTCGACCGAATATTGTGATTGTAACGTAATTTCATTTATTCTTGTAAAATTCCAAAGGGGAAGACCAAACGGTCCAAAATTTCCTCGATCTAAAAGGAAGCCAAACTACCCCTCTTCAGTCTCCTGTCCGTTTCACGG
>CAYRYL010000011.1:0-14388 GCA_964428425.1 uncultured Anaerolineaceae bacterium | reverse complement strand
TACATGGTATTTGCCATCGCGCCGGTGCCTGGGATTGCCCAGGAGTAGCGCTTTTTGCCGGTGTCGTCCCGTTCGACGCGGACGCGCTCATCCTTGCCGAGGATGCGGAAGGCATTGGTGAGGGACCTCGAGGGGGGTAAATTCATGCGTTCCTGCAGGAGTTTGGTCAGCTCGGCGCGGTCGAACTTGCGTTCGTCCTCCGTCATCAGGATGTGCATCAGCGCGTCAAAAGCGGCATCCACCAGGCGGCGCGGTTTGGGTTGGGCTTGCGCGCCAAGGCGTTCGAACAGCAGATGCACCCCGGCGCCATCAGCGTCGCTGGGCTCGCCATCCACGATGGTGAACTGAAGGCGCGCTCCCGCTTGCCCAGTGCGGTTTTTGACCACTTTCAGCACGATGCGCCCCATGCCCCCCAGCTTCATCGCTTCGGGTCGGCTGAGCAGCAAGACGCTGTCCACCCCCGCCAACAGCTCGCTGCTGCCGCGCACGCGCTCTTCGCCTTGCGAGGTGGGGAGGCCCCATTTGTCCAGCCGGGCAGCCTGGCGCTTGTTGAATTGGTGGATGAGCACCACGCTCACGCCGGTTTGGCTGGTGAGCAGGCGCAGACCGCGCAGGAAGGTGCCCACGGTGGATGCGGAGCCATCGGCCATGCCGGGCAGGTATTGGGACAGCCCGTCGAAGATGAGCAGATCGTACCCCCGGCGCGTAACTTCTTTTTGCAGCCAGCGGAAGCTTTCGGGGTCGCTGAATTCGTAGGGGTTGAAATCGAGGTCCAGCGCATCAGGCACATCGATCCCCATGGACTTTTTGTCGTTAGGGTAGCCGCGGCAGAGCCTGATCACCCGCTCGGCGACGAGGTTCGGGTCGGCATCCCCGCAGAAATACCGCACGCGGGATTCGCAGCTCATAGGTGGTAGCTGATAGCTTATAGGAAATACTGTCTTTTCCCTATCACCTACGACCCAAGAGCTATTAGCTGTCTTTTTCCTATCACCTACGAACCATGAGCTATCAGCTGATGTTTCTCCCAAATCCATATCCCAGGCTTTGCCGCGTCCGGATGCCACGCCGAGGGCCAGGTCCAAGCCTAAGAAAGTCTTGCCCGATGCCGTCTCCCCGGCCAGGAGGGTGATGCCGCCCTGGGGGACCATTTGCCACAATAACCAGCCGTGCGGCCGCCAATGCAGCCGCACCAACTCCGCCGCAGTGATTACATTTTTGAAGTCAATCCCTTCCAATCCAGATCCTTTCATTTATTCTCGTAGGGTCGACGGCCTGCCTCGACCGCAAAACTTGTAGGGTCGACGGCATGCCTCGAACAAAACGGGTAACCACGGGGGTTACCCCTACATCTGGGCATTTGAGGACAATGGGGGGCGTAGGGGCAGACCCCTGTGTCTGCCCGACACCTGTAAACAATCACTCTGTAGAATGTGCAAACAATCATGCTTGTATTAATAGGCCCGCCTCGACCTATTCACAACGAGGAAAAGGCGGGCCTTTTCCCTACGGGTTTCTGCTTGCAATTATAGAACATATGTGCTATTATATAACAGACAATTGATTTATGCAAGCCGGCACCTTAAAAACCAGAATTTGCATTCCATCCGCACCCCGGCGCTATCATAAAACGTTGCATTTCTTGCAATTCTTGCAAATAAGACTCGCGATGGTACGAGTCTGTCTTTGCGACCGCTTGCGTACAGAGTAGGAGTGAAGCTCTTGCTGTCATCCTGAGCGAAGCGACTGCTTGCGTCCCCTTGCGGGAAGGATCTTATCGTTTGTAATCAGATTCTTCGCAAGAGAGGCTCAGAATGACAGAATAAAAGGCGGCTCGCTCGTACCCTGCGACGCGGGCACAGGCTGCTACGCTCGCGATACCCAGAAGGCACGATGTGACAGATGGATTCGTCATTGCGAGGAGCGTAGCGACGCGGCAATCTAAACTGATTTTCCCTAATCGATCAATTTAGATCGCCGCGCAAAAGCAGCTCGCGATGACAGGATGAAAGGATTAAAGGATGAAAAGCAGATCGCCACGCAACGGAAGCTCGCGATGACGGGATGAAGCGAAGGGGTGAGGGCTTACTTCCCCGTAAACAGCTTACCCGAGCTGCCGAAGTGGTGGGCGAGGGTGCCATCGGGGAATTGGATGGTGGTGTTCTTGCCCTCCCGCCGCACTTCCAGACCGCGAAAGCGCACGATCAGCGGCCACGGGCAGGGATTATCGCCAGAGATACTGACCTTCTGCTCGTTGATGATCTGGATTCCAGCCATCTCCAGCAGCAACAGCGGCGGCAGGAGCCCCTGGAGGCTGTTGCGGTCGCCCAAGCACGCGCCCGTGCTGCTTTGGAAGCTCTCCATCAGGGCGTGCTCGCGCTTCAGCATGCTGGTGAAGCCGAGCATGAGGCGGCTGAGCAGGTCCAAAGCGAGTTTCTTTTCGCCGATGCGGTTGAGGTGCTCGATCAGGAGGCAGTTCCAGCCGATGTTCACCCTGCCGCCCCCGGCATTGTCGGGGTTGAGGTCGGTGGGCAGACCGAAGCGGTGGCGCAGATCCTGTGAAGCGACCCAGGAAGGCGGTTCTGCCTCACCTGTCTGCCCCTCCCAGCCCAATTGTTGGCTGATATCGCTGACCTGTAAGTCGCTGGTGTAGACCTGCAGCAACTTGTGGCGAATAAAGCTGAAATCCAGCCCCTCAAGGCGTTCGAAGCGCGCGTAAACATGCTGGGTGGTGATCTGGAAGCCGTGCGGCAGCCAGAGGATTTGGCTGGAATCGATGGTTTCGCGCAGCTCATGCCCCTCGGCATCCGCGCCGACGACCTCGAAGGCTGACAGCAAGGCAAGCGCGAAGCCTTGTTTGAGCAGGATGTTGAGCCTGGCGGGCGTTTCGAGCTCGACGCTCTGCCAGGTTGGGTCGGGCAGCTGCAGCTCGATCAGTTTTTGGGATGGATGGACGCGATGGGTGTCGCGGTCGATGAAGGATGCGTTGGGATGTTCGGCGCGAAAGCCGGCGACAGCTGCTGCGAGGCGTTGCTGGTGGGGATGGAGTTGGGCGGATAGCGCCTCGTCGCCCAAGACGCGTGCCATACGCTGGAGGGTTTCGAGTTCATCTGTGAGCAGGATGGCAAGCCCAAGGCTCTCGGCGCTGGAGATTTGGGTCGGGAAGCCATCTTCCTGCCAGACGTCAAAGTTTGGCAGGTCCGTCAGCCCGGCATGCTCGGGGGTGGACCACTCGGGAAGGGCGTCCTGATCGCGGTCGTGCCGCAGGGAGAACCAACGCAGTGTCTGCTCCGCCAGCATGGGCAGGCATTCCGCCAGGAATTGGGGCTGCTGATGGTAGGTGTGGACGTCCCAGACCAGCGCAGCGAGCTGCGGGAAGGGCGGCGCGGATTTGGATTGGCTCGGAAGGTTGTTGAGCGCCCCGCGCACCAGCTCGACCGCGCGCTCGACCTGGGCGGGCAACAGCACGCGCACGAACTGCCTGAACTGCAGCATTGATGGCGCGTCTGAGGCTTTGGTCATGGTCCGCAGCTCATGCGCCTTGCCAACGGGGGTGTGGGTGTTGCGCTTGGTGAATGTCGAAAGCGTCTGCTCAGGGTTGGCAGGCTGCCGGACGAGCAGATTGGCTTGGTCCTGCATGCTCTTGAAGACCAGGTTCCAGTCGTGCAGCGGGGTTTCGATCTCGAGGGTGCGGGCTTGATCGGCGACCTCGAGGCGGGCGACCTCCGCCTGCCAGTTGGCGGGGAAGGGATTGAGGGCGCGCTCCTGGCTTTGGGTGGGGGAAAACGCCAGGCTGCAGCGCCAAAGGACCGAGAATTCCTCGTCCGGCATGAGCAGTTTGCTGATCTCGAGCGCCTGGTTGGGGCTGATTACCGGTTTGGGCATGCCGTCCATCACCAGCGCGATGGTGAGCTCGCCGCTCTGCCCGCGCAGGTAGGTTTTGAAGTCCAGCTTGGTGATGGAAAGTCCCTGCCCGCCTTCGAGGGGCACGAGCAAGCCTGCCACGCGCGCGCTCAGCTCGGCGTTTTCCGTGCCGGTGTTGCGCAGGGTGAGCCGCCCGCTGATGGCGTAGGGTTCGCGCGCCCAAAACTCGAACGATGCCTGGGTGTCGGGGTCGGGCGAGAGATTCACTTTGGCGTAGTTGCCGGAAAGGTCGTCGACGCGGGGAGAGGTGAGGTGCTCGTTTAAATTTTGGTAGAAGTGCTTGTTGCGCCCAACTAAGGGGAAGATGCGGAAGGACTGCGCCTGCAGCCCGAGGCTGGTTTGGATGGAAAGCGGCTGAGCCGGCTCGAGGTCCAACTGCCAGACGATGTCCGGGCTGCCGAGGTCCGTCGCGAATGCATGATCCGCAGCCAGGGTGAGGCTGATGGGGTCGGTGCGAAAATAGGGTCCGGTGGGCATGGCTTAAGTATAAACCGAACTTTCCATCGCGGCCTCGAAACGGGAACTTTGAGAGGCGTCGTAACGTTTTCAGCTTATGTTAAAATGTCAGTATAGACATGAGGATGGAAAACGTTATGGACCAGAACGAACAGCACGAAATCAAACCTGCCGAATACCAGGAATTGGATGCATTTAAAGAGGTTGCCGGATACACCCCCGCCCTGGATCCGGTGAGCAAATTCGAAAGCTTTGAGGGTTACGGCGCCGAGGATGTGCAGGAACCTGCCCCCGCCCCTGCCCCTGCCCCCGAACCCGAGCCTGCCCCGGAAACGCCGCAGGATTCGAGCCACTTCACGGAACTGACCGGTTTTCATGAGGTCGACGCTTTCCCCGAACCCGATTGGGCACCCGAAGAGGTTTCAGACTTTACAACCGGGCATTGGGCAGTGGAGCAAGAACCGGAAATTGGACCGCAGACGGTGATGGAACCGGAGCGAATTGATACCGTTCTAAATCAGGACGACATCCCAACCATCCCTCCCCAGGCGGTCAACCTGCCTCGTGCGAGCGAGCCCCTTCCAGAACCGCTGCCTGAAACGGTGGAAGTTGTTGACCCGCAAGCGACGATTTTGGCTTCGACTGCCTTCGCTAGCAGCTTTGACGAAGCAAAGGAAGGTACCCAGCCGGTAGCTACTTCGCATACCCAGCCGAATAAAGTTGTTAGGCAAGCGGCAGCCGAACCTGCGGCTGAGGTTAAAGTGAAAAAAGCAAAGACGCCCAAAAAGCCTAAAGGCGCAAAGAAAAGCGGCTGTTTTGGCAAGACTCTGCTGTTTGGAGCGATCGCGCTCTTACTGGTGGGGATGGGCGTGGCGGCTTTTGCAATCTACAAATACTTCGACATCGCCAAAACTTTGCCGGCGGTGGACGAGCTGCAAAACCGTGCTTCGCAATTTGAGACCACGCGAATCCTCGACCGCAACGGCAACATCCTGTACGAAATTGTCGATCCGAATGCTGGCAAGCGCACCTACGTGCCACTTGATCGCATATCACCGTACCTGATCGCCGCGACAATCGCCACAGAGGATAAAGAATATTACAACCATCCCGGTTTTGACTTGTTAGCCCTCGCACGTGCCCTGTATACCAACTACACCTCCGGTGAGATCGTTTCAGGCGCATCCACCATCACCCAGCAGTTGGCGCGCATGTTGCTGCTGACCGAAGAACGCTTTGAGCAATCCTACGAGCGCAAAGCGCGCGAAATTATCCTCTCGGCAGAAATCACGCGCCGCTATACCAAGGAGCAGGTGCTGGAACTTTACTTGAACGAAATTTTCTACGGCAACTTTGCGTATGGCGTCGAAGCCGCTTCGGAAATTTACTTCAACACCACCGCCGCGGACCTGACCCTATGGCAGTCATCCTTCCTGGCGGGTCTACCGCAGACACCTGCTGTATACGATATTTACACGAACCGCGAAGCCACGCTCCGAAGGAACAAGACCGTGCTTTTGCTGATGTATCAACTCAGCAATGAGAAGGGTTGCATCCACATTGGCGATAAACTGACGCCGGTCTGTCTGGACGCGATGCAGACGCTTGAAGCCGCTAATACGCTGGAAGCCTACGAGTTCAAGAAGCAAGATTTTGTGATGAAGTTCCCGCATTGGGTGGTGTTCATTCAGTCGCTGCTCGAGTCCCAGTTCGACTCACAGACCATCTACCGCTCCGGTTTTACGATCTACACAACCCTTGACCCCAATTTGCAATTGCAAGCTGAAGAGGCTGTACGAAGCCAACTGGCACGCATGACCGAAAACAACGCCACCAACGGCGCGGTGATCGCGATGGACCCCAAAACTGGCGAGATTCTCTCGATGGTGGGGTCAGCAGACTTCAATAACCCGGATATCAGCGGTCAGGTGAACATGGCATTGACCCAAACCCGCCAACCGGGGTCTGCGATCAAGCCGCTCACTTACCTGGCGGCATTTGAGAAAGACTGGACCCCTGGCACGCTGATTTGGGACGTACCGGCGAGTTTTGCGCCTTCCGGCGACCCCAACGACACCAATCCGCGTTATGAACCGGTCAATTATGATGGTCGTTTTCATGGTCCAGTGACTGTGCGGGATGCTCTGGCGAATTCATACAATATCCCGGCTGTGAAGGCGCTCGAGTACGTGGGCATTTACGACAACCCCACCACTACGAACCCGGACGGATTTATCAACCTGGCACGCCGATTGGGAATCACCAGTTTGAACAGGGCTGATTACGGGCTGGCGCTGACCCTGGGCGGCGGCGAGGTGAGCCTTCTGGAACTAACCGGGGCATACCAGGTGCTTGCGAATGAGGGGCGCAGAGTTGCGCCGGTGGCGATCACAAAGGTGGTTGACCACAAGGGCAGCGTGATCTATGAGTACGTCCCGGGCAATGGGGAACAGGTGGTGCGGGCGGCGCACGCCTACCTGCTGTCTTCGATACTGTCCGACAATAATGCCCGAGCGCCGATGTTTGGCACCAACTCGGTTTTGGCCTTGCCCTTCCAGGCAGCGGTGAAAACTGGAACCACTAACGACTACCGTGATAACTGGACCGTTGGTTATACTCCTGATCTGGTGGTTGGAGTGTGGGTGGGGAATGCGGACTACACACCGATGATAAACACGTCAGGCGTCAGCGGCGCCGCGCCGATCTGGGCGAACATCATGCAGATGGGAATCCAGCAACTGCGTGGAGGCAGCGCGACCGCATTCGCCAGACCGTCGGACGTGGTGGACATGACTGTCTGCTCCGTCTCAGGCACTATTCCCAGCGAGTATTGCCCCAGCCAGCGCACGGAAGTGTTTGCCTCCGACCAGGGTCCCTTGCCAAAGGAAGAAGACCTCTGGATGAAGAGTATGATCGACTCATGGACCGGGTTGCAAGCCTCCCCGGCGTGTAATGAGTTCACAAAAGAAGCACTGACGATGAATGTGGAAGATAAAGATGCGATCAGATGGCTCAAGACGGATTCTGGCAAGGCGTGGGCAGATAACTACGGCTTCCCGGATCCACTGGTGATCAAGCCCGAAAGGGAATGCCGGCTGGACGATCCGCGCCCGATTATTGACATCATGGGTCTGCAAAATGCGATCACAGAAAACCCGTTCAAAGCGGTGGGAGTGGTGGACGCGACGGCAAACTTCAAGCAGTACAAACTGCACTGGGGGGAGGGTGAGAACCCAAGCCAGTGGAACCCGCTGCAGGAGGATTGGATCACGAGGCCGATGCGCAGTGCGGGAGTGTTGGCGGAGTGGGATGTGAGTGAGTTGGATGGCAAGGTGATCACATTGCGCGTGACCCTGCACAGTACCCAAAACACCGAAGTGCAGAAGAAGTACACGGTGCGCTTTACGTTGCCGACGCCGACACCCACACTGGCCCCAACACCTACGGAGACTCCCACTGTGACACCAACTTTTGTGCCGACGGAAACGCCAACGCCTGCACCGACGGAAACGCCAATGCCCACAAGCGTACCGGAGGAGCCGACGGTAACACCAGGCACGCCGTAAGGAATTGCGGGGTGTTGGGTTCGGTATTGAACCCGGCGACACGATTTTATTGATGCAATACCCAATTTTGCGGGCAGGATCAAGAATCAATACCCTCTTCAGTCTCCCGTCCGTTTCACGGCGGGAGACAGCTTCCCTCCCTTTCGCTTCGCTACACGGATCTTCGACTCGGGGAAGCCCAAGGATTGATTGTGTCCCTTTAGGGTTTATCAGAACAGGGCTAATTGAGAGGAGCTGTATTCCGGGGGGTCGCCGGTGATTTGGGAGGCGAATAATTCACGAGTGAGCAGGGGGTTATCGCTCAGGTTGCGTAGCTGTCGGAACTTCACAATGTTCCAATTCTCGGTTTTTAGGGACTGTAAATGTGGGTCTCGACGCAACTTGAAGGCGGCCAGGTTTGCCCGGCTACCGGGAATCACGATCAGTTTTCTGCCTGGCAGGTCCTGATAACGGACCAGCAAATCTGAAAATTCAGTGGAGATGATTGGGAAGAAGTTGAATTCCGGCGAGCCATCCTGTGCGAGCCAGGTGATGGAATCAGCTTTTATCTCGTGGGTCATGCGCAGGCGGTTTGCCAGGGATTCAATCAATCCGAAAATCGTTTTTAGATCTTTCTGACGTTCTCTGGTCGCTTCAAAATCGCGCAGTGACCAGGCTTTGTAGTCCGGGGTTGGATCCGCGTAAGACTCGAGAATGTCTTGTAACAGTTCCATTTCAACGTTTTGTAGCCCAGGCAGTGTCAGATTCACGGCTACAAGGGCATCTTTCATGGCGAGCAGGGGCTGGTTTTGGAGAGCATTCAGGATTGCTCTTTCCGCCCGGTCCGCAGCCGTTTGGGCAATGTCACTGGCATCGACCAGCCAATACAAGCCCGTATCAGCTGAAAGCCCTGGATTAATGCGGGAGAACACACCCGGGCTTGTCAGGGTTTTGTCGATTTCTTCCTGCAATTCGTTGAGCGTGTCCTGTGGGCTTGGACGGCCTTCCAAATAACCTTCAGAGGCGAGCGAAATGATTACGGCAGTAAACAGGCGCAAGTAGGTCGCCGGCTCACCGTAACTCTGGAGGAACTGAATGCCTGCTTTGTTGACTGCCTGTGAGAATGAGAATCTCTGGCGACTTTGACGAGAGGGAGTACTAAAACGCCAGGCTGTCTGAAGGACGCTCATTTCGCCATTGGCTGCAAGTTGATGCAGGCTCAGACCTGCATTTTGCGCGGCGAGAATGCCAGCCATGGCGAACATTGGGTCGAGCTCGGTGACTTGCAACAAGACAGGCACGCCTGGTCGAAGCAGTTTGCCGAGTTGCATCAGCACTTTCTGCAGGGCGGTGGAATGCCAGGTCCAGTCGTAGCGCTGCTTGAGCAGGCTGTTGCGCAGCGTGGCGCTGCCTTCGCGACCCCAAAGCCAACTGCTCCACAAGCCGCTCAGGTTCCACCAGGCTTGATTGCGACGAGGCAGGGAGGTCATGACCACATCCACCATCCCGGGTGGGATTGGAGGATCGAGCTCGCGCAATCGACCGCGGAAGATGCTGATGCCGCCCATTTGAGGGGGCTGCGCCGGCCACTCCCGTAACGATACAGCCTTTTCGGTCTTGCTCCAGGCTTTTTGTGATGCCAGCAGGGCTTGCCAGGGATTAAGCTCCTGGAAAAGGGGTGGACGTAATAGTTGGCGTGGGCGGCTGCGACCGCCAGGGTGGGTCCAAAGTTGGTTGACTCGATCGGCAGTGCTGAGGATGAGCGCTCTGAGAAGCGTGCGCTGCCTGGGTGTGATGGCGGGATTGTCGAGCCGGCTGAGGATGGCTTGTAAAGATGCCAGACTGCGATGAGGATAAAAGGAGATCACCTCTGCCATTAACTCACGCAGGGGGTCCCCAGGGTTTGAGGATAACTCGAGCAAGCGAGCTTTCAGCACGCTCAGGGCTGGCAGTGGTTCTTTGCTGGCGAGAATCTCAGGGGTTAATGGGAATTCGGCTTGCTTGCCACAGCGTGGGCAGCTGCCGAAGGCGAACTCTGGTTCAGGCGCGTTTTCTGCCCAAACCAGGTATTCGGCCAGTAGCTTGGGTTTTACATCCTGCTTTTGGTACTCCGGGTTGGGGCAGTCGAACTGGTAATAGGCGTTGATTTGGTCTTCGAGCAATAACCCTTCCGCGGACCGGATGCCTGCCAGAACAGCGACTGCTTCGCTGATCTCTTCCGGGTTTGGCGCAGAGGCCATCACTTCAAGGATGAAGGAAGCAATGGGATTATTGGCGCTGACCACCACACGGTAGCCTGCTCGAGCCAACTCCAAAACCACGTACGGGTCCTGCCCAAAGGGGTCCAACACGAAACTCCCCGGCGGGGCAAAGCGCTGCAGCCAGCCAGACATGGAGCCGGGATAAAAAGGGGGTAAGAAGCGGTCAAGAGGTAGTCCGGTTTGAGGCAAATCAGCCGCAGATGACCCGTTCACATACGGGGCTGCCAGGTCATTCAGGGCGGTGTTGCCAGGCATTATCTCCTCGTCAGTTGGTTCTTGATTGCAAGATGGCAATACCATAGGGCGGCAGATCCAGGGTCGCATCTGTCATGTGGTTTGTGAGTGGTTCGTTGCCAGTTAAAATGAGGTCCCAGTGGTTGAATTCTGCCACTGGAAGGGCGTAACTTTGCACGCTTTTTGAAAAATTGAGCACAACCAGCATGGTCTCCTCGCTGGTAAAGCGCTTGAAAACCAACAAAGATTCTTCACCAGTGTCGATCAGGCTCTGCTTTCCCGCATGCAGGGCTGGATGCTCTTTTCTCAGAGCAATCAAACTCTTGTAAAAATTCAGCAGAGAGGCAGTGGCGGGTTGTTGGTTGGTGACGTTGCGGACCTTGTAGTTGGGGTGAACGGCCACCCAAGGCTCAGCGGTGCTGAAGCCGGCGAAGGGGCGTGCATCCCACTGCATCGGCGAGCGGCAGCCATCGCGAGCCTTGAACAAAGGCCAATAGCGCTTGCCGGGAGGGTCCTGAATTTTCTCGCGGGGAATTGAGACATCGCGCATGCCGATCTCCTCACCGTAATACAGAAAAGGAGTTCCACGAACGGTCAGGTGCATGGCTGCCAGCAATTTTAGTTTGGCATCCTCGTTAGGTCCAGCATACCGGGTGGAGGAACGGGGATTGTCGTGGTTATTGAGGAAGTAATTTGGCCAGGCTTGCTCTCCATGGAGGCTATCCCAGTATTGAATTGCTTTCCCAAACGCCCTGGCGGTGAAAGGTGAATTCGCGTAGCCGTAGTCGAAAGCGGCATGCAAACGATCATCGCCAATGTAAGTGCGAACCTTGGCGGCGTCCACCAGGAAGGACTCACCAACCACGTACCTGTCCGGGTACTCGTCCAGAATTTTGCGAATATCTTGAAGGGCTGGGATCAACTCGGGTTGAGAGACTTCATTGATATGTTCAATTTTTTCGAAGTTACGGAGATGGAAGCCGGATCGCCTGGGGTTGTCACGCAGGTCGGCGTCTTTGTAATAAGCGTTAAAAACGTCCAACCTGAAGCCATCCACACCCTTATTCAGCCAATAGCGGAAGATGTCCAACATGGCAGCACGCACGTCAGGATTGCGCCAGTTCAGGTCAACCTGATGTTTATCGAACAAATGGAAGTAATATTGCCCTAACTTCTCATCAAATTCCCAACCCGGTCCGCCAAACCATGATCGCCAGTTGTTTGGCAAGCCGCCACCAGGGGCAGGGTCGCGCCAAAGATACCAGTCGTGGTAGGGATTATCGCGGGACATGCGCGACTCCTGAAACCAGCGATGCTGGTCGGAAGTGTGGTTCAGCACCAGGTCGAGGATGATGTGGATGCCACGTTTGTGGGCCTCATGGAGCAGGCGGTCAAAGTCCTGCAGATTGCCATACTTCGGGTCGATCGTATGGTAATCCGAAACGTCATAACCAAAGTCGACATCAGGGGAGGGGGTGATGGGCGAGAGCCAGATGCCGTCGATGCCAAGATCCTGCAGGTAATCGAGGCGCTGGATAATGCCGGTCAGATCGCCAATGCCATCTGCATTGGTATCCTGAAAGGAGCGTGGGTAAATCTGGTATATGATCCCGTTTTTCCACCATAATTTCTTCCCATCCATAACAGTTACCTCATCCTATTTAGTAGAATTGATAAAGAAAGACGACCTTTTGGCTGCCAGCCTACTGGTAGCAAGTACAATGCTACCTCATCACAGGCATATTTATATTGTTATGAATTTTACTTCGGGATTCAGAGTAAAAGCAAAACAATATACATCAACTGCAGCCAAAATGATGGAGACCGCTTCTCGCTGGAATGTCGCCTTACAACCCTCTGCTCCGAACCCCGGTAATTCAGGGTCGCTGAGCACCACCACACCTGCCATGATTAAAATTTACAACCGCAAGAATCAAACAATTCTCCTGGACTGACAGCAGAAAATAACTTGCATTTATTCATAAATCTGTTAGAATATGTAAGTTCGTAAATGAATACTTTTCTCGATGAAAAGTGGGCAGTTGTCCACTTTTTTGTTTAGTGAAATTTTGGAGTGGAAAGATAAATGAAAAGTGAATTTGCCTTAGCCTTCAACGAAATCCTGGAAGACAAGGGTTTGCCCCGTGATGTCATCATGGGAGCAATCAACTCAGCCATGGTGTCTGCGTATCGGAAGTCTGTTGGCGCGTCTACTGCCCAGGAAGTCAAGGTTGATATTGACCTCGATAAGGGATCCGTGACGGTTTTCGCGGAAAAAGAAGTGACTGACGAGATTTACGATCAGCGGACGGAAGTTTTATTGGATGAAGCCCGCAAGGTTGATCCAAATTGCCAGCTTGGTGATTTGGTGATGATGGAGTCCACTCCTGAAAATTTTGGTCGCATCGCCGCCTCCACTGCCCGCCAGGCAATCCAGCAGAAGATTCGCGACGCCGAACGCGCCCAGCAATATGAATTCTTCAAAAAGCAGGAAGGCGAAATTGTCAGCGGTATCGTGCAGGCAGTCAACTCTCGTCAGGCAACCATTGGGTTGGACCTGAAGGCGGAAGGCTCCATGCAGCGCAAGGACATGATCCCTTCAGAACGATTCCGCATTCATGACCGCATCCGTTCGTATGTGGCTGAAGTGAAAGACCTTCCCAAGGGGCTGCAGATCGTGCTTTCGCGCGCTCATCGCAACTTCTTGCGCCGGTTGCTCGAAAACGAAGTTCCCGAGATTTACCACGGCATCGTCGAGATCCGTTCGATTGCCCGTGAGCCTGGTCAACGCGCAAAAGTGGCTGTTTCTGCCACGCAACAGGGTATTGACCCGGTTGGCGCTTGCGTAGGGCAGAGAGGTGTCCGCATCCAGGCAATTGTGCGCGAATTGCACGACGAAAAGATTGACGTGATCGAGTGGAATCCTGACGCTGCCATTTACATTAGTAAAGCCATCAGTCCTGCCCGGGTATCAGGCGTGTACCTGAACCATGGGAAAGGCGATGATAAGACCGCGATGGTGGTGGTTCCTGAGGATCAACTCAGCCTGGCTATTGGTCGTGAAGGACAAAACGCACGCCTGGCAGCCAAACTAACCGGTTGGCGGATTGACATCATGAGTGTATCAGAAGCTGCCAGCAAGGCACTGGTTCAGCTGCGCAAGGATCCAAGTCTTGTCACTTTAGCCACTGAAGAAGCTGACATGATGGCGAGGATTGAAGCCCTGCTGCAGCAAAAAGAAGAAGGTCGGGTGCTCAACCTGGACGACAGCAACTTGATCGCACGCTTTGTGGACCGTGTAGAAAAGCGCGGCGAGGTCAAGCGCAAGGTTGAAGAAGATGCCCGCCAGGCTGAGATCCGCCAAGCTCGGGAATCGATTGACCCGCGTGCCTTCGAACTTAACATCTTTGACGTGACAGATCTCAAAGAGCACTTGCAGATCCTCTTACAATCCGCAGGCTTGGAAACTCTGGGCGATCTCATGTTGCAGGTCAAACTGGAGCCAGACGCTATCCTTGCCATCGATGGCATTGGTCCGAAATCTCACGAGGATATCCTCGAGGTTGTTCACAATTATCAATTCCCGCTAATCGAGACCGCACCGGTTGAGGTTGCAACACCCGAAGTAACTTCGGTGGTTGAGCCTGAGCCAGTGGTTGAAGAAATTGTGGAAATTGAGCTACCTGAGCCGATCGAGGTGGTTGAGCTGGTTGCAGAAGCCGCCGGCACTGAGACGAAAGTCGCCGAAGAAGTCATCACTACCCAAAAAGTGGATGAGCCCGTGGCGGATGATAAGTCCTTTGAGGAACTCTTCCAGATGGATGCGATGCGCCGCACGAGCGAAACCACTGAAGAAGAGGATGAGAGCGGTCTTCTTGGCGATAAAAAGAAAAAAGGCAAGAAGCGCAAGGGTTATACTGTGGAATACGATCCTGATCGTGATGCGACCTTTGTGAGACACAAACATC
>CAYRYL010000010.1:29164-55345 GCA_964428425.1 uncultured Anaerolineaceae bacterium | reverse complement strand
CAATGTGTAACCTATGTGTCCGATCACTTGTTACCTATGTCTCCGGTCTATACAATGCGGGGAAGTTATGTAAACAACCCCTATGTGATCGCCCAAAATTACAAGATGATCAGCATCAATACTGCTATCCAGGTGGACGTGCTCGGGCAAGTTTGTTCCCAGAGCCTTGGCACGCGCCAGTTCAGCGGCACGGGCGGGCAGCTCGACACCCACCGTGGCGCGCAAATGTCACAAGGCGGAAAAGGAATCATCGCCCTGCGTTCGACCGCCAAGAACGGCACCATTTCGACTATTGTTCCAACCTTGGCACCCGGGGCTGGCGTGACGGTTCCCAGCCAGGATGTGGATACGATCGTGACGGAGTATGGCAGCGCTCAGTTGCGCGGGCTCTCGGTAAAGAAGCGCATGGAAGCCTTGATCAAGATCGCACATCCTGATTTCAGGGAATCGATTCGGGAAGAGTCGCACCGACTGGGTATCGTACCCGATAAACAGTACTTTTAACAGGAGCTAAATGGATAAATCATTGCTTGGCAAGTGGACACAAACCGAAGATCAGCCTTACCCCGGTTTATTCTTTGCATTCCTCGATGATGGCAATTTTGAAGCGCGCTATGATGCCCTGGGAATTGTTTCGAGCGGCACCTGGCAGGCAGAAAACGGGCTGATCGATATGGACCAGCAGAAGCACGCTTTTGGCTTGGTCGGAAAGTATGAAGGCCGTTATCAAGTAGAAGGTAACTTGCTCAAAATGAACCTGGTAACAGCTGGCGAGCACGCCAGACCGACCGACTCACAGGCTGGCGTGACTTATATTAAGGAAGAGGAGTAGGGTATGGCGAAGAAGTTATCACGGGGGGTAGCCGTTGTTGGTGTGGGGATGAGCAAATTTGGCGTATTCCCCGATAAAACTTCGCGGGATTTATTCGTTGAGGCTTTTCAGGAATTGCGGCAGAGTGTTCAAAAGGGTTTTGATCCCAAAGATATCGAAGCCTTCTATATGGGCAACTTCACCTCTGACCATTTCGAGAACCAGGCTCACCTGGCTCCGATCGTGGCGAGCTGGGTGGGGCTCTCACCAGTTGCGAGCACCCGCATCGAAGATGCGTGTGCCAGCGGCGGTGTGGCGTTGCGGCAGGGCGTGCTGGCAATTGCTTCGGGGGAAGTGGATATGGTGCTGGTGGGTGGTCTTGAAAAAATGACCGACCTGCCTGGAGCAAAGGTCACCGACGCGTTAGCGCTGGCAGCGGATTCGCTGTTTGAAATCCCAGCTGGCTTCACATTTCCCGGCTTTTATGCCGCCATGGCAACTGCTTACCTGGACCAATACAAAGCCGACCCCGACGCGCTCCTGCGTGTAGCTATCAAAAACCACGAAAACGGGGCGTTGAACGAAAAAGCCCAGTTTAATCAGACAATCAAAGACGTGATGGTCAGCAAACAACGCAAAGCTGAGCAAAAGGGACTACCAATTCCACAGTGGGAAGATGAAATGGCTTTCCTCAAAGACCCAAAGTCAAATCCGATGATAGCCTGGCCTCTGCGCCTGTTTGATTGCTCTCCGGTATCTGATGGAGCCGCAGCGGTTCTGTTGGTGAGCGAGGAGCTGGCGGCAAATTTCACCGATCAGCCGCTATTCGTGGTAGGTTCGGGGCAGGCAAGCGACGGCACCCTGGCTGAGAGAGCTTCTCTGAGCGAAGTGCCAGCCGCGGCAAAAGCCTCAGCACGTGCCTACGAAATGGCGGAGATAACTCCTGAGGATATCGATTTTGCGGAGGTCCACGACTGCTTCACGATCGCTGAGATCATGGCAACCGAAGATCTGGGCTTCTTCCCTCGCGGTGAAGGCTGGAAGGCGGCTATGGAGGGGAAAACCTCTCGTGCGGGCAGTCACCCTATTAACACCAGCGGCGGCTTGAAGTCCAAGGGGCATCCAGTTGGTGCCTCCGGGGTGGGGCAGGTGGTGGAAGTTTGGAAGCAGATGCATGGTCTTGGGGGAGAACGCCAGTTGCGAGGCAACCTAAGATATGCCCTGACCCATAATGTGGGCGGCACCGGGCAGACCTGTGTGGTGCACATTTTTGAAAAGAGGAACTAAGATGACAGACCAAGCCTTACACACTAAAGCTTACAACCAGGCGATAGCGGAAGACATCTTGATCGGATCCCGCTGCCTCGCCTGCGGTAACATCTCGGTCCCACAGCGCCAACTCTGCCCACGCTGCCATTCAAGCCAGGTGGAACGTATCCACACAGCCGGAAAAGGCACCCTGGCAACGTTCACTGTAATCTATGTTCCCCCGACGAGCATGGCGGATGCTGGATACAACGCCAAAAACCCCTACTGTGTTGGGATCGTGGCGCTCGAGGAAGGTCCGCGCATCAGCGCTCAAATTGTTGGTCTGGACTTGAGCGAACCCGCCGCCATCAAAGTGGGTTTACCCCTTAAACAGACCTTTATCGTCCGTGGCGAGGGTGAATCCGCAAAAAAATACCTCGCGTTTGAGCCTGCATAAAGGATCGTAACAATGCCAAGGATCGCCGTTAACAGCATCAATCTCTATTACGAATTGCACGGACCCGAAGACGGGGACGTGATTGTGCTTACAAACGGAATCATGATGAGCACTGCCAGCTGGTATTTCCAGACACAAGCGCTTTCCAAGCACTTCCGTGTTCTGCTGTATGATTGTAGAGGAATGTGGCAGTCCGACCATCCTGAAGGTCCGTACTCGATGGAATTACATGCCGATGACCTGGCGGGATTGCTGGATGCGCTTGGGATTGAAAAAGCTCACGTTGCGGGCATTTCTTATGGCTCTGAGGTGAGTTTGGTTTTTGCCCTGCGGTACCCTGAGAAAACCAAAAGTCTGATGGTGATTGATGGCGTCTCTGAAGTGCCCCTCTTGCTGGAATTGCAATCCTATCCGTGGAAGCTTGCGGGAGAACGCAATGATGCGGACTTACTGTTCCACACTTCAGTATTCCTCAACTTTGGAGAGGAATATCTGAAGAAAAACGCTGCTTTGCTGCCTGCGGCGCATGCCAATTTTGCCAAACTGAATCTGACGTCTTTTGTAAAACTGATGGACGCGTTTAGGACTTATAACATCACGGAACAATTGAACCAGATAACCTGTCCGACTTTGATCGTGGTAGGGGAGGAAGACCAGATCAAGGGACGCAAGATGGCAGAGATAATGGTGGCGCGGATTCCGCAAGTTGAGTATGTGGTTGTCCCCAGAGCAGGGCACGCGCTCTGCCTGGATAAACCCGAACCACTCAACACGCTGCTCTTGGGCTTTGTGTTGAAACACAGTGGACGGGGCTAACTTTATTAAGAAAGTCAGCGGCAAATTTGCCGCCGGCAATCATTAAACGACTAATTACAAGGAGAAAAAATGAAAAAGTCGATGTTTTTTGTCTTAGCCATGCTGCTCGTCGCTAGCATGGTCCTGGGTGCATGCGCCCAACCCACTGCGGCTCCCGTCGTCACAGAACCCCCCGTGGCAACCGAGGCTCCTGTGGCAACCGAAGAGCCCGTGGTAACTGAGGAACCAGTCGCCACCGAAGAGCCTGCAGCTGGTTTGACTTGTGCTGAACCTATCAAAGTTGGTTTAATCACTGATATCACTGGTGGTTATGCAATCTACGGTGCCATGATTCAACGCGGGTTCATGCTCGGTATGGAATACGCGACTGGTGCTGAAGGGACCGCTGGTCCTGTCTTTAATTTTGCTAATGCCCAGGAAAGCACTTTCAAAATTGACGATTGCGAAATCCAGGTAATTGTGCGTGATGACACTAGTGTTCCCGAGACCACAACCACCGTTGCGAACGAACTGATTGACATCCAGAAGGTTGATTTACTGGTCGGCACCGCCTCCTCTGGCACCACTGCTGTTTTGCAGGGTATTGCCCTTGCCAATGAAATTCCATTAATTGTGGCACCTGCTGCAGCCAACGATATCACTGGCAAGGATTTTAATGAGTTCACCTTCCGAACCTCCCGCAACAACTACCAGGACGCCATCAATGAGTGTAAAGCTCTCACAGCCAAATACAAATCTTTCATCCAGATCGCCGCTGACTATGCCTTTGGGCACGGCTCCGCTGAAGCTTTCCGCGATGCCTGCACCCTGGATGGCGGCACATTCGTAGCTGATGACATCTTTGCTCCTGCCACCACCGGTGAGTTCACTCCTTACATGGAGCAGATCGCTGCCTCCGGCGCAGAAGCCTACATCGTTTCCTGGGCTGGCGCAGGCTTTATCTCCCTCGTCCAGGCTGCCAAGGACCAAGGCGTCACTGAAACCATGGAACTCGGTACCACTTTCATCGATAACATGCTGACCCCAGTCTTCTATGGCAACGCTATCGGCACCACTGCTGGTATCCTCTACCACTGGTCTGCTCCCAAGAACGCCATCAACGATTTCCTCGTGGCTGAAGCCAGCGGTCGTTACGGCGTCTATCCTGATCTCTTCGATGCTGACGGTTTTAACGCCGCCATCATGATTGTTGAGACCCTCAAGAAGACCAATGGCGATGTCACCCCCGCCACATTAATCGCCGCGATGGAAGGTCTTGAGTTCGAAGGACCCAAGGGCACCATAAGCATTCGCCCCGAAGACCACGTTGCCATCCAGGATATGTACATTCTCAAGCTCGAGAATGTTACCGATCCTACCGGTAACTACTACTCCTTTGTTGATACCACCCGCCCCGAGCCCCCCTGCTTGCTTCCCGAAGCTCTGCAGAGCCGCTGCGGTGATCTGCCAATCGGCAGCCTGTCCGGCAAGTAATCTTTTGTGAATGCGTGTCCCTGGAGGCTTTGCGGGCTTCCAGGGACACTGTTTTACCTTCGCAAAGTCCGCAAATCAAGTAGAGAAGTGAGTTATTATGGCGGCACGAGAGACTATTATTGAAACGCAAAATCTGACCAAGTATTTTGGTGCCTTGGCGGCGGTGGACGACGTCAGTATCAAGATCGAAGCCGGCACCTTGCATGCCATCATTGGACCCAATGGCGCTGGAAAGACCACCTTTTTCAATCTGTTGAGCGGGAACTTAAAGCCCACCAGCGGCAAGGTGTTTTATAAAGGCATGGACCTGACCGGCAAGCCAGTCCACCGCATGATACATCTTGGGATGGGTCGCTCTTTTCAGATCACCAATATCTTCCCCAATTTGACGGTACACGAAAATATCCGCCTGGCTTCACAAGCAATGGAGGGCAAAAATTTTCGCTTCCTGATGGATACCGCAAAAATGGATCGCTGTGAAGCGCGTACTATTGAAGTCGTTGAAAAAGTTGGGTTGAAATCACAAGCATTTCAGCCAGCGAGAGTGCTTTCGCATGGAGATCAGCGCAAACTGGAGCTTGGAATGATCCTCGCGCCTGATCCCGAATTGCTGCTTCTGGACGAGCCAACGGCCGGCTTGGCTACTGAACAGGTGCCTGAGTTGATTACCCTGATCCAGGAAGTTCAACAATCCGGTACAAAAACGGTTATTTTGGTAGAACACAACATGAATGTGGTTATGAGGGTATCGGATATGATCACCGTCATGCACCAGGGCAAGGTCCTCGCGCAGGGTACCCCTGCTGAAATTGCAGCGAATCACGATGTGCAAACTGCATATCTTGGAGGACTCTATGACCTTAACTTATAGGAGTGTTCTCTTGCAGCAAATAAATAGAAATTATTGGGAATGGAGATAGTATGAGTAATATTCTCGAGGTAAAGAACATCCATTCCTTTATCAACCAGTATCATATCCTGCAGAATGTTGATTTTGTAGTTCCCCAGGGTGCGGTTACAGCACTCCTTGGTCGCAACGGTGCTGGTAAGACAACCACCCTGAAATCCATCCTGGGTCTTGCGTCTGTGCGTGAAGGGAAAGTAATTTTTGAGGGCAAGGAAGTCCAGGGCATGCCGCCATTTGAGATCGCGGCACTCGGTATCGGTTTCGTCCCGGAGCATCGCGTGATCTTTAGAGACTTATCAGTTGAGGAAAACCTGAAAATCGCAGAGAGAAATAAGGGCGACCTTGATAGAAAGCGCACCTTTATTTTTGACCTATTCCCTGATCTAAAAAAGTTCATAAATCTGGGAGGCACTGCGCTTTCCGGCGGGCAGCAGCAAATGCTGTCAATTGCCCGGGCATTGGTGGCAGATAACAGCCTGCTCCTGATCGACGAGCCCAGTGAGGGGCTCGCGCCAGTTATCATCGAACATATGATTGACGTCATTCGCCAGTTATCCGAGCAGAGCACGGTAATATTGGTGGAACAGAACTTCCTCGTGGCGAGCAAGTTAGCAAAATACTTCGTAATAATCGAAGAGGGAAAGTCCGTCGCATCCGGGTTGATGAAAGACCTGGAAGCGGACAAAGCCATGATCCATCGTTACCTTGGAGCGGCATAGGTCTGACTATGAAAACGAATTTACGAAAAAACTCCAAAGCAATCATTATTCTTGTCATTATTGCGGGTTTCCTGATTGTGGCTGCCCAGGGGATGTCTGGCAAGGATGTACTCATTACCGTCTTGCGCGGGTTCTCCGTCGGCTCGGTTACTTTTTTGGTGGCTGCCGGCTTCTCTCTGATATTTGGCTTGCTGGATGTGCTCAACCTTGCCCAAGGTACTCTCTATATGATTGGCGCCTATGTGGGATGGACTGTGTATGTGCGCCCTGATACTTTTGTAGATGTGCTGACCCCGGTTCTGTTGATCCTCGCTGGGTTTTCTTTGTCTGCTCTTTGGGGACGCCTGGCTGGTTTGATTCACCTGGCGCCAAAAGCCCGAAAATTAGTTGCCTGGGTCTTGGTCCTGGCGGGTTTTGGGCTGCTTGCATTAACACTGACACGATATCCCATTGCAAGTTGGGACCTGAACAACTATGCTGAGAGTCCAATTTCCTACTCGTATATGGCTGATCAGGGATTGCGGATCATTCCTCCCGAGGCAAGTTTTACGGAGATCTCTCCTTTCCTGGGGATTGCAGGGCTCTTAGCTGCCAGCGCGATTTCGGCTTTTGGTCTTGCCCTGCTTAACCGTGATGAGAATAAATCACAAACGCTGACCTGGCGCAAGTACCTTGCGCCTGGCTTATTGCTGCTTGTTGGCATCCTGGTGGTCGTGTTTAATGTACAAATCACTGGCTGGATGTTCGGAATCAGCACCAACCTGCTCTTCGTCATTGCTATCATCGTTGCCATTATGAGTGGTGTGGGGTTGGGCGCACTAATGGAGACCACGCTCATCCGCCCGCTCTATAACCGTCCCATTTACCAACTTATGCTCACGCTAGGTTTAGGGACCATTGGTCTGCAGATTGTGCAAGCCGTTTGGGGCAGACCAGAATTTGTCTGGCCCAAACCAGAGTTCTTTACTGGGACCGGCGGGGCGTGCCCGGCCACAAACCTGGCTGACCTGTTTGATAACCACTGCTCTACTGTGTTGCTATTGGGTGGTCGGGTCAGGGTCTATGATGAAATCTTTATTCCTATCGTTGGCATCATCGTGCTGATTTTGGTATGGATCCTGCTCAAACGGTCGCGGATTGGAATGATCATACGTGCTGGTGTGCAGGACCGCCAGATGGTTGAAGCGCTTGGCATCAATGTAAGAAGGGTGTTCACACTGGTATTCGCGTTGGGTGTGGGATTGGCGGCTTTTGGTGGCGCATTGGCAGCGCCATCTTCCGGTCTTTCCCCCACCATGGGAGAGAGATTACTCTTGAGTGCATTGATCGCCCTCGCGATTGGCGGTCTGACTAGTTTCCCGGGTGCGGCATTAGGCTCGCTTCTTGTGGGACTGATCCAACAGTTCATGATCAAATACGGTCAAATCGGCATTCCCCTGCCATTTACAGATGCCGTGTTTAAACCTTCCCCGCCGCTTGTGCCCGCTTCCACGGTGTTGCTGATGGTGGTTGTTTTACTGATCCTGCCAGGCGGCTTGTTGGGAACGAAGGAATAGACATGAAGAACAACACAAATTTTCTCACGAACAACCGCGGCATCTTGATCTTTTTCGTTGTTATGCTGCTTGCACCTCTATTGATTGGACTGCTTGAAGGTTCAACACCAGACATGATCTGGAACAACCAGGGCAGTATGTCCAAATTTCTCGAGGGTCTTGGCATTGAAATTTTTATCCTGGCTCTCTTTGCACTCAGTTTTGACCTTCTGTTCGGCATCACCGGGCTGCTGTCTTTTGGACATGCCATGTTCTTCGCTGTGGCAGCCTATTTAACCGGCATCTCCCTCAAGGTGTTAGCAATGCCGTTTTGGGCTGTTATCTTGCTGGTTCTGTTGGCGGCTGTCGTGCAAGCGCTGCTTTTCAGCCTGGTCTTACCGCGGGTAAAGGGCATCACCTTCACCCTGGTGAGCCTGGGATTAGCTTCAGTCTTCCATATCATTGTCATGTCCAGTGACATGATCAACCTTACAGGAGCGGATGTCGGCTTGCAGGGCGTACCTGTGCCAGCGTTTATAAGCCCGGTTTCGGAACGGCTTCGTTTCTACGCAATCGCGCTGACGCTGCTGGTCGCGACTTATCTTTTCTACCGTCGGTTTGTTGCCTCCCCGACCGGTCGGGTTTGTGTCGCCATTCGTGAAAACGAAGGGCGCGCGAAGATGCTTGGCTACAACACTACCACTTTCAAGATTGTGGCAATGGTCATCTCTTCGCTGACAGCCTCTACCGCCGGCTTGTTGCACGCGCTATACCAGCCCATCATCAGTCCAGCGGTGGCAGATTTGGGGTACACCGTGACCGCCCTGCTGATCGTGCTGATTGGAGGCGTTGGAACTCTCAGCGGCGCGATAGTAGGCGCGTTTGCCCTTCGTCTGCTGGATTTCACCCTGCGGCGTTTTATCGGCGAGTCCGCGAGCCTGATCACCGGCGCTATCTATGTTGTCTTCGTGATTTTTGTGCCTTATGGAATCGTGGGCACATTGCGATTGCGGCAGTTTAGCACTAAACAAGGTTGGCAGCGACTATTATCGATGCTGAGGACTAAAAACTAGACAATTATGACGATGAGAGCCCGGGGAACCCCGGGCTTTTTGCTACTTTATCCTGTCAAACCAGATCGGATTCGTGACCAGGGCGGGCATGGGCGGCAGGAAGCTGAAGAAGGTGCGCCATACCTCCAGACGCCAGTAGCCGGGACCTTTTACTGGAATGGAGGTCTCGAAATCACCTTTTTCAGGAGCCGTGAAGATGTCCTGAGCACCCTCCTGGGTGATGAGTCGGATGACATCCCCTTTTTCCAATGCCAATCCTTTGAGCGTAGCTTGCATTCCATCCCGCCAGGCAAGGCTGGCACCGTAGGTGTGCCCATCCACATCCAACAGCAACTGGAGCCTGGTGGGGCTGAAGGTGAAGTAACTCCTGCCAGCCTTGACAGCCTTCAGGATGTCGGAATCGCTGTTGGAATCAGCCAGAACGTAAATGCAGGGGCTTGCCAGGCGCTGGAAGAAAGTATCTTCGTGATAATCGCTGCCGCAGGTGGCAATTTGTTTGCGTCCTGCCTTGAGCATCCCATCCCAACGGGCGATGGCTTCCAGGTTGGTGGGTCGCATGGGTCCGTTCCACACTTCAAGCAGGTCGTAATCGATAGAGTCCAGATCATACCGAAAACCAAAATTCGCCTCGTAAGGGTGATTGATACTGATCAGTGCGCCGTTTTGATGGGCTTCCCGGAAAATTGCCTGAACTTCCTCCGGGCTGTTGGCAATAAAACTGCCTTGGTAAGGATGCTCGAGACCCAGGAAGTTGCTGTGGCCCATGTAGTGCGTCCATTCCTGACCCGGGATGATCGTCAGCCCCGCCACTTTCGGAAAAGATGCGCGCTTAACTGGCTGGTTGTGATCAGTAATAGCGATGAAGTCCAACCCGTGGATGCGGGCGTGCTGCGCAAGATGCTCCAGCGGCAGGCTGCCATCCGAAGACAGGGTGTGCACATGGAGGTCGCCGCAAAGCCAACGCTGAACTTTTGGAGTGAATTCAAGCGTAATGCTTACATCGACCCCCTCTGGGGCGATCACATACGCGCCTAGAATGATCTGCCAGGTGCCTGGAGTCAATGGGTGTGGTTGGTAGCCAGGGGTTGCTGAACCCTCAGAGACCATGATTTCTGAGCGGCTTGAGCCGCTGGCCCCCACCTGTGAGCCATCCGGCGCGATCAGGCCAATGTCGACAATGTTAATACGCCTGGTCCTGCTAAATTGCCCATCAGATACGGGGATAGGCTCACTTGTGTGTGTCTGATAAGCATAACGCAGGTCCAATTGAGCTGTTTCAACGGGCATCTCGAATGGAAGTAAGAGGTAAAGTCCTTGTTCGGCGGGAGTGATGTGGTGGTGGAGTTTTGTTTGGGGCATGGGGCATCCTTTGGCAGGGTTGATGGATAGATTGTAAAGCTAAATTGCTGCTTTGAGGGGAACAATGTATAGAAGACGGAAGACGTGCTAAGCAGACTGTGAGGGTCTATGCACATATTAAAACATGAAGGGCCGTCCCCAACATTGCAGGGGCAGCCCTCCCTATTTGAATAAGGTTTCTTCTCTTTTAGCCAGGTAAAAATCTACGGCAGGCACTCACCTGTGACCGGTTCGGCTTCGCCAATGACGAGTCCAGCACCTAAGCTTGATCCAAAGATCGGGGTTAGGTCGCCGAGGTTGAGCCCGAATGCCTTGTCAATCACGCCCAAGCCACCCTGGTATAGGGTTATCTGCGGGAGTTCCTGACCGTTCAACTGCAAATCGATCACGCCTTTGTTCCAACATAGCTTGAGGTTCTCAACACTAGCCGTGTTAATCATAGCCAGCGTCTCAGGGGTGAGCGACATCCCGGTTGGGAAACCTTCCACGCTCAACTCGCCGTTTTCTTTCACCTGCACCTGCACCAAGGTTGCGAGTGCGATCACAAGTGGCTTACTGAGCTCCTTGGATTCCCGCAGGGTGATCTCTATGTCGGCTTTATCAAGCCAGGATTCGGCACGTTCGATATCAATTCTCCCAAGCTCGATGTAGGCATCCAAGAGGGAATAGAGAATCTCACGTGAGGGTCCATCCCAGGCGAGTGAAAGCAACTGCTGATCACCAGTGAAGACGTCGATCATGTCATCCTTGATTTTGAGGGTGGCATTGTTGACCATGCCCAGAACCTGCCAGATTTCATCTGTGAATTGAGGCGCACCCACCTGGCGCAACTCCTCCGCTGAGAAACCACCCAAACTGTAGGTCTTGGTTCCGGGGTCAAAGGTGACATCGATGTGGACCGTATTGGTTGGACCTTCTTGCTTCGCGATCTCAGCAGTTGCCATAGGGGGTTGCTGCGTCATCACAATGCCGAGGACCAGGACGATTGCAAGAAGCAATTTAATGAAAGTAGGTGTTTTGTTCATGTTTTTTTCCTCTATTTTGTTGTTTTATGATTACTGCGCGTTTATTAAGGTAAAGCTGTTAGTAAAACGGACAAGCGAAAACGGATGATATGGTAGTAATAGGAAATGGCCCAGTTTATCAACTTCCGCAAAAAAGGAGAACTTTCGGGGGCATCCCCATTACTTTGGACGGTTTTTTGTGCTATGAGCAATCTCTCGCCCAGGTCGAGAGTGTTATCAAAAGTTTCCGGCGTATAGTCCAGCGAAACCACGGATTTGTCTTCTGAAATGAGGTCTATTTCACCAGAAGTTTTGAGCGTCAGCAAGAGCTCGTCGGCTCCATCTGTAGCGATAATGGCATGAAGCGGCTGGCTGGGTGAAACTTTATAGGGGATTGTTGGCAGGGGGATTACTGGTCTGCCCAGGGCGAAGTAAATGCCGTAAAGCACGAGGACAATGACTAAAGATATCAACAATACTCGCCAGAAACGGGGCACTTTAAATTAACCTCTTCCGGAGCGACTGGTGGATTTCTCTATTTACTTCTCCACCTGCATTATAAACCAAAATAAGAATTAGAGCAAACTTTGTAGCGCGTTTTGTGCCCTCAAAATGAAATTGCTCCTTAAGAGGTTGACAAAAGTTAATGTGAGGCTTACACTTTCTTACATCAAAAATATTTAATGTGAGGCGATAATGAACAGCGATTTTCAAAGCCAAGTACGAGTACTCAAAGCATTTTGCGATGAGACTCGCTTGAAGGTGCTTGAAATGCTGCGTGGCGGTGAGAAATGTGCCTGCAAATTACTGGAGAATCTCGATTGTGGGCAGTCAGGGCTTTCTTACCACATGAAAGTCCTGCTTGACTCCGGCATCGTCACCAGCCGGCAAGAAGGCAAATGGACCTATTACCGCATCTGCCCTGAAGGTGCTCCTGCTGCTGTTGAACTTGTACAACAATTGACAGCTCTCCCAGAAAATGTGGAAAACTGCGACTGCTGCAATACCGAACTTTATCCCACCAATCTCCAGAAAGCGTAATCCATGCAAACAACGTCTATTTGGGATTTTATTCAAATACAAATCCTTGGAATGCAATGGTTGAATGACCTTGTTCGCAGCCTCCTGGTTACTTTGGGGCTTGACACCACCAACCGTTGGATCAGTAGCCTGCAATTCTTCCTCTACGATGTCGTCAAGATCACCGTTTTGTTGTGCGTACTCATCTTTTTTATCAGTTACATCCAAAGTTATTTTCCACCTGAACGCAGCAAAAAGATCCTCAGCAAGTTTCACGGTTTAGGTGCGAACACGATTGCCGCCTTGCTCGGCACGGTTACGCCCTTCTGCTCCTGTTCGTCGGTGCCCATTTTTATTGGTTTCACTTCCGCGGGTTTGCCATTGGGGGTTACATTCTCTTTCCTCATTTCATCTCCCATGGTCGATTTGGGTTCGTTAGTGCTGCTGACCAGTATCTTTGGCGTTAAGATCGCCGTGCTCTATGTGATTCTTGGGCTAGTTGTTGCCATTTTGGGGGGTTCGCTGATCGAGAAACTGCACATGGAGCCCTACATCGAGAGCTTTGTCCTGCGGGCGGGCAGCGTGGATATCGACTCCCCTGACCTGACCATGCGAGACCGCTTGATCTACGCCAAAGAACAAATGGTTTCTACCTTTAAGAAAGTATTTCCCTATATTTTAATCGGTGTCGCAATTGGCGCGTTCATCCACAACTGGATTCCCACCGAATGGGTGGTTTCGCTTCTTGGTCGCAACAATCCGTTTGGAGTCATCCTGGCTACGATTTTGGGTCTGCCCTTTTATGCCGACATCTTCGGTACTATCCCGATCGCTGAAGCGCTGCTCTCCAAGGGGGCGCAACTTGGCACCGTCCTTTCCTTCATGATGTCGGTTACCACTCTCTCGCCACCCTCCCTTGTGTTGCTTCGAAAAGCAATTAAACCCAAACTACTGGCGATGTTTGTTGTTATCTGCGTCATTGGTATCATTCTGGTTGGCTATTTGTTCAACGCACTGCAAGCATTCATATAAGCAGAGGTCTCATGCCGCTTGATCTGAGTCCCGTAAAGCATTATCGCCCTGAAAACTCTGAGATTCGAATGCTCAAAACTGTTTTGGTGGAGTACCTTTACCTGGATCTGCAGGTCTGCAATCGCTGCATCGGCACCGAGCAGGTGCTTGAGGAGGTTCTTACCGGGCTCTACCCTGCGTTGACCCTTGCCGGATACGCCCTGGACTACCGCAAAATTAAAATGGAGACCCCAGAACTCGCGCGGAAGTATATGTTCGAATCATCGCCTACTGTCCGTGTGAATAGGCGGGATGTTTGTTTTAAGGTGCAGGAAAACCCCTGCGACTGCTGCAGCGACATCAGTGGCTCCGTTGTGGATTGCCGTGTGTTTGTGTATGAGGGGCAGACTTACGAAGTTCCTCCTAAAGAGATGCTCGCTGAAGCGATCCTGAAGGGTATTTTTTGGTCACCTGCTGCAGGCTGTTGCACTGACAGTGAATACAAATTGCCAGAAAACCTTGAAGTTTTCTACAAAGGAAAGCATAAGCGATCCGGTTGTTGTTGAATTCTCTAATTCGAAAGGAAGGTATCATGGTACTGTCAAATTTCAGAAAGAAAAAAGAGTGTTGCGGAAAGATCGACGAAGTTAGCTTCGTGGAAGCCGAGGCCGCCAGGGCTGAAGGCGCGAGCGTCAAGGTGTTGGGGAGTGGCTGTGCCAAGTGTAACCAGCTCGAAGCTGCAACAGTAGCTGCCCTGGAGCAGTTGGGAATGGATACCACCATCGACCACGTCAGGGATTTTGCTCAGATCGCATCCTACGGGGTCATGTCCACGCCAGCACTGGTGGTGGATAGCAAGGTCGTTTCTTATGGTAAAGTGCTCAAGATTGAAGAAGTTGTTGCAATTCTAAAAAAGATCAGAGGCTAACTTATGGCACAGGAAAAATCTGCTGGTATCGGCTTTTTTGAAAAGTACTTAACCGTCTGGGTGCTGCTTTGTATGGCAGCCGGCATCCTGATCGGCAAGTACCTGCCCGGGATCCCGAATTTCCTCGGTAAGATCCAATACGCGAACCAAAACATTCCCATTGCCATCCTGATCTGGATCATGATCTACCCGATGATGATGAAAATTGACTTTCAGTCGATTAAGAACGTTCGAAAAAATCCACTTGGTCTGGTGATCTCAACCGGAAGCAGCTGGTTGATCAAGCCCTTGCTGATGTTCGGGCTGGCTTCCCTTTTCTTTTATGTCATCTTCAAAGCTTTCATCCCCACTGAATTGGCACGGGATTATGTGACGGGGGCAGTTTTGCTGGGTGTGGCACCATGCACCGCGATGGTGTTCGTTTGGAGCAACCTCACCAAGGGCGATCCTGCCCACACCCTGGTGCAGGTATCGGTCAATGACCTGCTGATCATTATCCTATTTGTGCCGTGGGTCACCTTTTTGTTGGGCATCAACAAGGTCCAGATCCCTTGGGACACCCTGATCTTTTCCATCATCCTGTTCGTGGTCATTCCGCTGAGCGCTGGGGCAATTACCCGGGCGGTTTTGATCAAGCGGAAGGGATTGGAATTTTTCAACGAGAAGTTCGTGCCCAAGTTCGACAGCATCACCACGGTTGGTCTGCTTCTGACCCTGATTATCATTTTCACCTTCCAGGGCGGGGTCATCCTGAAGAACCCCTTTAATGTGCTGCTGATTGCAGTGCCGCTGGTGTTGCAGAACATCATCTCCGCTGCTTTTTCTTACCAGGTATGCCGCGCCGCCAAGCTGCCGCACAACATCGCCGCACCTGCCTCCCTGATCGCCGCATCGGATTTCTTCGAGCTGGCAGTGGCGGTCGCTATCACGCTCTTCGGTCCGGATTCACCGGTCGTGCTGGTATGCACGGTGGGTGTGCTCACCGAGGTTCCCGTAATGCTGATGTTGACCCGCTATATTAACAGTACCAAGCACTGGTTCCCGGAAACGAATGGGGAGAAGGTCACCGGCGCGTAGATAGCATTTATATAGCTAAAATAAACTTCTCAATTTGCCGCTGCCAGAAGATCCATTCATGTCCGCCAGTTTCCTCTTGGTAATGCAGCGGCACGCCAACCTGCGCTGCCGCGTGCGCGAACAGCCGGTTGAGCGGGAGCAGGTCGTCCTCCAGCCCGCAAGCGGCGTAGAGCCGGGGAAGGGGGGTGGAGTTCGCGGCGGCGTTCTTCAGCCAGGTCATCGGGTCGTGCATGCTCCCCGATAGCCCTTCCAGTCCGCCGAAGATCATGCCAAACTCGTGCATCAGCGATGGGTTTTCCACCTTGTCTGGCGGTGCGAAAAATATGTTGAGCGCCAGCACGCCTGAGAGGCTGCAAGCAGCGGCGTAGAGGTCCGGACGCAGAAAGGCAGCTTTGAAGGCGCCATAACCGCCCATCGAGAGACCAGCGACGTAGGTGTTCTCGCGCGCGCTCGAGATGCGGAAGGTCGCCGCGAGCCAGGCGGGCAATTCTTCGGTGATGTAGCTGAAGTAAGCCTGCCCGTTCGCCATGTCGGCGTAGAAGCTGCGCCCGGCGGTGGGCATCACCACCACCAAGCCGTGCGCGCGGGCGAGGATCTCGATGTTGGTGTAGCGCTGCCAGGCGGAGGCGTCGTCTGAAAGCCCGTGCAGCAGGTAGAGCACCTTGCGCTCCTCAAGCGGCTTGCCGCCGTTGGTGAGGTCATCCGGCAGGATGAGATTGAGGGGCAGATTAACCCCTACTTTATCAGAGTCATGATCGATTTGTATTAGCGCCACGTTGGGTCCTTTCAATTTAAATTGCTTACATTTCCAGTTCAAACAATTTCACGCAACCACCCCCCGGTTTTACCGTCCCCCTCCAACGGAGGGGGTAACTCAATTAACCCCCTCTTCAGAGGGGGTCCGAGAGCAAAGCGATCGGTGGGGGTGGAAATAATTACCATCGCTGGAAAAAGGAAGCCGAATTGAAAACCGCAATACCCATAAGGCCCGATGTCCGCCCTACGAAAAGACAAGGTCCGGCCTACGGAAAAACATTTCCCGGAGGGGATAGCCAAGATCATTCCTCTTCCCTCGTATCCAGGGGGATGCGTTTGAAGTCTGAGAGGAAGGAAAAGCCCAGGCTCAGGACCATCATCACCAGCGGGAAGATGGTCAGCAAATAGCGCGCGGCGGTGCCAGGCTGCGGGCCGGGGACTTCGCCCGAAACATATCCAAACAGGACGCCGAGCAGGGCGTAGGCCGCGCTGGTGAACAGCCCGTTCAGGCGGTTCATGAACCCCAGCGCGTTGCTGATGATCCCCTCGCGCCGTACGTTGTGCTTGACCTGATCCTCATCCATGATGCGGGAGTGGATCAAGTCCATGGTCGTGATCACGCCGGCGAAGCCAAACCCCACCAGCATGGCGCAGCCGAGCGCCACATAGAAGCTGTTGGCGAAGAAGAGCGGGATGTACGCCAACGCCAGCGCCGCAATGGCAAAGCGCCAGACCATCACCAGGTCATATTTCTTGACCCAGTTTGCCCAAACCGCCACCGAGCCAATCGCCACCAGCAGCACCCCGCCAAAAAGCAGCGACTGCCGCCCGCTGCTGATGCCGAGCGTGTACTTGGCATAGAGCGGCAGCCCCGCCATCACCAGTGACATGCCGGCGCTGTAGAAGGCGTTGGTGATGCCCGCGATCCAGAACTTCTTGTTCGTCAGCAGCGTTTTGACGCTATCCCACAGTTGCGGTTTCCTTTCTTCTTCGGTGACCGGTTTCTCGCGGCTGGTGAGCGCCATGTACAGGATCACCGCCCCGCCGAGGAGCCCATAGACGATCGCGGTCATGGACCAGCCGAGCTTATCCACCACCACCGGCGTCAACGCGATACTGATGATCATTGCCACCAGTTGAAATGCCTGGCGCAGCGCATTGGCTTTGGCGCGGGTGACATCGGTGGTGAAGAGTTCAGGGAAGAGCGCGCCGTAGTTGGCGTTGATGACCGAGTCGAGTGTGCCAGCCAGGATGTAGAAGAGCATGGCGTAGATGTAGAGCGCGTTGGCTTCGAGCCCTGCCGGGGTGCTATAGAAGAGGATCAGGCTGAGGACGAGCAGCGGGGTGCCGATTACGAGCCAGGGGCGGCGGCGACCCCATTTTGTGCGGGTGCGATCCGAGAGGAAGCCGTAGACGAGGTTGTCGGCGGCGTCGATGAAGGTGTAGATCAGCATGATTGTCGCCCATTGCGTGGTGGTGACGCCGAGGGTGTCGACGTAATAGGCGAAGGCAAAGGTTTTGAGCAGGTTGATGGGGATGGACGTGCCGAACATGCCGATGGAGTAGTTGAAAGTCTTCATTTGATCGGATTTCACTGTGCGCCTCCTGGGAATGATGGATGATTGGATGGGGTAATTATACCCGTAGGCGGATTGCGGGGATTGGAGTTGCGCTTTGATTTGCAAGATATGCAAGAATTGCAATGTTTTTTGATAGGGCGGAATGGTAGGATCTTTGCAATTTCGGTTTTTTGTTGCATTTTTGCATATTATTACCCTTTGCGTTTTACCTTACCCTCAACCCAGCTTACGGGATCCGGGGGACTCGCAAGAACCAAAGGGGGAGGATTTCACTATGCTCCTGGTTGAGGTTTTTCCACTAATTCCGCTATTTCCGGTGTTTTTTGATAGCGCAGGCGGGCGGATTGAGCGGAAAAACCTATTTGTTAAGGTGCGACCTTTTGAGAAAAGAAACATGCGGGTATAGAATAGCACAAATGTTCTGATTATTCAAGTCGAGTTGGGGGTCTAGAGATCTGTCATTGCGAGCATTTTTTGCGAAGCAATCTAGATTCTGGCTATACCGGATACTTTGAAGGCAAAAGGATTGCATGGGTAAATCGCGAAGCGGAGAGGATCTGATCCGTGGTGACTGCAAATGATCCTGAAGGCATATAGTTTAGATTGCTTCGTTCCTCGCAATGACAGAAAAAGGATTAACAGATTAATTTTAATCCCGGATAAAAACATCCGCTACGGTAAAATACGCGTATGGCCAAGACATACTACGTCTACATCATGACCGACACTTCTCACCACACTTTGTACACTGGCATAACAAGCAATTTACGCCAGCGTGTATGGCAGCATAAAAGTGGTCAGGGTGGGAGGTTCACATCGCGATATATGTCGAGGTACCTGGTGTATTATGCTGAGATGGATGATGTGTACAGTGCCATTGCAGAGGAAAAAAGGATTAAGGGTGGAAGTCGTGCCGGGAAGATTGCGATGATTGAACAGCAAAATCCGAATTGGATAGATCTTTCAGCTGATTGGTAAGTACGGATGCTGGGGGGCTTCCTGAGAGGCAGTTCTCAAAAAGAGGGGAAGGCATTAATTGCAGCGACTGTAAATGTTCCTGTAGGCAAAGAGTTTAGATTGCTTCGTACCTCGCAATGACAGTAGGTCTGTCACAATATGGCAAGTGCTTGTCGTTATCTGTCATTGCGAGCTTCCTTTGCGAAGCAATCTACAATGCCGGATTACTTCGAACGATGCAGGAATACGGGTTACAGAAAATATGCGCAAAGCGGAGAGGATCTGATCCGTGCTGACTGCAAACGGTCCTGAAGGCGTATATTTTAGATTGCTTCGTTCCTCGCAGTGACAGTAGGTCTGCCACAATTTGGCAAGTGCTATTTGCGGAGGGAGACGAGTACTGCTCGCTTTGGTCCCAGCATCATGACCCCCTCCCTACCAGGCATCCTGCCCTACAGGAATGCCACGGGATTGCCCCCCACATATGGGTGGGGCGTTCCAAAAACCCCGATGCACCCCCATTAGGAGAATCTAAAAAATTCCGAATAAAGGCATCAGTTTCTTGCATCAGATAAATACCGTGCTATAATCTAAACACTCTAACGAGCAGCGTTATCCACACCCAATTAATTCCCCCAAACGATACAATATTCAGTACAAGAATCGCGAAGGGTGGAGGGGCAGAGGGCACGTAAACAGCACGTAAATAGGGACTAAGCGCATCCGCGCCGGCAGAGTGGGCCAGACCGCCGGAGGGAAGCGATAAAACAAAGTCAAGGTAAGCCCTGGGGGAGACCTCGGGGGAGGCTTAAGGAGACAATGGCACAAATGAAGACCGTAGAGATGCAAAAAACACGCCTGAGCGCGGTAGTTTTCGCGAATCGAACGGTGGCGTGTTGAGAGGGATCACGCCAGAAAAGGCTGGGACTTCCAAACAATCCCAGGGGACTACGACCAAAAGCCGCAGGCTGGCTTGGTGTGTGTCATGCGCGCCAACCGCCACCACTAAACTTTTTGTTCAATTCCCTGCGCAGGGCGATCGTGCCGCGCGGGTTTTTTATTCCACAAATCAAGAAGCGCCACAAAATCTTTCTATTTGGGGAGGGTTATGGAGAAATAGCCAGGGCTACATTTTTACAGCAGGGCGGGAGCCGGCGCCGAACGCCGGGACACAATCAATCATTGATACACAAATTGGAGGAAATGAATGAGTAAGAATTTATTTACCAAGTTTTTTGTTCTCCTGCTGGTCGTGGGGCTGCTCTTTGCGGCTGCACCCACCATGCAGGCTCAGGCGGCGACGGAGGTTACCACCGAAGCTGGGCTGATCGCCGCTTTAGCGGAACCTACTGTAGCCGAGATCGTTCTCGGTGACAATATAGCGTTATCCAATGAACTGGTGATTACCAGGGCTGTCACTATTGACCTGAATGGGAAAACACTCAGCAAACCCGCGACCGCTTCCGTTGACCGGGTGTTTTACGTTAAGGCAGGTGGAAACCTGACCGTCAACGCCACAAGTGGAGGCGCTGTATCAAGTCCTGATACTGCTGATGGAAGGGCGTTTGAGATGGAAGCTAATGCTGCCGCGACCATGACGATCAATGGCGGCGCATTTACTGCTGGTTACAGGAATATCGTTTACCAAACCAACACGCTCATCGTCAACGATGGAACGATATACGGTAGAGACATGGGTATTGCTGTAAGGGGCAACCAAACTACCACGGAGGTAAAAACCACCACCTTGACAGTAAACGACGGCACCATCAGCTCGGGCGATTACCCGGCAGTGCATGTCGCGGGTTATGGCGCAACTTTTAACCTCAAAGGTGGACTTCTTACGGGCGTTGGTGGGCGTGTGGGGGCACCAGTCTTGATGGGCAACGGGACAAGCACTGACTGGGGTACCGTAATCAATATCTCAGGTGGTGTGATTAATGCTCCAGGAGGAACGGGAATCTCTCAGCCTCAGCAGGGTGTCCTCAACATTTCAGGTGGGCAGATTACCGCCGATACCGGCATCGAGATTAAGTCCGGAACGCTGAATATGACCGGCGGTAGTATTGTT
This sequence comes from uncultured Anaerolineaceae bacterium, assembly GCA_964428425.1. GTDB lineage: Bacteria > Chloroflexota > Anaerolineae > Anaerolineales > Anaerolineaceae > Mesolinea. Next base: position 34,543 of record CAYRYL010000010.1, on the reverse strand, counting down.
GCCAACGGACCAAAAGTCGACCCCCCGGTACATGGACCTGATGGAACAACTCTTTCTGGTGATGGCGTTTTTGTTGTGACCCGAACTGGCTATAATTGGCCGATTAATGTCAATCTCACCGGCGGATCCATTAGCAGTACTAATGCATGGGCAGTGAGAGAATTTCTGCACGCCACTGCCACGGAATCAGCCAGTGTGACGATCATCAATGGCACTACCTTGAGCGGTGGTGCTGGACAGACGCTGCTGTTGAAACCAGTCGTCAATGTAACCAAATCGCTCGCTTACACCACCATCCAGGCTGCAATTGATGCCGCTACAGCTGACGATACGATTATGGTCGCGGCTGGTACGTATGCTGAGGACCTTGAAATTGGGAAATCTATCACCCTGCTTGGTCCAAACGCTGCGATTTCACCCAACACAGGGACACGGGTTGCTGAAGCGATCATCGCTCCAATCGATGAAGTGGGGATTGCTGACCCAGCTATCCTGATTACAGCCAATGACATTTCTGTGACCATGAAGGGTCTCACCATTAATATGGGGAACACAAACGATGAGAACGACCGGTTTGTGGAATCCATCAATAAGACCGGCGTCACAATGATCGTTGAGAAAAACCAATTCCTGAATGCGCCTTCGTGCATCAATGGCAACTGGTACATCACCGGTACAACGAATCCATTCTCCCTGACATTGAAAGACAACTATTTCTATGGGAGCAAGGACTCCAATGGCATCTCCCTGTGGGGTGATGGTCATACAGTGGATATCCAGAATAACGTCTGGAAAGATAACGGCGCATGGGCTGTCAACTTCAACAACGTCACTGGAACCTTCTCAGGCAACCAGGTTTTAGATACTGAGGACAATGGCACCGAATGGTCTAATGAGCAGGCAGGCTTCCTGTTTGCATCCACAAACGCCCTGACTCTAACCAACAACACCTTCGATGGCTTACCTAATCCTTCCATTCGTATTTATGATAGTTTCAAAGGCACATTAACAGCGACTGGAAACATCTTCTCGAACATTGAAGACCCAACTATGGGTGTTATCAGGATCAGTGATGGCGCAGTCTTGACTGGTGTTAACTTTGAAAAAAACCAGTTCCTAAATAATCCTATCGTTGTTCAAAACCTTGGGACAGGAACAGCTTCTTTGGATGTTACCCCCAACTGGTGGGGCAGCATTGCTGGTCCGACGGCAGCACAACTTGTCGGGACGACAACCTTTAATCCCTGGTGCGCGAATGCGGCTTGCACCGAGTTCCTGCCGGCGACGGTAACCATCGCCCCGGTGACTTCGGTGGTTTGCGGAAACGTTACAACCTCAACCATCGACATTATGGTTGCTGGCATCCCTGCCTCAACCCCATTGCAGGGTTATTCACTCTACCTCGAATTTGACGAAGCCAAGACCTCGATTACGGGTCTGGATGCCCTCGTTAATGGCGGCTTCCTGGGCAGTGGAGGTTTCTTCCTCTATCGAGATGCTATTGATGCGGGTAAGGTCCAAATTGCCTTTGCAGAAAATGGGCAATCCGATAGCACAGGCGGCGGTAAATTGGCAACAATTACGCTGACCCATCTTGGCAATGCCGGCGATATTCCTTTGCTGCTCTCAGGTGTTGAGTTATCCACTTTCGAACAGCAATACCTCATCCCAGCCGAAGTTTCCACTACACCCGTTATACTCACACTCGATCCTGCTGTTATTAATACCACTCATAGTAACGCGGGCTATTGCAGTCTGGCTCAGGCGGTTGCTGCTGCTGTTGCTGGCGATAACCTTAAACTCGTGGCAGATATCGCCATCCCCGAGACGGTCACTATCGAAACAGAACTAACCCTTGACCTGAACGGAAAGACTGCGACTATCCCAACTGGTGGATATGGTTTGGAAGTGACTTCAACAGCTGGAGACCTTACAATCACAGATACATCTGTTGACGCTTTAGGCGCGATCACAGGTGGTTACAATACTGTTTGGGTTGAGGCAGGCGCAACATTCACACTGGACAAGGGTTCACTGACAGGCGCCTTATATGGTGTGGGTGTTGTTGGTGAAGGTTCTACTGTGAACGTTGACGGCGGTGTGATTGACTCTGTATATTTTGCAATCACTGGCAACGGCTCAACAGGTTTAGGTGGGACAATCATCGATATAGACGGCGGCACACTCAGCAGTGACTACACCGCCATCTACGTACCTCAATCTGGATCAGTTGACATCAGTGGCGGCACGATCATCGGTCACACAGGCATCGAAGTTCGGAGCGGCTCGCTGACCATCAGCGGTGGTTCCATTACGGCAACAGGTCAATATCTGCCTGTTCCTGGAACTTACAGCAACGGTTCTCTTGAATCTGGCGATGCAATTTTCGTCAATACGAATCCTGATTACGCTGGTGATATGGTTATCAGCATCAGCGGCGGCACGTTCACCAGCGAAACTGGTTACGCTCTGCGCGAGTATGTGTACGATCCAGCGGGTGTAACTGCAGTTGATAGCCTCACCGTGACCGGCGGTACATTCATCGGCGGTATAGAAACTGATGAAGCTGGTGCAGCCGTGACGTTCTCAACCCAATTGACTGCGCTGCAGGCCCCTGAGCTTGCTCTGCAGGGTGGTTTGTACAACACTGACCCTGGTTCTCCTGATGTATTCGTGTTCGTTCCTTACGGAACCGTTTACAACACGACCGCATCCATGTACGAAATCGTTGGCATCTCGCTGAACGTTGATAGCTTCTACTACAATAACAACAATGTACTGCGCGGTGTATCAGCTGATTTCACAGCAACCAATTTTGTTTACGCCAACGCAACTTCCGTTACGGTTCAGCTCTTCTCAGGTTCAGAAGGAGCATACGTGCTTCAGCAGACCAATACCCTGAAGACGCCAGCATCATTTAATGTTTCAACGCTCACCAGTTCCTTCGATATCTTTGGCACCTATGTTTCCAATAGTTGGAACAACTCACGCCAGACGGAATACGGTCAGCATGTTCCCCCAACCCGAGTTTTGGTCACAGTGGTTCTGCCTGGTGGTACGTTGACTGGGGAAAATCTAATCCCGGATTTTGAGTATAGCCTTATCCAGCCAAGCTTGGTTGCTGAAGACTTCACATACGGCGTCTGGGCTGGCATCAGGGGTATTAACGCCGGCTTCCATCCGGTGAACTTCCTGATGGACCAGGCACTAACGGTTAAGGTTGAGCTCTTTACTGGCGCAGGTACGACAGAATCACCCTACGTTCTACTACAGACCAATACATCACCGCATCCTGCGGATCTCAAAGATATCACTCCAACTCAACAGTATTCAGCTCCTTTTGATATTTTCGGCAGCTTTAATTACGAAACCGACTATGTTCCTGGAGGAGAAGGGCGAGTCTATTGGGTGAACGTTCGGGAAGCAGAATACGGTCAGACGAAAGTTCCGACCCGTGTTCTTTCAACTGTCACCCTCCCCGGCGGCGTAACGGTCACTGCGGAGAATTTGCTCTTGACCGGCACTCGTACTGACATTCTGCCTGTGGTAAATGGTCTCGTTTACATGCAAGGTCGGTTCGCGGGCACAGGCCCCCGGTTCGGCGTACCCTTGATGCTGAAAGGTGCTTTAGGTGATGAGCATCCTGCTACCTCTAGCGACCTGACAACCATAAACTATGGTTTCGCTGGTCTGGAAGTGCAGCAATATACCTTTACCACCAATCAGCCGCGATATCTGAACATTCCTGCTGGTCAGATCGCATTCACCGTAACTGGCGACATTACGCTCAGAGAGCTACGTTTACGCGCGGGTAATGCAGTGTGGACGGACAATGTCATCAATACTCAGGATGCTGGGAAGGTCGGTACTGACTGGAATAAGTCCTTCGCAACTGATTTCCTTGGCAGCTGCGGTGACGTCAACTTTGACGGTTACGTCAACATTCAAGACCTGGCACTGGTCGGCGGCAACTATGAGCTGACCAGCGCTGCTGCTTACGGGACATCGTTACTACCGTAAGCATTATGTAAACCGTAAGTAGAAATTTGCAGGCTGGGTGAGAGCCCAGCCTGCAAAGGCTCTAAAAACGGATTGGGTTTTAACAAAAGAAGGCAGGGGCAGCGATGAAAAAGAATTATTGGATAGACTTCGTCTTAATGCTGATGGTTTTGGGCAGTTTCTTTTTTGCGTTTAAACCAGCAGAGGCACAGACGGGCACAACCGTCTTTTTCTCGCCTGACCCTGCCTTTGTCTACCTCAACGGCACGAACAGCCAGGTGGTGGAGCTCAAGATTGCGGGTGCGGTCGATTTGATCTCTTTTGACATAAAAGTGACTTACGACTCCAGTAAAACCGCCATTCAAAGTGTCGCTTTTGGCAGCTTCTTCGAAGTTGGTGGTTGTGTGAAGCAGGAAAATGCTCCTGGCTTTCTCTGGTATTCGTGTTTTCAGTTCGGAAGTAGTCTTCCAAAGAGCGGTAGTGGAACTGTCTTGAAGTTGACATTTAGAGGACAAACCCCGGGGACAACTGCAATGACCTTTACGAAAGCCGAAATGTCAGATGTAAATGAGGCTTTGATCATAGCTACCCCTATCAACGGCACGCTGAATGTCACCTACAACGCCACTATCAAACTTACCACGCTGAGCGGGAGTTTTGACTTGCAAGGCAGGACGAACCGGGGGGGCGTGCCCGTCACCCTCTCGGTGGGGCAATTCGTGGGGCAGGGGCCGTACAACGCCACGACCACGAATGTGAGCGGGAATAACCTGAGCTTCACGAACGTGGCAATGGACGTTTATACGGTCTCGACCGGGCAGGCGGGGTATTTGAACGTTTCGCCCGAGATGGGCAGGCAGATCGCCCTTTTGGCGAGCGGGAACGTGTTGCCGCCTTTGAGGTTGATCGGTGGGAACGCGGTTTGGACGAATAATGAGATCGACATTTATGACGTTGGGTTGGTTTCGGGAGAGATTGGGAAGGTCAGTTATATCCCCGACGCCGACATCAATGGGGACGGCAAGGTGGATATTTTTGACCTGGCGATGGTGGCCGGGAATTATGGCATGAATTCCGTGGATGCTTACGCTGGATGGTTGCCGTAGAGATATGAGATTGTTGGGAATTATTGAATTTTTGGATTTATTTATGGTAGGGCGGAATGCGCGTTGGTTGCGCACTCCGCCATGCGGAACGGTGCAAGAAGCGGGTAGGCACGGGGGCCTACCCCTACGGCAAGACACAAAAGAAAGATTCTTCGCAACAAAGGCTCAGAATGACAGGATTGCGGTTAGGCACGGGGGTCTGGCCCTACGACGAGAGATAAAAGAAAGATTCTTCGCAACAAAGGCTCAGAATGACAGGATTGCGGGTAGGCAC
>CAYRYL010000010.1:0-29064 GCA_964428425.1 uncultured Anaerolineaceae bacterium | reverse complement strand
CCATTCCCTACGACAAGGCGTTCAGAATGACAGGATTGCGGGTAGGCACGGGGGCTTACCCCTACGGCAAGAGATAAAAGAAAGATTCTTCGCAAAGAATGCTCAGAATGACAGGATTGCGGGTAAGCACGGGGGCTTACCCCTACCATTGCTCCTTTGCCTGGCGCTGTTGCTGCTGGTGGTTAGTCCGGTGGGGGCGCAGGTGCCGCCGACGAGGCTGTTTTTCAACCCGACACCGCTGGAGATCGACACTACCATCAACCCCACGGGCGTGGTGACGCTGGAGGTGGCGGACGGGGTGGACATTTTCGCTTTCGACCTGTTTGTGCAATACGACCCGTCGCTTTTATCGGTCAGCCAGGTGGCACTGGGTGACTTTTTGGGCGAGGGATTGTTCTGCATGGACATGGTCAACGATCCCGGGCTGGTGCATTATTCCTGCACGCGCTTCGGTGAGAATACGGGCGTTACCGGCTCCGGGGTGCTTTTGGAACTGACCTTTGAAGCCCTGGGGCAGGGCGGCGACACCATCCTCTCGCTTGCAAACAGCCAGCTTTTTGAATCACAGGATGCTTTCCTTGTTGACGCGACATTGGAAGATGGCGCGGTGAGCGTGCGGCCGTATTGGAGCTATCTTCCTTTAATACTATCTGCCAGCCGGCAGGGCACGGAGGCGCTGCTGTGATGAGACTGCGCCCGCGCCTGGCACTGGCGCTCATGTTGCTGGTTTGGCTGCTGCTGGCGGGCTTGCCGATGCCGGTTTTGGGACAGGGCGGCACCGTTTTGGCGGTGGATCCGGCGCAGGCGAGTGTGGAAGTGAACGGGCAGCGTGAAATCCATCTTTTGGTGACCGGCGCGGACAACCTGAACGCGTTTGACGTGCAGGTGGAGTATGACGCGAACCTGCTGAGCCTGGCTAAGTGGGAATTTGGCGATCTTCTCTCGAATTTGGCGGTGGTGAAGCGGGATGACCTGCCTGGCAGCTTCAGGCTGGTGGCGACGCAATTGGCGACGCCCGGCGTGAGTGGGGACGGGGTGCTGCTGAAGCTGTTCTTTAGCGGTGAGCAGACGGGCACCAGCGCGATCACGATCACCAAGGCGGAATTTGCCCGGTCGGAAGGCGGGCTGAGCCTGCCCCAGCTGGAGCACGGGAGCATGACGGTCATCCCAGCCCAACCGACAGCGACTGCGACACGGACGCCAACCGCGACCGCGACGCTGGCACCGACGGCAACTGCCACGCGCACGCCGACCGCTACGCCCACAGCGACCAGGACAGCCACTTTGCCCCCGACCGCGACGGCGACCACGACCAAGGCTGCCACCGCAACACTGGCTGCAACGCCTACTGCCGCGGGAGCAGCGGTGACGCTGGCGCCGACCGGGACTGTTGGCGGGGTAAACACCCCGGTGGGTACGCCCACCAGCCCGGTGGTTGGGACGGAAGAGGTGGCGCCTACCGCACAGCCTGAACCCACGCGGGCGGCTGAGGGCGGAGCAGCTCTGCCGGGCACGACCGGGTCCGGCGGGTCTGGGGGGAGCGGATACATCCTCCAGAAGACGCGGGGGAGCGGCCCGACCGCCACGGGCGTGATCTTGTTTATTGCCGGCTTGCTCGCCATTGGCGCGGCAGCCGCTATCTACGCTACCCGGAAAGAACGGGTTTGAAATGGGAGAAGGAATGCGATTGAAACAGAAAGTTAGCTCAGTGATCACTTTTGTTTTGCTGGCGGCGCTCTGCGCGGTGGCGCCGGCATTGGCGCAGGAGGGAACGCAGGTGGGCGTGTTTGCCGACCTGGAGATCCCGCTGGAAACACGCGTGGAAGTGCCTGTGGAGGTGCGGGACGCGGAGGAACTCTACGCCGTGGACCTGACGATCCGGTTTGACCCGGAGATCTTGCAGGTGGAAGACGCCGACCCCAACCAGGCAGGCGTGCAGCCCGGGCTGGCAACCTTTTTGGACGCCGGCATGACCCTCTTTAATATAGTAGACAACGAAACCGGCACAGTGCGCTTTGTGATGTCCCAGATTAACCCCAGTGAGGGTAAGAGCGGCAGCGGCAACTTACTGGTGCTGTATTTTGTGGGGAAGCAGGCCGGCACGAGCCCGGTGACGGTGGAGAAGGTGGAAGCCTCCAACCGACTGGGCGAGGCGATCGTGGTGAATGGGGTGGACGCGGAGATCGTGGTGAGGGAAGGCGCGCCGGAAGTGGTGGCGACGCCGATCCCGGTGCAGGACCCGACGCAGATCATCGTGATCGAGACCCTGATGCCGACGGCGACGGCGATGCCGACCCTGGTGCCGACAGCGATGGTGGAGGTTGTTGAGGCGACGGAAGAGCCCGCGGAGCCGACGGCTGAGCTCGTGGTGGGGGGAGATGTGGATTCGGGCAGTGAGCTGGAGCCTGAAAAGCAGGGAAGTGGAAGTTTATGGTGGCTGTTAGGGCTGCCATTGGTAATCATTGCCGGGGTCATTGTTTATACCCGGCGCAAAAAAGTTATTCAAACAGGTCAACAAGATCAAACAGATCATTCAGGAGGAAACGATGAAGGGTAAGAATTATTTATTGAGTGGATTGATCGCCTTATTCCTAATATTTGGGCTGATCGCACCCCAGGCGGCGGAAGCACGGGAGATTATTATCAATGCCGATCCCACGCTTGAGTTTTTCCCTGCCACCAAGACAGCGACCACTTGCGGGACTGTGGACCTCAACGTCCGGGTCAACGATGTGGTCAATCTGACTGGCTACCACATGGAGGTCACTTACGACCGAACCAAGGTGCAGGTCACCGAAGTGGTCAACGGCGGCTTTCTATCTGCCCCAGGTCTGGTTGAGCTGTATGAACCAACCAACACTGTTGATGACGGCACTGGCACCGGGCGCCTCCTTTTTGGGATGGCACAGCAGGGTGTTGATGGAGATCCTGTTCCAAAAAGTGGAACTGGCACTCTGATAACCATCCGGCTGAAATCGCTGGTGGCGACCGGGCTGACGACCACGCTGGCGATCGATGGCACCAATAGCATGCTGGTCAACTGGCCGGACGCTTACGCGATCCCTTACACGGTGATCGGTGGCGCTACGGTTACGCTTTCGAGTTGCGCTCCGACCGATATCGCTCTGAGCACCGCGGCAGTGAATGAGAACCAGCCGGTGGGGACCTTGGTGGGCACTTTGAGCGCCACTGACCCAGATCTTGGAGATACCACTTTTACTTATTCATTGGTAAACCCCTTGGGCTATCCGGATAACAATAGTTTCCAGATTGTTGGGAACGAGCTCAAGACAAACGCGATTTTTGATTTCGAGACGAAGGCTTCCTATCAGATCCTGGTCCGGGTGACCGGACCGCACGGGCTGACTTATGATGAGGTGTTCACGGTTGCCGTGAATGACCTGGGACCTGTGCTGAGCATCACCGGCGCGACCGCGGATGGGGTGGCGATGCCAGGAACGCTGGCAGGTGGCTTTGAACTGTTGACGAACAATGATGCTGCCGAGGATCGCTTGGTGCAGATTGTCGCGACGACGAGTGAGCCACTCGCAGATGATTACTTTGGATTGTTCTTCGTACCGGGTGAGAGCACGGTTACACTTGCTCAGCTGGAAGCATACTATAACGCTCGAAATGTACCGGAGCCTTTCCTGGCATTCCTGAAGGGTGCGGCAAATGGGACCAACCCATTCGTCTACATCAAGGGCACGACTGTGACCCTGGTGGACGCCGCCAAGCATTTCATTTTGGGCACGGATGTGGACATGACCATCCCTGACGACTTCCCGCTGGGCACCTATGTGGTTCGCGGAAATGTGGCGGACGGTTCTGGCAATACGACCTCGGTAACCCTGAAGCTGATCGTGACGGGCGACCGTGTGGCACCTTTGGTGCTTTCGGGTGTGGCTAAGGGCGTGGCTCCTTACACGAATATTACGGCAGATTCGACCCTGACCTTCACAGTACCACAGGGTTATGTTGTGTCTACGATCGATTTTACGATGAACGAAGCCGTGACGGTTGAAGCTGGCACGGTTGTGAAGCTGGCAGGAGTTGATTATGGTACAGTTGCGGTCGACGCGACCGGTTTGATCGTAACGGTAACCCCGCTTGCTGGCAATGAAACCGCTGGTTTGTTGGGCAACTTTATTTTCAGCATTCCAGCCGGCTCGATCAATGACGTGGCAGGAAATGCCCTGACCACTTTGAGCGCGAGCTTGATCGTCACCGACCAGACTAATCCAGTGATGGAAGCGGTTTTGCCGGCTGAAGGCGTTGTGACGCTGGCGGCGGATGAGACTTTTGTTCTGACGGTGGACGCGTTCGATTTGAACCTGTTCTCGCTGGAAGTGGACCACAGCTTTGAAGGCACACTGCCTGAGTTTACGGTTTACGCCAGTGCGACCAACCCATGGGGTTCACCTGAAGCCAAGGCTGGCTTTGACGCGGCTGGTATGACGGTGGCTTATGACGAAACGGCGCAGAAGTGGACCATTGACTTTGGCGAGACCGTCACGGATACTTTCATCCCCAGCGGCGTCAATTTCTACATGGTGCTGCACGACCAGGCGGATAACAAGTGGGGCTCGATGAGCCCGACCACGCCGGAGAACACCTTCGCGTACACCTTTGTGGTGACCAATACGCTGGAGCCTGAGATCACCTCCGCAGTGACTTATGTGTACACCCCCGTTTACAACTACGTGGGCGATGTGGTCTTTGATGACCCGAACAACATTTTCACCGCCACCTTCAGCCCGGCAGAGTTCCTGGCTGGCGGCGCTGTGAACGATTTGGCGAGATACCTGGGCGCACTCTATCGCCAGGATACTTCTACCATTATTAAGATCACCTTCAACGGTGTGGAATACACCTGGGATACTACCGGCACACTGAAGGGCAGCAACTGGGAAGACGCCAGTGGAAACACGCTGGTGAATGCCATGGTGGCTTACTACTTCAGCCCTTCATATGATCCTGCAGTTGGCCTGCCAATTACGGTGAATGATGGCTGGCACACGGCTAATGTGACCTTCAAGCTTCTGATCACCAATACGTTGGATGACGAACTTGAAAGCGCGCCGACTTATGTGTACACAGACTACACCTACGTAGGTGACTACGCTTTTGTGGATGCGACCAATATCTATACCGTGACCTATGACGATGTGGAATTCAATCCTAATGCCATGTACGATCTGGCAAGATACCTGGGCGCATTGTACCGCCAGACGGGCTCGACCGTCACCAGTATTGTTTATGGTGGTGTGACCTACACCTGGGATCCAGCCGTTGGCTTACAAGGCAGCAACTGGGTGGATGGCAGTGGCAAGACCTTGGTGAGTAAGATCATCGATGATTTCAAGGCTGGCTTGATTGACCCGGCGGTTGGCTTGGTGCTGACCCTGGGAGATGGCGTTCACACTGAGAACGTGACCTTCAAGTTTGTGATTCTGGACACAATCGATCCTGTTGTGACCATCACTGGCGCGACGGCTGATACTGTAGCCATGACGGGCAATTTGGCAGATGGTTTTGAACTGCCGACGACGAATGATCCTGCTATCAACCACCAGTTGCAGATTGTAGCGACTTCGAGTGAACCGCTTGAGGATACTTACTTTGGGCTGTATCTGACAGGCGCAACACCGGAACAGATTGCCGCTCTGCAAGCATATTATGCGACAAAGAGCGAGCCGTACAAGACTTACTTGTTGGGTGCACTTACTGGGGCCAACCCCTTCGTTTACATTGATGGTGGTTCACTGACCCTGGTTGATGCCGCTCAGCATGATCTGCCCCCAAATCATGACATACCGATGGTTGTTCCCGACGACTTCCCGCTTGGGACCTACACGGTTGCAGGGGTAGTCAAAGACCCGTCTGGGAATGAGACGACTGTCACCCTTAAGTTGGTTGTGACCGGCGACCGCGTGGCGCCTGAGGTGGTCTCGGGTGTGGCGGTTGGCGCGACCGGCTTTGACCCTGTGGCTGCCACGGTGGGCCTGACCTTCACGGTTCCCCAGGGTTACAAGGTTGATCACATCGAAATTACGATGAATGAAGCGATTCAAATTGTTGCCCCAGGCATTGTCTATATTGAGGGTAATGCTTATGGCACGATGAGTGCTTCCGGCAGCGTGGTGACTGTTACCCCCTATGCGGGGAATGAAGTTGCAAACATGCCGGGCACATTTGACTTCACGATTGACGCTGGCTCGGTCAAGGATCTGGCTGGCAACGACCTTACGACGCTTACGGCAACGATGGTGGTTCAGGTAAGCCCAATATTTGGCATTACCGACTTTGGCATGTGGGGCGACGTCTGGCCAGGAGCGTATAGCCTGGGCTGGGGATATGTGCCTCTGTTTGACACGACTACGATCGCGAGCATTGAAGTTGGCATGCTCGACGTTGATCGCAAGAGCATTGTGACCTACACTGCTGAGGGAGCGCAACTCGTATACCAGCGTGAAGAAGGTTACATTACCGCTACGAAGCTTTCCAGCGCGCCGTTCTACCGTGTTTACAACGGCAATCCAATCGTCGAAGGACCTGATTCGGATTGGACGGTAATTTTTGGCGAGTCATTTGATGTCTGGAGCCCGAGATGGGGTTACGTGGAAGTTACTGACATCTACGGAACCGTCGTGTATCACGAGATTGAATACACCGGAACTTTTGGAGACCTGACCGCTCCAACGGTTGGCACTGCAACTGCTATTGGCGCTGATCCTTACACGGACGTGATAGCCGACGGCACGCTGACATTTACCGTGCCACAAAACTATACGGTCGAGACGATCGAATTCGCCATGAGCGAAGCTGTAACCGTTGTCGCTGGGACCGAAGTGACCCTGGCTGGAGTGCCTTATGGCCTGGTTACAGTATCGGCTGACGGCTTGACTTTAATCGTGACGCCATATCCTGGTAACACGATCGCGAATTTACTTGGAACCTTCACTTTTGTCGCACCGGAAGGAAAGATCTTTGATCTTTCTGGCAACCCACTGGGCACTTTGTCTGCGACTATGGTTGTCACCGATCAGACTGCACCAATAATGGAAGCAGTCACCCCCGCTGAGGGTTTGATCACCCTTGGTTTGGACGACACCTTTGTTCTGACGGTTGACGCGTTTGATTTGAACCTATACTCACTGGAAGTGGACCACAGCTTCGAAGGCACACTGCCTGAGTTTACGGTTTACGCCAGCGCGACCAACCCATGGGGTTCAACTGAAGCCAAGGCTGGCTTTGACTCGTTTGGCATGACCGTAGCTTATGATGAAAACGCACAAAAGTGGACGATTGATTTCGGTGAAGTTGTTACCGATACCTTCATCCCTGGCGGCGTCGATTTCTTCATGGTGCTGCATGATGAGGCGGATAACAAATGGGGTTCGATGAGCCCGACCACGCCTGAGAACACCTTCGAGTACACATTTGATGTGACCAACACGCTCGAGCCGGAAATTACTTCGGCTGTGACGTACGTGTATTCTCCGGTTTACAACTACGTGGGCGACATCGCCTTTGACGACCCGAACAACATCTTCACTGCCACTTTCAGTCCGGCTGAGTTCCTGGCAGGCGGCGCGATGAATGACCTGGCGAGATACCTGGGCGCATTGTACTGGCAGGACCCTTCGACCATCATTACGATTGTTTATGATGGTGTGACCTACACCTGGAACCCCGCAGAGCCTAATACAGGCAGCAATTGGTTCAACGGGACAACCTCCCTGGTTTCGGCGATGGTGGCTGACTACCTGGCCGCACCGGGAGACCTGGTGATAACAGTAGGGGATGGCTGGCACACGTCTGATGTGACCTTCAAACTGGTGATCACCAACACGCTGGATGATGAAATTGAAAGCGCGCCAGCGTATGTTTACACCGATTACACCTATGTAGGCGACTTCGCTTTTGTGGACGCAACCAACATCTACACCGTTACATATGACGATGTGGAATTCAATCCCAACGCTATGAATGATTTGGCACGCTACCTGGGCGCCCTGTATCGCCAGGATGGCTCGACAGTCACTAGCATTGTTTACGATGGGATGACCTACACCTGGGATGAGACCGGCACACTTAAGGGCAGCAACTGGGAAGATGCCAGCGGCAATACCTTAATAAGCAAGATCATTGCTGATTTCCAGGCTGGTCTGATTGACCCTGCAGTTGGCTTGGTTTTGACCGTTGCTGATGGCGTTCATACTGAGAACGTCACCTTCAAGTTCGTGATCCTGGATACGATTGATCCGGTGGTGACGATTGATGAAGCGACGGCTGATGGCAATCTGATGGGTGGAGACCTGGCGACAGGCTACATCCTGGTTACTGAGAGCGTTCCGACAGTGGACCATCTGTTACAGATCTCCGCAATTGTGGACGCGCCTTTAGCAGACGAGTACTTTGGTTTGTATTTTGTTGAAGCTGAAAGCACGGTTACAGCTGCTCAACTGAAGGCATATTATGACGCCCGCGGCGTACCGAGCGAACCGCTTGACTTCCTTGGCTATCTGAAGGGTGCGGCAGATGGGACGAACCCATTTGTATTCATCAATGAGGATGGTCTGAGCCTAAGCCTTGTGGATGCTGCCAAGCATGCCCTGCTGGGCCAGGACGTTGATATGACCATTCCGGACGACTTCCCGGTCGGCACCTATGTGGTGCGTGGCAATGTAGCTGATGCTGCTGGCAATGAGACGATTGTCACTCTGAAATTGATTGTGGTGAGAACTCTTGCGGTCACGGATGCGGATCTGTTCTATGGAACTGAACCGACTGTGATTGATCAGGCGTTGGGTGGTGATTTTGAGACTGGCTTTACAATGACGCTTGACCCGATGGTGCCCTGGTATTACCTGGATAGCGACCTAATCGAAGCCAACAACGATCTGGCTGAAGGGATGTATCCATTCTATTTAGATCCCGCGCAGCCCGCGGTCTTCTATGTGAATGTTGATGCAGCCGGCGAGATTAGCCTGATTGACGGCTGGTTGTATCAGAACCGAAGTGAAACTTCACCCTTGCGGATCAACGGTGACTTCACACCTGGCACTTACACCTACACTGGCAGCCTGACCGATATTTACGGCTCAAGCGCACCGGTGAGCATTACGATCACATTTAATGATGTTCCGTACGCCACGGCTCAGTCTGTGACCGTTGTGGAAGATACTCCGACCGCCATCACCCTGAGTGGCGTGGACCTCTTCCCCGGCACGATGACCTACACTGTGGTCACTCAACCCACCCACGGCACACTCAGTGGCACTGCTCCCGCTCTGACGTACACTCCCGCTGCTGACTTCCATGGGACCGACAGCTTTACCTTCACCCTCAGCGACGGCACGCTCACCAGCACCGCCGCGACCGTGAGCATCACCGTGACTTCGGTTTTGGACGCGCCGACCGTGAGCTCCACCAACCTGCCCGGACCGTACATGGTCGGGCTGGAACAGGCATTCCAGGTGACGCTGACCAATCCTGATAACGGGGATGAATTTACCAACGTTCTGGCTCGCTTCCGCCTGGAAGACATCACCCTGGCTGATATTGCGAGCTTCCAATACCTTGAGACCTCTCTTGAGCCTGACCAGTGGATGCCCTTGCCGCTTGTGCAAGATGGTACTGGCGTCATTGGCGACTTTGGCCCTGCGGCGGGCTTCCCGATGGCTGCGGCATACAGCGCAACCTCACAATTCAAGATTACCTTTAACACAGCTGGCACGTATCCCGCGACCGTTGTTCTGTTCGACGTTGCCGCAGATCCTGACGTGGAGCTGGATCGTTACGAGGCTGACGCGGTTGTGGTCGCTGACTTTGAAGTGACCGACGTGGTGCTGATGCGCTCTGTGGATCAAACGGCATGGTTTGCTGTGCCGGGCAATTTCACAGACGGATTTGCCATGCCGCTCCTGCCGAGCCAGGAATACTACTACTTTGATGTGAGCACGCTCACCGCCACCCGACCGCTGGCTGATGGATCGTACCCGTTCTACCTGACCGAAACCCCCGGCGCGGATTTCTTTGCTTACTGGGCGGATAAGGACGTGGTGGCTGGCGCGACCGGCTGGCAAGGACTGATGTGGCAGATTATCAATGGCGACGCGCCGATGTTCTTCCTGGTGGTTGATGGAACCGACTACAGCCTGATCGACGGGCTGCAAGGCGAGCCCTACCTGCTGCGGATTAACGGCGATTACTATCCTGGTGCTTACGCATTCAGCGGTTTGGTTGAGGACGAATATGGCTTCACGGACGCAGTACCGGTGGACATCATCTTCAACGACATTCCGGTTGGCACAGCTCAATCCGTGACGACCAATGAGGATACCGCAGCCACTATTACCTTGGAGGCTGTGGACCTCTACCCTGGAACGCTGACCTGGACAGTGGGCACCCCAACAAACGGGACCCTGACTGGCACCGCTCCGGACCTGACCTATACGCCGAATGCCAACTGGTTTGGCTCGGATAGCTTCACCTTCTCGGTGAATGATGGCACGCTCACCAGCGCTCTCGCGACGGTAAGCATCACTGTTACCTCGGTGAATGATGCGCCAGTGGCTGAAGATCAAAACGTCGCTGTAGCACAAGACACCCCCAAGGCTATCACCCTGGTCGCGGCCGACATCGAAATCGACCCGCTGACCTACACAGTTCTTGAAGGACCCACTAACGGCGTCCTGAGCGGAACTGCCCCCAACCTGACTTACACTCCGAATGCCGGTTTCAACGGCTTGGACAGCTTCACCTTCAAGGCGAATGACGGCGCGGCCGACAGCAACATCGCCACGGTGAGCATCACGGTCAGCGCTTTCGTCAACACTCCTCCTGTGGCAGTGGCTGATACCTACGAAACCGATCAAAACGTCGAGCTGGTTGTTGGCGTTGCGGCAGGCGTCTTAGCCAACGACTACGATGTGGATGGAGACAATCTCACTGCTACCCTGAAGACCAACGTAACCAACGGTGTTTTGGTGCTCAAGGGCGACGGTTCCTTCACCTACACTCCCAAGGCTGACTTCTGCGGTACGGACAGCTTCGTCTACACCTTGGTTAGCTACCCCAAGATTAATGCCGACGGCTGGACTGCTGAGGCGACAGCAACCATCACAGTCTATTGCGACCCGATTATCAGTTCTACCGATCTGGACGGACCGTTCTACGTTGGCAACCTGCAAGAATTCCACGTCCGGCTGCAGAATCCTGCTCCTGGGCGCACATATGGCGGCCTAACAGCCTCTGTCTTTGTGGACGATGTCACGCTGGCTGACTTCTCAGTGGTGGAAGTGAAACATCCTGTTACCGGAACCTGGGTACCTCTGGTGCCGGTTGTGGATGGCACTGGCTTACGCCTGAATGTCGGTCCGGTTGCATCTGTTCCGATCACTTCGGGGTTGGATCTAACCCTGACCTTCCGGGTGAACTTCAACACCGCCGGCGATTACCCGGTCACGGGCACCCTTTATGACGGAGCTATCGATCCGCTGAAGGCTCTCGCGACGTACAGCGATACGACGGTTGTGGCTGGGCTTGAGGCTCTTGACTTCGGATATATGTACTTCAGCGATGTCATGGGCGTTTCAGCGGGCTTTGGCAACGTCAATTTTGACCTGAGCGAGGCTTTGGCAATCAAGGTCGAACTCTTTACCGGTCCTGTAACGGCCTATCAATTGCTCCAGACCAATACTGCCGTAGATCCGGCGGCGATGGCAGCATGGACGCAGTTCTCCGGTCCGTTCGACATCTTTGGCACTTTTGACTATGTTGCTGATAATGTGTGGACGAACCTCCGCGCTGCGGAATACGGTCAGACGGCGATCCCGACCCGAGTTTTGGCGACGGTGACCCTGCCTGGCGGCATCACGCTCACGGCTGAAAACACCATGCTCTCCGGCGACCGCGGTTACATCATCGATACCCTCGATGAGGAACTCGCTTCTGCTCCGGAATACGATTACACTCCACCTTACGTTCCTGTGGGGGATATCGTCTTCGACCTCAATAGCAACACCTACACTGGCACCTACACTGCCCCGCAGGTCTTGGCTGGCGCTTCGATGAACGACATGGCTCGCTACCTTGGCGCGCTCTACCGCCAGGCTGGCTCGACCATCACATCCATTGTCTACAATGGCACCACCTACACCTGGGATACCACTGGAACCCTTGTTGCCAGCAACTGGGAGGACAGCACTGGCAAGACCCTGGTTTCACAGGTGACGGATGACTTCCAGGCTGCGGTTGCAGCTGGAACCTGGGACCCGGATGCGGGCTATGTGATGACGGTTCATGACGATTATGGTCATGACGCGACCGTGACCTTCAAGATGGTCATCCTGGACACGCTGGATGCTGAGATCGCTTCGGCACCGAGCTACGTTTACACCCCTGTTTACACTTATGTTGGTGCGTATGTCTTTACGGACGCGACCAACATCTACACCGTTACTTATGACGATGTGGCATTCAATCCCAACGCGATGTATGACCTGGCACGCTACCTGGGTGCTCTGCACCGACAGACTGGCGCGACCGTGGCTTCTATCGACTACAAGGGCGTCACCTACACCTGGTATGTCCCTGCCGGCCAGACCGAGCAAAAGGGCAGCAACTGGCGAGATGCCAGCGGCAACACGCTGGTGAGTGTTATTACGGCTGAATTCTTTGCGGGTCAGATTGATCCCGCAGTGGGCATCTCCCTGACACTCTCAGACGTCTTCCACACCGAGGACGTAACCTTCCTGTTTGTCATTACCGACACAATTGCCCCGACTATTACGGCAATGGTGGCGAATGGCGCTGGAACTTACCCGGATGTTGCCGCGGTGGATATGACCTTTACTGTCGCACAAGGCTACACTGGCGAGTTTATCGCGATCACCATGAACGAACCTGTCACGGTTGCGGCAGGGACGGAAGTGACGCTGGCTGGTGTGCCGTACGGTTTGGTGACGGTTTCGGCTGACGGTTTGACGCTGACCGTGACTCCATACGCTGGCAATGAAGTAGCCAACCTGGCGGGCACTTTCACCTTTGTTATCCCAGCTGGTTCCGTTGAGGATCTGGCGGGCAATGCCCTGACCACTTTGGAAGCGACTCTGATTGTGACCAATGTGGCTCCTGTGGCTGTTGATGACGCTTACACCACGCTGGAAGACACAGTTTTGACCGTGGCGGCACTTGGTGTGCTTGGCAATGATGTGGATTACGATGCTATGACCGCCGTCAAGGTGAGTGACCCAGCTAATGGCACGCTGACCGTTAATTCTGATGGTGGCTTCGTATACACGCCGAAACTGGACTGGTACGGTACTGATAGCTTCACCTATAAAGCCAATGATGGCGCTGCTGATGGCAACACTGCCACCGTCACCATCACTGTGACCTCGGTCAAAGACCAGGTGCGGGCTGTTGACGATTTTTACGAGACCAACGAAGACACAACTCTGACCATTGCTACCCCGGGCGTGCGCACAAACGATCTCGACCCAGACAACAACCTCTGGACCGCCAGCCTGGTAACGGACGTTCTACATGGCAACCTGTCACTCAAGGGCGATGGCTCCTTCATTTATGAGCCCGACCCCAACTTCTACGGCATAGACACCTTCGAATACGAACTTGTCACCTATCCCGCCGTACAGAATTTGTGGACAGACATAGCCCTGGTTACCATCACAGTTCACCCTGTTCTCGACCCGCCAGCGCTCAGTACGGATTTGCCGGCGAGTGTTTATGTTGATTACCAAACGGAATTTGGCGTCACGCTGAAGAACCCAGATTATGGTGATGCCTTCACCGGTGTACGCGTCCAGTTCCGCCTGATCGACACCCTCTTAAGCGATATTACTTCCCTAGAATATTTCGAAACAACGACTGGTACCTGGATGAATCTGCCTCTGACCCAAAACGGCGCGGATGTAATCGGCTGGTTTGGTCCTGGCGCGGGCTTCCCGATGCCAGCTCCTTACTCAGCGACTTCACAATTCCGCCTGACAGTGGCAGAGGTTGGCACCTACGACTACGAGATGCACTTGTATGATGTAGTCGAGGAACCTGATTTCTTGTTGGCCAGCCTGGCTGGATCATTGGATGTTGTGGCTGTTGATATCTTCAATATCACTGATTTCGGTCAGTGGGGTCCTGTCTGGCCAGGTGCATTGAGCCTTGGCTGGCAGTACGTGCCTGCATTTGACACGCTCGACATCGCCAGCATCGAAGTTGGCATGCTCGACTCCACCAGGACCAGCATTATCAAGTACACCGCGGACGAGGCTCAGATTGTCTGGCAGCGGGCTAATGGTTATATTACGCCTCCACCCGACAAGCTCTCGAGCGCTCCGTTCTATGTGGAGTACAACGGCAACCCAATTGCTGAAGGGCGTGACTTTGACTGGACCGTGGTGTTTGGACCTGAGTTTGATGCTTGGGATCCTGCCTGGGGTTACGTGAAGGTAGTGGACGTCAACGGGTACGAAGAGTACGCAGAAATTGAATACACCGGACCACGGCCAGACATCACCGCTCCAGTAATGAGCAGTATGGTGGCGCTTGGAGACGGGACCTATCCGGACGTGACGGCAGTCGGGACGACCTTCACAGTTGAGGAAGGCTACGTCGTTGATACGATTGAAATCACGATGAGCGAACCTGTCACAGTAGTGGCAGGGACGGAAGTGACTTTGGCAGGTGTGCCATACGGTTTAGTGACGGTATCGGCAGACGGACTGACACTGATTGTGACTCCATATCCTGGCAATGAAGTAGCCAGTGTTGTGGGCACATTCAGCTTTGTCATCCCGGCAGGATCCGTGCTGGATCTGGCAGGCAACCCGCTGGAGACATTGGAAGCGACGTTGGTCGTGACGGAGATGAACATCTTCGAGATGACCGACTTTGGCATGTGGGGACCGGTCTGGCCTGGTGCATTCAGCCTGGGCTGGGGATACCTGGCAGACTTTGATTTGGACATGATAGCCAGTATCGAAGTAGGGATGTTGGACGCGAGCAACGCGACCATCGTCAAATACACCGCGGATGCGACACAGGTGGCCTGGCAGCGAGCGAACGGTTACATTACCGATCCTGGCAAGTTATCGAGTGCTCCGTTCTACTTGTCATACAATGGCAACCCGATTGTTGAAGGACCAGATTCGGACTGGACCGTGATCTTTGGATCGGCCTTTGCGGACTGGAACCCGAGATGGGGTTATGTCAAGGTTATAACAACCAACGGCATCGAAGACTACGGCATATTGGAATACACCGGCCCACGACCCGATATCACCGCTCCAGTAGTGAGCAGCATGGTGGCGCTTGGGGACGGGACATATCCGGATGTAACCGCAGTTGGGACGACCTTCACAGTTGAAGAAGGCTACGTCGTTGATACGATTGAAATCACGATGAGCGAACCTGTCACGGTAATGGCAGGGACGGAAGTGACTTTGGCAGGTGTGCCATACGGTTTGGTAACGGTATCTGCTGACGGTTTGACGTTGATTGTGACACCATATGCTGGCAATGAAGTTGCGAGCATAGTGGGCACATTCAGCTTTGTCATCCCGGCAGGATCCGTGCTGGATCTGGCAGGCAACCCGCTGGAGACATTGGAAGCGACGTTGGTCGTGACGGAGATGAACATCTTCGAGATGACCGACTTTGGCATGTGGGGACCGGTCTGGCCTGGTGCATTCAGCCTGGGCTGGGGATACCTGGCAGACTTTGATTTGGACATGATAGCCAGTATCGAAGTAGGGATGTTGGACGCGAGCAACGCGACCATCGTCAAATACACCGCGGATGCGACACAGGTGGCCTGGCAGCGAGCGAACGGTTACATTACCGATCCTGGCAAGTTATCGAGTGCTCCGTTCTACTTGTCATACAATGGCAACCCGATTGTTGAAGGACCAGATTCGGACTGGACCGTGATCTTTGGATCGGCCTTTGCGGACTGGAACCCGAGATGGGGTTATGTCAAGGTCATTACGACCAACGGCATCGAAGACTACGGCATCTTGGAATACACCGGACCACGGCCAGACATCACCGCTCCAGTACTTTCGATCGGTGGTGCGACAGCTGATGGCGATGCCATGGGCGGCACGCTGGAAGACGGCTACGTTCTGATCACAAATGGTGTTCCCACCCTGGATCGCCTGGTGCAGTTTGCTGATGGCACAGTTTCAAGCGAACCTCTGGCCAATGATTACTTTGGACTGACCCTAATTGACTCCACCGTGAGTGCGGCAGAGCTGCAAGCTTACTATGCGGCTCGCGGCGTTCCGGAACCTTATTTGACTTACTTGAATAGTGCAGCAGATGGGACCAACCCGTTTGTGTACATCAATGGCACGACCGTGACGCTTGTGGATGCTGCACAGCATGACATCGGCGGCACGGATGTTGACATGACCATCCCGGATGACTTCCCTGTTGGGACGTACACGGTACAGGGCGTGGTGAGAGACGCAGCGGGTAACGAAACCACCGTCACGCTCATTCTCCATGTTGTCCGAACCCTGGCAGTCACTGACGCGGATCTGAAGGCTGGCACGGTATCTGGCGGACCATACACGGCTCTGCCTGGCACCTTTGCTGACGGGTTCGTGATGGAACTCGACCCGGCTGTGGCCTGGTACTATCTGGACACCGACCTGCTCGAGGTCAACAACCCATTGGAAGACGGACTGTATCCGTTCTTCCTGGCACCCGACACAACCACCCCGATCTTCTATGTGAAGGTAGAGGGGACCAATTACACCCTGATCGACAGTTACCTGTTGGCGAATGGTGGTGGCGAACAACCACTGCGCATCAATGGTGACTTTACACCCGGCACCTACACCTACACTGGCAGCCTGACCGACATTTACGGCTCGACTGCTCCTGTGAGCATCACGATCACATTCAACGATATTCCTTATGCGACGGATCAGTCTGTCACTGTTGTGGAAGATACACCGACCGCCATTACCCTGGCTGGTGTGGACCTCTTCCCCGGCACGTTGACTTATACTGTCCTCACCGCACCCGCTCACGGCACGCTCAGCGGAACAGCTCCAGCTTTGACCTACACTCCTGATGCTGACTTCAATGGAACCGACAGTTTCACATTCTCTGTGAATGATGGGACGATCGAATCCAACATTGCCACTGTGACCATCACGGTTACGGCACTGAATGATGCTCCAGTAGCTGAAGGCCAGACTGTTACGACCGCTGAAGACACCGCGATCGATATCACGCTGGTCGCCACTGATGTGGACCTCGACACACTCACTTACATTGTTGTTGACCAACCTCTCCATGGAACGGTAACCTTAGTGGGTAACGTCGCCACTTACACTCCCGCATTAAACTACCATGGACCCGACAGCTTCACCTTCAAGGCCAATGATGGCACGGTTGACAGCAATGTCGCGACCGTCACCATTACCGTGACTGAAGTGAAGGACCAGGTACAGGCAGTTGATGACGCTTATCAAACAAATGAAGATACCACGCTGACCATCGCGGCACCTGGTGTGCTGGCGAATGACATCGATGTGGATGAAAACAACCAGGTCGCGGTTTTGGTGAGTGGTGTGACTAATGGCACCCTGACCCTCAATAGTGATGGTTCCTTCGTCTACGTTCCGAAGGCAGATTGGAATGGCGTTGATACCTTCGTTTACCAATTGGTTACTTACCCCGCTCCAGCGAATTTGTGGACCGATGAAGCAACCGTTACGATCACTGTCAACCCTGTGAATGACGCGCCAGTTTTGGGTCTGATCCCAGACGCGACCATTCCCGAGTTGGTGGCATTCAGCTTCACCGCCACGGCGACGGATGTTGACCTGCCCGTTCAGATGTTGACCTACACTTTGGTAGGCGCTCCTGAAGGCGCAGTAATTACCCCAGCAGGTGTGTTCACCTGGACCCCCAGCGAAGCACAAGGCGCTGGAGTTTACACCTTCACCGTGAAGGTCTGTGATGACGCTATGCCTGCACTTTGCGACGAGCAGGAAGTCACTCTGACAGTAACAGAAGTGAATGTAGCTCCGGTGCTAGGCGCGATAGATGACGCGACGCTCCCTGAGTTGGCAGCGTTCAGCTTCACCGCCACGGCAACCGACGCCGACCTCCCCGTTCAGGTTCTGACCTACAGTTTGGTTGGCGCTCCTGAAGGCGCAGCCATTACCCCAACCGGTGTATTCTCCTGGACCCCCAGCGAAGCACAAGCTGCGGGAGTTTACACCTTCACCGTGAAGGTCTGTGACGACGCTACGCCCGCCCTGTGTGACGAGCAGGTAGTCACTTTGACTGTAACGGAAGTGAACGCGGCTCCTGTGGCCCAGGCTCAGTCTGTGACCACTCCTGAAGACACCGCAATCAATATCACGCTGGTTGCCACCGACGTGGACAGTATCACTCTGACATACGCGATCGTGGCTCAGCCGGCTCATGGCACGGTGACCCTGGTTGGCAATGTGGCCACGTACACTCCTGCCCTGGACTTCAACGGCACGGACACATTCACTTTCAAGGCTAATGATGGCGCGCTCGACAGCAATGTTGCTACCGTTACCATCACTGTTACCCCGGTCAACGACGACCCGGCGGCGACGGATGATGCCTACACAACTGATGAGGATGTCACGCTCGTTGTTGCTGCGCCCGGCGTGTTGGCGAATGACGGAGATGTGGATCAAGATGATCTGGCATCTTACGCTCTGACCCAGCCCGCACACGGCACCTTGCAGCTTGCGAGTGATGGATCCTTCACTTACGTTCCTGAGCCAAACTGGCATGGGATCGACACATTCACCTATCAATTAGTCGCGACCCCGGCACTGAACGCGCCCTGGACAGACGAAGCCACCGTGACGATTACGGTCAACTCGGTGAACGATACTCCAGTGGCAGTGGATGACTTCTACACGACCGATGAGGATACAACTCTGACGGTAGCGGCACCTGGTGTGTTGGCGAATGATAGCGATGTCGATCTTGATCCCATGGAAGTTGTGTTGGTAACTGACGTACTACATGGAGATCTGTCAATCCTGGGCGACGGCTCCTTCACCTACAAACCAGACCCCAACTTCTATGGCATCGACACCTTCGTTTACCAACTGGTGACCTACCCCGGTCTTCAGAGCTCTTGGACTGACGAAGCCACCGTCACGATCACGGTCAATCCGATCAACGACGCGCCGATTTTGGGTTTGATCCCGAACGCGACCATCCCCGAACTTGTACCGTTCACGTTTACCGCTACGGTGACCGATGTGGATTTGCCCGCCCAGGTACTGACCTACACTTTGGTCGGCGCTCCTGAAGGCGCGGCGATTACCGCTGCTGGCGCATTCACCTGGACGCCAACTGAGGCGCAAGGTGCTGGCGTTTACACCTTCACCGTGAAGGTCTGCGACGCTGGTGTGCCCGCCTTATGCGACGAGCAGGTAGTCATCCTGACCGTTTCCGAGGTCAACACGGCTCCAGTGGCTGCAAATCAGACCGTTACAACTCCGGAAGAGACCGCCTTGGATGTCACCCTGGGGGCAACCGATGCGGATGGCGACACGCTGACCTACACCATTGTTGCTCAGCCCACTCACGGTACGGTTACTCTGGTTGGAACGACGGCTACTTACACACCTGATCTGGATTACTTTGGACCAGACAGCTTTACTTTCAAGGCGAATGATGGCTTGGTGGACAGCAATGTTGCCACTGTAACCATCACCGTCACCAACGTCAACGATGCTCCTGTGGCAGTTGACGACGAATACACGATGGCTGAGAAGGAAACCCTGACCATCGCCGCTCCTGGCGTTTTGGATAATGACAGCGATGTGGATGGAGACGCGTTTACTGCGATCCTGGTTGACAATGTTTTACATGGTACTTTGACCTTGAACGCGGACGGATCCTTCACTTACACGCCGAATGAATTCTTCAACGGCACTGACAGCTTCACCTACAAGGCGAAAGATGCCGCGCTCGAGAGCGAAATGGCTGTTGTGACCATCACGGTCACCCCGGTGAACGACTGGCCGATCGCTAACGATGACTTCTACGAGGTCGTGACTGGTAATCTGCTGGTCAAGGACGCGCTGGAAGGTGTTCTGGCGAACGATGTTCTGGTAGACCCCGATGAGCAGGTTACCATCCAGATTCTGGAAGATCCTCAGCACGGAACGTTGAGCATGAATGACGACGGCTCCTTCGATTACTTCCCCAATCCTGGCTACATGGGAACGGATACCTTCCGCTACATGGTGCTTTCGGTGCGGGCCATAAATGCTGAGTGGAGCGACGACGCGCTGGTGACCATCACCGTCAAGCCGTACATGGGCTTGTTCCTGCCCATCATCTGGCGCTAACGCAGTAAGTTGAACCCGCGGACTGGTTTTAAGTCAGTCCGCGGAATTAGAAAAGGACAAACAGGCTGACGAAAGTCAGCCTGATTTGTTTTGTGCTGCCGTAGAGGGAGTCAATTCTTTGCCATTGTGAGCTCGTGTCAGGGGTTATCGGATACCCTCCAATGACCTTAATGGAGCTTCAAGAGGAGTGGAAACAAGCCGATTGAATCGGGGCTCACTGTGAAAGGACTTGCTGTCATCGCGAGGAGCGTAGCAACGTGGCGATCTCAAACTTCGGTCTGAATGACGATCAACTGTTCACACCAAACCAATTCATGGGCGGTGGGTTGGCTATCTCAAGGCAACGGCCGGTACAGGTTCTGTGACGCCAACCCACCCTACCTGCGCTTGCATGGGCTATTCTGAAGGCGATGCTTAAGAAACGCGATTATTCAACTTATGAGTGAGGCTCGTGGCAGTCTGCAACAGAGATTCATAATCGCGCACGGGATTTGACCAGCAAGGCTTTAGCAGAGCCACACCAATTCAGATCGCCACGCCTCGCTCGCGATGGCGGATCCGTTGTTCTTCTGAGCCTCTCCTGCCCTTGTGTCTTTTTTACAAGGGTTGCGAAGAATCTGATGAATAACAGATAGATCCTTCCCGCAAGGGGACGCAAGCAGTCGCTTTGCTCAGGATGACAGTAATGGATTAGAGATCGCAACGCTGCGCTCGCGATAACAGATTCAAGACAGATCGCCGCGCTTCGCTCGCGATGACGGAATAAAGCCAGCTTGCCACACCCAATTTCGCTAGGACAAGCGCCTGGTTGCGTTGTGCTAATGTTTTCTCTTAAATTCCAGCTCTTTTCAAAAAACTATGCTGCAAAAGGCCTGTGTACGTTCAAACCACATACAAAATATATATCAAAACCAAATATTCGCTTAAGCCCATCTAAATAAGTCAGTTATACAATCATTTTCAATCTAACAGGAGAAAAAAATGAAAAATAGAAAAATAATCACAATAATTGCCCTGGCAATTCTAACGCTTGTAATCACTGCCTCTGTCTATAGCCCATCACAGGCTGCCTCTGATGCCGGTCGGGGTGGACCTCCAAACAGGCGCGCTCAGCAGCCAAACGCGGCTGGGACGACCACTGCAACAGCGCTGTCTGAACAGGAAGCGGCAGATCTTGCCAGCGCCATTCAAGAAGAATACACGGCCATGAATACTTACCAAGCTGTCGTAAAAGAATTGGGGTCTGTCCTGACATTTTCGCGCATCGTTTGCGCTGAGCAGCGGCATGTGAACGCGCTGATCCGCGTGGCGCAGCGTTTCGGGGTTGAAGTGCCTGAGAACGCCGGCGAGGTGGCTGAGATTGAATGGAGTACGCTTGAAGAAGCATGCCAGATGGGTGTGACTTTTGAGCAGATGGACGCGGACCTTTACGACGAGTTACTGCCCAACACCACCAACCCTGCACTCATTAGGGTCTACACTAACCTGCAGAGAGCTTCCCTCGAAAAACATCTGCCAGCATTCCAAGCCTGCAATCCGTAAGCAATAGAAACAAACTCCCTGGGGTACACTTAAGTATCCCAGAGATTTTTGATGTAAGGAGAAACATGGAATTATCTCAGCCTGCTAAGAAACCAATCAAACGCCGCAAAGCAAACCATATCCGAGGTTGGGTGCAATTATTCTTTTTTGTATTGATCGCGTTGATCTCAATCAACCACACGCTGGCAGAAGATGGAAAGGGGATTGCTTTTCTCTCCTCTGCTTCCTTGCACGCGCTGTGCCCGTTTGGCGGTGTGGTCAGCCTTTATCAATTTATTACCACAGGAACCTTTGTGCAGAAGGTGCACCAATCCTCGCTGATCCTGATGATCATCGGTGTTGTGATGGCGCTGTTTGCTGGCCCCGTTTTTTGCGGTTGGGTCTGCCCATTGGGGACGTTTCAGGAATGGATTGCTAAGATAGGTAAGAAAATATTCAAGAAACGCTACAACCATTTCATTCCGGCAAAGGTCGATAATGTGCTGCGTTACCTTCGATATGTCGTGTTAATCTGGGTGGTTTTCATGACCGCAAAGTCGATGACACTCGTGTTTGCCAATGTGGACCCGTATTTCGCGCTCTTCAACTTCTGGAGCAGTGAAGTTGCTATCGGCGGTTTGGTGGTTTTGGGGCTAACTATCGTGGCATCGTTGTTCGTGGAACGTCCCTGGTGTAAATATGCTTGTCCTTACGGCGCGTTCCAGGGGATTTTTAACTTCTTCCGGGTCGCCTCACTACGCCGCGATACTCACACCTGCATCGACTGCAAGGCTTGCGACAAAGCCTGCCCCATGAATATTGAGGTCAGCAAGGTGTCTGTTGTTCGCAACCACCAATGCATCTCGTGCATGGAATGCACTTCGTCCGCTCACTGTCCGATTCCCCAGACGGTTGATTTTGTGATTGGAGGCAAGAAATGAGAATCACACCGCGTTGGATGGCTGTCTTTGTTGTAACGGTGCTCTTCGGTGGGATTTTGGTTTCCATGGCTTTGGGGGAATGGACGACTAAATCCACCAAAGAACCAATTACATTTAGCAATGGGGAGTTTGCTGGAGAATACAATCCGGCGGATATCCGCGGATCTTACACTTTTGGGGATGTTTCACGGCTGTTTGAAATCCCGATTGAGGACCTTGCGACTGCTTTCCGGGTCACGGAGCCGGATGCTGCCGCAGTCGCGCTCAAGACACTTGAAGAGAGGTTTGTGGACCTGGGCGTGGACCTGGGAACCAGTTCGGTCAGGCTTTTTACGGCGTTTTACACAGGCTTACCTTTTGATCTGAGCGGAGAAGAAACTTACTTGCTACCGGAAGCCGCAGACCTTTTAAAACAAAAGGCTTCTCTGAGCCCGGAGCAATTGGCTTATCTTGACGCCCACACCGTCAATGATGCAGCCGCGGTTGTAACACCAGAAGTAACTATAGAGACTCCACTGCCAGGATCCTCTCCCGAGAGCAAATCTGAGGTGACCCCGACGGGGGGAAAGGGTAATTCTGGAGGAGGAACGGGTACACCTGACCCCGAACACACTCCCGAAGCCAATAAGGTGGGTGGGAAGACAACCTTCCAGAGTTTGTTGGATTGGGGTGTGAAGCAAGAGGATATCGAAAAGACGCTCGGTCAGCCTTTACCTGCCGCGAATTTGGTGATCAAGGATTGGGTGAACGCGCAGGGGCTGTTTTTTTCAACCATGAAGGATCAGCTGCAGACGTTGTTGGACGCGGTGAAGTAAGATTGGTTGCCGTGTATTATCCGCGATGACAAATCCTCGGACATTCTGAGCCTCTGTTGCGAAGAATCTAATGATTAACAGACAGATCCTTCTCTTCGCTCAGGATGACAGTATCGGAGTAGAGATCGCCGCGCTTCGCTCGCGATGACGGATAAATGACGATTCACCTTGACTTGCTCAACGATCCTTTTCGCGACGCGCAGGTCGCGGAGCCTGACCTATAGTGGTGTTTGCAGAGAGAAGCGATAATTAAACTTGGTAAGGCATTTCTGACGTCAGGTTGAACTACGCAACCTGACCTACGACTCATGATGACGGATAAAGGACAGATCGCCACGCTTTGCTCGCGATGACGGATAAAAGACAGATCCTTCACTCCGCTCAGGATGAAAGTATCGGAGTACAGATCGGTGCGCTTCGCTCGCGATGACGGGATACTCTTTTTTTCGATGAGCGAAGGAAAACAGCTTGGCTGGAATTGGTGGGTTGGCAATATAGTCAGGTTTAACTGTGCAGCCGGGATGGGAGACAGGTTGTGCTTTGGTATCCCTCATCCACCGCAAGCGGTCCCCCTTCCCCCAAGGGAAGGCTGAAGAGGCATCGCCACGCTTCGCTCGCGATGACGAATCCTTTGTCCTTCTGAGCCTTAGTTGCGAAGAATCTGATGATTTACAAAAAGATCCTTCGCTTTGCTCAGGATGACAGATAAACGACATATCGCCACGCTTCGCTCGCGAGGACAGAAAATCGCCTTGGCGAGGAGCACAGCGACGTGGTAATCCGCTTTAACTTGCTATGGTTGGAGACCTGGTGGTCTGATTGTGCGCTCGGACCTACAGAGAGGCTTTGCACCGGGGACGTCAGCGCGATAAATGGGGAGGGGGCAAGTACTGGTCGCGGTGCTCCCAGCATCATGACCCCCTCCCTACGACTACCAACAGCATTTGTGATGTCAGGTTGAGAAGCGCAACCTGACCTACGTCCATAATTACACAAATCCCTCCCAATTTGGGAGGGATTGTGTTTGTAGTTCTGTCAAAAGCGATTCTACGTGCTTGAAAAAGCGATTATCAGCGCAGGGTCATTGGAAGGAACAGGTAGATCGTACTGTTCTCCACTTCATAAGCGCCTCGATCGCAGGCCATTCCTTGCGGGCGGCTTATGCCGCGTTGGTCCGTGGTCACACCAACCGCGCAAACCGCGGTGTCTATCGCAGGGCTACCCTCCAGTAATGGGTAGGTGGGTGTTGTGCCAGGGTCGTAGAGGTCGAACTCGCCCAGTAGAGGATCAAGCGGGGAGGCAGCGGTGCCGACCATATCACCTGGTAGCCAGCCCGTTGAACCGGTGTCATCGCCGATCAAATTGCCGCCCAGGGAGATAATGATTCCTTTGGCGTCTGGCCATTTGTCGTGTTCGGAAGGTTCGGTCAGATCAGTATTCCCCGCGACAATGGTGTTTTGAAGCGTCACGGTGGACTTATCGTTATAAATCCCAGCGCCGCCACCCCAGGCTTCGGTCTCCCAATTGTGATTGGCGATATTACCCGTGATAGTAGTATGGATTAGACTGACCTTGCTTCCTTCGTAAGCATACAACCCACCCCCGTAATTATTGGTGATATTGCCAGTGATGGTGGAATTGGTGGCATTCAATGTGCCATATCGCACATACACTCCTGCACCACCCACTGTGCCGGTACCTTCGTTGCCGGTTACGGTGCAGTTCTCCATGTTCACTTCAGCATAGTCGATGGCGATACCACCGCCAGCAACAGCAACGATATTGTTGGGACCAATCACACAATCCGAAAGGCTGAGGGTTGTAACCTGATCAACATAGATGCCGCCGCCCTCGGGTGCTCGCCCATCTTGTATGGTGAGCCCTGAAATGGTGGCTTCCATTGGCCAGTAGTCATTAAAGATATGGAAAACTCTAAAACCATCCCATGGATTCATTTCGGGATCGGTAAATCCAGCACTGATGGTTAATTGGTCAGCACCCGGACCAAGGATGTGGATATTCTTGTTGATCAACAACTCACCGCCGCCATCATAGGTTAAGGTTATGATGTTGGGAAGTGAAAGGGTGAAATTGATGGTATCTCCCACCTGGGCGTCCGCGATGGCTTCACGCAGGCTGCAGTGCGTCTCATCGCAACCTACGTCATCGACAAGGTCGTCATTCACATTGACATGCAATGTGGTTGGGGTGTGGAAGCCGATGGTCATAGTGGCAATGTTGGAATCCTGGTGAGAATCATTGGCATGGAAGGTGAACGTGTCGCTCGTGGCGGTGGTACCGGGGTCTGGAGTGTAGGTCAGGAGTTGAACCCACTGGGCGCCGATCGTGTTCCAATCACCGTCATACAACCATTCATTAACATCAGCATCCCGGTAAAACTGAAGCGTACCGTGCTGCGGTGGCGTGTCGATGGCGAAGGTGAGCTCATCCACAACATAGTCATGAGCATCCATATCCGTAGCAAATACCCCAATTATGCCTGGCTGACTTGTGCTGACGATTGCTATGCCATCTTCAGCTGTAGGTGGGTCATTCTGATCCAGCCATAAGTAGAGACTGGCAGGGTCTGAGGTGTGACCTTGAACATCGCTGACAGTGAACTCAAAGAGGTCATCTCCTACGTATAGTGGCTCTGTGATGGTTGGGGTAAAGACAACATTGCCCTTGCACATTGCTGCTTGTGTGTAGGGGTAAGGTACACATTCGACAAAGCTTGGCTCTCCCAAGGTGCCATGTTGAGGATCGGCGCTGATGTTGAATGCAAGGGTTTCAGTGCCCTCCGGAGCAAGCCCATAGATTGAAACGGATGTTGGCAGAGAATTGGATGCCAGCTGCAGTTCATCCCCTTCAGCGTAGAGATAAACAACTCTTTGCGAAAGCGTTACTGGAGGCGCACTGGCACCTTCATCATCTGTTACAGAAATTTCGATCGTATAATCCCCGACCGCTTGATATGCGTGGAGCGGGAAGGTGCAGGTCCAATTGACACTATCTCCGGGAACTGTTTCGATAGTTCCATCACCCCAATCAATTCCACAGGTATATGCTCCCGGACCGTCATAATCATAGAAATAGGCAACTGATTCGACCTGTTGACCCGGGAAAGAAGGATTGGGGGAATTCCAGTACCAATCCAAACTGGGAGCCCCGTTTGTCACCGTTACCCATTGTTCATCATAGAGAACAACAAACGTCGGGTCGTAATCCAGCAGCTCCAGGCAAACCTTGTGATCCCCTTTGCCACGGAGAGTTATTATCTTTTCCTGAGTATAATCCCAGAGAGTAGTGTCACAATCTCCATCCGGATCATACCCATATGACCAGGTGTAATACTCGAACCCCGGTTCACCTGTGAAAGTGGCTGGTTCCCCGGAGACGGGATTTGTGGGTGTCCAGGTGAAGAGGTGTTCATCGTAGACCGTGAGGGCATAGGTATGGGTCTGATCAGCCCCTGCAGCATCGATCGCGCGGATCACAATATTTTCAAAAAGACCTGGTTCGGTGGGAGTGCCAGTGAAAGCGCCATCGACAAACTCCAATCCCAAGGGGAGGGTGCCGCTAGCCAGGCTGAGGGTGTAAGGCGCGGTACCGCCTGAGACAGTGATGGGCTGATAGTAAGAGGAATTTTCCCTGGCATAGGAAAGGGGATCGGGTTCAAAGATGAAAACCGGGTCGATCACAAGGGTGTAATCCCGGGAGCCTTCCCCCCAGCCATCAATTAGCTGCGCGTAGACAGTGAAATTATAGGTTCCGGCTAGTAAGGGGTCATTATTGTAATATCCGTAACACTCCAGCATACCGGTATCGGTATAAAGGGAGCAGTGCTGCGGCAGGGTTCCTGGGTCATAAGTCCACCAAACCTGGTCATTTGGCAAGGGGTTTCCATCTGGATCCACGGCAGTGAATTGCTGCGAGTAATAGGTTGCAGCTTGACCATCAGGGATTGTTTCTGGCTGGATGGAGAGGGCTTGATACTCACAGACTGGCACGGTTGCGGGCGGTTCACTGGACACTTCGTCGCACGGGAAGCCGTACTGGGGGTATAAACCGTCGCTGGAACAGACACTAAACGGAGGTTGTTCCGGGTCGTAACCTTGACCAGACCAGGACCATGATACCAACGCGTCCGGTTCGTTATACGGTGGGTCGCCGGGGTCGGTTGTATCATACACCTCAAAACAATAGAGGGCATGGCAGGAGGTACCGATATTCTGCACGCGATTGTCCTGCCCCCAATATTGACCATCCGTGGCGAACCCCATCCAATTTATGGCACTGTTCATTGTGCCCCCATTGTCGCAGCTATGCTCGATGCTGGAATAATCGTATTGGCCGCCGACCCACCTGCCCCACACCTCCCAGTCGGATGGGAATTGTATAGCGATGTCGGTGGCATCCTGACCATCCGTGCTGACGGTGTCCAGGTTGAAACATAAGATCTGGTACTGACCCGGAATATAGCAATCGCCGCTGGTTTCCCCTGCTTCGTATAGGACACTGGGTTCGAAAGTCAAGGTAGAGCCGGTCAGGTCGGCGAAAGCTGGTGAACTGCGGGTGGCAAAAACCAAACCAATAGCAATAAGAATCCAAAAATAGATATGAATACTTCTTCGAGGTGGCATGGCAATCTCTCTTTCTGATCAGCCGTTGACCGATGGGTCAACTTTTTGGGGTGGTGTTAAGTATCGATTCGAAATCAAGCTCAAAAACTTGTGGAAACAAGCCCAATTAATGGAACTAAAGAAATTGAATTTGTTTGCTTTTCGATTTCTAAGTGAACAGATAAGCGGACTCAGATCGCTAAAAAACGATCAGAGCAGACTTGCCATTGGGGGCGTTACCGATAACAGATATGGAAAGTGAGAGAAAGGGTAGGAAGAATGACGGTTTAGTTGTGTTTTGGCGCAGTGGAAGGTGGAGGCGAGACTGGGAATCGAACTGGAAAAACCAGAAAAAGTCTTCTGAATTGCGAAAACCCGACGCATACAATGCTCCCAGTTTGTGAGGACTACTAATAGTATACAGAATAATTTTGGAAAATCAATATGAATTTGCGATAACGGAAGGGCAATCGCTGAAACCTTGCCAATTCTGATGAAAACCCTCATATTAATTCTTGGGACTGACGCAAAAAAACAGATCGCCGCGCTTTGCTCAGGATGACCATGTCGGTTATGAGATCGCCGCGCTTTGCTCGCGATGACGGTCCAAGTTGAGATCACCATGGTTCGTTCGTGATGACGAATCCCATGTCCTTCTGAGCTTCTCCTGCCCTTGTGTCTTTTTACAAGGGTTGCGAAGAATCTGATGATTAACAGAAAGATCCTTCCCGCAAGGGGACGCAAGCAGTCGCTTCGCTCAGGATGACAG
>CAYRYL010000009.1:64123-64815 GCA_964428425.1 uncultured Anaerolineaceae bacterium | reverse complement strand
GAAATGGTCGCCAGACCAAAAGCCGCAAAAGCAAGTCGCCTGCATTGCAGTACACCCTCAATTCTGAGAAACAGCGCCGTACCCGTCAGCCGAAGGGTGCACCTCAGAAGCGTGGTGTTTGCACCATCGTCCGCACGATGACCCCGAAGAAGCCGAATTCCGCTCTGCGGAAAATCGCTCGTGTGCGTCTCTCCAATGGTTTGGAAGTAACCGCGTACATCCCCGGCGAAGGTCATCAGCTCCAGGAGCACAGTGTGGTGCTCGTGCGCGGCGGTAGAGTGAAAGATTTGCCCGGTGTGCGTTATCACATCGTGCGCGGCACGCTCGACACGACTGGTGTCGCGGATCGCAAACGCGCCCGTTCAAAGTATGGCGCCAAACGCGCGCAGAAGTAGTCATTTGCATAGAGAGCTGTTTGTCTGCTGCCAACAAGGTTGGTCGGTCAGGCAGGTCTGGATTTATTGAGGAGCAATTATGTCAAGAAGAATTAAACCCGAAAAGCGAGAAGTCATTCCGGACGTGCGTTTTAACAACATACGTGTGCAGATGATGATCAACCGCATCATGCTCAACGGTAAGAAGAGCACAGTCACCAGATTGGTTTATGATGCCATCGATCAAATCAGCCAGAAAACCGGAAAAGAAGGTATCGAAGTTTTTACAGAAGCTTTGAATAATGTTCGCCCTTTGGT
>CAYRYL010000009.1:0-64113 GCA_964428425.1 uncultured Anaerolineaceae bacterium | reverse complement strand
GCCGTTTGACCCTGGCTATGCGATGGATCATCGCCGCCTCCAGGGCGCGCTCAGGCAAATCTTACTCAGAGAAGTTAGCTGGTGAATTGATGGACGCTGCTGAAAACCAGGGCGCATCAATCCGTCGCAAGGAAGAAGCACACAAGATGGCGGAAGCCAACCGTGCTTTCTCCCACTTCCGCATGTAAGCAGGATTTGCACCTTAACTAACTGTTGGTTAAACTATGACCGAAAATCCGCTCGAACGAACCCGAAATATCGGCGTTATTGCCCATATTGACGCTGGTAAAACTACCACTACCGAGCGGATTTTATTTTATGCCGGTAAGACTTATCGCCTTGGCAATGTTGATGATGGCACCACCGTCACCGACTGGATGCCCGAGGAACGCGAACGTGGCATCACGATCGTTTCCGCTGCTGTTACAGCCGAATGGAAGGGATATCGCATCAACCTGATCGATACCCCCGGACACATTGATTTCACCGCTGAAGTTCAACGCTCATTGCGTGTTCTGGACGGCGGCGTGGTGGTTTTTGATTCAGTCCAAGGCGTGGAACCTCAAAGCGAGACCGTCTGGCGCCAGGCTGATAAATACCTCGTCCCACGCATCTGTTTTGCCAACAAAATGGATCGCACAGGCGCATCATACGACCGCACTGTACAAAGCATCCGCGAACGCCTTGGCGCCAACGCCTTGGAAATGCACATCCCGATCGGTGAGGAAGCAGGTTTTAAAGGTTTTGTGAACCTGCTTGAGGAGAATGCTGTGACATTCTCCGACGAGCTTGGCGTTGAGCCAACCGTCACTGAAATTCCCGAAGAACTACGTAAGCTGGCAGCAGAAAAGCGTGCCACACTCGTTGAACGAATTGCTGAAACAGACGATGACCTTACCAACAAATTCCTCGAAGGCGAGACAATCACCCTGGCAGAACTCAAGGGCGCTTTGCGGGCAGCCGTGCTTGCCAACAAAGCCGCACCCGTTTTCTGCGGCAGCAGTCTGCGCAACAAGGGCGTGCAAAATATCCTGGACGCGGTCATTGATTACCTGCCTTCGCCGTTGGATATTCCCCCGGTAGATGCTACGCTCGTGCGTGACGGCAGCGATGTGCAACGACACGCCGATCCCACCGAGCCCCTTTCAGCGCTGGTGTTCAAGATCGTCACCGATCCTTACATGGGGCGGCTGGCTTACATCCGTGTTTATTCCGGTACCGTCAAACAAAACAACACCGTCTACAATGCCTCGAAGGATAAGAAAGAACGCGTTGGGCGCCTGTTGCGCATGTACGCTGATCGCCGTGAGGATATTGAAGAATTGGGCGCTGGTGACATCGGCGCGATTCTTGGTCTGAAATTTAGTTTTACCGGCGATACGCTGTGCGATCCCACCAATCCTGTCTTATTGGAAACCATCAGTTTCCCCAATCCGGTCATTTCGATCGCGATTGAGCCCAAGACCAAAGCCGATCAGGAAAAAATGTCCGACTCGCTCATCAAACTGGCAGAAGAAGATCCTACTTTCCAAATCCGCCAGGATGAAGCCACCGGACAAACCGTCATCTCCGGAATGGGCGAACTCCACCTGGACGTTCTGGTCACCCGCCTTTTGCGCGAGTTCAAAGTGCAGGCTAACGTTGGCAAACCTCGTGTGGCGTATCGCGAAGCGATTACCAAACCCATCAAGGATTTCAGCTATCGCTACAGCAAGCAAACAGGCGGTCACGGGCAGTTTGGTCATGTGGTCATCGACCTTGAGCCGCTCGCGAATGGCTCTGGCGTTATCTTTGAGAATAAAGTCCGCGGCGGGGCAATCCCGAAAGAATACATCTCAGCGATTGAAAAAGGCGCGGTGGATGCTGCCGAAAGTGGTCCGCTGGCTGGCTTCCCGATGACCGACTTCAAGATCACCCTGGTCGATGGTTCTTACCACGAGGTAGATTCGAGTGAAATGGCTTTCCGCACGACAGCCCTGCTGGCAGTGCGAGAGGCGACCGAAAAAGCCACACCAGTCATACTGGAGCCGATCATGAAAGTTGAAATCACCGTCCCCGAAGAGTATACCGGCGACGTGATTGGTCAGGTCAACGCCCGTGTGGGTAACATCCTGGGCATGGAAGATCGATTTGGCAACGCCAAAGCCCTCCACGCTGAGGTGCCTCTTTCTGAGATGTTTGGTTACGCGACCGAGCTGCGTTCCGCGACGCAAGGTCGGGGTGTGTTCACCATGGAGTTCAAGCACTACTCCCAGGTGTCGGATGGTTACATGAAAAAGATCCTCGGTCGGCTAAACGGCTGAGTTTAATTAGACATTTCCAGGAGCTTTCGCTCCTGAATGAAAAAGAAACAGAACAGGTAGAAAATGGCAAAGCAAAAAATTAGAATTCGTCTGAAAGCATATGATCATCGCATCCTCGACCAAAGCGCGAAGCGCATCGTCGAGACCGCAGAGCGTTCCGGCGCCAAGGTAGTAGGTCCTGTACCTTTGCCCACCCGCATCGAGAAGTTCACGGTTCGCCGCTCAACCTTCATTGATAAGGATTCCCAGGAACACTTTGAGATCCGCACCCACAACCGTCTGATCGACGTTTTGGAACCCGATTCAAAGACCATCGATATGCTGATGCGCCTCAGCCTCCCTGCTGGCGTCGACATCGAAATCAAAATTTAGTCCGATTTCTGCAGAACGGTTGTTTTGCGTTGTTGGGAAACAGACGTAAAAGAACCCGTACAACTTAGCCATTTCCGTCGAGCATTGCCTGCTCGTCTGATCTTTACCTACCTCTACCTTTGACACGGTGGTTGTTTCACAACCATCGTGTTTTGTTTTAAGCCCCAAATATTTGTTTAGGAGTTCCAAGGGGTCTCACTTTCATCCTTGCAGTAGTCTTACAAAAAAATTTTGTATCCGACTGTGTGCTTATGTATAATCTAATTATCAACTCCTCCTCTGCGTTATCTCGAGTGTCTTCAGTTCAATAGATTCATCTGATCGCTCGTGAATGGAATTTTGGCTTAATAATTGCAATAGAGTCGTTATGCATAAACTTTTGGCTTGTAGAAAACCACTTGTGGCAAGATTCATCCGGGCAATTGGAACGATTGCTCTAGCCTTACTCTCCATATTCGTACTTGTCTCCGCAACCCCACTACCACCGCAAGTTGCGAGTGAGGCTGAGAAGCAAGCGCTTTGGGCAGCCTACCAGGACCGTTATGAACAGTTTCTGGCTTCAAATGTTGATGACCCGATCAGTGATTTATTTGAGCCTGTACTGGATGAGGCATTTATAACAACGGATGGGAAGAACGCTGTCCTCTGGCTGGCACTAAGAGACTATAGCGGGCGGGTCCTTGCTACCGAGCCTGGCATGGCGCTGGCAACTCTTTCCCCTGGTGGCTGGCAGGTGCTGCTGAGGGGCGACCCGGACTGGGATGAGCTTGTTAGCCAGTTGCCTGAAGGTTTTTTGCCAGCAGAGTTTCAGCCCGCCATTGGGCAGGATTTAAATGCCAGCCCACAAACCATCTGGGGGTACTATTATCTGCCTTACGTCGCGGGCACTGCCCACAAACTCGAGGGTTCAGTCCTTCATTTCAACAATTATCCTCCCCTTGGTTATCCAAGCTGCCCAATAGATTACTGCCGTTATGCTTACGACTTTACTGATGTTGGTCATTTCCCTTTGGTCGCTTCACGGGCAGGCACGGTCGTTTCCTATCGAGATACCTGTCCTGATGGCAACACAACTTGCACCAATTACGTCGTTCTTTATGACGCGGGCTGGAATTACCAGATTTACCTGCACCTCGCTAATGGAACCGTGCCGAACCACTTTGTTGAAGGAACCTACGTCGGTCGGGGAGCTTACATAGGCGACACGGACGACACCGGCTACAGTACATCAGAGCACGTCCATTTCATGGTGGTCCCCTCCTTCTGGTACGCCGAAGGGGATCGGTATCCCTGGGGAAGTTCTCTTGATATCCGTTTCACGGATGTGTCCATCAATAACGGTATTCCACGCTCCTGTTATGAGGTCACGCACTTGCCCATTTATGACGGCGCTACGCAGTGCCTCGGCAACATGGCGGACCCGCTGAACCCGAGTAACGATTGGTTTACTTCAGGCAACACTGGCGCAAACCCTCCCACAGGGCAGCTCACGCGCCCTGTGACGGGGGCTACTGTGGCTCCTGGCAGCAACCCGCTGATGGATGTCACCGCCAACACGCAGGATGACGTGCACGTAAATACCGCGGTGCTGCAAGGGCTGATCAATGGCAGTTGGGTAGAACTGGCTCCCAGGGTCAGTAATCCAAATGCTTCCGGCGTATTTGATTGGGACGTGAACTTGTGCCAGGCTGGTCCGTTGAACGGTCCGCTGGAGGTCGCTCTGAAAATCTGGGATCACGAGGGCAATGTGGTCAGCTTGCTAGATCGCCGCACCATCCAGGTGGACCATGCTTGCCCACCCCCGGTCAGCCAAATGACAACACCTACCACTTACGACGGGACGGCATTCCTGCTCAATTGGACGGCTACCGCTTCAGGGGCTGGAATTTCCGCTTTCCAGGTTCAGTGGCGTAGCGGTGCCGACAGCTGGTCTGAGGCTCGCCAGATGACCTATGCTGCCGGCGCAAGGGAGGCGTGGTTTGTTGGGACCCCGGGTGGAAGTTATGGCTTTCGCATGCGTGCGATTGACAACAACGGGCAGCCCGAAGCCTGGTCTGCTGGCGACGCAGCCGAAGTCACCGTGACCACGCCTGCCACCTGCGTGGAGGATTCCGCAGAGCAGGATGACAGTCCCGCAGTAGCTGTGTTGATCGGCTTTGGCTCAGAGCAACAGCGGAATATCTGCGGTTCGGGAGACACAGATTGGTTCAAGTTCTCGTCGGGTAACCAGGACCGTTATTATCTCATTGCCCGAACGATTGGTGGTGGCGCGGCAGTGCGCTTGTCAGTTTATGCCTCCGATGGTACAACGCTTTTGGGGAGCGCAACGGCACCGGCGGTAAATACCAGCACCAGCCTGGGTGTATTGGTCCCAAAAAACCAGACCGTCTACATCAAAGCTGAGCCCGCCTTCGCCAACCTGACGGGTACCGCGGTTCTTTTTGGGATGAAAGTCGTCCCCGGTTACGGAATGCTTTTGCCGATAATCCTGAAGTAAAGTCAATTGGAAATTGCTAACCTAAAAAGATTGAGGCTTCCCCAGATTTCAGGGAAGCCTCTTTTGTGGAGAGATTGGGTTGCAGGGTGAGGAAGTGATGTTTTGGGGCGCCTGCAACCCGTAAAACCAATTGATACTTTACTTATTCATCAGCGGAAGGAAAAGCTGAATCATTGGAACAGTCAGGAAATACTGAGCTGACATGGATTGAACCGTGAGTGAGGGGAAATCTGTCGTGTAGGTAATGTTCAGATTTTGGGGTGTTGTATGCAGGTAACCGATAGTGTTCTTTGCCAAAACCTGGTACGCAACACGCGTTCCGTTATAGTTCAGGTCGGTAAAGCTGCGTAAACCATGGGTATTGGGTTGATCCAACGGGGATAGAACGCTCCCGAGGCTGATCCAGTTGAATCCGTCGTTTGTGGCCATGATTTCAAACTCCGTCTCAGTGATTGAGTTATCCTGCCATGTAAGCGTGAGAGTGTTCCCGCTGATCGTGTGTCCCAGACCATTCGGCGCAATCGGGGGCATCGCCACAATATTCGGACGCATCATGTCCATCTCTTCATGAGAGAGGATGTGACAGTGATACATGTATTCCCAGCCAAAGTTGACCAGGCTGTTGACAATTGGATCAACGGGATTACCTTTCGGGTCTGTTGAGACAAACATCGCGATGCTACCCAGTGGCATCATCGGGTCCAAAGGACGAATAGAGTTTGGAATTTCAAAGGGGAAGACCGGGATAATAGGTCTGATGGCAAAGTACGTGTCTTCCAACGGGCTTACCCGTACAGTGTCCTTCCAGCCTAATTCAGTCGGGTCAGGTGGAATGATGATGTTGTCCCAGGTTACCCGGTTCAAGACCTGGACATCATACAAATGGAAGTGAATAGGGTGTGTGTCCACACCGTTGTGTGTAACTTTCCAAATCTGGGTACCATCCGTTCCGACCGATATTGGTGTAAGGGTATCAGTAGTTGGTAAGTTAGTGCCGTCAAATATTTCTGTTGGCGGGTTGATGAATGGATACAAGACCACGTTTTGTAATGCTGGGGTGGCCGGAACAATTTCCAGTCCAAGATTTCCCTGCATTCTTCCGAATGGCTCTGTATTGGTTGCATTCATTTCATCGTGAATGGCTTTTGGCTCAATCGGTACGCCGATTTGGTTTCCCACCAGGGTGTCAAACTTGAAGATATCACCGCCCTGATCGGAAATGCGCGCGTAACCATCGCAGCGAGCGCTCGGGTTGACCGGGCTGTTACACCAGCCGCCGGTAGTGAAATCGGTGCCATAGGCTGAGTTGTAAACTGCCTGACCAACAATGGTGGGGTTCTGACCGGATTCAAATACACCTGTTCCATTTGCTTTATGCAGGAAGGCGGACCGAAGTGTGTTGAAATTGTATGCGGGGGTCGGTGTGGTTGCGTTGACCTTGACCTGCATGATGGTGCGGGTGTTGGGGCCGTAGCCTGGCATAACCAGGGCAGCTGAGTTGGGGTACATATCCGGCATCCCGGTGTAATAGTCATAAGTTGCGATACGGGCAGGGAATGCAGCTGGCGCATCGTTGTAGAGGATCAGTGTCTGACCAGCAAATTGTGAGAAGTCAACAATTACATCGGCACGTTCAGCTGGTCCAAGTAAGACTGAATGGAGATCAACATTTCCGACGTCGAAGCGGGTTGCGTCTGTGATCCAGGTGATGTGTTGATTAGGAACGATCACTGGTTCAGGTAAGAAGCCGCCTTCAGTTCCAATCTGGATCCAATCGGGGCCAGCAGGGCTGAGAGTCAGGTCGGGGGTGGGGAAGACTACCGGATCCAATTGTGCGGCAGCCACTTCCAAGGGGTTGAGAGCAACTTCGGTTGGACCAAGCAGCGGGTCAGCAGTTGTGGGGTCACCAACGTACCACTGAAGATTCCAGAAGCGGTCATTAGCGGCATTGAGGATGCGGAAACGGTAGGCTGTCGGGTCGACTGTCAGGGTCGGATAAGCCGTGCCATTTACCAGCGGTGTGTCGTTGAACTCCTCCATACCAGCGGAGTTGTTAGGCGTGCCGGGGATTAATGGCGGCTCGCAGAAGGGATCCGTATCATACTGCCAGGTGGAAGGAACATCCAAATCGCAGGGGCTTGCCAGTGGAATGCCCCAATCGTCCGCGGTATACCTGATGCCATCAGCACCTTCCGGGTCCAGACCAAAATAGGGGTTTGCGATCGGAGGATATACAGGGTTGGCAGGTGGCCAGAACCATGGGCCATAGAACCAGCGTCCATAAGAGCTCATACCTGAGGGGTCATTAGGATTTTCAGCTGGCATATAAACATGCTCATACCAGAGGTCGCCTTCAGAACCCCAACGGCTGTAATCCCAGGTGGGGTCGAGCTCTGCCATTTGGGCGGGAGAAGAAACGAAGGTCTTAT
Source organism: uncultured Anaerolineaceae bacterium (assembly GCA_964428425.1). GTDB lineage: Bacteria > Chloroflexota > Anaerolineae > Anaerolineales > Anaerolineaceae > Mesolinea. The sequence continues at coordinate 56,512 of CAYRYL010000009.1, read as the reverse complement.
CCTGGACAACCAGTGGAATTTCGTGCTGTCCGCTTGGGAGCAAGCCGGAGTTGATCAGAGCCTGTTCAGTTGCATCCCGGATGATGTAACCAGCAGCTTCACCAGCATAAACGTTTAGGCGGGTGATGCCCCAGGAATGATCATGGTAGAACATAAAGCGGGAGCTTTGTTGATTGGTATAGTAGAAAGTCATACAACCGTCATCGGGAGCACTACAATCAGGCACGCCTGCAGGGGCTGCAAGCCCAACCATATCAGGCACCTGGCGAACGATGACACCTTCTGGCCAGCTGGTCATTTCGTTGGCAGGAGTGATCCATTGATGCGGGGTTCCGTCTGAGATCCAGGGGGTGATGCCACCATGAAGGTGAAGCGTTGCCCGGTTTTGTGCGAAACACATCATCCGATTCATCATGCTCAGATTGGGCTCGCTACAGGTCGGATTGCGGACACCATCAAGCACAGAGCCCTGATCAACCGGATCCGTCATTTCCATAGGACCCATACCGGAGCCCATGAATGTTGTGTCAACTGGAATGAACAGATCGCCATCAGCCCCAGTTGGCAATAGATTATAGAAAACGATTCGAACGGGGCGATCCTTGTTTGCCTGGATGATCGGACCCAGATAGTGGGGCTCACCGATTCCGATAGCCTGGGAGCCATCTGGCATCAAAGCCGGGGTGGAGGTGCCGTCGAGAAGTTGGTTGTACAGGGGCACACTCTCGCTCCAGTCGGCATTTGTGGCTGTTTCAAGCTGTACGTACTCGCGCAATAGCGTTCCCTTGGCTGGGAGTGAGGAGTTCATTTGTTCACGGTGCTGCACCAGTGCAATCACATAATAATCCGCACCGGGGAAGGTGGTGGTATCAGGAACACCGAGGGGCATGTACTGACCGAGGTTGTTCGAGGCTGCCGCGCAGCTCCCCGCGACCGAAGGATCACAAAGCAATGGAAGTTCGTTCTGGAACTTCTTGATACCAGTTCCGGTTACGTAACCAGAGCCTGGGTTGGTTAGATTGATGGCAGTGACTGCTCCAACGTCGATTACGGCAGTGGCTGTCGCATTCATTCCACCACCCAGGGTATCACTGATGGTGACGGTGGGGACGCTCGTGTAACCTGCACCGTAGGTGTCCATCACGATTGATTGGACATCGATCGTTGAGGTCACAATTGCGTTGTCGAGGACATTAACACGAGGAAGAGCCTGGATTTGCCCTTCCTGAGCACTTAGGATAGCCTGTTCCCTGGCCTCCTGAGCGGCATTGAATTGCCGGCGATTGAGCGGATTGAATAGGGTGCCATCGCGGATAACCACGTTTGGAGCGCGTGAGTAACCGGATCCGGGATTGTCGATCACCACACCAGTGATCACACCGGTGACGGTGTCCCAGGTGACGTGACCTTTTGCCTGTACGCCTCCAACCCCATCGGGATAATCGAAGTCGACTGTCGGAAGGGTATAACCGCTGCCGCCGTAAGTTAGGCTAACGCTGTAAATACCACCGTATGCGGTAGCAGTCGCAGGAGTGGTGGCTCCGCCGCCGGTGATTGCCACTGCAGGTTGCACGTAATTGATGCCCGCATTGGTGACGTTGATCGCGACCACCGTGTTGGTGGAGCTGACGACAGCTGTGGCAGCGGCACCAGCCCCAGCACCTGTGAAGCCAACACTCGCTGAGGTGTAATTGCTGCCCGGGTTGGTGATGGTGATGCCAGTGATCGCTCCGCCAGCGCCGACCTGGGCACTTGCGGTGGCCCCAGAACCGTCACCGGTAATGGTTACTGCCACGTCAGGCATGGTCAGCGCGCTTAACCCCCAGTTTGGATAGGGTCCAAAATAATGAGGGACGACGCTTTCATCTACCGGTGAGGCTGGAAGTGCTTCTGGCGCAGCCTCGACCTTAAATGAAATATTCCCTGAAAACAGGGAAACGATTAACAGTACAAGAACTGTGGTGTTGAGTAACTTACGTTTTAACATTTCAAACTCCTTTATAGATTGTGTTCCATTGATTTTGATTGGAGAGAGATATCTTATTGGGTTGAACTTTGAATGGGATGGTTACTGTGATCTTGTTGACCAAAATTAAACAAAAGGCAGTAATGTCTGACCTTCAAAACTGTATGGAGACCTTGGGGATTAATCGCCGGTAAGATTCTTTGCATCACAAATCTCCTCTACCAGAAAGTATAAGAAATGCCTTACCGGATACTGTTAGTGATGTTTTGATAAGATTTGTGATGATTTACAAACCAATGGGAAGGTCCTAAGAAACCAACTAATATTAAGGAAAAGTGAGACTCCCCCCCCTAATTAATGCAAATTTTTGCTAATTATCCTGTGTTTCTTCTTTCAAGCGATTTTTTGTTTATTTGTCAGAATAATCCCTCCCGTTAATGTCTGAAGGGAATCGTGGTAAATTTCCCCCTCGCGTATTAAGAGCCAGCGCTCCTCTCAAACGCTACCTTGCCCATATAGTCGCAAATAATCACAAATATCCCCAAATGTTACTCGCGATTCTTTTGGGTATTATATGAATAACGATTGGAGCGAACCATGCACATCCAACAGAACATCTTAATCATTGAAGACGACCCTTCTCTTCGAAGGACCCTCGATCTGATTTTTAGTCGCGAAGGTTTTCAAGTCACCAGTACTTCAGTAAACCAAAAAGTACTGGATCTCCTCGAAGTTGGCGCATTCAATCTGGTGGTCCTGGACCTATGTAAAACCAATGACCGGGGGCTGGCTTTGTTCTTTAGAGTTAAAAAGGATTATCCCAGTCTGCCGATTATATTGCTTTCGTCAGGACAGGAATGCGGGGCTATCCCTCACATTGAAGATGAGGGCTCATGGGTTAAAGTTTCCAAGCCATTTGAGCCATTTTTTCTCCTGGAGACCGCTCTTGAGATGACCGGCACAACTCTTTCCAGATAACCATCAGACTTCTGGAAATTGTGCAGGTTTCTTTTGCTGTTAACCCACCAGGCGATAACCAAAATCCCGTACTGTGATGAGATGCTGGGGATCTGAAGAATCTTGTTCCAGGACTTTGCGAATTTTATGCATATGCCAGCGTGTAATATCGCGCGCTTCATTTCTTGAACAATCATAGCCTTGAGATTCTTTGACGAGGGTCTCGAACGAGACTGCCTCGGGTGAATGCCGCATGAGTGTGATCAGGTACTCAAACGAGGAAGGCGGTATAGGGATGACATCCCCTTCCTTTTCCAGGTGCTGTGTGTGTAAATCGGCCCTTAGAATGCCGCAAACAACGTATCGAGCTGCATCCGGATCTGGTTGCAGTGGTAAAGGCTTCTCATTTGTGTGAGCAGGACCGTCAGGAGCGTGCAGCTCCGCCAGGAGCCCCTGAACCTGCGAAATAATTTCTCGCTGTCTTTGTGGTTCTCTATTTTCTGCGAGGATCTGAGCGGCACGTTCGAGAATGGTCTGGGGGTCGATGGGTTTCAAGAGGAAATCAACGGCACCTCCTCGCACTGCCTGGATAGCCGCATCGAGCGTGGCATGTGCAGTCAGGATGATTACCGGCAAATTGGGGTCTACCTGGTGAATTTTTGGAAGCAGATCCACCCCCATCACATCCGGAAGCTTGATGTCCAAGAACATCAGCGAAAAAGAATCAGCCTGCAATTTTTGCATACCCTCTTGCCCCGTGCCTGCCAGCACTGGCGCATAACCAGACCTTTTCAGGATTGCGCCAAGCGTTTGACGCAGCGCGGGTTCGTCATCGATAATCAGAATCTTTTCCAACAATTCACCTTCCTCTAAAGCCTATCGTGAGGCGGAGGGCAGCCAAACGGCAAACTCAGCCCCCCCATCATAATTGCGGGCAGTGAGCCTGCCTTGGTGTCTCTGGACGATCTCATAACTGATTGCCAGCCCCAATCCACCCCCCCTCGCTTTGGTAGTCTGAAAGGGTTCAAACAATCTTTCCAAGTATTCAGTCGAAATTCCGGGACCAGTGTCTCTGATCAGAATGCCAATCTCATTATCTTCCGGCGATGGCTTGACAAGCGTCAGTTCGAGCCGCCCTCCTCCTGGCTGCATCGCTTCAATGGCGTTGTTGCAAATATTGATCAGAACTTGTTTTATCTGGTCTTTCTCACCTTTGACATCCCAGCCACCTTCCTCTGGCAGGTCTGCGACCCATTCCACGTGATTACCAACCAGATCTCTTTGCATCAAACCATGTACTTCGGAAACCAGGCTTGCCAGGTTGAAACTTGAGCCGGAAAGCATGGTTGAGGGGCGGTAGATCTCCCGAAGTTGCGCGACCAGGGTGGAAATGCGCTTGGTCTCAGTTGAAGCAATTTGAAGATATTCCAAAGCCGGGTTTGCGGGGTCAGTGTCGGCTTCAACCAGGTAAAGGCTGTTTCGGATTGTTTGCAGCGGGTTGTTGATCTCGTGGGTGATCGAAGCCAACATGCGCCCGAGAGCTGCTAATTTTTCAGCCTGCACCAGTTGATCGTGCATGCGCAAATCTTCGGCGATCAATCCTTCAAGGTCCTGGTTTAGCTGCTTCAGTTCTTCTTCTTTTCGCTTGAATTCCGTTTGGTCTCTCAGGCTGGCAAAAAATTCAGTAAATTGCCCTTCTTCATTCTTGAAGACAATGGCGTTGAGGGTCACTGGAGTAACTTGTCCAATTAGATTGATGAGGTCCAGCTCAAAGTCCCGGACACTTCCATCCTCAAATATGGTATTAAATGCTCTCAAGGCTTCATTCTTGTCAGTAAATAGATCCAGAAATTCTTTTCCGATAAGCTCATCACGTTTGAGTTTAGTGACAGCCATTGCAGTCTCGTTCACATCTGAGATTATGCCAGACCTCTTAACAGTCATCAACGCATCCAAGTTGATCTCAATCAGTCCACGATTGTAACTATTCATCTGATCGAGGTACTGTTGCGCTTGCTTGATTTTGGTTACCTCGATCCCCACTTCAAGGATCATGGTTGTGCCATCCAGGACGTAAGGAAAGTCATGGACGTCATAGATATTGCCGTCTGGTCCTTTCCATTCCCATTGGTGTGAGTTGTGGGTTTCAAAGGGTTTGAAGGACTCGCAATTGTCACAAGCAGTGTCCCGACTGAACAAACACTGATAACATTTCATGCCTATTGGATCGCCAAAATGCTCACGGAAGTAACGATTTGCTCTGACGATTTCTTTCTCCGGGGATAAAAGCACCAGGTAGGCTGGGAGTAGATCCACGAGGGTTTCGAATTGCTCCCTCTCTCTCACCCGTGTAGTCTGTTCGTACGCAAGCCTTTGCTCAATATTCTGTTGAACGACCTGGTTTGCCATGACAAGTTCTTCAGTTCTGGCAACGACGAGTTCTTCAAGTTGGGTGTTGATAAACTGTAAGGCTTGCTTTGCCTCAACCTGATCTGTTATATCCACCGAGTAAATGCGTAAGTGTTGAATATCCGGTAAGAAGAGCAGAGATTGCCTGAACCAATAATCCAAAACCGGTATGTCGCGTTTTTTCCGTTCTTTATAACCTTTTTTCAAATCCACGAGGAATGGGGCAATATCCTTAAGTAAAAGATTCGATGAAGAATCCTTTCCTTCACCAACATTGAATTGCCCAGCTGGATTGTTGAAATAGATTATCTGACCATCGCCATCAATTTCGATAACCGGGTGTGGATTTTTTTCTGGAAAGGAAGCCAACCATTCCTTGTGTGCCGCCGCATGTTTTTCGTCGGTAACATCGGAGAATATCACGCCAAACTTATGGTCGGCAATCTTATAGGCGAACACCTGGTAGTACCGATCCAAGGAGGAATGCGCATCGAATTTTTCTGGAATCCCAGTGCGAACCACCTCGCTAAATCGTTCTAGCCAGATGGGGTTATCTCCGGGCAGGCATTCGTTATGTGTCCTGCCAATAATTTCCTGCTTGGAGAGCCCGGTCAGGCTTTCAAAAGCCGGGTTGACGTCCAGAAACCGATAATCGACAGCCTTCCCCTGAGGGTCGTAGATCAGCTCGTGCAGTCCAAAACCCTCCGGCATGCTTGAGAACAAGGCGCGGTAATTTTCCGTATAATCGGAGTCTGTCAATTTTGGGATGGTAGTGGAGGATTTGAGATTGGTTGCCATTTGGTTCGCCTTAATACTATCTCACCTGACCTCGAGAAAACGAACTGGGTACACTTCGACAGAGCATACCTGGGGAATGATGTGCACTTGCCTTTATTTTACACGACCGCTCACTACTTCGAGATTTTGGTCACTGTAATTGAACGAATTTCACCTCATGGCTCATTATTGCCACCTTGCTGATAGTTTCGTGGATGGAGCAATACTTGGCAGCCAGGTCCACAGAGCGCAGGAATTGTTTTTCGTTCACGTCACCTGTAACTGTAATATCCAGATTTACCCATTCGAGCGTCGTCGGAACTTCCGTGCGCTTTTCACCGGTCACAATGATCTCAATAGTTGGAATTACCGTTTTCTGCTTTTCCAGGATGTCATGCAGGGTGGAGTAGAAACAAGCACTTAATGCTCCCAACAAAAGGTCATAAGCATAAAACTCACCTGGGTTCGAGCCGATGCCGACGGCAGCCCGGTCGGTTTCAAGTGTGGAGTTTTCTGGAGTGTAGGTGGTTTTTACTTTCAGCATCATGCAATCTCCCGCAAAAGGTTTAGTCTGTGCATTATAACATTCCGATCTGAGGCACAATCCTCTTGTATATTTGCCTGCGATCTGTAGCCTGCAATGATAGAATGTAATTCAGGAGGAAGCATGCAGGCAGTCATTTCCCTTTTACCCGAGCCATACACCTCCCAAGTCGAGCAGATTTGGAACGCACTTGAAGATCGCTTTGGCTTGAGCTATATCCGCGTTACCCCCTTTCCGCATTTTACCTGGCAGTTGGGTGATGCTTATCACGAAGAGGAAGTAATTCCTCGCTTGCATGAGTTTACTCTGCGGCAAAAACCCTTTGAGGTCAAAACTCAGGGCTTGAATTTCTTCACCAGTGAAAGACCTGTCCTCTTCATTGAAGTCCATAAATCGCCTAAGTTGCTGGATCTATATTCAGCAATTTGGAACCTATTGCTGCCTTTTACCATCGACCCCTCCCCGCTTTACTCCCCCGAACGCTGGCACCCGCATATTACTCTGGCGTTGGAAGATCTCAGCTGGGAAATGATGGATAAAGTAACTGCACACCTGCAGCAAGAGGATCTGTCATGGCGCTTTTTACTGGACAATATAACGATTGCATGTCAGCATGCGGATGGCAAGTCACAGGTGGAGCACATCTTTCGCTTAGGCAAAGGACTAACAGAATCATTCGATTGCTGTCTGCCTTTACAAAAATCCTGATCTACTGACAGTCAGGCTGTGTGGCGAAAGTTGAACGGGAAGAAAGGATGTCCTCCCGTTGTTTTTGTTAGCCTAAAAGAGCGACTCGTGCGGGTGTTTTTCGTCCAGTTTTGCCAGTGCGAATGAGGCGGCTCCGCCAGCCAGAAAGAGCAACACGCACGCCAGGACGACGCCAATGCCCTTCACGCCTGAAGGGATGATGGCAGCGGTGGAGCCGATCACGATGCCGATGATGATGTGATACATCAGGGCGTGGTGCTTGCGGAAGAGCCAGCTCACCAACCGCGCGAAGAGGAAAATTACCAGCACAACCCCCAGGATGAGTGGCAGTATGACACTTAGGTCGAGGCTTTTGATGCCGTTTGCCATCGGCTGATACAGACCGAGGTAGAGCAAAAAGTTTGAAGGGCTCATCCCCGGCACCACCAACCCCAGCCCGGTCAGCGCGCCGCTGAGCAGCCATCCCAGGAAACTCGGCTCCATCGTGACGGAGCGGATTGTTTTCATCCAGGTCATGAAGAGGTAGATCCCCACCGCGAAGAGTGCCAGTAACAGCCAATGCCATTTCTTGCGACCTTGCTCGCCGGCTGTCTTGAGCAGGGAGGGAATGGTGCCTGCGATGAAGCCGATAAATAGCCAGGTGAACTGAGCGGCAAAATGGTCGAAGGCGTAGTCAATCACAGCCGAAAAGGCAATCACGCCAATCACTCCGCCGATACCGACCGGCAGGAAATAACGCAGGTTGGGCATGAATTTCTTACGGATGTCTGCCAGCCAGCGCACCAGGGGTTCGTAAATGCCAAATACCACCATGAGCACCCCGCCGGAAAGACCAGGAGTGATAGCGCCGATGCCAGCAAGGATGCCTTTGACAAGGCGGATGATCCAGGCAATAGGGGTATCGGTACGGGTTTGAGGCATTTGTGTGTTTTCAGTTGAGGTCATAAGATTGCAGCTTTCCGTTTAAGAGTCGGCTTCCATTCTACAACAAACTGCGGGAATGCGTGCAAATAGTCAGCCTAAAGCAGTGGTTACAGCTTTAAGCTTCCTTGGTATCAAGGCAAGATCGAGCTTATTGAGATTGCGCGAGAAACGCTTTCAACCAAGCTTGGTGAGCCAGCCTTCGAGGTCGTCCAGCCAATGCAAGCTGGCTTCATCGCGGAACAGGCGGTAAGAGTGCACAATCCAATCATCCAGTTCCTCTTTTGCCTGGGGAGCAGTGGCTGATGAAAGGCTGGTGTACCAATGCCGGATGATTTCTCGCTGGGCTTTCAGCAGTGTCAGGGCGCGTTCGGGTGAGTACTTCCGAGCGATAATCAGCTTTGCCAGGAATTCCTGGCGGATATCGCGGGCTCGGGTTACCGGGGAATCAATCCAGGCATCTAGCGCTTGCTTGCCAGCAGGTGAAAGCCTGAAATAATGCCGGGATGGATTGGCTTCGGGGTGATCGGGGGCATCTTCAAGCAGACCGGCTTCCTTCAGCTTCTCCAATTTGGCGTAGAGCAAACCCTGTTTCAGACTCCAAATTTTGATAATGCCAGACATGGAGGAGATGCGCTGATGGATCTCGTAGCCGTGCATGGGCTTTTCGTCGAGCAGCGCCAGGATGACGTGATCAGTAGCGATTGGGGAGGTGGGGCGGGGCATTTTGTCAACTCCTTGAGAGTTTAAACGATCAGAGGAGGGTGGTTACATCATCCTTGTTGGGCACAAGGCACAGAAACTCGAAAGGTTCATCCGAAATGTTGATGTAGGTATGTGGCAGGTCTGCGGGGATGAAGACGATATCGCCTGCGGAGACTTCGAAGATTTCCTCGCCTAGCCGCACTCGGGCTTTGCCGCGCAACACATACTGCTCATGTTCGACCTTGTTGGTGTGCAGCGGCATGCTCCCACCTGGCTGCATGCTGAATTTTCGCATGGCGAAGTTGGGCGCTTCCTGGGCTGAGATCAGGACTGCTTTGGTGACGCCGGAAGCGTTTGGGACGGGTTCGGTGGGAATATCCTGGATGTGTTTGACGCTCATAAATCTCTCCTCGAATGCGTTAATTCTACCAGTCACTGGTGGATGGACCAATGCCAATCCGCCGATGGTATAGGCTCGTAGGGTCGACGCCAGCGTCGACCTAATCGATACTTGAAGAGAGTGCCCTCCAATTCAATTTTACAGGTATGACTTGCTTGGTTTTTATCACCAAACCCAGAAATACCATCTTTACAAATCCGGATAATCGTCCTACAATTCACTCAACTGGTAAGACCTCTAACCACTCACCATGGAGGCGTTCTTGTCATCTCAACCTGTTTGGATCACCCCTCAAAAACCAACTGATTTGGCTGAAAAACAGCTGCTTGCCGCGATACTGGACGGCAGTTTTCCAATTGGCAGCGCGTTACCTCCCGAGCGCGAACTGGCTCAGGCTCTCGGCATCACCCGTCCCACCCTGCGCGAAGCCCTGCAGCGCCTGGCGCGCGATGGTTGGATCCAAATCCGCCAGGGGAAATCCACCACTGTCAGCGACTTCTGGAAAGATGGCAACCTTGTTATGCTCAATGCCCTCTCGCAGCAACCAGAAGCACTCACGCGTGACTTCATTCGGCAACTCCTCGAAATTCGCGCGGCACTCGCACCGGCATACACCCGTCAAGCATTCACCCTTGAAAGCGAAAAAATCGCAAGCCTGCTTGAACCCTACCTTACCCTGCCAGACACCCCCGAGGCTTATGCCCAGGCAGATCAGGAGTTGCATCATGAGCTTACGCTGCTTTCGGGAAACCCGATTTTCACCCTGATCTACAACGGCTTCCGCAAACTCTCGTACCAGGCTGGCTTGCAGTATTTCGCAAACTCTGAATCCCGTCAATATTCCAAAGAGTACTACGAGGGTCTGCTTCATGATGCGCGGCTCAAAGATGCTGAAGCTGCTGCCAACAGGACCACGAAGGTCATGCAAGACAGCATCTCTTTCTGGCAAAACAACTAAACACATTTGGGAGTAGTCATGAACCAAGTCCAATCCCGAGAACATATTTGGTCAAACCTGCAGCAAGACTGGGATCTCATCATTGTAGGCGGTGGCATCACAGGCGCTGGCATTTTTAAGCGCGCGGTTAGCGGTGGCATCAAAACCCTCCTGTTGGAAGCCGCAGATTTCTCCAGCGGGACCTCCTCAAAATCCTCCAAACTGGTGCATGGCGGCTTCCGATACTTGCGTAGTCGGCAATATGACGTCACTTTTGAGTCCGTCAGGCAGCGCCAGGTGTTGCTGAAACAAGCCAGGCGCCTGGTGACACCGCTCGGCTTCATCCTCCCGTATGGCTTAAACTCCCAGCAGAAACGCATTTTTCGGGCTGGCGTCATCATTTACGACCTGATGGCTCCCAAGTGGAACCATCGCCAACTCACCCTCAACCAGCTGCGTGAGACCATCCCAACCCTGAGACCAGCGGGGATGGCAGGCGCGTATCTTTATCAGGACGCCCGCCTGGATGACAGCCGCATGGTGCTGCGCCTGATCCAGGAAGCGCAAGCCCAGGGTGGGGTGGCCCTGAATTACGCCAAGGTGTTGCAGCTTCTCAGGACTAAAGCAGGGGTTGTTTGCGGTGTGGCTGTGGAAGACCAATCCAGGGCACATATGGGCACGCTGGAACTGAAAGCCCACGCTGTGATCAACGCGACGGGACCCTGGACCGACGAACTGCGCGAGCAGCTCGGCCGGCAGGGGCGGGTGAGACCCTTGCGGGGTTCTCACCTCGTTTTTAGTTTTGACGATCTGCCGCTCCCGCATGCTGTAACCTTAATGCACCCAAAAGATCATCGTGCCATGTTCGCCATCCCATGGGAGGGACGTACCATTTTTGGCACGACTGATCTGGATCATCCATTCCCACTCAGCCAGGAACCGTATTGCACCAGCCAGGAAATTGCTTATATGCTCGAAGCCGTCAACGCAATCTTCCCGGACGCCGGCGTAAGCGAGAAATCGATCATTTCTTCGTTCGCGGGCCTACGCCCGATCGTCCGGGGCGACGCGAACAACCCTTCTGCCGAGTCCCGCGCGCACTTGGTGTTGGAAGAGAACGGGTTGGTGACGATCACTGGTGGAAAACTAACCATCTTTGAAACGATGGCAGAAGACGCACTCAAGGCTGCCATGCCGCTGATCGGTAAAGAGATGAAACGGATCAAACACTGGTTCGACCCGATTCCTGTACCTCAGCCGAACGAGAAACTACCTCCGGAAAGTTTCAATTACCTTGCGGGGCGATATGGGCAGGCTCTGCCCGACCTGGTTGCTATGTCGGACTCCGAAGCCCTTAAACCCATTAGTGACCTCAATCTCCAGTGGGCAGAATTAGCCTTCAATGCCCGCTATGCGATGGTGGAACATCTCGACGACTTGCTCTTGCGCCGAACCCGCTTGGGAATGTTGCTGCCTGAAGGGGGCATGGATGTTTTGGATCGGGTGAAAGTGTTGACCCAGGCTGAGTTGCCCTGGTCAGAAGATACCTGGCTGAGCGAGATCTCTCGCTACCAGGAGGTCTATCGCCAGGCTTACAGTCCAAATCCCGAAAGTGTTGTGAAACAGGAGAAATAATGGCAAAAAAAGAAAAATTTGTCCCTGCCTGGTATGAAGATCCGGCTCCTGCAGGAAGCTGGCGCTCGATCTTCAAATGGGGTGATCCCGCCGCTTACAAACATCCCAACAGCGGTCTGACCAAGTTGATCATGGATCGCTTTGGTTTGACTGAGGAAACCCTCTCCAAGCCTGGTCAGTTTGGGATCGAACAAGTTCCGGATAATGCTCCAGTTTCCTTGGCGCCGGAACATATCGCTTTCCTGGCGCAGACCTGCGGTGAGGAGAACCTGAAAACCGACACCTACACCAGGATCAAGCGCTCTTACGGGCAGGGCATGATCGACGCGTTGCGATTGAGACGGAAAATTGTCGAAAACATCGCTGAGGTGGTGGTGGCGCCGCGATCCCAGGTAGAAATTGAAGCAATCGTTACCTATGCGGATGAGCACTTCATACCAATCTATGTTTTTGGCGGCGGCTCCACTGTCACCCGCGGTTATGAAGCCACCAAGGGCGGTATCTGTATTGACATGTCGGTCCATATGAACCGGTTGGTGAACCTGAACGAGATTGACCAGACCGTCACGGTCGAAGCGGGCATGTGGGGACCAAAGCTGGAGGACCTGCTGCAGAATGCGGTTGAGAAACTGGGCGCAAAACGAAATTATACAGTTGGGCACTTCCCCCAGTCTTTTGAGTATTCCAGCGTAGGCGGTTGGGTGGTCACCCGCGGAGCAGGGCAAAACTCGACCTATTATGGCAAGATCGAAGACATGGTGATTTCCCAAGAGTACGTGACGCCACGTGGCATCTTCAAGACTTGTCCCCATCCCCGAGCTGCGAACGGTCCGGATTTTGATCAGGTAATGATGGGTGGGGAAGGCGGTTTTGGCATCCTCACAAACGTCACTTTACGCATCTGCCACTGGCAGCCCGAAAATCGCAAACGCTTCAGCTACATGTTCCACAATTGGCAAGATGCCCAGGCTGCCAGCCGGGAAGTGATGCAGGGAGAGTTTGGCTTTCCTTCGGTTTTCCGTATCTCGGATCCCGAGGAAACCGATATTATGATGAAGCAATATCACATCGAAGATAGTTTCGCGGACACGATTTTGCAAAAGCTTGGCTTCAAACCGATGCAAAAGTGCCTGATGCTTGGATTTACCGATGGTGAGAGAGACTTTTGCCGTAACATTGACCGGAAAATGCGCCGGATTTTCAGGAAGTATGGCGCCTTTGAACTCAGCTTTGCCGGCGTGACCAAAACCTGGGAAAAAGGGCGTTTCACCGATCCCTATCTGCGCGAGGATTTGCAGGACTACGGCATACTGATCGATACGCTCGAATGCGGTGTGACCTGGTCGCAGATGCCCAGTGTGCACCAAGAGGTCAGGGCATTCGTGAAGTCGAGGGAGAACACGATCTGCATGACCCACATCTCCCACTCCTACCCCCAGGGAGCAAACCTGTACTTCATCTTTATTGCCAAAATTGATACCATCCGCGAGTATCTTGACCTGCAATATGGCATACTTGAAGCAATCGCCAAATCAGGCGCTGCGATCAGCCATCATCATGGAGTTGGCAAAGCCACAGCCCCATGGCTGGAAGATCAGATCGGTACCCAACAGATGGATGTGATCCGCTTGTTGAAGAAACACTTTGACCCAAAAAACATCATGAACCCTGGTGGTACACTGGGGTTGGATATGAGCCCGGCGCAGAAAGAAAAACGTTGGGGCAAGGACCTGGAGGCATAATGGCAAAAGAACATTTGCTGGCTATTGATGTTGGCACGCAATCAACCCGGGCGTTGATTTTTGATCTGCAGGGAAATTTACTTCATAAAGTCAGGATTCCCCTGCCCGCTTACAGTTCCCCCAAACCGGGCTGGGCTGAGCTTGATCCAGCGCTTTTTTGGGAAAGCCTGTGCCAGGCCTGTAACGAGCTTTGGGCGACCCCTGGCGCGGATAAGGAACAGATTGCCGGAGTGGCAATCACGACCCAGCGAAATGTGCTGATCAACCTTGATCAGGAGGCCAATCCACTCAGACCTGCCATCCACTGGTCAGACCAACGTCGCACTGCCGGGTTGCCAGATGTGGGTGGCGTTTGGGGAGTGCTTTTCAGCCTTTCGGGTATGATGGACACGATCCGATATCTCCAATCGGAAGCAAAACCCAACTGGATCCGTACCAACCAACCTGAGATCTGGAGTAAAACCGCGAAGATTGTGTTGCTTTCCGGTTATCTCACCCACCGTATGACCGGCAAGTTGGTTGACTCGACTGGTTGCCAGGTAGCGCATTTGCCCTTCGACTACAAAAAACACACTTGGGCAGGCAAGTTTGACTGGAAATGGAAGGCTGTTCCCGTCGACCCTGAAATGCTGATTGACCTGGTACCGCCGAGTGAATTTCTTGGCGAAGTAACCAGCCAGGCTTCGGCGCAAACGGGCATACCCGCCGGTCTGCCGCTCATCGCGGCGGCTGCCGACAAAGCCTGCGAGGTGCTTGGCACGGGCACATTGGCATCAAATGTCTGCTGCCTTTCCTACGGAACTGCCGCGACCATCAACACCATCCACCAAAAATACATCGAGGTGGTACCCCTGATTCCGCCCTATCCAGCGGCGGTTCCCGGTTCTTATTCCCTGGAGATCCAACTTTTCAGAGGCTATTGGATGGTTTCTTGGTTCTTGCGAGAATTTGGTCATAATGAGCAGAGGCTGGCAAAAGATCGGGGCGTGGTCCCTGAGGAATTGTTCGATGACCTCGTTCATTCTGTGCCTGCCGGGTCGATGGGGCTGATGCTACAGCCTTACTGGGCTCCGGGTCTGAAATCTCCCGGACCGGACGCTAAAGGCGCAATGATTGGCTTTGGAGGGGTGCATACCCGCGCGCATATTTATCGTGCGATCCTGGAAGGACTGGCATATGCCCTGCGGGAAGGTGCGGAACGCACAAGCAAGCGCAGTGGCGTGCCGATCACCGAAGTGCGTGTAGCCGGTGGGGGCTCGCAGAGCGATGCTGCTGCCCAGTTGACTGCTGATATCTTTGGCATGCCAGTCAGCCGTCCGCACGTTTATGAAGCCAGCGGGCTTGGAGCCGCGATGAACCTGGCTGTTGGCTTGAAATTGCAGCCTTCGTTCGAAAGCGCGGTGACAGCCATGACCCGAATCAGCCGAACTTTCGAACCGGACGCCGAAAACCAAAAACTCTATGATGAACTCTACAACCGGGTTTACTTGAAAATGTACAACCGGCTTGCACCTCTTTATGCCGAAATCCAGGACATCACGGGTTACCCGGCAAAGGATTGAAGGCGGAGTGGAGGCTGAAGTTTTGAGGGGTGCTCATGGTCTTGCTCAAAGGTAGCTTCCTCGAGTAAGATTGTTGCGTATGTCAAAATTTGCGTTCACACCTGCGGCAAGCAGAGGAATCCCTAATTCACCCGAAGTTGTTCCGGGTGTACTTCAGTTTGCTGCCCGCAAAGCCAAAGCCAGGAAACACGTCTCGACTGCGGCAAAAAGATCCAAAAAGGAAAAGAAACAAACATCGAAAGGTTCCGAATTTTGGAGTGAACTCTGGGATTACTGCCTGGTTATTTTCGGCAGCTTGCTGTATGCGGCAACGATTAATATGCTCGTCATTCCTGCGGGGCTGTACATTGGCAATCTAACCGGTATCGCTAAGATCATCCTGGAACTGCTTCAAAAGGTGATTCCAGGCTTGGGATCTTTGACGGGTGTGATATTGCTGGCCATAAACCTGCCTCTTCTAATGATTTCTTATAAGATCGTCAACCGGAAATTTATGTTGAAGACCATAATTTCAATCGCTGTGATGACTTTCGCCCTGTCGATTATCCCGATCAGGCAGTTAATACCTGAGCTGAACGACCTGCTGACGGTGTGCCTTGTGGGTGGGGCGTTGGCAGGCTTTGGAGCAGGTTTATGCCTGCGAGCCGGCGGGTCCTCTGGTGGGGCGGACATCCTCGGGGTTTACATCAGCATGAAGCACAACAATTTTAGCGTTGGTAGAGTGGGGTTATTCATCAGCCTGGTCGTTTATGGCTATGCCCTCTTCATGAATCCGCCGCTAATCATGGTCTATTCAGTAATTTTCACGCTGATTTATGCTTTCATGATGGACCGCACCCATTACCAGAATGTAAAAATCAACGTAATGGTCATCACGCGCAACCGTGAAATTCTGCCCTTCATCACCCAGGAGATCCAACGCGGAGCTACGTATTGGGACGGCAAGGGCGCTTACACGGACACAGATTTTATCGTCATCAATACGGTCGTTTCGAAGTACGAACTGATCCGCCTGCGGCGGGGTGTGCTGGATATGGATCCGAAAGCGTTTTTTATCGAGAACAACGCGGTCAACGTGACCGGTTATTTCCCCTCACATTTCTTCTAAAGCAAAACCCACCTTACCCATTCCATCATCGCGAGGAGCGAAGCGACGTGGCGATCTACCCAATATTTTTTATTCCTATACCCACCATTCAACGCTCGTGCTTTTAGCAGGTTGCTTTTCAGCATGTAGGGCAGGTTGGTGTGGCTGTACTTGTAGGGTGGGTCATCGTGCTCAAAGAGTATGGCGTCAAATTACCCCGACCTAAATGAACATCTTTCCAGCCAACCCACCTTACCCATTCCGTCATCGCGAGGAGCGAATCGACGTGGCGATCTGATTTTGGTTTTTATTGTGGGGCGAGACTTAGTAGTTGTAGGGCGAGATTGGAAGCACTGTTTTGGTAATGATGTGAGATCTTGGTCTGCTTCCAATCCGCCATCAACCGTAAAATCCTATTTGGAATTACTCTGACGGCGGATTGAGGGCGCGTAACACTCATTTATCTCACTATTATGGTGCCCTCAATCTCGCCCTACAAAAAGATTCTCGCGAAGCAGCACAACTAAATTGATTCATCAACGTGGTGCCAAAGCAAGTGGATACCGTATTTACTTAATCAACGGCACAATTAACAACGACGCCATGCCGATCAGTTTCATGAAGATCAGGGTCGAAGGTCCGGCCACGTCTTTCAGAGAATCTCCAACCGTGTCGCCAATCACCGCCGCGATGTGTTGAGGAGTGCCTCGCGAGAGTTCAAAACCTTCGACCGTCTTTTTGGCATTGTCAAAGGCTGTGCCAGTGTTGTTGAAGAATGGTCCCAAGAGCGCGGAACAAGCCACCGAACCCACCAATACCGCGCCCAGAGCGTTCATGCCAAAGGCAAACCCAATCGCAATCGGCACCACGACGCTGATCGCGCTTGGCAGGATCATTTCGCGCAAGGCATTGCGCGTGGCGATGTCGATGCAGTGAGAATAATCCGGTTTGACAAGACCTTTTATGATGTCCGGGTTTTTTGTAAACTGGTCGCGCACCTCATCTACCATTTTTTCAGCCGTCTTTGCGGTTGAACCGATTACCAGCGAGGAGATGAGGAACGGCAGCGAGACGCCCACAAATAGGAAACTAAGGTTGAATGGTGTGGTGACATCGATCGAGTCGATGCCCGCAAGTTTATAAAAGGTCAGGAAGATTACGAAGGCTGTGACCGTTCCAGAAATCATGGCGTAAGCTTTAGTGATAGCTTTCATCGTGTTACCCACAGAATCGAGCCGGGAAAGCTTATCGACAACTTTCTTCTCGACTTGCGCCATTCCCGCAATTCCCGCAGCGTTGTCCACGATCGGACCAAAAGCATCCGCAGCCATGATGAAGGTAATCAGTAGGTCTGTTCCGATGTTTACCCCCACCAGCGCCAGTAAGCTGTTGCCTGAAAGTGTGTAAACGCCGATCACAACACCCATCAGGACAACCACCGGCAAGACAGGGCTTTGTAAACCATAACCAATACCAGTGATCAGGTTCAAGGCAGCGCCCCGGTTGGAAGCTTTGGCAATGTTCCTGACCGGTTTACCTTCCATCCCCGCATAATAGCGCGTGCTCAGGGAGGCGACCGTGGTGATCAATACGCCCATGGTAACTGCGATGGCGATGATCCAATCATGCAGCAGGAAAAGAGTCAAACTCAGCCCGCCGGCGATGCTTAGAATCGAACTCACAAACAAACCGATATTGAATTGCGTGGAGGGTGCCATCCCTTTTTTCCATTCCCGGCTGGCAAAAATGCCAATGGCAGAGGCAAGAACGCCGACACTCTGCATCAGGAACGGAAAGAAAATACCCTTCTGCCCATAAACAGAAGCCATCGCAATAGCTACAATGGACCCGGTCACCAGGTCGTCGCTAAAGGTTTGGAAGAGGTCCGCGCCACGTCCCGCGCAGTCGCCTACATTGTCGCCTACCAGGTCCGCAATGACTGCCGCGTTGCGGGGATCATCCTCGGGGATGTGCTCCTCGATCTTTCCCACCAGGTCCGCGCCGATATCCGCGGATTTGGTAAAAATGCCACCACCAATCTGAGCAAAAAGGGCTGCCAACCCGCCGCCAAACGCGAAACCGATCAGTGCGTTAGGATCCTTGAACACGCTGAACAAGACAGAAAGCACAATTAGACTTAAGCCTGTGATACAAAAACCCATGACGGAACCGCCAAACAGGGCGATACGGAAGGGACTGCCTTTTCCCTCATTGGCGATGTCAGCGGTCTGTACGTTGGTCCGAACACTCACACTCATGCCGATGTACGATGCCAAAAGTGAGGTCAGGACGCCAAAAACCGCGGTGACTGCGACTTTCCAATCCAGGATCCAATAAAGCAACGCCGCAAAGAAAGGCGTTACCATTAAGATTGTTTTAATTTGCCGCGTGATGTACGTACGCGCGCCGTTGCGAATGTCTGCAGCCGCGGCTGCCATACTCTCGGACTTAACCGGGCGGAGTGTGATGCGCAAAATGAAATACGCAGCCAGCGCGATACCGGCTAAGCCAGTGCCCATGGAAACAGCATAAAGCTGCATATCGAGGGTCAGCATCAGCACAATGCTGCCGAGCAGTACGCCAACTCCTAAGAAAAACCAGCGGTTATGTATGATTGAATTTGCATGACCTCTTATGGGATTTGGTTTAACAGTAGGATCCATTGATGACATCGATGACCACAGGCCTTTCCAGAAAAATCCTCAATAATTTAGGCTCGAAAATGACAAATAGCGTTTGGCGAGGCAAACCCTTTATGACTTGGTTTGTAACTCCAGGTTAGTAAGAAATAAATTATACATCCGTTATTCAAGCCTGTGAGAGAAGACTGGAGATGACAACCTTCGCGATAGTTTCTGTATTTTTATCACTTTACTGGTAGAATCGATCAATAATTTACATCCGTACCTCGCAAGGGAAAACCCATCAGGATAGGTGGGATTTTTCCTGAGCACTCGAATCGATCTGGAGTTTTGACTATGCCGCCAAAACAAGCAACAGCGGATTTGCGATTGAAAGACCGAGCAGGTTCCATTTTTGATCAAATGATGCCGATTTTTGCCACCCTGGCAGCCTTATTGGTTGGGGCGATCTTCTTGCTGCTGCTTGGTGCTAATCCTGTGACGGCTTATGGCGCATTGGCTGATGGAGCTTTTGGCAGTTTCAACGCCTTTGCAGAGACCTTGGTGAAAGCCATTCCGCTGCTTTTGGTGGGTTTGGGAACATGTATCGCTTACCGCGGCAGCGTCACGAATATCGGGGGCGAGGGGCAGATGATCATTGGGGCGATCCTCTCTACCTGATTCGGACTGACTTTTACCGACTTACCCGGATGGCTGGCGATCATCATCGCCATGCTTTTGGGAATCTTGGGCGGGATGATCTGGGGTGGCATACCGGGAATCTTAAAAGCATATTTCAATGTGAATGAAATCTTGAGCACGGTGATGATGAACGCCATCGCAGTGCAGATCATGAACTTTTTGATGCGGGGGCCGATGATTGACCCTGTTCAAAGGGAAGCGGCGTCTCAAATCCCGCAGACGGCGAGGCTGATTGAAGCCTATCGGCTGCCACGCCTATTTCCCACGCGGTTGCACCTGGGGCTTCTGATTGCAATCCTCCTGGCAGTAGCAGTTTACTTTTTGTTGTGGCGTACGACCTTAGGTTATCGCATCCGGGCCGTTGGTCAAAGCCAGCCAGCCTCGAAATATGGTGGTATTGACGTCAAAAAACACATTGTGGTGGCTCTCTTACTCAGTGGTGCCTTTGCCGGGCTGGCGGGCATGCTGCAGGTATATGGTGTCAATTACTGCATGATCACGGACGGATCGGCAACGGGTTTTACCGGAAATGCCGGTTTTAACGGAATTGTTGCCGCCTTGTTCGGGCAGTTACACCCACTGATCACAATTCCCGCATCGGTGTTGTTTGGCGGGTTGTTGGTAGGCGCGAATGCCATGCAGCGTGTGGTGCAGGTTCCGTCGGCTTTGATCACGGCTTTGAACGGCCTGGTAGTAGTGTTCGTGGTTAGCAGCGAGTTCTTCCGCCGGCGCAGCAAAAAACGCAGACTGAGTCAATCTGGGGCTGATCCTCAATCCCCTGATGAACCTGAATTACAACCGGAAGCAGGTGAAGCATGATCTCGGACCTGTTCAGTGCCACGGTAATTATCGGAATTATTTCATCAGGCATTCGTCTGGCAACACCGTATCTGTTTGCCTCAATCGGTGAAATGTTCGGGCAGCGCAGCGGCGTCCTGAACCTGGGGGTGGAAGGGCAGATGCTGCTCGGTTCCTTTATCGCATTTTTTGTCACGCTGAAAACTAACAATGTCTGGCTCGGCGTCCTGGCTGCCATGGGGGTTGGCGCTTTGATGGGGCTGGCGATGGCATTCGTGACGGTCAATTTGCACGCCACCCAGGGCATCAGCGGCATTGGTTTTTACCTTTTTGGGATGGGAATGAGCAATCTGCTTTTCCAGAAGCTGGTTGGAACGGTGGAAGGCGTGAAAGGCTTTCAGAAGATTTCGGTTCCGCTGCTGGGCAAGATCCCGGTGATCGGCGAGATCTTTTTCAATCAAAACGCCTTGGTTTACCTGGCATTCTTACTGGTCCCAGTCGCCTGGTTCGTGCTCAATAAGACCACGCTTGGCTTGAAAATCCGCTCCGTGGGAGAGAACCCAGAGGCAGCCGACTCGTTGGGGGTGAGCGTGGCAGGCATTCGATACCTGACCGTCACCATGGGCGGTGTGTTCTCTGGGGTTGCAGGCGCGGCGTTGTCGATCGCGCTGTTGAACGTTTTCCAGCAGAACATGACTGCTGGTCAGGGCTTTATCGCCGTTGCTCTCGTCTATTTTGGGAGTTGGAAGCCGTTTGGCATCCTGGGTGGTGCCTTGTTGTTCAGCATGATCAACGCCCTGCAGCTTTGGATTCAGGTGCTTGGCATCCCCATTCCAGCAGAGCTGGCAGTGATGATGCCGTACATATTAACCATCTTAGTGTTGACCCTTTCTGTCTCGAAAGGCCGAGGTCCGTCCGCCTTGACCAAGGTGTTTGAGCGGGAAGGATAAAATTCGGGAGGTTGGCGTAAAAGCCTCTCCCCCACATATTAAAAGGAGAATAATGAAGAAAATCTTTACCTTAGTCTCAGTGCTCTTAGTCGTGGCGATGTTCCTGGGTGCCTGCACGCAGGCTCCAGCAACAGAGCCACCAGCTGCAACCGAACCGCCAGCCGCAATCGAACCCCTGCGCATCGCGGTTGTTTCCCCCAGCAGCATTAATGACCTGGCTTTCACCCAAAGTATTTCAGACGCCATTCTGGTATTGAAGGCGGAAATGGGTGCGGGCTTGGAATTTGCTATCAGTGAAAACATGTTCGTTGTTGATGATGCCGCAGCTGCGATTCGGGATTATGCCTCTAAGGGCTACGATATCGTCATCGCTCATGGCTCACAGTACGGTTCTTCCCTCCAGGAAATTGCACCGGACTTCCCCGAAACCGTTTTTGCCTGGGGTACCACTGTGGACACGTTTGGAATTCCAAACGTTCATGCGTATGAAGCCGCTTCGGATCAGGGCGGGTACGTGAACGGTGTCATGGCAGGCATGCTGACCAAATCCAAGATCATCGGCGTGGTTGGTCCCATCGAGACCGGCGATGCCAAGTTGTATGTGGATGGTTTCGTTGCTGGAGCCAAGTCTGTGGACCCAGCAATTGACGTCCGCGTAACCTACATCGGCAGTTTCTCGGATGTAGCGCTCGCAGCTGAAGCTGCAACCACTCATATTGCCGCAGGCGCGGACATTCTGAGCGGTTCTGCTCAAATGGTTGTCGGTGCCATTGGCAAGGCTCAGGAAGCGGGTTTGTATTGGTTTGGAACCCAGTCAGATCAGAATGCCTTTACGCCAAAGACCGTTGTCGCCAGCCAGGTTTATCACTGGGAAGGCATCCTGCGTGAGATCATCGCGCTGCGTGCCGCTGGAACATTGGGTGGCAAGACCTTCTCTGCCAGTTTACAAAATGGCGGTCAGGTCATCAAACTAAACCCTGAGGTAGAACTCAGCGCGGAATTTAAAGCCAAGGTTGAGGAAGTGATTGCTGGCATCAATTCCGGCAGCATCGTTATCCCCAAACCGTAGGCACAAACCAGTCTAATAAAAATCGGGTCAGGCAGTAATGCCTGACCCGAAAAGGAACCAGCATGCAGAAGAATAGCCCGGTTATCAGCGAAAAAGTAGCTTTTGAAACCCTTGAAATGCGTGGCATCACCAAGCGCTTTCCTGGGGTTTTGGCGAATGATAACGTTGACTTCGATTTGCTGGCTGGCGAAGTGCATGCATTACTGGGGGAAAACGGTGCTGGTAAAAGCACGCTGATGAAGATTTTGTATGGGATGTATCATCCGGATGCAGGCGAAGTCCTGGTGAATGGAAAAGCAGTCAGGATAAACTCCCCAACTTCTGCGATCCAGCAAGGCATTGGCATGATTCATCAGCATTTCATGCTGGTCCCCACGCTGACGGTTGCCGAAAACGTGGCGCTGGGCTTGCCTTCGAGCCGGGGACCTTTGACCGATTTGGACAGAGTCTCGGAGCGTGTCATTGCTCTGGCGGAAAAATACCACCTGAGCATCGACCCAAATGCCTATATCTGGCAGTTGAGCGTCGGTCAGCAACAGCGGGTTGAAATTATCAAGGCGCTCTACCGTGGCGCGGCGATATTGCTGTTGGATGAACCGACCGCTGTCTTGACCCCACAGGAAGTCGACGAATTGTTTGCTATCATGCGGAAGATGCAAAGTGATGGCTATGGGCTGGTGTTTATCTCGCACAAATTGCACGAGGTCATCTCGATTAGCGAGCGGGTAACCGTTTTGCGGGATGGGCGCAACGTGGGCACGCGGCTCACATGCGATGTGACCCAAAACACGCTCGCAAATTGGATGGTTGGACGTGAAATTGAGTTCATCAAGAGCACGGAAAAACCGCAGGTTGGCGAAGTGCGCTTTGCTCTTGAGGATGTTAGTTGTGGCAGCGATCGGGGGGTGGAAGGACTGCGCGGCGTGAACCTGGCAGTGCATTCTGGTGAGATTGTGGGGCTGGCAGGCGTTTCGGGCAATGGTCAGCTTGAGCTGGCGGAGTCCATGACCGGCATCAGACCAATCACCAAAGGAAGAATCCTCCTCGAAGGGCAGGATGTAACGGGCAAGTCACCCTCAGTAATCACTGAAAAAGGGCTTTCCTACATCCCCGAAGAGCGCATGAAAGACGGCATGATCCGCAACTTCAACATCTCCGAAAACCTGGTGTTGCGTGAACACCACAAAATGCCTTTTTCGAAACGCGGATTTTTGCAGATATCTTACATCAACGACCATGCTGATCGCCTGATCCAACAATATCGGGTCAAGACACCATCGAGGAAAACCCTGGCGAAGAGTCTCTCTGGCGGAAATATCCAAAAAGTCTTGCTGGCACGCGAGCTCTCGCGTCAGCCGCGGGCGATCGTGGCAGCGCAGCCGACCAGGGGTTTGGATATTGGCGCGAGCGAATACGTGCACGAGCAGTTGTTGATGGAACGCAAGAAGGGCACTGCAATTTTGCTGATCTCTGAAGATCTCGATGAAATCCTGGCGCTGGCTGACCGGATTGCGGTCATCTATGAAGGAAAAATCATGGACATTTTGCCGAGGGAAACCGCCACTAAAGAAGACATCGGGTTGCTGATGGCAGGCGTGCATCCGGGGGAAACCATCCGAAGCGAGTATTGTGATTAAAGCTTGATTTGGGGATCAGGGGGAGAGGTGATTCGCTAGGAATCCCGTCATCGCGAGCGAAGCGCGGCGATCTGCCTTTTAGCGAAAAATAGCCCCAAAATTTCACTTATAGGGCGAGATTGGTAATTACCCAGGTTTGTGGAGGACGAGAACGACCCAGTCTTCCTGTTGGAGGGTTTCGCGCAATGTTAGCCCCAGGCTGCGGGCAAGATCCGCCAACGCCTGCGCCTGATGATCGAGAATGCCGCCAAGAAAGAGCAGCCCCGACGGGCTGACCAGATCCCCCAAACCAGTCGAAAGCATTTTTACTAAAATTGGTGATAGAATGTTAGCGATCACTCGTGGGGCTTGGTTTAGCCCATCGTGTCGATTAAGAACATCGCTATGTGTTCCAACTTCGAAGATGATCCGATCCGCCACACCATTCAAGACAGAGTTGCTGATTGCTGAGGGAATTGCCTCGGGATCGTTATCCACGCCCAGGATGCGGTTGGCGCCAAGTTTGGCAGCTTCGATGGACAGAATACCGCTGCCTGTGCCGATATCAATCACATCTATTTCCTTGACGCCGTATTTTTCGAGCGCCAGCATGCAAAGCTGAGTGGATGGATGTGTGCCGGTTCCAAACGCCATGTCTGGTGAAATGATGATCGGGATGCGACCTTCTGCCAGGGCAGGGTCAACCCATGCCGGCAGTACGATCAGGTTGCGACCAATTTTCAAGGGCTTGTAATTGACTTTCCAGGCTTCCATCCAGTTTTGATCGAGAACGAGCTTGTATTCGATGGATCCAAGTGGGGCAATCTGCGACATATGCCAGATTGCTTCTTCAAGTTGGCGGCGGATGGCTTCGGACTGCTCGTCCTGGGGGAAATACGCCACAACCTGCATGTCGCCCGTGGGAATTTCTTCGTGACCCAGGGCATCGTAGCGGGTCACGCTATTCATCACAACCCCGTCGGGAGAAAATCGCGAGAACACCTCAGCAACGGCTTCGGCTAATTCTCCACTGCAAACAATTGAGGCTTCAAGCCAGGCATAAGGTTTATCCACTAAAGGCATCCTTTAATTTTTCGAAGAAACTGCGTTCCTGGATTTTGACGTCCGTGCCCATGGTTTTGCCAAGGGTCTGGAGCAATCCTTCCTGTTCATCAGTCAGCGTCGTTGGGATTTGAACGTTGACCGTCACCAATTGATTTCCGCGTTCGGTTCTCTGCAGGATCGGAACGCCTTTTTCCTTGAGGCGGAAGACCCGCCCCGGCTGAGTCCCCTGCGGAATGCGCAGTTTTACGTCCCCGTCAAGCGTGGGGATGGTGATTTCATCGCCTAAAGCTGCCTGAGCCATGTTGATGTCGAGATCGAGCAAAATGTCGTTGCCATTCCTGCGGAAAAATTTGTGGGGGGCAACCTCGATCTCGATGTAAAAATTTCCGTTTGGACCACCATTAGCGCCTGGCTGACCTTCGCCAATCATGCGTACCTGGTTTCCGTTGTCGATACCGGCGGGAATATTGACTTTCTTGCGGGTGGTTTTGCGTTCCAGGCCTGTTCCACGGCAGTTGGAGCAGGGGTTTTCGATCATTTCACCACGCCCGCCACAAGTGGGGCAGGTGACAACCTGCACCATCTGACCCAGAAAGGTCTGCTGCACCTGGCGAACCTCGCCCGCGCCTTTACAAGTTTGGCAGGTTGTGGGTCGCGAGCCTGGTTCAGCGCCAGAACCCGAGCAAACAGAACATTTTTCGTTTCGGTTGATGTCGATATCTTTTTCAGTACCAAAAACCGCTTCTTCGAAGGTCAGTTTAAGCCGTGTGCTGAGGTCCGCTCCACGGCGGGGAGCGTTACGGCTGCGGCGGGACGTCCCGCCAAAACCACCAAATCCACCCAAACCAAAGAGGTCAAAAAGATCCGAGAGATCCATGGTGGAGTAATCGGGCATGCCGTTGGTATTGACGCCCTGGAAGCCGTAACGGTCATAAGCAGCTCGTTTTTCAGGATCGCTCAAAACGCCGTAGGCTTCATTGATCTCTTTGAATTTTTCTTCGGCATCTTCAGCTTTGTTGACATCAGGGTGTAACTTGCGTGCCAGGTTGCGGAACGCGTTTTTGATGTCATCTGCGCTGGCAGAGCGGGTTATACCTAGAACTTCGTAATAATCTCGTTTATTTGTCATTTGCTACTTAGACCACATCCCTGGTGGAAACCCACCAGGGATGTATTTTATACTGAATTACCTAATCCGCGTGGTGGAACTCACCATCCACCACGTCGCCATCATCTTCAGGAGTCTGCCCCTGATCGGTTTGGGTCTGGTCAGATGCAGGGGGTTCAGACTGGGTTTGCGTGTAAGCAGCCTGCCCGACTTCCTGCAGGACTTTCATCAGGTCTTCCACAGCTGTATTGATCGTGCTGGGATCATCCTGATCTCGCACCGACCGAACTTTTGCTATCGCGTCTTGAACACGGGATTTTAATTCGGCTGGCACTTTCTCGCCAAGGTCAGAAAGAGTTTTTTCTGAGGAGTAGATGGCGTTGTCGGCAGTGTTGCGGGCTTCGATCAGTTCGCGGTGCTTGCGGTCTTCTTCGGCGTGAACCTCGGCGTCTCTGCGCATCTGTTCAACCTCAGACTCGCTCAAGCCGGACGAAGCGGTGATGGTGATATTCTGCTGGCGACCGGTGGCTTTATCTTTCGCAGTCACTTCCAAAATGCCGTTGGCGTTGATGTCGAAGGTGACTTCGATTTGCGGTACGCCACGAGGGGCAGGGGGAATGCCGTCGAGGCTAAATTTTCCGAGAGACTTATTATCTCCAGCCATCGGTCGTTCGCCCTGGAGCACGTGGATCTCCACCTGTGTCTGGCTGTCGGAAGCAGTCGAAAAGACCTGGCTTTCGCGTGTTGGGATGGTGGTGTTGCGTTTGATCAGGGGTGTGGCGATCCCGCCCAGGGTTTCAATTGAGAGGGAAAGGGGGGTGACATCCAACAGGAGAACATCCTTGACTTCACCGCCAAGTACACCAGCCTGGATGGCTGCGCCGATCGCTACAACCTCGTCGGGGTTGACGCCTTTGTGGGGTTCTCTGTCGAAGAATTTGCGCACAGCTTCCTGAACTGCAGGCATGCGGGTCATCCCACCAACCATGACCACTTCGTCGATGTCAGCTGGCTTCAAGTTGGCATCAGTCAACGCTTGCTGCACAGGCTTCATCGACCGTTGAATGAGCTCGCCAGTCAATTGCTCGAGCTTTGAACGGGTGAGCGTGGTGACGAGATGCTTGGGTCCGCTTGCGTCCGCGGTGATGTAGGGCAGGTTGATTTCTGCTTGCATGGTCGTGGAGAGCTCAATCTTTGCGCGTTCTGCGGCTTCCTTGAGGCGCTGCAATGCCTGGCGGTCATCGCGCAGGTTGATACCGTTCTCGCGTTTGAATTCGTCGGCGAGCCAGTCGATGATGCGCTGGTCAAAGTCGTCTCCGCCAAGGAAGGTATCTCCGGAGGTGGATTTCACCTGGAAGACGCCATCACCCACTTCAAGGATGGAAATGTCGAATGTGCCGCCGCCGAGGTCATATACCGCGATGGTTTCGTTCTTGTCTTTTTTATCGAGCCCGTAAGCCAGGGAAGAGGCGGTCGGCTCGTTGATAATGCGCAGCACTTCCAGACCGGCAATCTTGCCAGCGTCTTTGGTGGCATTGCGCTGGGTGTCGTTAAAATACGCCGGCACGGTAATGACTGCCTGGGTGACAGGTTCGCCAAGGTAAGCTTCCGCGTCGCGTTTGATTTTGCCCAAAATCATGGCAGAAATCTCGGGGGCGGTGTAATCTTTGCCGCCAAGTGACACGCGCAGGTCACCATTAGGCGCCTTGCTGATCTGATAGGGCACGTGGGTTTTTGCGCGCTGAACTTCCGGATCATCAGCCCGCCGACCCATGAAACGCTTGATCGAGAAGATTGTATTTTCAGGGTTGATGATTGCCTGGTTGCGGGCAACACGCCCGACCAGTCGTTCTCCGTTCTTGTTGACTGCCACCACCGACGGCACCAGGCGTTCGCCTTCAGCCGAAGGAATGACCACCGGCTCACCACCCATCATGACGGCTGCAACTGAGTTTGTGGTTCCGAGATCAATACCAATAATTTTTCCCATAATGACTCCTATTTTGCGACTCTGACCAGGGCAGGTCGGATGACGCGATCTTTGATTTGATAACCGGTCTGGACAACTTCAATAATTTGCCCGTCCGTAAATGTGTCGTTTTCTTCGTGCGTGACTGCTTCTTGGGTATTCGGGTCAAACATATCCCCGGGTTTGAGGTTCAGCGGGCGGACGTCTTTGGTTTCAAGAGTCCTGAGCAGCTTTTGCAAGATGAGCTCAATTCCCGAGATCCAGCTGGCGCAGTCGGGGTCTTCCGGGCGGTGGAGCAGCGAACGCTCCAGGTCATCCGCAACCGGTAAGAAAAACTTGACGTGTTCCGCCAGCAGGCGCTCAGCTAAACTGGAATTATCCAGGTCGATGCGGCGCTTGTAATTAGCAAAACTTGCTCGCTCACGCTGAAGGCTGTCAAGATAGTCTTCGCTCTGCTTGCGCAGCTCGGCGTTTTCAGCCTGTAATGCAGCCAGGTCTGGCGTTGCTTCTTCCGGTGTGGGAGTTTCGTTTTTGTTTTCTGTGTCTTCAGTCATTTTCTTCCTCGTAAATATTTTCATAATTCCATTTCTTATTCAATCAAAGTGTCTGTCACCAAGTCGGAGAGCAGGTCCCCCACGAAACGAACCGCGCTGATTGCCTGACCGTAGGGCATGCGCATCGGACCGAGGATGCCAAGCATGCCGGAAAGCTGGTCCTGGATGCCGTAACGGGTGAGGATGACCGAGCAATCTCTCAGCTCCTGCCAGGTACCTTCGCCGCCGATTAAAACTTGCACACCGCCAATGCTCTCCGTCAACACTGTGCGTGAGAACAGATCATTGAGCATAGGGCGTTCCTCAAGCAGGCGCAGTGGTGAGCGCTCCTGGTTGATCGCGGCGAACTCAGGCGTTGAAAGCACGTTCGAAAGACCGTCAAGGAAAAGCTCACCCGTGACAAGTTCCTCTGTAACGTGCATTTGATCAAGAATGGCAGCCACTATTTGCTGTATCAAAGGATCAGCACTCGCTTCGATGGCTTCAATCTGACGCAGCGACTTGTTCTCAAAACTCTGGTTGAATTGATTCGCGGTCCGTGAGAGCGATTCCTGGCTGTAGACCTCGTCGAGAGCCAGTATTTGCTGGCGGATCTCTCCACCAAGCAACACCAGCACCATCAACACCTGCGAACCGCGGATGGAAATTAATTCGATATGCTTGAACGCGATCTTGTCCGAGTGGGGGGCTGTGACC
Organism: uncultured Anaerolineaceae bacterium; assembly: GCA_964428425.1. GTDB lineage: Bacteria > Chloroflexota > Anaerolineae > Anaerolineales > Anaerolineaceae > Mesolinea. The sequence continues at coordinate 27,014 of CAYRYL010000009.1, read as the reverse complement.
AGCGAGACTGCCTGGCTTTGGTTTGCGAGCACTGAGGCTGCCAATGGCAGCCAGTGATCCAGACCACGCCGTGATTGATAAAACTGGTGCGCAATCGTATTGCGGGTGGCGGTCGGAAGGGCGGTTTGCTGTACCAGGTTGCTGACAAAAAACCGATAACCCTCTTCAGTCGGCACGCGCCCTGCGGACGTGTGGGGCTGACGGATCAGACCAAGCTCAGTCAGCGCGTTCATCTCATTACGCACCGTGGCAGAGCTGATCTGCAAGCCGAAATCTTCGATCAGAGCTTTAGACGCGACGGGCTGTGCCGTGCGGGTGTGCTCGTGAACGATCAGAGAGAGAATAATTTTCTGTCTTGAGGTCAGTTCAATCATCTTCTTTTCATAATTAGCACTCTCGATGGGAGAGTGCTAAGATCACTTTTCTTAATGTTACCATGCGAGGATTATCCTCGTCAAGAAAAGGATACCCTTACCCCGTTAATATTGCGTTAGATATTTATTTTGGATGGTTGGATTAGTGAAGAGAGGTTTTGAACGATACAACGTGGCGATTAATCCCGCCAAAGCGATACTTGTAAACCTCATCGCCTCGCATCATGTCGACCTCGGTCAGTCCATTTTCAATTGCCCAGGTTATTTCTTTTCCCAGCAGCACCCATCCTGGAGAACAGGGCGAGAACGCTGGCTCCCAGGCGGAGTTGTACACCCAGAGCTTGCCCCCGGCCAGGAAGGAGAGATAGGCGGCTGCCTTTTTCCCGTCAAAGGTCAGAAAGGAAAGGTGTAATTGCCCAACTTCGAATGCCTTCATGGCGGTTTGGGATAGGAAAGTTTCCATTTCCGGGGTCAGAAATGCCACTTTGGTTGGGTCTTTGCCCATCATGTGAATGAAAGCCTGCACTTCGGCTTGCACGTCATGCTCTGCTGTCACGAAATACCAAGCGGTTTCATGGCGGGCTTCTGCGTTGCGCATCTTGCGGCGAATTTCGTGCCGCTGTTTTTTGGAGATCGAGGCGAGATATTCCTCCCAGCTTGGCTGAAGCGGGATGTAGGGTGAGGGCTGCAGAATCTCACTGCTGTGTTGATCGCCTCGCTGTTCACAAAGCTCAGCCAGGAGGGGCAGGCTTGGCGAGTCATCCTGGAAGTTAGCCAGGTCGAGACTGTGTGAAAGTATGGTGGGTTCGGTATTAATGAAGTCTAGCAAACCTGCGATAAAGGTTGGAAGTTCAGCAGGCGGGCAGAGAAAATCGAGATAGTCCGAGACTTCGATTTGACCGATGAATCGCAATGCTGGTGGGTTTTCCGCTTTTTCCGAGAAGAAAAATGGCGCTGCGCCGATCAGCTGACCAGCCTGGCGGGCAATGATGAGCTGCAAGCGGCTGTTCACTTGCGACCACTCACCTCCGCCAAGCGTCTGCCACCAGGTGTGCTGGTACCAGAATTCCAGGAATGGCAACGGGCGGTGCGTCTGAGCCGCGAGGGCTTGCCACTGCGCCTCAAGGCTCTGCCATTCGGCAGGGTCAGTGATCAGTGAAAATTGCATGTATGCGATTATACCCTCTGGCATGAATTGTGTACTCCTCAATATACGCAATATCAATGTTGATCAAAAAGGTGCGCTATGAAATTTGACCTGACCACTTACTCATTCGAAAATCATCAGAAAAGGCTGCTGGTTACTGCTTCGGCTGGCAAAGGTGCCGCGCGTGGACGTGAGGAGGACTCCCTCTTCATTAAACTTTGGCCATCCAATACTGTTAGCCTGAGTGATGAGCTGCTTGAGCAGACGCTGAGCAAGCTGGCAACCGCCTTTTTTAAGACAGGCGGTTCGGTTACAAACGCAATGCGCGAATTGGCTGATGGCTTGAACAAAACCTTTCTTTCCGGTAACAGCCAGCTCCAGGAGAAGGACACCTGGCAGACGGCATCTGTGCTCGTGGGAGTCGTCCACCACGAAACTCTGTTTGCAGGCATCAATGGCAAAGCAGAGGGCTTGCTGGTCAGGAAGGATGGGCTCGATCATTTCGTTGACACAGAGCTCGACCCTCGGGGGTTGGGGTTTAGCTCGGTCGTTCGCCCGCGTTTATTTCAGACCTCGATAGCAGACGGGGACTTTATGCTGCTGGCTCAGGCAATCCCAGCCGATTTGCTTGCCTCCGAGCGCCTGAAACCAGACACTACCAGCCTGGCAGAGTTCCTGCCATTGCTGAGTGAAACCGACGTCATCATGCTCACTTACGGTGAAGGCTTAAGCCTCAAAGCCCACCTGGAAGCCAAGCCCGCCCAACCAGCCGGGGAGACCCAAGTTGTTGAAGCGGAACTGGTTGAGCCTGAAGAAGTTGAACCGCAGGAGCTCGAATGGCCAGAGGAAGTATTAGAATCGTCCGAGGCTGAGGAAGAGAGTGGCTCCCTGGCAGAAGACCTGTTCAGGAATGTGCCCATGGTGAACCATTCCTCAGCATACGAACCAGAACCAGAATTATTGCCAGAACCAAAGCCGGAAGAGCCTGTCGTGGCAGCATTCGAACCGGAAATCTTGCCAGAAGAGACAGAAACTGAACTGAAAACTGAAAAAGAAACACAGTCAACACCGATCTTTGACGTAGAACAATTCAAAAATGGCGCGTTGCAGAGCGTTGCCAGGGGGGCGAGCTTCCTAAAGAGCGTGGAAGATAAAACCGAGGGCATCATCCAGAAAAACGAGTCCAAAAAACGCGAAGAAGGCAAGCAGGTTACCGAACTTTCTGCCCTGAGCAAATGGCTGATCGCCATCCTGGTGCCCTTGCTGCTGATTGGGCTGACCACCTTTGTTTACCTCTCTCAGGGGCAGGGAAACGAGTATGGTTACTTCCTCGCCCAGGCACAAGCCTCAGCCAGTAATGCCGCGTTGATGCAGACCGATGAATTGAAGCGGGAAGGTTGGAACCAGACCATTGAATGGCTCGATAAAGCTGCAGGGTACCAAAAATCAGATGAGGTAAACGCGCTGTATCTGAAGGCCAGGCTTGCCCTAGACGAGCTGGATGGCGCAAAAAGGCTGATCTACAAGCCCGCGTTTGCCGCTGGTTTGTTCCCAGGCATGAACGTAAGCAACATCATTTCACTCAACCGTGACCTCTACCTGCTGGATCGAGCTAACGGCGAGGTCAAGCACATGACACTCCAATCACAAGGTTATTCCCTAGATGAAACATTCCAGTGTGCACCGGGTACTTTCGGCGGTGTGAAGGTCGACAAGCTGGTGGATATGCTTGCAATTCCGATCAACAATCCTGCTAAAGCTCCGATTTTGGCGATTGACGCAGCAGGTAACGTCTTGTATTGCGCAGTCGGATCTACCCCAGTGGCAGCCAGTTTGCTGCCCCCTGACGGTGGATGGCAGGACCTGAAGGGCATCGCCTTCGACTCAGGAAAACTGCTTGTACTCGATTCTAGCGCGAACGCGATCTGGATCTACCGGGGGTTCAATTCCAATTTTGATGCAATGCCGGTTTCTTACTTCGACGCCCTGCCTGTGAAACTGCAAGATGCGGTTGATCTGGCAGTGAGCAAAGATGAGCTCTTTTTGCTGCATGGCGACGGGCACAGTTCGCATTGCCTGGCATCTCAGATCAGTGGTTTGGTGACCTGCGATGATCCATACCCTTACCAGGCTGTGGATGGTGGAGACGCGGGTGTTGATGTTGCAAGTTTGAAGTTCAGCCAGATGTCGTATTCTCCTCCTCCGGACCCTTCAATTTATTTCCTCGACCCAGATGGAGCGGAACTTTATCAATTCAGCCTGCGCTTGAATTTGAACCAGGTTTTGCGTTCGGGATTGAACGATGGCAGCCTGCCGACGGAGAGAGCGACAGCCTTCGCGGTTGCAGCGAACCGGCAGGTGTTCCTGGCTTTCGGCAACGCGGTCTATTACGCAATCCTGCCTTAGTGCATCAGGGCAACGAAATGAACACATTTGTGGTGGGAAGTACCGGTTTTTTGGGCTATTTTGCCGTGCAGGAGCTGCTCGCGCATGGTCACAGCGTGCGGAGCATCTCGTTACACCCAGCCCCGCCGGAGTTGAACTTTCCATCTTCGGTTGAGTTGGTGCTCGGCGACCTGAACACTACATCGGATGACGTATTGCTTGAGATGTTACAAGGAATGGATGGGCTGATCTTCGCGGCGGGTTTGGATGACCGGGTGGTGCCAAAAGCGCCGGCATATCCAACCTTCTACGCAGCCAACGTGGCTACCACGCGCCGGCTTATCCGCCTGGGAAAAGCGGCTGGCATCAAGCAAGCGGTCGTTTTCAGCTCCTATTTTGTGGCTTGCCACCGGCGTTGGCCTGAACTGCGCCTGCCCGAACACCACCCCTACATCCGCAGCCGCGTTGAGCAGATTCGCGAGGCGTTGGAGGAGGCTGGCAGCGACATGGCAGTCAGCTTTTTGATGCTGCCTTACATTTTTGGTTCACTTCCGGGCAAAACTCCCCTCTGGAAGCCTCTGATCGGTTACCTGAACAGCAGGCTGCCCTGGGCGTTCTATCCCGCGGGTGGAAGCGCCATGGTTACTGCTGAAGAAGTCGGGCGGGCAGCTGTGCGCGCGCTTGAGGTCGGAAGATCTGGCGAAGAATGGCCGATTGCCTCGGATAACCTGACTTGGGTGGAGTTCCTGGAACGGATTGGAAAACTCCTTGGTAAGCCTAAACGTGTCATCACGTTACCCAACTGGCTGCTGAAACCTGCCATGGCAGCCCTCGAGCTTGGCTATCATCTGAAAGGCAAAGAAAGCGGGCTTTCGATGGTCCCCTTCATCCAGCTGCAGACCCGCAACGCGTTCCTGGATACCGACTACAGTCGAGCGCAGCTCGGCTACGAAAAAGGCGACCTGGAAAAGGCGCTGGCAGACACAGTCAGAGCCTGCCTTCCGAAAAGTTCCTGATAGAATTAGGGCATGAAACTCAGCAAGATATTCGACCCTCGCGGAACGAAAATCGCCTACCTGGGGTTGGCGGTGGTGGGTAATGTTGCCTGGGCGCTGCTTTTCTTTAGCCTGGTCGACAGCCTGGTGGCGCGCTACGGCGATTTGGTGACTGGGCTCGATACGACCCTCATGCTGGGCATCTTCCTTGGCGCGCTGACCGTCGGTTTCCTTGTGACGCTGATCGCGAAAGACAAGCGTGGGCTCACCTATGGGGTCTATGGCGGGCTTGCCGGGATGGTTGTGATCGGATTGATGACCTGGAAAAGCGGCTTACTCTCCGCACTCGTGGGTCTGATGGCAGTCTTTGGCGGTTTCAATGGCGGCTCGCTGGGGGAAATGTTTCAGCGCACCCGCAAACGCAAATAGCGAAAATTATCCTGGTTTAGGCGCAGAACTGGTCGGCAGCCAGGGCATCTGCGCGCCTTCGATGCCGAGGTGCTCAGCAAGCGCGGCTCGCATGGCGGTGCGGTCATCCCACTCATATTCCGTGGATATGAAGCACATCGATTGCTCGTGCCCCTTCCCGCAAGAGATCACAAGGTCGCCTGGTTTTGCAAGGCTGATGGCTTTGCGCAGCGCGTCTCCGCGATCGGGCACGCGGTAAAAATTTACGCCTTCCACCCCGCCAGCTTTGATTGCCGACTGTGCCATTTCTTCAAGGATACCTTCCAGTGGCTCGGTGCGTGGATCTTCTGCAGTGAGGATGCTCACATCTGCTAGCTTGACTGAGACTGCGGGCATCATCCGGCGTTTCTCGCGGTCGCGCAGACCGGCAGAGCCATAGACGGCAATCACCCGCCCACTCGTCATAGCGCGGGCGGTGACCAAGGCGGCTTCAAGCGCGTTTGGCGTGTGCGCAAAGTCCACGATGGCGGTAAAATCTTGCCCGAGCTCGATGCGCTGCATACGCCCGGGGATGCCGGCAAAGCTTTCAAGATCCCTCACTGCCCGCTCAAGCGGCACGCCGAGCGCGGTTACCGCAGCAAGCGCGGCAAGGATGTTGGATACGTTGTAAAAACCAGCGATAGGGCAGTGGACCGTCTGTTGATTTTTCTCCGTGTGCAAGGTGAAGCTTAAGTCACGGGTAGTGCTTGTGATGCCATCCGCCCAGAAGTGAGCTTCATTGATCCGGCTGTAAGTGAGGAATCCCGGGGGCGATACCCGCTTGAGAGTGTCGTAGGAGCGGTCATCCTTGTTGAGCACCGCAAGCCGCAAATTGCCAATCCGTTTGCGCGGTGTGTCCAATAGCATCTCGAACAGCCTGCCCTTGGTCTTGAGGTAATTCTCGTAGTTGCCATGGTAATCGAGGTGTTCGTGGGTGACATTGGTGATAACCGCCAAGTCGTAATCGCAGGCGATCACTCGCCCTTGCGCCAGCCCATGGGACGTGGTTTCGAGCACGCAGTGGGTCATTCCAGCTTCGACCATCTGAGCCAGGTAAGCTTGGATATCAGGCGAGTCAGGCGTGGTCACATGGAAGCCAGTATCGAGCTCCTGGTCACCGATCAGCGCGTTGACCGTGCTGATCATGCCGACGGAGCTACCAGATTTGGTCAGCAGGTGATGGATCAGCATCGAGGTGGTGGTCTTGCCATCTGTGCCTGTGACGCCGATCATGCGCAATTTCCGGGCGGGGAAACGCTCGAAACTTGCCGCCAGGTACGCCAGCGCGAAATGAAGATCTCCCTCGAGTTGGACATAGGGAGTGGCAAGCCCATCTGGTTTGGGGCGATCGCTGAGGATGACGCGGGCACCGTTGCGAACTGCTGAGGGGATATAGTTGAAACCGTCGCTGTTCTCACCCTTGATCGCGATAAAGGCGAAACCCTTTCGAACGTGGCGAGAGTCGCTGGTGACGCCAGTGATCATTACTGCTGGGATGGGGATCAGGGCAGTAAGCGGAGTGTCTGAAAAAACAGAAATCAGGGAACGGCGGCGGAGAGTTTGATTCATGTTACTTACCTTCGCTTTTTCGCCGGTTGCTTTTTGTTCAGCAGGTACGAAGCCAGCAGGCTCAGTAGTCCGGCCGCCAGGGAGATGAAACCAAAGGTGGTCAACTCGCCTTGGGTAACGGCGGACTCGATGGTTTCCATGCTGAAATCGATTTGTTGCTGGGCAGTGATGGCATAATTGCCGTTGAGGCTGTTATCACCAAGGGCTAATGAGAGGGTTGCCTCAGCAACTCCTGCTTTGAAGGGCTCCACTTCCCAGGCAAAGGTTTTGCGTCCGCTTTCGACCGGGATCAGCATGCGCTTCTGAGGTTGGACGACTGTGTTGAGCAAATCGAGCTGCAAGTCAAAGATAACGCCTTGCCCTAGCACACCCTTGAGCGCTTCGTCTGCCTGGTATACCACCGTGATCCGGTTCTTTCGCCCGGTTTCAAGTTTTTCGGGGTAGGTCACCATCACATTCAGGTTGCCGCCACTGCCATAACTCCAGTCAGAAAGGGCAACAGCCTGGTTTTGCGAAGCAACAGGTATGACTTGCCGGGTGAAAAGAAAGCCGCTCATAGCCAGTAAGAGCAGACCTATGATAAGGAAAATGGTTTGTTTTTTGACTTTCATTTGAACACCACCAGGTAAATAATGCCGAGAATCAGGATCGCGGAAGTGATCCTGCCGAGGACTGTGTAGTCATTGTTGAGCGCGTAGAGCAGCACGAACGGCAGCAAAAGTTCGATCACCAGGACCAACATGTTGATGCGGAATTTTGCTCTTGCATTAGTCAGGCTCACGTCAGGCTCCACCACCAAGCAACCACGACCAAACACCCGTCGCGATTGCCACGATGATAATCGGGATTAGACCATATCCGATCATCTTCCGCAAGACCTTGCCTTCCTGCCCGCCAAGACCCACCGTGATGCAGCTGACAATCAGCTTGGTGGGGGACATCACGCTTCCCATCGAACCGCCAAATTGTTGCGCCGCGAGGATCAGCGGCACATTTAGCTTAAGCAGGCTGGCTGCCTCCGCCTGGAGCGCGCCGAAAAGGATGTTGCTGTTATTGTTCGTCCCGGTCAGAAAAGCGCCGATCACTCCAACGAAGGGCACCACCACTGGGAAGATCACTGCGTTGATCGTTTCCGCGATCCCTCTCGCGAGGGTGCTCGTCATACCCACGTGGGTCATGGTTGTCGACACACCCGCCATCACGATCATGCCCAGGCTGGCATCAACGACGTTATGTGAGGTCAGGCTGAGAATTCGGCGCAGGGAGGTTTTGTCGAGCATGCCTTCCCGCTTCAACACAATGTATGAGAGCAAGACAGTCACCAGAAGCACCATACCCGGGTGTGAAAACGGGTGAATGACCGGGCTGGATTCGGCTGGAGTGACGAACCCTAACCCCGATGTGATCTCCGGGTAGTGGAGAATGATCGAGACCTGGTTCAGGAATGTGTTGAGAGGCTTGATCAGCGTAACGGCGAAACCGATCACCACGAGGAAAAAGTAGGGCGTCAGGTGGATCAGGAGATCCCTTGTATTCTGTTGCTGGGCACCCTCCGGGTCAGTAGCTTTAGCACCGCGGTAGCCTGGCAGGCGCGTGAGGAGCACCAGCGTGGCGATGCCCACGAGCGATGGTCCGATGGTGCTCAGGCTCCAAAAACCGTTCGCGTTCAGAAAGTAAAGTGATGCGCCCATCGTGAGGCTGACAGCAAGGATGGCAGGGAAGGCATGGCGCACACCCTTCCACCCGGTGCCGAGCAGGGTCACGATCACGCCGGTGGGCACGAAGCTGATTGCGAAGAGGATGGCGGCATAGGGGGCGATCAGCATTCCTGGCACATGCGTCACGGCAATCAGCGACTCGAATGCCGATGCCATCCCGCCAAATGAAACTGCCCAGCCATGCCCGATCGTGGTCATCACGATCGCGAGGATCGGGGAGTAGCCCATCGCCACCAAAATAGGCGCGCACACCGCCACAGCCACACCGAAGCCGCCCATACCCTGCAGGGAAGACGTCAGCAGCCAGGCGATCAGCAGCAACTGGATGGAGCGGTCATTCGATAAGCGCGGGATGAAAAGACCAATGGCGTGCAGGGTACCGGCTTCGCTGGCGAGGCTGTAAAGCAGCAGTGCCCCCCAAACGATAACGAGCAAATTCCCTGCCAACACCAGCGCTTTCACTTGTGACCAGGCGAGGATCAGCCAGCTTCCGCCAAATGCGATCAGGCTGACAGCTACCGCCACCAGCCAGCTCATGGCGCTGGCGCGCAAAGCTCCCCATTTGAAGAGGAGCATAAGGAGGATGACAGTCAGGATGGGTAAAAAGGAAAGCAACCAGCTGCCGAGGGTCAGTTCCATAGGGAATTTATTATAAGTTATCGCGCCGAAAACGGGGCTAGTTCTCGCAGGTGTCCCCACCTGCGAGTGGTCTTGACCGGAGGTCTCCAAAAGTTCCTACATCAATTATTACAAGCGTAAAAAGAATTGAGACCTTCGGTCAGATACTGTGCTCGGTCAGGAGACCGGCGCGAACTGAGTTTCAGGCTTCCCTTGGTCGAAGATCCGTGGAGCGAAGCGAAAGGGAGTGGAAGCTGGCTCTCGCCGTGAAACGGATGAGAGACTGAAGAGGGTCTTGGTCTTTTCAATGTAGGCCGGGTTGCGATTTCCAACCCGGCTTTTTGTGGGTCAGATTGAAAAGACTTTTCTCTTCATACAAAACCGCCTTACACATCAGCCCTATTGTCACCTCGATAAGTGAAGCTCCTACTGTCATCCTGAGCGAAGCGAAGAATCTGTCTGTTCAGAATCAAATTCTTTGAAAATAGGCTCAACATGACTTGAGTCGCTAGATAGGTTGGCTAAAGCGGGGAATTAATGGAGGCAGGAGACTGATGAGGGTGGATTTTGTAGGCTTCCCCTGGGGGAAGCTGGCTCTCGCCGTGAAACGGATGAGAGACTGAAGAGGGTCTTTGTCTTTTCAATGGAGGCCGGATTGCGTTTCACCTGCCCCTGAGCGAAGCGAATGGGGTTCAATCCGGCTCTTTAATCATTTTTTTGTAGGATTAGACCTCCGTGTCCGCCCAAGGTAACCACTGCCCTCACGAGGGTGGTTCCCAAGGGGTTACCCCCACAAACCCACTGTTGTATTCACTGTGGTTTCTGCAGGATCTTCCGAGAAAAATCTTCCCAGAAAAATTGTGGTCTACAAACTCCTGGATGATGGTAAAATACTGCACACACGGGGCGGTGGCGGAATAGGCAGACGCAACGGACTTAAAATCGTATGCTCTGATACCATGTGAATTTCACTCTCATGTTTCTATCAATTGGCACAAGAAGTATCCCCATATATGCGCTAATTACCCAAAAATGATGCATTAACCCCCATATCTGACTCACTCTTTCTGGATGACCAAGAAGGGAAAAATGCAGACATGGAAACTTTAACACAACGGACTATTTATTTTTTATCCCAAGAAGAAAGCCTTGAAACCAGTCTCTCTGCCTTTCTGCTAGACAGAAAAGCCTCTGAACTTTCATCACGAACGCTGGATTTCTACCGGGAAAAACTGGATAAGTTCTTCAATTACTGCCGGCAACAGAATATTCTTCTTGTTACCCAGATCACAGCAGGAGTAATCAGGGAATACATGCTTTACATGGCAGAAATCAGGCACAACAATAAAGGGAATATCCATGGGTTTTACAGAAGCCTTCGTGCTTTCCTGAATTGGTTTGAAAACGAATACGAGCCTGAGGATTGGAAGAAACCAATCAAGAAAGTGAAAGCACCCAAGCAATCCCAAGAAATCATTGAACCTGTTTCTTTTGAAACAATCGCTTCCTTGTTGGGAACTTGTTTAGAAGGAACATTTCAGGGGGATAGGGATACTGCAATAATCTTAACCCTTCTGGATACCGGTGCGAGAGCGTCAGAATTTATCAATATCGATCTTGATGATATTGACTCTAGAGGAACAGTAAACATTAAGCATGGGAAGGGGGATAAATCCAGAAGTGTTTTTGTGGGGAAGAAAAGCAAGAAGGCAATTAGAAAGTATCTGAAACACAGAAATGACGATAACCCTGCATTATGGGTTACTCTATCAAATAGTCGCCTGACCTATGACGGATTGAGAGCAATTTTTACCCGTCGTTCAAAACTTGCGAACATACCCCCTCCACCCATTCATGGATTCAGACGTGCTTTTGCCTTAGCGATGTTAAGAAGCGGTAAGGTGGATGTTTTTAGCTTGCAGAAGTTGTTAGGTCATACTTCATTAGCCATAATGCGTCAGTATCTTGCCCAGAATGATGAAGATACAAGGATAGCACATCTAAACGGTTCACCGGTAGATAGCAATATTTAATATATTTGTAGCAAACGGAAGATAATAGCTTTGAACTGCATACACAGCATCCTATATTCAATAGTGCGAAGCAAGCCAGTCCAGTTGACCATTGGAGATTGAGGTAAATAGAAAGATTACGGTTAATATCTAAGAAATGATGGGGATATTTTCACCCTTCAAATGATACTTGGACATGAATCACTTGACACGGTCAGGCTTTATTTACAATTAGCAAAAACCGATGCAACTAACGCTCATCGCAGATCATCACCTGCAGATAATTGGAAATTGTGATTGGTTTGAATTTCAAATTTAGTAAGTCAATTCCAAAACCTGATGGAGTATACTGATATGCAGGTATTGGAACATATTTATTCGGACTAATCATTATCACGACTATCTTAGGAGGGTAAGATGGCTAGTATCTTTTTACAGCTAGCAAAAAGAGTCCTTTCGGAGGAAAAAAAGCCCCTTTCTGCAAATGAAATATGGGAAATTGCTTCGTTAAAGGGTTACGATAAACAACTTGGTTCTTCAGGAAAAACACCTTCTGCCACTCTAGGGGCGATGTTGTACGTTGACATACGTGATAATACAGATTCACAATTTGTCTCTATAGGTGTCAGACCAAAACGTTTTTCCTTAAAATCATTGCCACCATTATCTGACAAGCAGGCAATTGACTTGCCAGAAGCAGTAACAAAAAAGTTTGAATTTCTAGAGAAAGACCTACACCCATTCCTTGTTTATTATGGTTTTTATTATCTAAAATCATATATCAAAACGATTCACCATAATAAATCAGGCAAAAGAGAATTTGGGGAGTGGGTGCATCCTGATTTAGTTGGTTGTTATTATCCATACTCAAATTGGGAAAATGAAGTCGTTGATGTTAGTTCCGCACTTGGAAACCCTGCAGTAAAACTCTATTCATTTGAAATGAAGCGAGAACTGCGGATTGGCAACCTTAGGGAAGCCTTTTTTCAAGCTGTTTCAAATTCATCTTGGGCAAATGAAGGTTACTTGGTAGCATCCTATATTGATTCGAGTGATGAATTGCATAGCGAGCTTGCAAGATTATCGGCTTCATTTGGAATCGGAGTAATCAGCCTAGACATAAAAGACCCTGACTCTACTGTAATTATCTTCCCTGCAAAATCTAAGGATTATATCGATTGGGAAACTGTAAATAAACTTTCGGGTATGAACTCAGATTTTAGTGAATTTCTAAAACGCGTAAAGAATGATATATCAAGTCATGAAGTGCGAAAAGAGATGTATGACAAGGTTTATGAAAAAGAAGTTCTAGTAAAGTCACTTGAAAAGTGATACTTTTCCCAGCAACCCGTCAACCTTATTTTTTCTACATCCTAGAAAAAGCAAAGTTTCTCAGCCCAGTTGAATATTGTAGACTGGGTCGTTTTCCAAGTTCGCTCTAAACCGACGGTATAATAACCCTGACTCAAGAAAGGGAGTATCTATGTCATTTAACACAAAACTCACTGACCTTCTGAAAACCAATCCCAATTTAGTCGATGATGAAGGCGAGTTGTTGCTTGCCGCAGTTCAAGATCGGGCATGGAAACTTGACCATGAATTGATCCGGCTTCTCTTATCGGATCCAGAATTGAAGGCAAAGTTCTTTGACGTTATTGACGGTTCTCTGCTATTCAACACGAACACCTTTATTGAATACATCACCCAGAAGAATTTTCTTGACAGTTCCTATACACGTTTCCGCAACCGCATCGGCTTTACCATAGATGGAAAATATCTGAACGAGCGGGGTGAAGTATCCTTAGCATGGGCATATAAAGATTGTGTTCTGGAAGGTGGACAAACGAAGGAGGAAGAAAACCGTAAGGAGATTTTCTTCAATGAAGTGTTGGCGCAGGATGAAATCAATCGGATGTTCGACCCTAAAGTTCTTACCAATTTTACCCGTTACACGATTGCCGGCGCAGAACCGGTTAATGAGTTCAAGCAGGATGAAAATGGGATTATCAAGGAAAACTTGATTATTAAGGGAAACAATCTTATTGCCTTACATACATTAAAAAACCAATTTCGTGGCAAGGTCAAACTTATTTATTTAGACCCCCCCTACAATTTGAAAGGTGATAGTTTTGGTTACAACGACTCGTTCAATCACTCAACATGGTTAACATTCATGAGGAATCGTCTAAAGATTGCCCACGAGCTATTGCACTCAGAAGGTGCGATATTTGTTCAAATTGATTTACACGAGTTAGGTTATCTAACTGTTTTGATGGATGAAATATTTGATATTGAAAATAAAGTTCAGATTATTGCTGTAAAATCTGCTTCTCCTGCAGGTTTCAAAACGGTTAATCCCGGTCCTATAGATGTAACTGAGTATGTCCTATTTTACACAAAAGACAGAAAATCTTATAAATTCACAAGAAACTATGTCCCATCTGACTACGATGAAAACTACAACTTATTTATCCAAAATATTGAAGACCCGCCATCTGATTGGATATTACTTCCATTAAGAGATGTAATATATGAAAAGAATGATATTGTGGTTGGCAAGTCAATAGCTGCGTCAAATAAGAATGCTAAAGCTAAATGGGGTGATTATTGGAAAACCATCCGCTATCAAATCATGGCGAAATTTGCTCTAGAAAATGCTGAAAGGGTTGTCAGCGTTCGAGACCCTCATAAACCATCGGATAGGTTGAAGATTGCTCTAGCTAATTCTTCAATGGATAAAGGCAGTGTTCATGTATACCAAAAGAACATTCAAGATGAAGAACTTGATGAAGATGACAGAAAAGAGTCATATCTCTATAATGGTGGAGCTCTATCTTTCTATTCCAACAAAGTAAGGGAACTGGATGGGCAGAAAACCTCGACTATCTTATTAACAGATTTTTGGGATGATTTGCGGTGGGATGGCATTGCCAAAGAGGGTGGCGTAAAACTTAAAAATGGTAAAAAACCGGAAAAGTTAATAAAGAGAATTCTCGAAATGACTACAAGGGAGGGTGACATTGTCATGGATTTCTTCTTAGGAAGTGGGACTACTGCTGCTGTTGCCCATAAGATGGGTAGGCAATATATTGGAATCGAACAACTAGATTATGGCAAAAACGACAGCGTTGCTCGATTGAATAATGTAATTACTGGTGACAAGTCAGGAATATCCAAATCTATTGATTGGCAGGGTGGCGGTGACTTCATATATTGCGAATTGATGAAATACAATCAAGCCATTATTGACCAGATTCATGACGCTATGACCTCTGATGACCTCCTGCTTATATGGCAAGATATGACAGAAAACTCCTTTCTCAACTGGTACATAAACCCCAACAATCCAGACAAAGCGATAGAGGATTTTATTGCCATTGGTAAACAAGATAATGGTTTGGTAAAACAAAAACAGTTACTGATGGAAATGTTGGACAAAAATCAACTGTACGTAAACCTTTCAGAGATAGATGATGCTCAGTTCAAGGTAAGTGTTGCGGATAAAGCCTTAAATATACAATTTTATGGGACGTCTAATGACTGACCTTTTCCTTTACCAAGAATTGGATATATTATCCAAACGTAATAGAATTCCAACAGAAATTCCTGATTCTGTAAAACTGAACCTAAATCCAAATTTTGAGCTACGTGAATATCAGATAGAGGCTTTTGCCCGGTTCTTTGATTGTTATAAGAATGACTACCCCACTAAAACCTTCCCTCTCCACTTCTTATTTAACATGGCAACCGGAAGTGGTAAGACTCTCATCATGGCTGGTCTCATCCTCTACCTCTATGAGCAGGGTTATCGCAATTTCCTCTTCTTTGTCAATTCCACCAATATCATCGAAAAGACCAAAGACAACTTTCTCAACCCTTCATCCATCAAATATCTCTTCAATCCTGATATCACCATCGATAATTATCGGGTGAAGGTAAATCCGGTATCGAATTTTGAGGGTGTTAATCCCCACGATATCAACATCTGCTTTACAACCATCCAGAAGTTGCATTCTGATTTGACCACTCAAAAGGAAAACTCCCTGACTTTTGAGGATTTCCGTAAACACAAGATTGTGCTGATTTCTGACGAATCCCATCATATGAATGTGCAGACGAAGGCAGAAATGGAATTGTTCGAAAGTTGGGAAAACACCGTCCAACACATTTTCGAACAGAATCGGGATAACCTTTTGCTTGAATTCACTGCAACCCACGATTTTGCCACCCCTGCAATGGTAAATAAATATCGTGACAAGGTCATAATTCGTTATGATCTGCCGGAATTTCGCAACGATGGTTTTTCAAAAGATATCACCCTTGTTTATTCTGACTTTTCTTTAGACGACCGGATTCTTCAAGCCTTGATTTTGAGCCAATACAAACAGGAAGTTGCTGCCTGCCATCGCATCAACCTAAAACCCGTGATTCTCTTCAAAGCACAACGCACCATTGCCCAATCACAAGAGAATAAGGCTAATTTCCACAAGATAATCGACGGTCTTTCCGGCAACCAGATTGCTCGAATTCGCAAATCCAATATACCAATCATTCAACGTGCCTTTCAATTCTTTACAGAAAGGGGTATCAGTGATAACGAGCTGGCTGAAAGATTGATAAGCGAATTCAGGGAGGAATTCACCCTTTCCGTGAATGATGAAAGCGAAAAGGAAAGTTACCAGATCATTGTCAACACTCTCGAAGATAAAGACAACCGCATCAGGGCAATTTTTGCAGTCCAGAAACTAAACGAAGGTTGGGATGTACTCAATCTCTTTGATATAGTGCGCTGTTATGAACCTCGTGATACAGGTCGGGCAAAAATCGGATCTACAACCATGTCCGAGGCTCAATTGATTGGTCGGGGTGCACGTTACTTTCCCTTTGTTCTTCCCCAAAACACAGACCGCTTCCGCAGGAAATTCGACAAGGATTTAGAGAATGAATTAAGGGTTATTGAGGAATTGCATTATCACAGCATCAATGACTCTCGCTATATCTATGATATTCGAAGAGCCCTTGTTGAGCAGGGGTTGATGGAGCAAGAGGAAGTTACCAAAGAAATCAAGCTCAAGGAATCCTTCAAGCAGACTTCACTTTATAAATATGGTCTGATCTATACAAACAGACCTATCCAGAAGGATTACAAAAACGTCTTTTCCTTTAGCGATTTAGGGGTCACAAAGAAGAATTTTGTGCATACGATCGCCACTGGAAAGGGTGGCGAGAGTGCGATGCTGAACGGAAAACAGCAGGCTGCGATAATCAATGACGAGAACATTTGCGATATCGCACTAAAAGACATTGACCGCAATATTATTCAAACAGCAATTGCCCGAAACCCTTTTTATACTTTTGCATCCCTCAGAAGATACTTTCCAAATCTAAACTCTATTGATGATTTCATTGATTCACCCCAATTCTTGGCTGGTTTGAA
This sequence comes from uncultured Anaerolineaceae bacterium, assembly GCA_964428425.1. Lineage (GTDB taxonomy): Bacteria > Chloroflexota > Anaerolineae > Anaerolineales > Anaerolineaceae > Mesolinea. The sequence continues at coordinate 10,312 of CAYRYL010000009.1, read as the reverse complement.
GATAACATTCAGGGGGGATCTATACCTTCTGGATGAAAACAGGCGTGAAAAATTGGATGCGATTTTGGGATTATTAAGTGAAATTGAAACACAGATCAGGGAAAACACCAAGAACAAGTTAGTGGGTTCGAGGGAATTTAACCATTCGTTTATCCATGAAATATTCAAAGATAAGACTTTGAAATTTTCTAAGGACAATCTGAAAGCTCAGGACAATCCCCAACTTGACCATTTCATTTCCTCACGAGATTACTTGACCTTTAATAGGCTTTTTGCAACTGGAGAAGAAAGAGACTTTGTTTATTTGCTTGACAGAGAAATCGAAAGTTTGAAATCACAATATGATGATATTTACCTGATGAGGAATGAAGGTCATTTTGCTATTTACAACTTCTCAGATGGTCAGGCTTTCCAACCTGACTTTGTCTTATACCTGAAGGAAAAGAATGGTCAATCTCTGACCTATCAACTCTTCATCGAACCTAAAGGGGCTTTTCTGGCTGAACATGACAGATGGAAGGAAGATTTTCTCAAAGAGATAAAGCAGGAGTATAAGGGAAATTTGCTTACTGTTGAAGGTGGCACCAAATATCGTCTGATCGGCATCCCCTTTTATACTTCAGCTGATGAAAACGCCTTCAGAGATTCTCTTAATTCTGCTTTGTCATATTAACGCGGATGTACATTTTGTCTCTTCGCTTGAAATCTACCCGTCTATATGCTTGATATTGTGCTTTGTCTGCCTTCATTTTTGACCGTCGTAAAATTTTACGATGCTCATCGACTTGTAACGAGGGAATCCACAGGGGGCACCGTAAAAAATTACGGTGCATGTAAAAAGATCAGACAGGGAGCGTAAAATATGCAGGGAAGCACCGTAAGATTCGCAGTAGGCGGCGTAAGATTCGCAGGGGGCGGCGTAAAAAATAGAGGAGGCGGCGTAAGATTCGCAGGGGGCGGCGTAAGATTCGCAGTCCGTAATATACATATATAGATTAATACAGGGTATTTTTTGATAGTTAATACAATAAGTAATACATAAATAATACAATATAGAGGGAAATATCGAATTAATTTTGCTTACAACCACAAAGCAACATCAAAGCCATCAGCTAAGCCCCTTCAGCGAAACTCCAACAGCAAAGCCACATTAGAGAAACCGCAAAGCCACCCATTTCTCTGTTGGGTAGGGGGTGCTAGTAGAGCTTGGCAAATAGTACATATGTTCTACTACAATCCCGCCAGAGCTTAAAAACTCCCCTAAAAAATGTTAATCTATGCGCATTGTTGGTAATTATCAGGAAAGAATGCTAATCGCTTTAAATATGTTATTTTTTGCGTCTGGAGGCATTCTGGTTATTAGTTTAGATGTGCTTTTTCCGAAATGGTATATTTTGATTGTTGCTGGAGACTAAAACAGGGGGTAAAAAGGAGATGGTTCTTTTCTTCTATTCACAATGCCATCCGGACCAAAAAAACAGCTCAAATTCGTTATTGTGTTCTAGTTATGATAGATTCTCGAACAAACGTTCTGTCATTGAAGACGGGGTTAATTTTTGGCTTACAAGTTAATGTGGGAGTTATGTCTCGCGGGAAAGGATTTATTCCGCAGTGCTAAGGAATCCTTTCTTTATAGGCTTTTCTAGGCTTTGTCTGCGAAACTCATTAGGACTGTGTCTCCCGTCGAGATTGCTCGCTCACCCAACAAGCCAAAAACATAGCTTTTGGCTTGTTGACTTTCGCTATGAATTCGGAAATTCTTCAGAAAATTTTCCACCTTCGGTTTCATTATTTATCTGAAGAAATTCCTCACTAAGACACCGCCTAACGGCGGTAATGCTACGCTCGCCCGACAAGGCAAAACCATAGCTTATGCCTTGTTGACCTCGCTTCACAGCAATCGCAACTTCTTCAGAAAATTTCTGAAGAAATTGCTAATTTTAAAGAAACGCAGCATGCTTCAAAAGCAGAGGTCACTTTTTCGCATCCTGCTAAAGAAACAACCCACCACCTGAACACAATAACGCTAATGCTTGTTGGAAAAAGACTCCAAACAATGCATTAGCTAAACCTTTTGGGCAAGCCGCCCCCCTTGAGCCGCACGGCAAAATTCCCCTGTCATTTTGCGTTTTTTTGCTGGCATCTGCCCTCGCCATTTCTCCTCACCCACACTATTTTTGCAGGCGCTTTAGAAGAAGTGGGTTCGTCGAATGGTTCTCGGTTGAGACTGCGCAAACGCAAAATGTTAAAAGGTATAAAGTTTGACGAGCTCTTTCAAGAGGGGCTCCCTATCCACAAACCCCTTTGGGGTTTCCCTCTCGTTGGTCGGTTGTTCTTGCCCAAGGTTTCAATTGTGTTCATTTTCCCCCGACCACCCTCCCCTAAAACACTGAAGATATCGGCGCAAGATCATGAATCCTACGCCGATATCTGAGAGAACGATCCTAGATTTGATTTCTCAGGTGATTATCCGGATAATTACTCTAGTCCATCTTTTTACCACCCAGTAGTATTTCGATACTATTTCTTTTATTATTTTCACTTAAATTTTTCCATAGCTCTTTTTCTTCTAAACTCACTCCATAGATTATCGCTTTGTTTCTTCTTTTCCTCATTCGGTTGATAATAGTCATGGTATTCTTTCACAGTTTTAAAATCAGGAAGCCACCCTATCCATTTTTTAGGATCATCCCAATCATCTGTTTGTATATCATTCGCATATATTTCTTTCAATCTTTCTAGTGTCATGAACTTCATATCGAATCCCGTATCTCTAATGTGGATAACGAAATCCTGTATCGGTTTCTTTTTATTATGCATGTCGAGAATGTAGTTGAATATTGCTTTCCACTTGTCTTGTTCAGCAAATTTATAATCAAGTTTCTCTTCCAAATAATTTTTGACATCGTTCTCGTCTTTTGTAAAAAAAGAAGAAACAACATCTATTTTTTTATTATTTATTTCTTTACTATAGTTCTTTATTGGGGGATGATTTGTATCAACAACGGAGGGTTTGTTGGGACGAAACATCCCATCATTATCCATCTCGTTGATACAATTCGTATCATCTACTTTGTTGATATGATTCGTATCATCTAATTTGTTTATATCATGTACATCATCAGGCTGATTCAGCTTTTTTGCTTCGTATGCTTTTTTGCCTTCTTCGTGTTTTCTTACCCTTTCATCATTACATTTCAATGAAATTGTATTTTCAGAAGTGAGGGGGATATCACACTTCTCTAGGTCACATTGGTAAGCATTAGTTCTTAAATTAGTTTTACCTTTTGCTGGTGTTATGAAGCCATTTTCCAATAAAATGTCGATTGCATCACCAACCCTTTTGTAAGACATGTGGAGAATATTGCCGATTGTCTGTTGCGAAAGTTCACAGACATACCCCGGCGTTTGGGATTTGTTCCTAATTACTCCATGAACACCCGCGGCTTCTACTCCAAAATGATTTAGTATGTATGTATCAAGCTTGTAAAATGTGAAGGCTTCTTTTGTTGGTTTTTCTGGCATATTTTCTATATCTCCTATCAGATAAATTAGTGGTCTAAAATTTTCATAGAGCAATCTCTGCAAGTTAAGTCATGAATCTTGAGTTTTTGGTTCTCATTACAATCAACATTAACTCCCCAAACTTTCCCGCATTGATCACAACGGAATGTAATGTACTGGGGAGAAACCTTCATGCAATCCAGCCACTCTTGCTCTACTACTCTTATTTCTTTTTCAATAGTCATTTAACACTTTCCTCTTTACTTGTGAAAATAATTTATGTTATCTGCGCCATTTTTTATTCCTTTTGGGGGTTAGATTTCTGAGTTATTCCAACTTTCTGGATAAATTGAAAGCAGGAATAACTCAATTTTCGTTACGGAAGTTTTTTTCTTACTGAGCGTGCGATAGAAAGCCAGTCCTTAGATTGATAAAACTTCTCGGATAAGTAACCTTTTTTTCTAAACTCGATAATGAATTCATCTCTTGCTTCTAAATGACAAGTTTTGCGCTGTAATGGGGGGCAATTCCTTCCTAGCAAGGACTCTCGTTCTTCCATCATTTCTTCCATCTCCGCCGCAGCTTCATCACGTTGTGTTTCGAGTTTCTCATCCACCAATTTTTGAATTTTCGGCTCAAGCGCTTTTGGCAGATCTTTCTCAACCAGCTTTAATAAATTTTTTAGGTTTAAATCCATTTTTCTCCTTTATAAAAGAAACTAAGTTTTAATTTGACCAGTTAAAGCACTACTGCCAGATTTCTCCGGCAGTAGTCATAAAAGGTTTGAGCTCTGAGCGAGCTCTAAACGGCAATAATCGATCAATAAGCACCTCCTCCAACTGTATTCATTACAGTACATTATACCACATTTGTTCTGTTTTGTCAAGGGTAACTCTGTACATTTGATAAAACTCTTAATATTTGTGGTATAATATGCCCTTTTTTTGGGTAGATGTGTGTGATCCGACCATCTAATCCCCCCTAAAGTTCGCTTTACCCCTCTGAGGTGTAAATCCCCCCCTGATTTACGCCAATAAATGACTTGTTTTTCCTCATAAAATTCTCATTTTGTGGATAAAAAACCAAACATTTGATCTTCTCAAACTTCTAGAAGTAGAATGGGTGTCTTTAGCGGTATCGTTGCTATCTATAATTGGTATCGCAAGGAAATTCAGTTTATTCCAGATAGTGCCATACGATACCGTTTTTGTTTTCACCTCTTTGAAGCACCCCACTGTGTATATGAATTTTTCAATACAAGGTTTCTCGTTCGCTAGGCACTAACTTCAGATATTTGCCATTCCAAGATGTGGGTCTGTTATAATTTGGTTATTAATATGGCTTTGATATTCTTTATTAGTTTAGGGTTGGGTGACACATGGATGATAAATACTACAAGCTTCAAGATATAGTAATAGAAACATTTGACCTCGATGCCCCGATAGAAATTGAAAAGGGTGTCTTGTTGCTCGATCATTTTTCGAAGAGGAGAAAATAACATGTCAAATCCGAATTACCAAACCAATAGTGATAATTCAATTGCAATTACACTCAAGGTGATTGCTTGGTTGACATTCATCGGTGGTTTTATCTTAGGAATTATTGTCGGAGATGTTACGGCTGAGTCTAGAAGTGACTTCAATCTTGTGTCTGCCTTTATCGCATGGGTCTCTTGTTTTATCTCTGGAATCCTTTTTTTAGGTTTTGCAGAAATCATCATATTGCTTCAAAAAATTGTAGATAGTGGTGGAAAAACATTAGTTGTTCCATCAGCCACAGTCCCAAAACCAGAAGCCGAACAATTCTCAGACCTTCCAACCCTATAAATGCCATGTCAAACTCAAAATATATCCGTTTGCAGGAATTGGTAATTGATACGTTCAATCTGGATGCTCCAGTCGAGATTGAAAAGGGTGCTCTGCTTCTGGAATCTGCTTCCAAAACTGTTCTCTTACAGCTCCGCTTGAATGTACTTGATAATGTCAACGAAATTTCATCGATCTCTGTAAATGTTTACGGTTTTACAGATTCTGGCGAAGAGGTGGAGGGGTTCTCGTCATTTGTTTATAACTATTCTGACGTGTATCTGCAGGGTAGTAAAACATTTGGGGATAAAACCCCAATCATCTTAGACTCCAAAATCCGCAGAGTAACTGCTGCGATCGAAAAGGTTGTCTATCGTAATGGGGATGTTTGGCGCAATACCGGCGCTGATATCCAAAAAGCAGCCCAGAAATCTATTAAATCTATCGACACAGTGTTGTTACCCCAGTACGAGAGGGAAATAAGTAACTTGCCCGAAGCGGATAAACAAAAGTTTCTTTACATTCCACAGCAATTTGATGATTATTGGCTTTGTACCTGTGGAACGGGAAACAAAAACACTTATAGCACGTGTCGAAGATGCGGTCTAAAGAGCCAAATGGTGTTTGCGGTCACTAATACAGACCATCTCCAAAAAAACCTTGACAAGTACATTGAAGACACCCGTATTGCAGAAGAGCTGCGGATTGATAAAGTCCGAATTGCAGAAGAGCGGCGGTTAAAAGCAGAAGCAGAAAGGAAAATCATAGCTGCAAAAAGAGGGCGTCAACTGAAGGCAATTATGATTCCGCTTTTAGTTGCCTGTTCATTGTTAGCATTGTTCTTTTTTGTGATTCAACCAGCTATCAAGTATTCAAAGGCAACAGATTTATTGGAGAATAAGTATTTTGATAGCGCAATATCCGCTTTTACTGCTCTTGGTGACTACAAAGATTCTGCCGATATGGTAAAAGAATCAACTTATCAAAAGGGTATTGATTTACTTGCCAATAAAAGGTTTGATGATTCCATTGCGATTTTTGCACCACTTGAGGACTACAGAGATTCTCCAACGATGATAAATGAAGGTTACTACCAAAAAGCCACAGAGTTGCTTGAAAACGGTGAGTATGATGATGCTTTTATTCTTTTCTCTTCGCTGGAGGGGTATCGTGATTCAAGTTTAATGGCACAAGAAGCAACTTACCAAAAGGCTAACGAATTGTTGGAAAATGAGAATTTTGAGGAAGCAAGAAAAATATTTTCTTCCATTCCTACTTATAAAGATTCATCGACTCTATCCCTTGAAGCAAATTTTCAAATCGCTACCGGCTTGCTTGCTCAGGAAGAATTTGAATCAGCCAGAACCCTGTTTGTTGAACTCGGGGATTATGGGTCATCTTCTGAAATGCTGAAGGAAATAGACTATCAGTTAGCCAAGAAATTGATTTTAGAAAACCGGTTTGAGGAAGCGGTTTCTGCACTGCAAAAAATCAATGACTATAAAGACGCCAATGAACTTTATCAAGGGGCTAATTATCAAATTGCTCTAAATATGTTTACTGAGGGGCAATACTCAGAATCCCTCAAGCTTTTTACCGACCTCGGAGATTACGAGGAAAGTAAGAACTATGTCGATACTATCAATCTAGAGTTAGACAAACAAAGTGAACAAAAAGCAAAGATTAGTGGAATGGAGTTAATAGAAACAGTATATGGTCCATTTTATTACGATGCTAACATTTTTGTGTGGTCGCTTGATGATGAACTAATTAATCTTCAAAAGCAAGAACCGATGTTAATTGTCACGAAAAACAATTCAAGAAGTGTAATAGCATCAAAAGTTGATGCTTGGGGTTTTGTGCCTGCAGAGTTTTCTCCTGATAGAGAAAGGATTGCATTTTTTACATCTGAAGGGGTTCTTGAAATTTGGGATATGAATCTGCAAAAGCTTCGCAAGACGACGATACCCATGCCATGGGACACAATTGTGGCTTGGTCTCCAGATGGAACGATGATTCTCACACAAGGCGTTCAAGAGATGTCGTTGTCACTTTGGAATTTAGCAACTGAGTCTTCTGTTTTAGAAATTCCCCCTTCAGATTATTTAAGTTTTTCACCAGATGGTCAGACTCTCGCGTTGTATTTTGGAGAAAATGACAGAATCGAATTGTGGGACATAAAATCGAAAACAAAAACATCACTAACCTATAAAATTGACACTTATCATTCCCCTCCATCCTGTTTTTCACCAGATGGGAGATACTTCGCCTACGGAATAAATAACTATGTAAAGGTTTTTGACATCGAAAACAAACATACGAAGGAATTCTCATTTGGGTCAGTACGCATAGACTGGTGTAAGTGGGCTGATAACACAAAGATAGCTGCAGGAACTGAAAAAGAGTTTGTAATTTGGGACTTTGTAAAAGAGTCGGTTTTTTTTCAAAAAAAAGGTCAATATGATTTCATCTTCTTGACGCGATTTTCGCCTGATGGTTTAACATATGAAACACTCGACCACATTAAGTCAGAGTATACAATCTGGGATGCAAAGACCCATGAAATTCTTCTGACTATTCCAGATGTTGATTTTGTTATTGGCTGGTCGCCAAGTGGAACAAAATTTGCTTTTGTTGATTACGACTATAACGTCAGAATCTGGGGTCTGCCATAACTGCCCTTCTGCCGGTTCAACGTTTACACAGTTTTTGGGAGAATAAAATTAAAAAAAATGGAAGGAACTCTTTCATTCATAAATATTGCGAATTAGTTCGAATGTATAATATTTTTATTAATAGTCTACAAAAAACAATGTGTAATTGCTTAGCTAGACAGAGTTGTCGCGATTTAGAAAGAAAACTATTGTCATCAATTGTAAAGAATGAAAGGTAAAAATGAAAAGAGCTATCTTCTTTATTATCTCCATCATACTCATTTTGATAGTAATAACAGGGTGCACAACAGCGGATGAAAAAGAAGCAATCAATAATGCTACTAATCTAATCGCCGCGATTGGCGATGTTAACAAAAATAGTGGTCCAGCCATAGAAGCCGCAGATCACGCATATTCCGACCTTGACACAAAACTCCAGAAGAAGGTGGAAAATTTTCAGTTTCTCGCGGATGCCAAAGAATCTTACAATACCCTTATAGCAAATGAAGTGATGCAGTTGATTTCTGATATTGGTTCGGTAACTCAAGAAAGCAAAATTTCAATCGACTTGGCTTATGAAGCGTATAACTCTCTTAATGATGAACAAAAAACTTTAGTAAATAATTACGATGACCTACAAAAAGCAAAAAAATCTTATGACCAACTAAAGGCGGATGAAGTCATCGCATCGATAAATTCGTTAAATCGTATGTTGAATCCTAGTAAAGAGTCAATCGATTCGGCTTTCGAGAAATATAATCTGCTAACAGAAGAACAAAAAGCATTAGTAGTCAACTATGACCTTCTGGAAAACACTAAACAAGAATTTAACGAACTAATGGCTAATAGGGTTGTTGAAAAAATCAAGTCAATTGGGATTGTCACATTAGAAAGCAAATCCAATATTACTAATGCGCAGACGGCATATGATTCTCTGACGCCTGAACAACAAAAATTAGTCACTAATTATGATGATATCCAATCAAGCAGGGATGAGTTGTTTAGGCTAGAGGTAGCCAACGTTATCGATATAATTGACTCGATAGGTGAGGTCGACTTAAATAGTTCATCCGCGATTAGTACAGCAAATAAGGCATATTATGCATTAACTCCTGCTCAACAAGAGCTCGTATCCAATTACACCATGCTTGAAAAATCAACTAATGACCTCTTAATCCTTGAAGTTAACAATGTCATTGGGATGATTGATGAGATTGGAACGGTGAAGTTAGAGAATAAACCTCAAATTGAGGAAGCAAGAACAGCATATGAAAAGTTATCAACCAACCAACAAAAAGAAGTGACAAATTATGACATTCTGGGGTCAAGCGAAGTGGCATTAATTGCACTAGAAGTAGCAGAAGTAAATAGATTCTTAACGAATATAAATCTGAACTATCTTCAAGCCTCTGACGAAGGCAAGTTTATAGAGATCAAATCAATTTATGATATGTTACCAGCCGGTGCTAAACCCGAAGTCAAGAATCCAGAAAAAATTACGCAAGCTCTCCAAATATTCAAGGACTATAAGCAAGCAAAACTTAAAGCAGGAATAGGGGATTATGATGGGGCTTACTATCTGATGGTTGGCTTGAACTATCTGGATAGTAAAACCCTTGCCAGAGAATATGAGAAAATTGCATTTCGTTGGTGGGTGGAAGGTGGAGCGACAAAAACAACGTTCGGTCGTTCTGAAAAATTTTCATTTATTGCGGTTGTCTACGGTGGAAAACCGGGAGAATCAATTGATATTTCTGTAACTTGTAGAACGCCTGATTGGACTGCCTCAGATATATTTAGAGATCTATCTGATGGATGGGGTTGGCATGAAAATAATCCGCTAAGCTACTATAACGTTACACCTCAATATGCGAGCCAAGGAAGAGGTAAGCTGACCATCAGGAATTATTCTACAGGTGAAGTATTGGCAGAATATGAATTCGAAATTTTTGGCGATTGATTTGTTGATTTCCATTTGTGTTAGATATTTCTTTTACACTGTTAGTCGACTGTGTTGATTGATGAAAGATTCTAATAGTATTCGTTATTCACCCCAAAAGGTGGTGAATAACGAATACTATAGAACATTTTTTACAAAGAGCCAGTAACATTAAATTTAGGTTGAAGTAACCAAGAAAGTTTCTAAATTGACATATAATTAACACATCGGATTATTAAAATTTTGTTCTGGAAATCCAGAAAACTAAGTCCGGATTATGGACAAATGCTCATTAACAGGTTGATAAATAGCGCAAATTGCCCGAGAAAACTTGAGATAATGGTAAAATACTGCACACACGGGGCGGTGGCGGAATAGGCAGACGCAACGGACTTAAAATCCGTCGGTAG
>CAYRYL010000008.1:0-69683 GCA_964428425.1 uncultured Anaerolineaceae bacterium | reverse complement strand
GTTTCGCCTGTTTCTTTTTTGGCTCAAAGTGTCCAATATGTTTGACAATCCTACATTTCGGCAGCCAAACTGTGAGAAAGTAAGGTTAATTTGTGTGTGACCTGCCATCCTTTGCACTGTGAATTCCCAAAACAAAAGACTGACAACTTCTGCCAGTCTTTTTGAAGGGTGGTGCTGGCGTTATTTTATAGTCATTGGCAGGTAGATATGGTTCACATACACGATCGTGTAAGTGACTCTCACTTTTACCTGTTTGGATTGGTAGCCTCCGCCATCGGATACCGTCACAAACGCTTCCTGGTAACCGGGAGCCAGTTTTGTGGGATCTACGGACACCTTGAAACTCACATTAATCTGACCGCTGGCTGGAGTCATCGTTACCCAGTCCTGATTGGCGCTGGCGGTCCAGGTCTGCCCTGCATCACCTGAGGGCAAGACAGAGGCGTAAGGCACTGGATCTACGGAGCTGAAGTTGAAAGTTACCGAGGTGGGCGCCACATTAAAAACGGATTTCGTTAAAGAAACTGTCACCAGGACGGCGCGTTCATACAAGCCCGCTACATCTGTGATCAAAATCAATGCGCTCTGATTTCCCAAAACCAGTTTCGATTTGTCGATGGTCATGTTTATCGTGCCGGGCACGGAGCCTTCTGTTGGGCTGATTTGGACAAAATCGTGATCGACCGTCGCACTCCAGTTTTGCCCGGAATCGCCGGTGATATTGATCACCTCGCTTGGCATGGTCGCGTCGCCAGTCTTGAGATCGTATGTAAAGGAAGAAGGGTTGACATCGAAAGCAACCGGAGGTGTCACGTCGCCTGGCTGGGCGATGACCGCCTGAAGTTGGTCATAAACCCCAGTCGACTGCGTGCCGCTGGTTTTGTAATCGACAAGCACGATATAGTGAAGATTTTCATAATTAACAACATTGGCAAGATTGACCGTGATCATAAAGGTCTCGGTGAGACCATTCCGCAGGTAGGAGATATCGGTCTTTGCAGAGCCACGACCAGTGTGACTTGATTTCGATACAAAGATATCCTCATATACAATGGCTTGCACGGCCGCTTTGTTCAGGACAGAGAGGGTAATGCCGCTCAGGTTGGTGACAATTGCCTTGAAGGTGACGGTGTTATCCGTCCGGGCGTAGGTGGCGGTGATTTCAGCGGTTGCTGTTCGCGCCTGCGACCTGTCCACCATCGGTTTGTAGACATTATATATGGTGGAATCAGCCCCCGTGTAATACTCACGGGAGCTGTCTATCATGGCTTCGGGCACATAGGTGCCGCCGCCGCTCTCTTTGAGGATGTCTTTACGGTTTTGAGGGGTGCCCGCACAACCCGCAATACCACCACACCACTCAATGAAGGCGACAGAGGTGAGGGGGTACTCAGTACTCATTTGGTCAAATGCCGCACCGGCATAAGTACAGTAAGGTCAGGTGTGGCTGGACGCCAACTCAAAAACCGACATTTTTGGGCCGGGTGTCTGGGCAACCACCGCTGATGGCGCTGGAGCACCCAAAAGACCTGCCAAAATTGCAATCACAAGCAGAGCTAACAATTTCTTGCATTTTTTCATTTGTACTCCTTTCCGATCAGGGGCTGGTGATAACAGGTAAGTAAATCCGGTTGATCACTTCGCCAGGGCTTGCCTTGTAAACACTCACAGTCACTTCATAGGAATAAACGCCAGAGCTGTCGGTAAACGCCACTAAAGCTGTGTTCCACCCGGGCACCATAGCAGCACCATTAGTGGTCATCAGGATCGATTCACCAACCAGCCCCGAGGTAGAATCGAGCTCCAGCCAGGGTTGGTCGCTTGCGGCGGTCCAGCTGAGGCCAGCATTACCCATGACAGCCGAGGTGAAGTCTGGCACTAACGTCTCGCCATCATCGAGGAAAAAGGCATGAAAGTTCGGCTGCACGTAAAGCGCCTGGTTGGCAATCACAGCTTGCAGTTGGTCGTAGTGAGCCTCGGGTGCAGTCTGATAGTCCACCAAAACGATGACCTGCACTTTGTCCCAATCTGTCGGGTTAATGTCAGGCACATCGATGTCGAATGTGGCTGTTTCACCAGGTGCCAGGCTGGTAATGGCAGTCTTTGCCGCGTTCAGCCCAGGGTGCTGAGTGGTGTGGGTTTCGTAGCGCACACCATTTTCTTTGACGATACCATAAACGCCCGCGTTATTGTCCGTGGAAAGGGTGAAGCTGCTGTTGTTGGTGACAGTAGCCGTGATCTTGACCGTGCTGCCGTCCAGCCACCAGAAAGCGTTAATTTCTGCGGTGGCGGGTTGAGTCAGCGCGTCATTGATCATGGCTGTGTACGTATTGTAGGCTACCTCGGGTGTTTCCGCGCCGCGATGGTAGAGGCGACCGCTGTCAACCACTGCCCAGGTCAGACCAAGACCAGATTCAGTGGCCTGGATAACATCCCAACGGGCTTGGGGAGGTAAAAAAGGAGGTGGATAATCTAGTGAATAATGGTAATCAACAACTACGACGGGTTGGTCTGAGTACTCTTGTGCTATTTGATCGATCACCGGACCGGAGATCGCGCAATGCCATCAAGTAGGACTTCCGACAGATTCGAAAACGACCAATTTTTGTTGCTGAGTGATTTCCTGGCTTTGAGCGGGATTTGCCATCCCGGTCAGACCTGCCAGGAGTGTGAGTGCGAGCAAAATCAGTAGTTTCTTGCTTAGCCGCATAGTGGACCTCCAAGCTCGGATTTGAAATTGCCAACGTTTGTGCTGTTTAACTATTGTAACATCACTAAGCCCGAGGAGGATAAAAACTGCCAGTATTTGCCTGGGAACAGACCGCGAGGAGCGATCAGGGCAGGGTTTTGATGTAACCGTCCAGCAGATCCTGCTTGATGCGTTCGAAAAGAATCACGCGACCATCGGAGAACAAATCGCGGTTGATCCGCGTGAGTTCAATGCCCGCTTTAACCACCCCGACGGATTTCCCAAGCAGCAGTTCCCCCAATGCCGGTTCAAGGTCAATCCCACCGCTGAGCACACCCAACAATTTCTGCATGCTTTCAAGATTGGGCTGACCCTCTACGCCGATTAGGGTGATGTTCTTACTGTTCAGGTAAGCGATCAACTCGGGAGTGCTGATTTCGGGCTGAACGAAAATGCTGGTCACAGATTTTGCCAGAAGCGCGTCCGCGGCGGCCTGCCAGTCGGCGGGGTTGGCTGGGTCAGTAACCTCAGCGGTGAAGGGGTAGTATTCCACCGGCGCGAAGCGGGCATTGCAGAGTCCGCAGTGAAAACGGACGCCTGTGACGAATGCCTCGCGCGTGGTTTGCCCTTCGGGCGTGCCAGCCTGGCTCAACACACCCACCCGAAAATCGGGTGTGCCAAGCGCCAGGGTGTAGCCTGCCAAAAAGCCCATCTGGTCTCGGCTGGCTTTGGCTGTTACCACTGTGCTCAGGTTTTCTGTGGGGGCGAGATTCGGGGCATTCAACGCCAAAAATTGCACCTGCGAGAGCACTGATGCCAGCGACTCGACTTCGGTTGGAGATGCAAGGCTCACCACAACGCGCACGCTCGGACCGAGTTGGGCAGCATTGAGCGTGTTCGTGAGGGCAAAACTGCGCCCGTTCGTATCCGCGTATGTGCTCAATTCATTTTCTAATTGCGCTGCAAGTTCCTGATCCGCGCTTTCGGGTGCCCAAAGCAGAATATCCGCGTCCAACAAAACAACCGCAGTGGCGGTCGGGTTCACCGTTAACGTGGGAACCATTGGCGTTTCAACGACTATTGGCTGGGTCGCTTCCACTGTGGGGCTTGGCAGAGGCTGATTGTTGCAGGCGGAAAGGAAAATAAGCAGCAGGCTAAGAAGCAGCGGAAAGAGGATTTTTCTATTAAACATGCCCCAATTCTACCTTAACGCTGCCGGGTGGATGAAAGCGTGTCTAACACGGCTTTGTTGGGTGTCGCCAAGCCCAGCCTGGCTTTATAAATCCAATATCTATCTGGCGAATAAATCGCTTAGGCACGGATAGTGCAACTAAGGATATTGCATGACCTTTTACTCCACGCATGATGGATAGCAAAATGAGCATACCTACAACCGAAACGAAACCAGATGGGCTCCAATCTCTCCCGCCGAGGCAGAGGCGCTCGCTGCGCAAGTATATCGAAACCGCCAGCACGAACGATAAGAATGACCTGCTGCGAGATATCGCCCGGCATTCCCTGCCCCGCATGCAGTATTTTTGGCAGCTTCTGATTTGTTTGCTCCTGCTGGTGATCGGGACCCTCTTAGGGTCAAACCTGGTGCTCCTGGCTGGAATCATTGCCATTCCGATGGCAAAACCCCTGCTGAGCTTGGTTTATGCTGGCGCACTGCCTTCTGCCAAGCATTTCTGGTATGCACTGCTGGGATTTATCCTGACTCTTGCTGGGTTTTTCCTGGCTGGCTGGATCGTTCGCAACGCTGTCCCATTGCAGTTGGATCGATTTTTGTCCGGAGTGGATTACGCTGGGGTGATTGAAGGTGGTCTGTTTTGGACAATTCTAATCATTGCGTCAGTGTTGACCGCTTATTGGTTTACCTATCATGAATCGCTTTCGAGGCTCTCTTCGATTTTGCTTGGCTACCTGGTGCTCATGCCATTTTTTGCAGCGGGTCAATCTGCCACAGCCGGAAGTGCTGCCGGAATGCCACTGCTGATTGTGGGGCTGACAAGGCTTGGTCTCTCGATAGTCGTCATGTTCCTGACCACCTGGGTGTTGGGCTTCCCACCGCGCAAATCTTTTGGGATGTTTATTGCCGTGTTAATTCTTGCCCTGGCAACCATTAGCATGATCGAGATTATTCATCGCGAACAGAATCCGATCATGGCTCAGACACCAGAACCTACCTTGATGGTCGTTCCTACTTACACACCAGTGCCCCCAACCCCTACCATACCACCTCCAACTGCTACAGCCACGAGCATCCCCACCGCCACCCCTGAACCCACCCCTACCACAGAGCTGACCACTATCGTCCCGACTTACACCAATGCTCGTGTGACTGCTACAAATGGCTTAATCGTCCGGGAGGGACCGTCCACTACGACCTACATCCTGGCTTACGTAAATTATTATGACACCATTCAGTTAACAGGGGTTGAGGAGATAAACGAAGGAAGAACCTGGAGCCAGGTGGTAGCGCCAAACGGAAAGATTGGCTGGATTTCCACCCAATATCTTGAGATCATAAATCCGTAGGATTCACGTCCATCAACAGCAAGTTAGTGCTTGGAACGCGAATGAACGTTCCATCCTTCCGTTCCACTACGGCAACTTTTGCCGTCAGACCGCTGGCAAAACGCTCCGCACGTTCTGGCAATTCGACAACCCGCCCGGTGCTTCCCAGGTAAGGTTCGCCGATCAGGCGCACCACACTGCCCACCTTTAGCGTGACTTCCTCATCAAACAGCGCTGAAATTTGCCCCCCTTCGCCGGGTAAAACCAATTCTGCTGCCTGACCCAAACCCTCAGAAAGCAGAAACACTTCCTGATCCTGTATCTTTTGCAGTAATGTAAGACTGACAGGATCAATCTCCTGATCTCCGAAACCATTCAGGCTCATGACAGCGATGGAACTTTTGAGCGCGTCTTTGACCAGCCCCGGCACCAGCGACGGCAACACCAACCCGGCGGGCTTTCTCGCCATGATCAGGTGGAAT
Source organism: uncultured Anaerolineaceae bacterium (assembly GCA_964428425.1). Lineage (GTDB taxonomy): Bacteria > Chloroflexota > Anaerolineae > Anaerolineales > Anaerolineaceae > Mesolinea. The sequence goes on along the minus strand of CAYRYL010000008.1, from coordinate 63,995 downwards.
CTTTCGGGAGTAATGATCGCTCCTGAAAATACGACTTTTCCCTTCAATTCAGGCATACGCCCTCTTTGCTGGGGGTCGTTAAAGTCAAAATCGAGGCGGGTAAAGGTCCCGTTGGCGTTCAGACCGTTGCTCCAGAGCCCTTGAATGAGATTTCCGGTCAGGCCGATCACTGCGCCAAAACCAGGGATCAATTCCACGATCGTTCCGGCAATGGGCGCGAAAGCCTGGAGCTTTTGCTCCCCCATCGCCAGTGTCACTCTACCTTCGCGCAACGAAACGATCTTTCCATCCTGGGAGGCGCGAAAAATGCGGGTGATCAAGCCTGGTTTTTGAGCAATCACATCCCCTTTGCTGACAACCTCGCCATTTAACCTTTTCAGGTGCTGGTCCAGTCGGCTCGGGTGGATTCCGAGATGATTAACAATATCGAAAACCTGGAATTTCCCGGGAACGACTGTCTCAGCCAGCACATCCCCCACCTGCACTTCCTGCCCGGTGCGCACCAAAACATTCCCGGGTTGTGAGAGGCGGACTTGCTTATAAACTGGCTGAGCGGAACGGATGACCACTTTATCCATCTCTATCCTCCGAGTTCCCAAAGCCAGTTGTGCAGCGTTTCCGCGCGTGCGGTTTCATCTACTGGTAAGTTCAAAGGTCTGCCGCGCGCATCGACCACCACCCCAACCTTGGAGTCCAAAACGGTCACCCAGCCTCCAAGTCCTGGCAGCCCCATGCCGACGTCGCTCTCATCTTCAGGGGCAAGATACAGTTCGGTTTTACCATTCGGTATGGTTTCGATACGTTTAAGATCGCCCATTTGGATTTTGTGGAAAAGCCTTGGCATTTGCTCGCCTTCATTAACTTCTATCTGGAGCACTTTCTGCCCCTGAGAAGGTATGGCATTAACCGTAACCACGGTGGCAAGGTTGGTAAAGACCTCTTCATCCATTACCTGGATTGGCAAGAGAGGATCGTGAGGCGCAAGGCTACCCAGAGCGACGAGGAGTTGCTGCTCGTCCTGCAAGATTGTTGTGATCCCATGCGGCAAGATGCCGTCCAATGCGAGCATCAAGCCCTGGTGCGGCAGCGCGAGGCTCATCTCTGGTCCCGAAAGAATGATCGGCTCATAGAGGCGCATCAAACCCAAGCTGGGGTTATAACCAAACTCACGATCCAATTCCTGGAGAGCGCTCAGCGCTTCGCGGATTCGAACACGCGCCCAGGCGTGTTCGATGCTCAGATCTTCCAAAGTCGCAGGGGTGTAATCCGGGAACAGGATGCGGTTGTGAATGTAGGTCGCAAAACTGTTCGCGTCAGTCAGCTGGCTGGAGAGCCCCCGTGCTACCTGCAAAACTGCATCGTTCACCTCAACACCACGACACACGCCGTTAAGTCTCTGATCCCGCGCAGCAATCACACTCACCGTGTCCGCCTCAATACGCAGCATCAGTACTCCCTTGCCATTTTCACTGCTTCGTTCCAGGAAACGCACCATCCTGCCCGCTGAAAAATCGCTGGGGATGACGCGGGTGTGGAGATCGCTGACAATCTCAGCCAGCCCGGGGATTTGTTGAAGTCGCAAGCGTTCAAACGCCTTCAGCATAGCCTTCCACACCAGTGTTGGGTCTTCCTGACCGGGATTGGTCTGGATGTTACTCGAAAGGTGCAGGTCGAGCCCGGCTTCAATCTCGTTTTGAGCGTATTCTGCCAGTTCCTGGTTTCCGCAATACACGATTTGAGGGCGAATCGTGCGGGGTATCAGGTGATAAACCAGGCGTAGGTTTTCAATTGCCGCTTTGAGCGACTTTTGAGCGCCGCCGTTTGCGCCTCCGCCAATGACGTATAGTTCAACATCACTGGTGAGGAGCCTCTCGAGTTGGGTAGTCGCGTTCAGGTCGTTCTGGAGATTGACCTCCAGCACCACCTCGCAATTGAACAAACCAACCAAGCGACGCAATGGCGCGATGGAGTAAGCTTCGGAAAGACCGATCAATGCAGTGCGGATAGGCTTACCGGCAGACAGGCTCATACCAATTGCTGCTGGCGCGCCTTCCAGACGCCTGGTGTTGGTGATTTGACCACGGTCATCAAGCAGACGGACCTCGGTAGATTGCTGAATTTTGCTCAGGAGCGTCTGAATACTCTTGCGCAACTGATCGCCATCACCCGCTGTCTGAGTCGGAACGCTGGCAGTGCCATGAACAGTCCAGGTACCTTCCCGTTGAGCGAAGAGCCAGGCTTGCGTCTGGTTTTTTCCAATGTCGAGGCTGAGATAGGTCTTTGGCACGCTAACCTCTAAAACCACAAGGTGATGAATTGTATGATTTCTGAAAGGCTGCTGATCAGCGCAACCAGAGCGGAACTGAACAGCCCAACAAACAGGGCTCCAAAAGTGAAACCAATGAATATCTGACCAATGCTGCCGACCCCTTGCAGGAAAACGGGTCTGACCACCTCGCCGCCCTTCGACTGCCCGCGATGATGGAAGACAAACAGCACGGATATCACTCCGAAGAGGATCATCAGGGCTTCAAGGATGGCAGACCATTGAGGCTGCGCTTCAACCATTAGCTTTCCAGGTTCAAAACGACCCAACATGCTCAGCATCTGCGGCGCGAGCGTGCCGCGTGTGACTCCAACGATCGCCAGCGCTGCCAGCACCCCGCCCAAAAATGCCAGCGGGACTGCCCCTGCCTGGGTGCTTCTCTTAAAAAGCATCAGGACCAGCAATATCGAAAGCGCCAGTGGAACCAGCGCGAGTAAAAAGCCCGAATCTGACACGTTTGTTAGCGGTTTGAACAGGTAGGGCAGAATGATCTTTTGAATGACTACCAGTGCCAGGAAGCCAGCGCTAACCCCGATTAGAATATGGGTGGCGATGCCAAAGAACAGGCGATCCCCCAGGATGTAGCTCAACACCATCACCGTCAGAGCGACGCCCAGGATCAGGGCAAACAGTTCAGAAGGGCTCATTCTGCTCGCTCCTCTTCCCGTCGAATTGCATCCTCTTCACCTTTCGAAATCATGCCCAGGAGCAGCATCACCAGCATCAGCAGCAGACCCACGCGATAAGCGCGGTAATTAAAGGTAGTTTGTGTACCTGTGTTTCCGTCCGTAATGCCTGCGGCGTAACCAACGAGCTGACCCGAGTCGAAATAGGGCGAAAGCACCGGGGCTTCCATCTGAGTAATGACCGCGGCAAATTTCAACGAATCCATCCAAGGCGCAATCTGCTCCAGCCAACCGCGTACGTTGTCAGCAGAGTCACTCACCAGGATAACCATCTTGTAATATCCCAGGTTCTTTACGCTTACAAGGTCATCTCCCGTTGCCGAAATCGCAGGGTTCATCGCCCAGCTGATCAGGTTAAGGTAGCTGCCAGGTAGATATCCCACCTGAGTCTCCGCTGGCAGCCCTGCCTGCGCCAGTATGGATTGCGCCAGGAACAGACCGGAAGGTTGGGTGGTGAGAAAAGCAAGTTTGATGCCTTTGGAATCCATGTTTATAAGTAATGGCGCTGCCAGGGCTTCGAGCTCACGGCTGGTTGCTGCCTGGTAATCAAGCACCACCAGCACCTTGTCGCTTTCAGCCAGGGTTTGAATCTGTTCGTCCAATGCCAGTGCAGGGATACTTTTGGGGGTGTCAGTTGGCATGGCGGCAGGACCAATAAGGATCGAGGCAATCAGCCCAACCAGCAGCAACAAAGCCACCACCAGACGCCCTGCCCGGCCGGAAGGCTTTCGGATCGGTTGCTTGCCGGCAGTGACACGCCCTTCCTGCTCGATCAAGGATGCCAGCAAGCTGGCGCGATCCTGCTGGTCGCGCAGGAGCAGCAAATCCGGAGGAACTGCAGCACTATCTATTGGTTGCTCCTCTTCCTCGGGCTCTTCTTCCGGTTCTTCCTCCCCCATTTTCGCTTCGTCTTCAGCTTCAACCGGTACGGACTCGAGCTCGGTTTCTTCTGGGGTTTCAATTGCTTTCGGTTCCAAGGGAGTTGCGTCAGGTACGACCTCTTCTGCTTGGATCTCGGCTTGCGCTGGAGGTTCTTGCTCTGGTTCCTGCTCTGGCAATTCGTTATCACCGGTCGCCAGTTCTTCCTCCATCGGCTCAATTACAGAATCGTCTTGATCCTCTGTAAATTGGCTCAGGTCTTCACCTGTAACGGGCGTGTAGTAAGCTTCCTCATCCTCCGGGATGTTGTGGAAGTTCTCTTCAATGGACTCGGGCTCTTCGTGAATAGGCTCGCTTGGTGCTTCCATTTCAGGCTCAACAGGCGGTTCTTCGTCTTCTGTGGAAGCGCTTGTTGAGAGAAGCGGTTCTGTTTCCTGTTCATGATCTTCTGCCAAAGCCTGGCGGCGAAGTTCCTGCAAGGCTTCGTCTGTCCACTCCTGCGGCAGATCGTCAGCATAGCCGGGACTGGTTTTGACTTCATGCGTAATTTCTTCTTCTGGGCTTGGTCGCAAAGCGCGTATACGCTGCAGCCATTCGGGCACCTGGTCAGGTTCCTCGTTTTCGCTTGGAATTTGGCGAGCCCGAACGCTGTTTTCCTGCTGGCTCTTCTCGCGGATGCGGTTGATCCAGGCGTTGAATTCTCCATCCACGCCAGAAGCGACCTCCTCGCTGCGGATCGCATCCATGGCGATGGTTCCGCTGACCAAATCGCCAACAGCATCGTCTTCTTCCTGGGCGCGTTCACGCACTTTAGCTAACCAGTCGGGTAGTTGGTCCGAGTCGAGCAGCGATTCGTCAAAATTGGCAACTGACGCTTCCTCTGACTCCGACTTCTCCTCTGCAGGGGGTTGCAGCGAAGGATCATTGCGGATTTCCTCAATAATTTCGGGTAAAGAATCTTCTGTTTCCTCGTCAGGCTGTTGGACCTGCCCGTAAATGGTAAACAGGGCTTCCATATCCGATCCGCAGTGCACGCAGCGGGTCGCCATCGGCAGGTTCTCTTTGCCGCAGTTTGGGCACGGGTTCAGGTCAGGATGATCTTCAGTCATTTCCGGAACCTTCCATGCCAAATAACACTCTGAACGCCATCATCAAGAGCCCGATGCCAATCCCAATCAACAAACCGCGCGCGCCGATCATCGGCAGACCCTCTATGAAGCGAATGACTTCAGTCAGCGCCGGGAAGTTGAGGTTCTGCAGGAAACCCAGCCCCAGCACCAGAAAGATAACCGCGCTGATGCCAAAAGAGACGGTCAAAGCCGACCAACCTCGCTCGCGGAAGATTTTCATCGCGGCACTCATCATGATCAGAGCCACCAGCCCAAGCAACGCGGTTTCGATCGGGCGGACAACCGCGCCAACCCACTTGAGAAAAACCGGGTCATCCACGCCACGCAGCAGACCAAACACCAGCGTGGCAAGAAAACTGATCACCAACACCAGGCTGAGCAAAAAGCCCTTTTTACCCCCGGCTATGAAGCGCAGGTGCGTAAGCACCAGGCTGGCGATCGCCACTAACAGGGCAACACCAGCAACGATTATCACCCAATTCAGAACCGCGCCGAGGATGCCGCTGCCCTGGGGAACAAAAAACATGGCAGCCAACACAACCAGACCGCTCAAAATACCAACGATTAAGGGTAGCGGGCGCTTCATGGCAGCACACCCCCCATCTTCAGGATCGCGCCGAGCAGCAGCCCGAGTGTGATCGCGATGCGCAGCCAATCCTGGGCGCTTAGGCTCGCCTGAGCAGATTTGCGCTGGTCCAGTTTGCCAGCAGCGTTGAAGACATCCTCGCCCATCAGGTTCACAGCATTACCAAAGAAGCCCGCTGCCTGCCCGCTCAGGGAAGAAACAGCGCTGATAGCTGGAAGCGATTGCCGGTCAGCCTGGTCGAGTGCCAGGAGAATTATTGGGTTCATCTGTCCTGCCAGCAGCAAGCCTGCGTTGGAGGAGTCAGGAATCTGATTGACCAGGCTGGCAGTGTATGCCAGGGAGTTGGTGCCGCTGAGTTGGCTGAGGGAAGCACTAAAGAGTTCGCTGGCAAGCGCGCCACGATAGGCGCCATGCACCACCATGCGACTCAGGCAAGCCAGAACGCCATCGCCACTGAAAGACTGGAGCGGGTGGTCATTGAAAAGCGAGCGTCTGAGCAGAGCGCGCTGCAGGCTGAGCCCGGAGGCGCCAGCCAGGTCGAAGCTGGCAGTGGCAAGCGAGTGCCCCAAGCCGACCACCAGGCGTTTGCCTTCTTCGGAGGAGATATGCAGCAGGTGTTCGACCGCTTCTTTGGCAGGCTCAGGGCTGTGCTTGGGCTGGTGTTTCTTGAGGAGTAACAGGTTGATCAGCAGGAAGAGCAAGCCAAGGATGCCCAGGGCAAGGGCGAGCAGGTCATTGAGAAGTAGGGTAAAAAGCATAGTTACGCCTTAGACCCTTCCTTGAAAACGGGTTGTCTTTAATCCACGCCAAAGAGAACCAGCCGCTGATTTCATGGATAAAGTATAGCATATTCATGAGTCTGGGATAGAGAATTTTGACTCTCGGATGAAGCGTAAAACCATCTGTTATGCGTTCCCTTACCTTTGGACACAAGTGCTTGCGATAACAAGGGGGGGACTATCACTGCGAGGGGTGAAGCTCTTGCTGTCATCCTGCGTAGGATGAAGTTCTTGCTGTCATCCTGAGCGAAGCGAAGGATCTATCGGTGAAAACTAGATTCTTCGAAAATGAAGCTCGCGATGACAAGGGGGACTATCACTGCGAGGGGTGAAGCTCTTGCTGTCATCCTGAGCGAAGAGAAGGATCTTTCAGTTAGAAACCAGATTCTTCGCAACAGAGGCTCAGAATGACCGGAGTCGCTGCAAACCCCGGAGGGCAACGAAGCAGCGTGGTAGCCTGCAGTTTTCTGGTCTGTAAAATGAATTGCAGATCGCCATACCCTGCTTTGCGGGTACAGGTGCAACGACCGCTCGCGATGACAAGGGGGGGACTATCACTGCGAGGGGTGAAGCTCTATCTGTCATCAAGCGAGGGGTGAAGCTCTTGCTGTCATCCTGAGCGAAGAGAAGGATCTTTCAGTTAGAAACCAGATTCTTCGCAACAGAGGCTCAGAATGACCGGAGTCGCTGCAAACCCCGGAGGGCAACGAAGCAGCGTGGTAGCCTGCAGTTTTCTGGTCTGTAAAATGAATTGCAGATCGGCATACCCTGCTTTGCGGGTACAGGTGCAACGACCTCTTGCATGACGGGATTAAAGGACGGTGACCGGTAGGGGCGAAGCATTTTTTACGGCGAAGTTGGATACAGGATCGCATTTTTGATTGAAATGCTTCGCTGCTACGTCTGAATTGCCAGGCATAGACAAGAAAAGGGCAGCGGTGTGAGCTGCCCTTGGTTGTTGACATAAAGAGGGTTTTAGCGCCGGATCGACGGCAGGAAGAGGTCAAACGAATCGCCCAACAAAGCGAACTCACTCAGATGGCAGACAGGTAGTCTTAGCCAGTTCTCGTCAAAATTGCGGATGTAGGTTCCGCCATCACAAGTGCTGGCTGCGTCCAGCCAGGCGAGTTCGATAGTATCCCAATAGTACAGGATCAGAGTGTCTTCGGGGATGACCCCCAAACTAGCTTCGTCGTATTGCAGGGTCAGCGTCAGCGGTTCAGCAAAGCTGTCTACGGGACCAAACTCATTAAAAGCGGTCAGATCGAAACTGTTGCCTGCGAAATTCAAGACTCCGATGTCTTCACTAGGGTTGGGTTGAGGAGCAAAGAGAATGGTGAACAGACCCTCCACCGAGCCAGCGGGAATATCGATTTCGGTATTGCCGTCATTGGAGACTACGGTGCCGCCTGCGTCGCCAGGGATCTCCTCTTCGACCGCCTGGGTCAGATACCAGTCGGGGTCCTTGATAGCCAAAAATTCCTCTACGCCAGGTTCTGAGGCAGGGACTGAAAGGTGGTTGAAGCCCAAGTCAAGTTTATTATAATCATAACAAGGTGGGTCTGGATTGCCAGGCTCACACAGGTTGATCAGGTTGGTGAAAGTGGAAGGTACTTCGTCTGATAGCAAATTGTCACTCAGATCCAGCTGAAAGAGATTGACCAGACTTCCGACTTCCTGTGGGATCGGACCACTCAGATGATTGGAATACAGCCACACTCTTTGCAGGTTGGTTAGAAGGCCTAATTCGGGTGGGATAGAACCGCTGAGCTGGTTGGAATGTAGATTTAAAACTAGTAAACTTGTCAAATTACCCAGCTGGTCTGGAATGGGTCCACTAAGCTGGGTGGAGTTAAGTGAGAAACCCAGGAGACTGACCAGGTCACCCAATTCGGCTGGAATGGTCCCAGCAAGATTGTTGGCTCCCAAGGCTAAATACTGTAAGTTGACCAGGCTGCCAAGCTCGGGGGGGATGGAGCCGCTGAGCTGGTTATATTGCAGGTATAGCTGCCTGAGATCTACCAGATTGCCAAGCTCAGATGGAATGGTACCGCTGAGTTGGTTGTGATTCAAATACAAGTATTGCAAATTTACCAAGCTGCAAAGTTCAATGGGTATGGTGCCGGTGAGTTGGTTGTGGTCCAGGAAGAGCCAAACTAAGTTAGACAGGTTGCCGATTTCAGGCGGAATCGGACCTGTCAGCTGGTTATAGTCCAGGTCGAGATACTGGAGATAAGTAAGGTAATCCAAGTTTTCTGGAATGGTTCCGGTCAATAGATTGCTATATAAGGCCAGATACTCCAGGCTCGTCATATTCACAATTTCTGGCGGTATGGTACCCGTCAACGCGTTACTATTCAACCACAAACGATACAGCCCTGTCAGATGTCCAATCTCTGGTGGAATGGTCCCAGCAAGGTTGTTATACCAAAGGTCAAGGTAGCGCACATGGCCGCTACCCTCTGTGTAAACCCCATACCAGGTATTGGGCTGGTTGTTTTCAAGCCAATTGGTGTGGTCTGTCCAGTTTGGACCGTTTGTGCTGTTATACAATGCGACCAGCGCTTCACACTCACTGACAGGGATCTCAGTGACACTTGCACAGCCTGTGAACGGCAATGTCTGTGTTGTTGACCAATCCGGATCTTTGAGATCCAGAAACGCCACTAACTCGGGAGTGTAACCGGTAATGTTTAGTCGGTTAAAGCTAAGATCCAGCCCATAATCGATATCAAAGCAAGGCCACTGATCCTCATTGAAACCTGGTGTGCATAATTCAGTGAGATTTTGGAGGCTTTCAGGAATCGCTCCTGAAAATTGATTATGATTGATCTGAAGAGCTCGTAAATTCGTTAACAGACCCAATTCTGCTGGTATCGTTCCAGAAAGATCATTATCCGCCAGGCTTAAGTATTCGAGCCCTGTCAGATTGCCCAATTCCTGCGGTATCAATCCGGAAATTTTTGTCGCCCATATGCCCAAAATTCTCAGGTTGGGGAGACTTCCAAGCCATGAAGGAATCACCCCAGTCATTTCATTATTTCCTATGTATAAATTTTCGAGTTGGGTGAGGTTGCTTAGTTCAGATGGGATCGAACCACTTAACGGGTTCCCATAAAGGTAAAGAACCCGCAAATTCGAGAGTTGTCCAAATGAGGTCGGGATCGTTCCACTCAAATCATTATCTTGCAGCCATAGGCTAAATAAGCTAGATAGATTCCCCAACTCGCTTGGGATTGACCCACTTAATTGATTGTCATTGAGAAATAATTCCCCCAGGTTACTCAAGGTCCCCAAGAAGGGGGGAATCGATCCCGTTAGCTGGTTACCCTCTAATCGCAAGTATTCCAGATTTACTAAGTTTGCCAATTCATTTGGAATTGTTCCAGTAAAGTTGTTATCAGCCATATACAAACTTGTTAGGTTGATAAGGTTACCCAGTTGTGAGGGAATTGAGCCACTTAGTGAGTTTCCACCAAGGTCAATCTGAACAAGATTTGTCAGACTTCCTATTTCATTTGGGAAATTTCCGGAAAGATCATTATTGGCTAAGAAAAAACCCACCAGATTCGTCAAATTAAACAAGTTCACTGGGATTGTTCCAGTTAAGTTGTTTCGGTAAAGCCCCAAGTATTCCAAGCTGGCCATATTTCCAATTTCAGGGGGAACAGATCCTGTGAGTGAATTGCCATGTAGCCACAAGCGATATAGCCCAGTCAGATTGCCAATCTCTGATGGGATCGTGCCAACCAGGTTGTTTTCCCATAGGTCAAGGTAGCGCACATGGCCGCTACCCTCCGTGAAAACCGCATACCAAGTATTGGGCTGGTTGTTTTCCAGCCAATTGGTGTGGTCTGTCCACCCCGCGCCGTTGGTGCTGTTGTAGAGCGCAACCAGCGCTTGACATTCAAGCTGGGGCACATCAGTAACTGTGCCGCAATCAAAACTCTGCACCTGCTGCTGGGTCAGAGCCACTACCTCAGGGGTCGGTGGTATGTATTCGCGCGGCTCGGGCTCGCTGTCCACTCCCCGATATCTATCTGAAATCTCATGGGGAAAAGCGGGATCTTGCCGGAGATAATCAGCAGGTTCCCCAATATCTGGCAGGCTTTCCAATGACTCGTATTCAAGGCTGGGGGGGATATGTTCGCTCTGCTCGGACTCGCTTTCCACCCCCGGTAATTTCTCCGCTATCTCAGGGGGATAAAAAGGCTCCCGAAGGGGAACGTGCTCGAATTCCAGCTTTTCCGGTAAGAAATCATCGAACTCCGGTTCCAAAGTGGAAGGCTTTTGTACTGCAGGCGGCGTCCGTTCCTCAGCCTGCGCAAGTTTGGGAGCCGTGGGGAATAACAAGGACAGAATCAGGATACAACCAAGAATCCGAAAAACAGACTTTTTCATTGAAACCCCTTTCAATTGAACACGAGGAAGATAATTTATTATATCACTCAGAATACAATGAACGCCCCAAATTTCGGATTCATTGTCTTCATTCACATTATGTTGGCTGTGGTTGCGAGAATAATTCCAGGCAGATCGCCACGGTCACGTCGCTCACTCGCGATGACAATTTAATCCGTCACTGCGAGCCACAGAGGGTACCGATGGGGCGTGGCAGTCTGCAGTTATTCTTCTGTAAAGTAATATTTAGATCGCCGCGGTCGCTTTTCTCCCTCGCGATGACATTAACATGTAGGGCGAGGCTGAGGGCACCGTGAGCGATGTGATGGACGAGTGTATTGTGCCACCTGCCCCAGAGCTCTTTCCTCTTGGGTCAATCCGCCGTGTTAATGATCGATAGTGTGATGGCGGATTGGAAGCACATCAATGCCTGTGCATGATGATATTCGCAGTGCTTCCAAGCTCGCCCTACGAGCAATATCAAGGGATGAAATTCAGATCGCCATACCCTGCTTTGCGGGCACAGGCACAAAAGAGGCTCGCGATGACGGATAACTGCGAAAAAACGGGATGAGGTTTTCCTCATCCCGTTTTGTGTCTCTGTACTGAACTAACTATGGATCGCGCTGCCGAGGGCGGCTTCGGCGGCTTCCATCAACGCCTCAGCCAACGTGGGGTGAGCGTGCACAGAATGCGCGATCTCTTCAACCGTGAGTTCGTTCCCTTGGGCAAGCACCAGCTCGGGCAGCAACTCGGAGGCTTCAGGTCCCACGATCGTAGCACCCATAATCTCGCCGTACTTCTGATCCGTAATGATCTTCACCCAGCCCTGGTATTCCCCCAATCCGAGCGCTTTGCCATTGGACTGGAAGTTGACCTTACCGACCTTGACCGCGAAGCCCGCTTCTTTCGCCTGTGCTTCGGTGTAGCCAAAAGACGCCACCTGCGGGGAGGAATAAACTGCCCGCGGGATCATACGATAGTCCAGGGTTCGCGCTGCTTTGCCGGCAATGTTCTCGGCGCAGATCAAGCCCATCGCCGAGGCGGTGTGTGCAAGCAGCAGCTTGCCAGTCACGTCGCCAATCGCCCAAATGCCAGGCACATTGGTTTGCATGCGTTCGTCCACCACCACAAACCCGCGCTTGTCGGTCTCTACCCCGACCTCTTCCAAGCCGATGTTTTTGGAGTTGGGTTTGAATCCCACCGAAACAAGCGCGACTTCGGCTTCGAGGGTTTCTTCCCCCTTCTCGCTCTCGATCAGCACTTTGGTGCCAATTTCCGCGCGCTCGACACTCTTGACCTTCGTGCCCGCAAACAGTTTGACGCCGCGTTTCTTTAGGGCTTTGGCAAGCTCAGCCGCGGCTTCCTCGTCCTCATTGGGCAGGATGTGCGGCAGCATTTCGACCACACTGACTTCCACACCATATCCGCTCCAGACGGTCGCGAACTCAATCCCGATCGCCCCACCGCCAATGATCACGGCGGATTTCGGCAGGCTTTCTGCCAAAATCGCGTGTTTATAATCCCAGATCCTGATGCCATCCGGCTCCATGCCCGGGATGACCGTGGCATGCGCCCCGGTCGCCAGGATGATGTCCTGCGTCTGTACTTCCTCTTCTCCGCCACCTGTGAGCGCCACAAGAAGCTTGCCCGGAGCGGTCAGCTTGCCATTTCCAAGGATGACTTCGATGTTGTTCTTTTTCATCAGGAAGCTGACGCCTTTGGTCAGGCGCTGGCTCACCTGCCGGCTGCGCTTAAAGGCAGCGGCATAGTCGAGCTGGAGGTTATCAAAACTGATGCCATATTCCTTGGCTTCGGTACGCAGCAGATGCGCCAACTCGGCATTTCGCAGGAGTGCTTTGGAGGGGATGCAGCCAACGTTCAGGCATACGCCACCCAGGTACTCCTTCTCGATGATTCCAACTTTTTTGCCGAGTTGCGCGGATTTGATCGCCGCCACATAACCCCCCGGGCCTGCCCCTAAAACCACGACATCAAATTGTTTCATGGCAGCTCCTTCTTACTTGATAAATGTTCCGTCTCTGAGATCGTCAAATGCTTGCTGCAATTCTTCACGCGTGTTCATCACAATCGGTCCGCCCCAGGCTACCGGCTCATGCAGCGGCGGCGCTGAAGCCAAAATAAAACGCACAACCTCGCCTGGCAGGGCACTGACTTCCACCATTTCGCCCTCACCCAGCAGCAGGGCGGATTTCTCATCAAAAATTTCACCGCCCAACATGCCCGCGCCTTCGATCAGGAAGACAAAAACGGTTTCATCTGACTTCACGGGTATCTCGATACTCTGTCCCTCGTCAAGCTTCACGTCGAGCAGGGCCGCCTGGATGTGGTGCGGGGTCACACCCTTGACACCCTTGTACTCACCGGAAATGACCTTCACAAAGCCGCCGTTATCTTCCACCGAGCCGATATCCTGTGGTTCGATGTCGAAATACTTTGGATTGGTCATTTTCTCGGCAGCCGGAAGATTCAACCACAGTTGCAGTCCAAGCAAACGCTCGGCTTCCTGCGGCATTTCCTGGTGCAGGATGCCGCTGCCAGCCGTCATCCACTGGCATGCACCGGAGGTGATCAGACCTTTGTTGCCGAGGCTGTCCTCATGGGCGATCTCCCCCGTGACCAGGTAAGTGATCGTCTCAATCCCGCGATGTGGATGCATCGGGAAGCCCCGGATATAGTCATCAGGATTGCGCGAGTCAAAGGAATCCAGCATCAGAAACGGATCAAAATCTTTGATGGTACTGCCCCCAAGAACCCGGTTCAGCCGAACTCCGGCGCCATCAACAGCCGGTTTTCCCTGCACAACACGAGTTACTTCTCTATTCTTCATTTCAATTATCCTCTCAAACTCAATAGCCCATCGCGCCGGTTAGGGATTCGTCGTTGTCGATCCACTCCTGCACAAGGATGCGGCGGAAATTATCTTTATCATCACGAATAAACACCTGCTCAATCCCAGCGTTGATGATCATGCGTTTGCACATCGAGCAGGGGTTGGCGTTTTTCACATAATTGCCACTGTCTTTCAGGTCAATGCCCGAAAGGTAAAGCGAGCTGTTCAGCATGCGTTCGCGTGAAGCGCTGATGATAGCGTTCGCTTCGGCATGCACGCTGCGGCAAAGCTCATAGCGCTCCCCGCGTGGGATTTGCATCTTCTCGCGGATGCAAAAGCCCAGGTCGATGCAGTTATCTCTACCCCGCGGCGCGCCGACATAACCCGTCGAGACAACTTCATCGTTCTTGACGATTACCGCGCCGTATTGCTTCCGCAGGCAGGTGCCGCGTTGGCTGACCATCTCAGCAAGGTCGAGATAATAATTGATTTTGTCACGTCTGATCATGAACATCCTCTTAGTAATTGCAGTTACCGTATTGTACCCGAGGGGCACGGATTTGCATTCGCGGCTTCGCATGCAAAACCTGGCATTATTGCCTTCTATCCTACCAAAAATGGACGCTCGGCGGGATTGACCAGGTGTACAACTGGAACCGATTTGCTTACAACCCCTCATCTTCCACGAATTGGTAAAAGGCTTTTTCGGATTTTTGATCAGCAGGGGAAATAGTGCCGACTGGAGCGGCATAAACGGTGAATTCCTCTTCGCCATCCAAACCAAACAGGGCGTCGCAGATTTGGATGTCAAACGCGGCGACGGCGCAAGTGCCAAGCCCAAGCGCGGTGCAGGCAAGGTACAGGTTTTGCCCGACATGCCCAGCATCGATCAGGGCTGGTCCATGTGCCGTGATGCCATAGCGCCACTCGCAGCGGTAGGGTACAAAACTCCAATAAAAGACCACGCTGGCTTTGGACGCCCAACTTTGCCCTACGAGTGAGAGCGAAATAGTTGAAGGCAGGTCTTCGACTGGATGCAGGAATTCGAGCTGGTGACCCATGGGCAGGTAATGGTAAGCGCCTGGTCGCAAACCCTCCACGTGCTGCACGAGCAGGTAGGTCTCAAAAGGATGGCGCGCGCCTCCAGAGGGGACGGTGCGCAAGGTGGCATAGGATTTGCCGCGGATGGCTTTGATCCCCTGGGTCGCCCAGAGTAAAAAGGAAAGCTGCAGCATGCTGATGGGCAGCTGAGTGTAGACACGCGAGCTCTTGCGCTCAGTAAGCAGGGTGATGAAATTCTGTTGCAGGTCAAGGTCGACGAAGTTACGGGGAAGTGGCACGGCTTGGTCAGTCATGGCTGCCTTTACCAACGGAGGCTGCGGTAGTTTGAGATCCTGGTCGGATTCAAAGTCAGGATAAGAATCGGTGGAGTAGCTTTTCATGAGATTCCGACCGTCAGCGATCAGTTTCTTTTGAGTTTCCGGATTGAGCATGGGTTGTCCTTTGGGTGTGTCAGGTTGGATAAATTATAGACGGATTGTCAGAGAATCTCACTAGATGAAATCGAAACTGTGACCCAGTCTTGTCGGAGGCGGCGCGAGCAAATCCCCTCCGCAGACGTGGTAGTGGTGACCCTGGGCAGGCACGGCATGCCGTGCCCCTACCCTGTCGCGATTGATGGCAAAAAAAATCCTCTGCATGGGTTAGTCGGGGTGTAGGGAACGGTCTTGCGCCGTTCCGGTTGGTTGTGGCGAAAGATAGATGTTGGGAACGGTCCCTGCCCTGGTAGCGAAGCGAATAGGGTGTGCTGTTCCGCGGAAGGGGTCAAGCCCCTTCCCTACGACAAATCTGTCATCGCGAGGAGCGTAGCGACGTGGTGATCTACAATTTCCGATTTGAGGAAGGGGTCAAGCCCCTTCCCTACTACCCATTATGTAACTACTTCCCCGAAATTGTGACGCCTTTCACCCTGATCCATGGCAAGAGCCAATACCCCGAATTCTCGCGTTCCCGGCTGATGGCGATTGTGTTTCGCAGCATGTCTGCCAGGTTTCCCGCGATCATCACCTCGCTCAGAGGCTTGGTGACGCGTCCATTCTCAATTAAAAAGCTATTTTTGGCTACGCCGCTCAGATCACCTGACGGGCTGGGTTCGCCGCCTGAGAACCTCCCCATCAGGATGCCCTGATCGATCTCAGAGATCAATTCTTCCAGGGATGTCTCGCCATTGCCGAGTACATAGGTGCCTCCGGTGTTTTTGGATCTTTGCAAGCCAGTCCTGGCGGCACCATAACGACTGAGGCTGAAGTTCTTGAGCACGCCCTTCTCAATCAGGGGCATGTTCTCAGCCACGTAGCCATCGCCGCTCAGTCGGCTCGCGCCTGGCAAGTCGGGATGCTCCGCGACCAGTCCAAAGTTGATCAAGGGGCTGGCGACTTGCTCGCCGACTTTTTCTTTCCAGGGACTACTTCCTGAGATCAACGCCCCATCTTGCAGGTATGTATCCAGAACATAATACAGGATCTCTTCCAAACAGCCCGGGGTAATGACTACATCGCCCGTGAAACTGCCCGCGAATTGTTCCGTCACAATCTGGCGCTGGCTTTCATCCAACAACCGCCTGACGCGGCTTTCCCCGCAAACCCGATCGGCAGGGTTTTCGTAAACGGTGGCAAAGTAGTTAAACGAGGAGGTTTTCCCTTCTTCCTTTGCCACGAACATGTTACTAAGCTGGTAGAGACCGCGCCGGTCCGAAAGCCGGACGCCATTGGTGTTGGTATAGAGCTTCTCTCCAAATTGGTGCTCGATGCCGATTGAATCAAAGCTGATCTTTGGGAAATCCTGGCGGACGTCCTTTAGAAGCTGATCCAGCTGCCCATACATGGCATCCAGGTCTGGTTGCTCGTCACCGGCAGAAAAACTCACGTTTTCTTGTAGCTCGGCAATTCCTTCCGCCTCATCCGGGGCGGCTGACTGTGCCGCCTGCCAGGCTTCTCGTACTGCCAGCCGTATGTCCTCGGGGGCAAAGCTATTGAGCGTGGTGCTTCCTTTGCGCTTGTCTTTGAGCAGCTGCAGGCTGACCTTATCCGAAAACACCGTACGCACCATGCTGACTTTTCCGAGCTCATAATAGATTTCCGTCAACGCGCTGCGGCTCACCCAGGTTTCGCCTTCTTCCGCGCCGATCGCCTTGATCTCCGCCAGGATCAACTCCGCTGCCTCGAGCAGCGCTTTGTCTTTCACTTCAAGTGCCCGTTTCATGCCCGACCTCCCACATTGATCTGAACCTTGATTGCCGGTCCGCCCATCCCCACTGGAATGCTCTGCTTCTTGCCGCACATGCCCGAGTTAGTCCAGGTGACGGTGTCGCTGACCATGTCGGCAGTTTTGAGCACCTCAAATGCCACGCCAGAGACGGTTGTGTCCTTCACCGCCCGCCCGAGCTTGCCATCCTTGATCTCAAAGCCCATCGGTACGCCAAACATGAATTCGCCGGTCGAATCCGCCTGACCATTGTTCATGTCAGTGAAGTAATAACCGTCCTCCACAGACGCGATCATGTCCTCCAGTTTATCTGTTCCGGGTAGGATGCAGGTGTTGCGCATGCGGATCAGGGGTTCGTCGGAGAAATCAAACGCGCGGGCATTGCCATTTGGCATATGCCCAAACTTCAGAGCGGATTCTTTATTATGCATGTAGCCGGTGAGGATGCCGTTTTCGATCAACAACTGATCCTGCGCCAGCGTGCCTTCATCGTCAACGAACACCGGCACGGGTGCAAGCTTGCCAAAAGCAGTATGGGCGATATCCACCAGGCTGACCTTCTCACTGGCAACCTGCTTGCCGAACATCGGACCGCCCACAGAGCCGGTTTCCACAAAATCCGCCTCCACGGTGTGCCCGACAGCCTCATGCGCGAGGATGCCCGACAGGTCTGAATCGAGGATGACGGTTTGGATGCCGGGTTTGGCGTAAACGCCTTCAGCCTTCAATGTCAGCTGTTCATATTGCGTTTCGAGCTTACCAAAAAGATGTTCGGCACTCGGAAATTTGCTTAAAAAGTTGCCATAACCACCCATCACTTTGTAGTTCTCAACGGGTTGCCCGTCTTTGTCCTGGGTGGTCATGAAAACATAGATGTTTGATCGCGGCACATACGAATGCGAGACGACGCCGTCGCTGGTGTAGAGCAGCTTCTCCATATCCAGCACTCGGGCGAAAATTCGCCTGCTAAGCAGCTTGGGAAAACGCTCTGCGATGTAGCCGTCCAGTTCGTCCACAATACCCAGCAGGTAACTCTGCTCCACCGGAACATCATGCTCGAACCCGTCCTTGCGGGTGAAAGCTGCGATGGCAGGGAATTCCGACTTACCGCGCTGAACGCGGCTGTCGAGGAAGGCGGCATGGTTGCTGGCGGTTTGGACCACGCGTGCGATCGCTTCCAGATCGTCCCCATAACCAGTACCAGAAGCGAAGCCGTAAGCTCCGCCCTTGACTACCCGCGCGGATAAACCCCGGCTGGTTCCGCTGTTGTTGGCAGTCAGGCTGCCGTTGAGCATCATCACACCGCGATTGCGATTTTGCTGGGCACGCAGTTCGGTGTAGCCCGAGAAGCCATATTTGTTGACATACGCTTGAAGAAAATCCTGAAGCATTACAACCTCCTGTTTTGAGTGCTTAAAATCATATCACCCTACCAGCAAAATTCAAAAGAAACCCCTTTCGGAGGGCTTATGTGCCAAGTCAGACCCCCAGGTTTTGCGATTGCGGTGAAAACCAATGATCTCAAAAAGAAACAGAAAGGGAATGGCGCGCTCTTTGAAAAAGCTGCCATTCCCTTTTTGGATTTTACGGAGGTATTAAGGGCTGGGGATGTATGGCGCTATAAAGTAATAACTTTTCGCATAATCACTCTCGCGCGTCCAGCCTTCAATGCCGGAATCCTGAGAGCGCACATACCACCAAACACCTGTTTTCCCACTCCCGCATGAGGGACCTTTCAAAATTTGCATGTAGCTCCCGGGTTTCATGCGATAAAGCAGTTTTGAGGAATCGATGGCAGGCTCAGGGTAGATGCGATTGTAATCTTCTGGCTTTGGTTCAACAAAAGCCGTGTCGCCAACTCTCAACCGCGTAGGTTTTGCTCCCGGACAGACATCATTAGTCGCTATCGGAACAACCCAATACTCGCTTCCATCTCCTTCAGGAATCCAACCGGTCTCACTGTTAACCGTACGGACTTCCCAAAAAACCCATCCTAAATCGCATACCGGTCCATCAGTGATGTGGACGATCTCACCTGCCTCCAACTTGCGAACCAGTTTGTCACCAATTTTTGCGACCGGTTCAGAACGCATGCCAACCCTTCCCGTTTCGAAACTAATAAATGCTGAATCACCCACATGAAGTCTTGAGTCAGCACATCCGGAAAGTGGCGAATAAACCTTTGGTGTGGGAGTGAAGTCTGCAGCCCTTGTCGCGGTAGGTTGTTGAACAACAATCGGGACGGAGGTATTCGTCGGCTCCGGAGTGAAAACAGGCAAGTCAGTCTCAATCACGGTTGACTGAGTGGCAGTGGGTGCGGGGTCCGTTTCCGCAGGATCGTTCGAAACGAGCGGCTCTTCATCTTCTACTTCTGGAGTTGTTTCCACCCGTTGGTAATAATTCTTGCCGTCATCAAACTTGAGTGTCAGCAAACCTTCTTCAACAGAAAAGTCAGCCACCAAAGCGGTGTCGTCTATTGTTATCTTCATCTTCCCCGGCGCAATCACAGCGTAGCGAAGACTCTGCGAGCTTTCCACGTTCGACCCGGATACAGTGAGGCTCTTTCCCCGACCAAAATTCAGATTACCGTATAAATTTCCGCTGCTGCTCGATAACCAATCCAACGCCCAATCTCCCTCCAGCTCGTTCTCAGGTCCGGAACCGCAGCCAGTAAGGGATGTGAGAATCAGTGATATCACTGCAAAGAAGATGAATACTGTTTTTGTGTGCCGAAATTCTCTCATAGCCTAAATTCCTTACTCCTCACTCCACACCTCGATCAATTTGTCGTAAGCGATAGCCAACTGCCTCGTTCCAGGAAAAAGACCAACATCCTTCACTACAATCCATCATCGAGTTGAGCTATTCCCTGCAACTCGCGGCCTGACGAGCCCGCGCCACTGGAACAAGCAGCCATTACTACCACAAGCAGCATGAACAGAAAAATTAAAAATGCGAACCTTTTCCCCAAAAAAACCGCTCTCACTATCCTATTTGACCTTATCAAAACGAAAGAGGAAAGGTTCGTAGCCAGGAGTATTGATGATTGCCTCTCCGACGTGCATATTAGCGATGTCCCAATCTTCCACGACGTTTGCTTCTCTGATCTGCTCAACGATTCCACGCGATGAAACCGAGGACATGAAAACTTCCTTCTTACGGTTCTTCCCCACTAATTCCTGAATAAACTTTCGCGTAGCAGCATCATTGACCCTGAAAGCAACAGTTGTCAGCAAGCCCGAAAGGATGGAATGTGCCTGTGCTTCGCCATAAGCATGAAAAACCTGCTCGATGTTTTGAACGCCGATGATAAATTTTGCGCCCATGCTTCTGCCAAAGTTGATCCCATCATCAATGTGCTGCAGATTGGGGATCAGGCGGAACTCATCAATGATGAACCAAACATTTCCCTCACTTTTCTTTCGGCTCAGGGCTTCCTTGATAGCCATGTCCAACATCAATTGGTAAATCGGTGTCAGCATACCGCCTATCCCGAGGTCATACTCTACAAACACCAGCCGCCCTTGTTTCGCGCGGATCGCCTGCCGGATGGAAAGGCCGCCTTCTTTCCGGAAGTTCCCAATAAAAATCTCACGCAGGTGCTGCTGTAACTCCGATATGACGCCCTGTGTTTGTGGGGAACGATCATCCGAAATGTAGGAGGTCATCGCTTTTAGATCCTGATGCTGCTGAAGGATTGCCCTGATTTCAGCAGAGGGAGTCTGATCCAGGAAGTTGCGCAAAACCGCATTGTTTTTTACGCCACCCATCCGATGAAAGTGCAGCATGATCCCAGAAAAAAGATCCCGGGCGGCATTTGGAAAGAAAGGCTGGCTCGACTTGTTACTTCTCTCAAAAAACAAAGCCCTGGCGATCTCAATGATCTCTTCTTCAGTATTGACACCAGCATTGATTTCTTCGAAGATGTTCCAAAAATCCGCCCCCCGAGGACCCGTCGCTTTATCATCATTGCTGATGACAATATCCCCCTGCCTGTAAAAAGAGTCGTAAAAGTCACCTTTGGTGTCAAAAACGACCATGACATCATTGCTGGTCATGTTATTGCGCAGCTGGGAAAGTATCTGGAAAATGCCATTGGTTTTCCCCATACCAATGCCGCCGATGAATAATAGATGTTTACTCAACAGATCATCGCTGAAAGGAAAACTGGCTGGTTTGCCGCTTGCATCTTGCCCACGGATTGCACAGCGGGCCTGTGGAGAGTTGTTAACTGGCACAGTCAGGCTGAGTTCATTCCCTTCAAAGACCATCGTTTTTGTCATCGGATTCATTGGTTGCATGCAGCCTCCTATAGGTCAATATCCATACCGATACTGGTAATCCTCGTCCTGGTCCTTTTCCTCTTGCGGTTCTTTGCTTGTTTCTGTTTTCGCCTGAGGTTTGAGCTCTTGTTGTTGGAGTTGTTCTCTAACAATGGCTGGCGTATCCGCTGCATTCAAACCAGTGCCCTGGATGCGGCTGGAAAGCTTTTGTAAATCTTCCTCACCGGGCTTCTCAGGTAGACCGTAGTTTTCGGGGAATTCACGAGCACTGTCGATCAAGTTTTTTCGGACCGTCTCGACATGATCCTCGGGTATTCCAAGTTTTGAATTATTCTTCAGAAAATCGGTTGCCTCCTGAAGGCTTCCCTCCCGCAGGACTTTTGGCATGGCAGTCCCTTCTGGTAAGCGTTCCCGTAAAGCCTTCACGTCCACTTCCAGAGCGTCAACTGACCTGTTCCAGCCCAGCATATAGTCAAAGTTAGCTTGATAGGCTTGTTTGGCGCTCTCAGTCAACTCCCCTTCAGCACCCATATGTGACTTTACGCTCCAAATTCCTTCAGATGAGATCAGATCGTAGGTTCTAAAGTTTTCTTCTGCCAGGTCATTGATGTTTTGAACATCTCCCCCAAGTTTGGACTTTAACGAATCCTCGTGGAGTCGTCCTTGAATCTCGACATAGTTACGGGATCTCGCGTAGTAACTCATCGCCTTTCCCTACATACCATATCCATAGTCGTATTCCTCTTCCTCCGACTTTTCCTGCTCTACTTTTTTATCCTCTGAAACACTCTGAGCAGTATCCTGGCTCGGGCTTTCTTCTTTTTCTGCCTGGGCTGCATTCTCAGCGGCTTGAAGTTCGTTTAATGCCTCGGTTTTTTGCTTGACGAGGTCGCCAAGGATTTCCGACGCTTCCCCCATGTTCTTCCTTGCCAGGTCAATGCCAGCCGGGTCTTCAGCTTTAAGGGAGTTGCTTAATCGCTCCGCATTGTCTTCGAAAGATTTCTCGAAATATCTTTGTTCCCTTTCAAAGCTTTCAATGATTTTTTGCCGTTTTTGTTCGGCAGATTCATCAGTCATTCCCGCTCCTAATCACTCGAATCAGCCAGCGTTGATGGCTTTTGTGACCATTTTTGAATTGCTAGATCACCAGCTTGCTGCAAATCCATTACCAGAGCCCCCAATTCTCTCGCGACTGTGTAGGAATCAGCCGTCGGAATGATTTTTCCTGGTTTGGAGATTGAACCTTTCCCAAACAGAGCTTGAAAACTATCCGATTTTATTGTCAGTCCGGATCCCGAAGCGGAACGGGCTGAAACAAAAAGACCGAACTCATGGGTAAAACCGACAAAAGACAAGTAAATCATCGTAAAAATAGCCGCGGGGATTATGAACCTCAAGAATCCCAAAGACCCGCCAAGATTTTTCACGACACTGGAAACAAACAATACCAAACCAACAATAAAGAGACCTTTAAAAACCTTGCGCAAGGTTTCTCCTGGTTTCCCTATGGTCCTTTGACTATCTTTGCCAAAATCAAGGTTTTTCATGACTTGGTCAAACAATTCCTGATTTAGGATGTTTTTGTCCATGAGCCAGATAACAATGAACGGTAACATCAGGAAAAAACCGAACAGCCAGTGAGTCATAAATTCTGGTAAGGCATCGCCAGCAACCCCTGATAATAACGTTGAACCGATTACAAATGGCAGCAACCATGCGCTGTTTATCGATCTTCCAACAAATGAAGTGATCGATCCCACGTCCTCAAGCGGCACCTCTGAAACCAGCAGGCTGCTGTTCCCACCCGTTGTAGCGTTGTTTGCATAAATCACACGTTTGTTCGTGACCTGAAGATAACCATCACTGGCTTTTGAAAAAGTAGATTTCTGAACCAGGCATTGATAGCTTCGGATAACGAATTCACCCTCCGAAAATTCGACTACTTTTCGTTCCATGGCATGCTCCGGGATCAATTCTGCTTCCACTTGGCGATACCATAATCACCAAGTGTCTGAATGTCAGTGATCAGTGCGCCAATTTCTTGCAGCATCTTCTCAGCATCTTTGCCAGGCAGAGCATTGGGTGTGTTGAGACCTGACGCATTCAAAAAACCTCCACCATTGGAGATGCGGATGGGCGTGCTCGAGCCACCACTGGAATTGATATCCAGGGAGAATGTCGGTCTTCTGGAATACCAGGCTGCACAGGTGATCATGTAGACAATCGCAGCAAGGATCGGTATTAACATCCAAAACTTACCACCGCCGCCGCCTCCAAAAAATACCATGGCAACGTCCATTGGATCAATGCCAGCCAGACTAAGGAGCGCACCAACCGTAACACCAACCGCAGCCGTTCGCCAAATGGTTTTGACTGAAAGGAAAAACGAACCTACAAAAGCGCCAATCGCTAACAACCAGCCAATGATCTTGAAAAAGGTATATGACTCAAGCACATAACCCAAGGCAGACATTAAAGCTGGGACAACAGACATAACCACAAATGCTAGAAGAATAGCACCTAACATGCTAAAAAAATTGAAGAATGTCCCTTTAAAACTAGTGATGCCGGATACATCTGCTATTGGCACTTCACTTTGAATCAACGAACGCCCTGAGGGGGTATCCCCAACTGCCTGGTAAATTACCCTCTTGTTCGTGATCCCAAGAAAGCCTCCTGATTTTAACCCCAATGCTTTTTCTCGATAATAGGTACAGTGATAAGTACGGACCGTTGATTCACCCTCAGCGGGTACAACATTATCTTTCAGTAAATCCATTTCCACCTCCCGATTGGATAATTGATAAGGGTAATTATATGCTCATCTTAATAAAATTGGGCTTTCAAGTCGATGAAACTGTAATTTGCTACCCTTTGTTTTCACTTGTATCAAATGATGAAGACCGGCATTAATTGCATTTCATCCCCTGATTGGGTGACGAATATAAACTTGCCTCCAGAGCCCACGGATGCTACACTTAAGCGAGATGAAAGGCGGTTCATGGCAACCCCGGAGCAGAAAGTCGATTATCAAAGCGTGCTGAACAAGTACCGACCACGTTACCCTGAAGGGGTACTCGGCGTTTTGGTATTTGATGGCAAAGCGCTCGAAGCATCGAGCGGCTCCCTTTTACCGGCTACACTTGAGGGTTTCCCACCAACCCCCACCCCCAGCAAAATCAACGCGCGCAGGGTTAACGAACAACCCTGCCTGATCTATAGTGATTTCCTTCCGGATAAAAAACAGGTTTGCCTGATCTTCCCCGCCGACACGCGCCTTTCCTCCCTGCGAGATCAGGCTGCCAAAGCCCTCGAAGAGCTCAAAGCCCTGAGCGTGGCAAAAACCGCTGGTCTCAGCAGCCACGAAGAAGCCGTGTTGGCAGAATTCATCAAGGCTGCTGCCAGTTCAAAATACGCTCATGAATCCGCAAGCAACACTCAGCCTGTACGCGTGGCGCAAGCCACGCCAAGCTCGGCGCAAGCCATCACCCAAGCGCTTTACTGGCCCTATTGGTACCAAATCTTCTAACGAGGTGCACATGCCCAAAATCCTTTACCTGCTCGATGGTCACGCCATTGCCTACCGGGCATACTTTGCTCTGACTTCCGGAGGGTCCACCCGCTGGGCAACCAGCTCCGGTGAGCCTACTGCTGGCATTTATGGCTTCGCGAGTATGTTGCTAAAATTGCTCGAGCAGGAAGAGCCGGATTACCTGGCAGTCTCTTTCGATACCGGCAAAACCTTTCGGCATGAGATGTACCCGGACTATAAGGGTACACGCGCCAAGATGCCCGACGATCTGCGCGCACAAATTGAACGCATCCGCGAAATGGTGGATTGCTTCAACATCCCGCGCATCGAGGTCGAAAATTATGAGGCGGATGACGTCATCGGTAGCCTTGCCACCTGGGCAACCACCAAGGAAGGATTGGGCGTCAAGATCATCACAGGCGATCGGGACCTGCTGCAGCTGGTGAACAACCGCATCGTGGTGGCACTGCCAAATAAGACCGGTTCAAATGACGATTACTTTGCCGAGGATGTTGAAGCCAGGCTGGGCGTGTTGCCGGAACAGGTGGTGGATTACAAAGCACTGTTGGGGGACACGTCGGATAATATTCCGGGCGTACGAGGTGTGGGCGAGAAGACCGCCATCAAGTTGATCAAGGAGTACGGCAGCCTTGATAACATTTATGCCCACCTCGAAGAGATACCCGGAAAAGCCGGCAAAGACCTGGGCGCCGGAAAAGACTCCGCCTATCTCAGCCAGGATCTGGCACGCATCCGCACCGATCTGCCGCTCACGCTCGACCTCGACCAGGCGAAGCCAAGCCGATTCGATCCCCTTGCCGTGGAAAAGATATTCCACCAGCTTGAGTTCCGCACGCTCACCCAGCGCTTGAAAAAGCTAAACCAGCGTTTAAAACCCACTCTTAGCCCCCAACCGGAGCAGGTAAGTCTTTTTGGTGAGGAACACATCACGCCTACCCCCGAACTTATGAAGCCAGCTGAACCCCTTAACGCTGATTTCGAAACCGTCATTGTGGATAGCCCAGAGAAACTCAAACTCTGTGTGGCTGAGCTCAGAAACGTCAGTATGATCGCGTTCGACACCGAAACTACCGGGATCAACGCGCTCCAGGACCAACTCGTGGGCATTTCACTGGCAGGCAGCCCGGACAGGGGCTACTATTTTCCGGTTGGGCACGACAAAGGGCAACAGTTGCCGCTGGAAGATGTGCTCTCAGCCCTGAAACCGCTTCTGACCGACCCCAAAATCGCCAAAGTGGCGCATAATGCCAAGTACGATCTGTTGGCACTGCGACAGGTGGGACTGGAAGTGAGCCCGATCACCTTCGATACGATGCTGGCTGAATGGCTGATCACGCCTGACTCGCGCCACCTGGGGCTGAAAGCCTTAGCCTGGGTGCGGCTGGGAGTGGAGATGACCCTGATTGAGAGCCTGATCGGCAAAGGCAAGAGCCAGATCACCATGGCGCAGGTGCCCATCGCTGAGGCTGCGCCTTATGCTGCTGCTGACGCAGTTATGACCCTGCGGCTGGTGCCGCTTATGGACGCCGACCTGCAAACCCACGGCGCGGAGAAACTCAACCGGGAGATCGAGGTCAAACTCGTCCCCATCCTGGCAGACATGGAAGAAGCAGGCATCCTGCTGGACCTGCCGCTGTTCGACCAGTTCTCGCGTGAGCTCGAGCAGGAGATTTGCAAACTTGAGCTGGCGATCTACAAACAGGCAGGCGAGGAATTTAACATCAATTCCACTCAAAAGCTTTCGGATGTGCTTTTCAAGAAGCTGGCGCTTGACCCACCGGACGTGACCAAGAAGACCAGTAGCGGCAAGTTCTCCACTGCCGCAGGCGTTTTGGAGGAGATGAAGGGCATCCATCCGATTGTTGAGCTGATCCTGAACTACCGCGAACTGGCAAAACTGCAATCCACCTATGTGGACGCACTTCCACTGCAGGTAAACCCCAATACCGGGCGCGTGCACACCACTTTTAACCAGACGGGCACGGTTACGGGGCGCATCGCTTCGCAAAACCCCAACTTGCAAAACATCCCCACTCGCACGGACCTGGGGCGCCGCGTTCGGCAGGGCTTCATTGCCGCGCCGGGCAAAAAACTGCTGGCAGTCGACTACTCCCAGATTGAATTGCGAATCGTGGCGCACATCGCGCAGGATAAGGCGATGATGGACGCATTCCACAAGGGGCTGGATATCCACGCCGCTACCGCTGCCGCCATAGAGGATGTGCCGATCGAGCAAGTAACAAAACAACAGCGCCGCCATGCCAAAGCCATCAACTTTGGTTTGATCTACGGCATGAGCCCATTCGGTTTGACCCGCACCACCGACCTAACCCTGGCAGAAGCAGAAAATTTCGTCAAGGAGTATTTCAAGGAATTCCCGGGGGTCAAAGCCTGGCTGGACAAAACCCGCGTTGAAGCCACCCAAACCGGCAGCGTGGAAACGCTTCTGGGGCGCAAGCGCTACTTCCCGAATCTGAAAGCCGGCACGAATTACGTCATGCGGCAGAGAGAAGAACGCGAAGCAATTAACGCTCCGGTGCAGGGGACTGCCGCCGATATCATCAAAATTGCCATGGTGCGCCTACCGGATGCGCTGCGCGAGGCAGGGCTGAAAACGCAAATGCTGCTGCAGGTGCACGACGAGTTGATCTTTGAAGTCCCCGACGCGGAAGTCGAGAGAGCCATGAAGGTTGTGAAGGACGTCATGGAGCATGCTCTTAAACTCTCCGTCCCGTTGGTCACAGAAGCACGGCTTGGCAGTAACTGGGGCGAGCTGGAGAAGGTGGACGACGAACCGGTGATAGTGGATCTGGAAGAGTAAAGCATGGTTGCGTGTGGTGCCTGATTGTGCCGGCGTCCACGGGGCGAAATGAAGTGTGCGTAGGGCGAGATTGGAAGCACTACACACTCCTTGATTGAAAGACCTTGCAGTGCTTTCAATCCGCCAAAACGTCTTCAATGGTTTTCACGGCGGATTGAGGGCACAATATGCTTGTCCATTACCAGGTTAATGGTGCCCTCAATCTCGCCCTACAACGCTTGCTCTCACGCAAGAACCGAGGGACTCAATCTTATGCAGGCGTAGGGGCGAATCAAGCTCAGTTTAGAAGTTGTTGTGAATCACCAGCAGTCTTTGAGATTGGTAGTCTAGATCGCTTCGTGCCTCGCGATGACAGAAGACCCCTCAACAGAGGTGGGGTTCCTACGACAGGCTGATCCCCACAAAAATACACGGGTCACCGCTGCGTAACCTGACCTACAACTTCACGATGACAGAAAACCTATACTTAAGCTGGCAGGTAGTGGCTGTTGAGTTTCTCGCGCAGCTGCATCACCTGGCGGCGCATGCGGTCGTCGCTTTCCATCATGTCTGCCACCCGATCGCAGGCATACATCACGGTGGTATGGTCCCGCCCGCCGAGTTCCTGCCCAATCCTGGGCAGAGAGACGCCCCCATCCTCCCTCAGCAGGTACATGGCAACCTGGCGGGGTAGAGCCACGTCCCGTGAACGATTCTTGCTGGTGAGATTCTCTTTGGTGGTGCCGAAGAAATCGGCCACGACATCGACGACATAAGCCGGCGTCAGGCTGGTTCTCTGGGGCAGATAATCCGCAAGGGCATGCCTTGCGAGGTCCAGGGTTAGTTTTTGTCCGCTCAAGTCAGCATATGCGTTCACACGATTCCAGGCGCCTTCAAGTTCGCGCACATTGGTAGGGATGGCACGGGCGATCGTCTCCAGCACGTCCGTGGAGGTATCCCTGCCGGTTTTCTCGGCTTTACTGCGCAGGATTGCAAGGCGTGTCTCGTAATCTGGCGCCTGCATATCCACCGTCAGCCCCCACTCAAAGCGTGAGCGCAGACGTTCTTCGAGGGTTGCCATTGCCTTGGGCGAACGGTCAGAGGTGATCACGATCTGCTTGTTTTGCCCGTGCAGGGCATTAAAGGTGTGGAAAAACTCTTCCTGGGTGGTGTCCTTGCCGGCGATAAACTGGATGTCGTCGATCAGAAGCACGTCCACCTGGCGATATTTTTCGCGGAAGGCCGGGGTGGTTTTGTGGCGGATGGCGTCGATCAGATCGTTGGTGAACTCCTCAGAGGAGACGTAAAGCACCACTTTGCCCTGCTTGACGACTTCATTACCGATTGCATGGAGGATGTGGGTTTTACCCAATCCGACGCCGCTGTAAATGAAGAGCGGGTTGTAGGCACGGGCAGGATTCTCAGCCACAGCCATGCTGGCAGCCTGTGCCAGGCGGTTTGCCGGACCTACCACGAAGTTGTCGAAGCGGTAACGCGGATTGAGATGCGTGTCGAAAGTATTGGGCTCCATTACTTCCACCCTTTTGGGAGCCCGTACGCTTTCCACTTCCACCACCGGAGCCGGCGCAGACCAAACTTTGAATTCAACATTCACCTGGCGCGCCATCATTCCCGATAGCTTATTGGTAATTATGCTCTTCAAGCGGCTATCCAGCCAATCACAAGCATAGGCATTGCTGGCACCAAGGGCAAACGTTCCTGATTCTTCCTCGTAGGAGATCAATTGGGTGTTTCTCACCCAGGTGTCAAAAGTTGCCTTCGACAGGTCCATCTGCAATTGTCCGATTGTTGCCTGCCACGCTTGTTGAGCATTCATTGGGCATTCTCCCTCCCCGATTTTGGCGGGGGTCTGTGAATTATCGACGATAAATTAAGCGATCCGACTTCCTCTAAATTCGCATCACTTGTGAGCTTTCCTAAATTGTCTTGCTCAGTGAGTAAACAGATTCTAACACTCAAAAACAGGGATTCAGGGTTCTGTGTCTTAAAAAATTGCGATTCTTTAAGATTGGGATCTCCGACTCATTTTCCCAACCACCACCCTGCTAAGCTGGGATTCCAGAAGAAACCGGACTGCCACCAATTGGCAGGAAAGCTGACCTTTCCACACCCCCACATGTGGGTTTACTATACGAATTCTGTATACATATTCCAACGGATGGGTGTTGGAATCCTGTTTTAAAAGGGAGCTCAAAAACCCTAAAAAAAACAGATAGTGATTCCCAATTTGGAATCAGGATTTTAAGATTCGGAAGACTACACGCCGGCGGCAATATTTCAACGGAGCATCAATTTTGCGGCTCTACGACCAATTTCTACAGCAAAGTTGGTTCCGCGATCCCATGGATACACCTGGCTCATGCTTGCAAAATACAGACCAGAGATGGGAGTCTCGATCTCCGGGATGTTGGTGGAATGATTTGGCAGTGGAATGGGTTGGGCATACGCTGTCTTGGAGACCCAAATTTTGTTGACCCAGTCGCGATTGAAGGCAGGGTTGATCTTGGTGAGATGCGGCAGGAATTCATCCGCCAGTTCCGCATCGCTCTTGCTGAAATTGGGGTGGTCAGCTTCGAGATAATCCCCAATATAGAGGATGTGATCGCCGCCAAAGTACTCCGGCTTGAGGAAGTTGGTGTGTTCCACCAGCGAGAGGAAAGGGAAACCTGCTTGCTTGGGGATGTTGTACCAATAGTAGCCCTCGGGGGAAAGCGGGTGCTTGATGGAGACGGTCATCACCACTGCTCCCATGCTTTTCAGCTTCAATAAGCCCGCGAGATAGTCGGAAGGTAGATCTGGCGCCATTTTCGCCATCATGCCCGGAGCGAGCGTCACCAACGTCTTGTCAAAGCTTTCCGTTTCACCATCCACCAGGTTGACGGCTATTTGCCCGTTTTCCTGTTGCTCGAGGGAACTGACACGCGTGTTGTAACGGATGGTGACCCCGGCTTCTTCGAGTTTGGCAGCAAACTTGTTCGCGAAGTTCTGGAAACCACCCTTGAAAGTGCCCAGGCGCGTAGTGCGCACGTGAAAGCGAGCCCACATCCAGGCCATGTTGACCTTGTCATGCCAGTTCTCGCCAAATTTAC
This sequence comes from uncultured Anaerolineaceae bacterium, assembly GCA_964428425.1. Lineage (GTDB taxonomy): Bacteria > Chloroflexota > Anaerolineae > Anaerolineales > Anaerolineaceae > Mesolinea. Next base: position 33,344 of record CAYRYL010000008.1, on the reverse strand, counting down.
CGATCATCATCGGCTGCCACATGCTCTCGTAAACCTTGGTGCCGGCAAATTTTCGCATCCAGGCATCGGTGGTAGTTTTCTCAAGGGCACGCCAGTTTTTGGTCAGCTTGAGGTAAACCCCCACCAAGCCAAAGCGGATCTTGTTCAAGCCAAATCCCAGCCCGGGATAAGCCAAAGCTGCTGGAATGGAATCAAAGGGGTAGAACTTGTCCTTGTAAAACATAACGCTGATCGGTTTTGGGAAAAGCACCTGATCAGACCAACCCAACTCTTCTATCAGCCCGAGTAGGTGGGAGTCGGTTTGAAACCAATGGTGATAAAAACGCTCAACCGACCAATCCCAGTGGGGTTCTTTAAAGCCGGAAGCAAGACCCCCTGGCTCGGCAGATGCCTCGAAGATGCTCACCTTGTGCCCGGCTTTGGCCAGATCCCAGGCGGCACTCAATCCAGCAAAACCTGCCCCGATGATGGCGATATGGCGTTGGTTCTCAGTCATGTCACATCCTTCTCGTGTTAGTTTTCCGTTCCTTCACTAGAACGGTAATTTGTTTGGATTTGTTGCAAGTTAGTGCTAAGGCTGAAGCCTTCTTTGACGAACAAGATCGCACCCAAAGCAGTAATGGGGATCCAAAGCGCCACTCGCAGGATCAGCGCGTAGCCCAATGCCTGTTCTGCAGGTATACCAAAAAGCGAGAGCATGAACTTGGCGGCGGCATCAAAGGTACCCAATCCGCCAGGCGCGGCAGGTATGAGCAGCACCAGGTTCACCACACCCTCAATCAGCAGCAGGCTCATGAAACTCAACTCGAGCCCGAGCGCTTTCATCACGCCCCAATACAAGCCGCCCTCGAAGATCCATACCAACATGGAAAGCGCTAAAACCAATAAAGACTGCCCGGGGGAGCGCAACACACGCAAACCGTCAATAAATTTGTCCAAAATTCCGCTTACTTTAGGTCGCAGTTTTTCAGGGAGCAACTTGTTGATCAACCCGCTGCTGACTGCCTGAGTCTGCTTCGGGAGAAAGAGCATTGCCAAAAAGACCAGCAATATCACGGCGAAGATCGCGCCCACCAGGATCGAACCGGTCTGAATGCGCCTCATCCATTCGGCATCCGGGGCAATTTGCATTAACTGGCGGAAGTTCAGCAGCACCAAAGCCAGGATGGTGATGCCATCGAACAGGCGCTCCACCACGATCGTGGCGAGGGAGCCTGAGATTGGCACATCGTCGGACTGTTTCAGCAGAATCGACCGCAGCACTTCCCCAGCGCGGGCTGGATAGACATTGTTGCCCATGTATCCGATGCAGACCACCGGGAATAGCTTGCGTTGCGGGATGCGTTTGAGGGGGTTGAGCATAACTTGCCAGCGCCAGGTACGCACCCACACACCCAAAAAGTAGAAGACCAACCCCAGCAGCACCCAGGCCCACTTCGCGCCGCGTAGGGTTTGCCAAAGCTGATCAAATTCAATTTTGCGAAATGCCAGGTAAAGAAAGACCACGCTGATCAGAATTCCCAGCGCTATGTGCCAACGCTTGATTTTCATACTTCGATTGTACCCTAATCGACCATGAAACGTCATTTCAACCATGCTGCTAGAATCCACTCTGGCAATTTCTGGAGCATGAATTGACATTTCAAATGAAAATCATATACTTATAAAATCTAGGTGAAGGGGCATTACAATGGTTGAGAACGCTTCCAAAAACCAGGTTTCAAATTTTCTTCGGTGGTCAGTGACCCGAATTGTCATCTTCATGTTGGTAAGCTCTCTCTTATGGTTCTCTCTATCCAAATTGGGCGCAAAAAAAGAAGCTGAAATAGTTGTTGAACAGTTTTTATACGCTCTAGCCGACAAAAACGAAATGGTGATCTCAAACATATCATGCCCTGAGTGGGAAGGAGAGGCTCTTTTGGAGCTTGATGCCTTGCAGTTAGTTAAATCTACTTTGACAGATGTAAACTGTGTTGCTTCGGGAAGAATTGAAAATGGTACGGAAGTCTCTTGTACCGGGGACTTCACCAATTCTTACAATAATGAAGTATCCGAATGGGATCTCTCAACTTACAGTTTCGTCGTGTCAAACTCCAATGGAGCATACTTATTATGCGGCTTTTATCAGAATTGAAGAAACTTCTCTTTTGTACAGCCACGTTATGGGCTGTTGTATTCGTTATCATAGTAATACTAGCGTTAATAGCGGTAACCGATACCTCTCCCACTTGGATTTATCAGGGGTTTTAGATGCGGCTGGAAATAATACTGATCCTGGTAATCATTGCGCTTATCTTACGCTTTTCTTCAAAGTCTCGTTTTCATGATTTTTTTCTTTCGCTTGTCGGTATTTGCATCTTGTTTCTGTTACAACCTGTAGTTAGCGTTCGCTATTTAAATTTCTGGTTGCCTTGTATTGTTATAGGTTTGGTAATCGTTAGCTGGCTGGTAGTTACTCCCAGAGAGCAACGCTCAAACAAACAAACGGTATATTTTGTCTTGTTTACCCTCGTTTTAGTTCAAATCTTCTCGTTGATTAGGTACACGGGCTGGAATTTATTTGTAAATTTGGCTTCACCGCCGTTTCAGGTGATATCCATTTATTTAATATTGTTTTCTGCCGTTTTTCTCTTCCTGACACTAAAAAGAGATCAAAAATCGGTGAACTCTTTCTATTTTGCCTTCTTGTTAACCTTATTCGCTATTATCTTTATAACGCAGAAATCACAATATCTGAACCAAGCACTAATAAAAATCTTAAGAGGATTCTCTGGTCAATCGATTAGTACTGTTGCCTTCAACAGCATCCAATGGTTTGGGTTATCCTATATACTTTTCCGCTTGATTCATACCCTGCTGGATTGGAAGAATGGTCGTCTGGTTACATCGACCTTACCTCAATATTTCAATTATGTTCTTTTCTTCCCGACCTTATCTGCAGGTCCAATAGACAGACTGGACAGATTCCTCAAAGATTACAAAAAGCTATCCGTAAATACCGCATTACCGGATGACTTGTTGATTGGGGGAAAAAGAATACTCATCGGCATCTTCAAGAAATTTGTCATCGCTGACACGCTTGCATTAATTTCCATGAATTCAACCAATATCCTTCAGGTGAACAACACTCCCTGGTTATGGTTATTACTCTACGCATATGCTTTCCAACTGTTCTTTGATTTTGCTGGTTACAGTGATATCGCCATAGGAATCGGAAAGATTATGGGCATCAATGTTCCGGAAAATTTTGACGCGCCATACTTAAAACAAAACTTAACCCTTTTCTGGAATAGCTGGCATATGACCTTGACAAAATGGGTTCAAAGTTACATTTTTAACCCCCTTTCCAGAAAACTGCGTTCATCAAGCCCTAAGCTAAACCCCCGGGTGGGATTGCTGATAGGACAAGTCGTGACAATGGTTTTTATTGGCTTGTGGCATGGTATCAGCACAAATTTTGTTATTTGGGGGCTCTGGCATGCCTTGGGATTGTTTGTCTCAAATCAATTGACATCTTTTTTTAGAAAGAGGAACTGGTTCACCCAGACCAGCGGGGGTAAAATTTTCTCCAGGGTGATTGGTACGTTCCTAACCTTTAACTATGTGGCTCTGGGTTGGGTTTGGTTTGCGTTTTCGGATACTTTACTTTCTGCTCAAACCATATTAAAGCTTTTTGGCAGGAGCTGATTTGGACAACAAAAAGAGCTTTCTCCTTCAGGTCCTTATTCGATCAGTTATTCTATTCGCCCTGGTGATTGTTTTCTCCGGTCTTACCCCCTGGCTGCCAGTATTGAGCAACGTTTCCATCTACAATTCCATTGTTCCTGGGCGTGATCGCTTTCCATTTGGTGAGACTCCAGCGAAAAGTTACAACTTAAGTACAAACAACCTGGACCTGATGTTTTCATCCCATGAAATCAATGCTCAAAAAACATCCTCGAACCGTTATCGTGTCGTTGTTCTGGGAGATTCCTCCGTTTGGGGCACACTTCAAGAACCGGAAGAATCCTTTAGCGCTCAGTTAGAAACAGCTTTATCAACGTCTGGGGTGTTTACCAACAAGACTGTCGAAGTGTTCAATCTCGGATATCCAACGCACTCTGCCCTAAAAGATTTGCTCATCCTTCAGTATGCCAAGCGTTACGACCCGGACTTAATCCTTTGGTTTGTGACCCTTGAATCCCAGGCAGATGTCAATCAACTCAACTCTCCCTTAATTGAGGGCAATCAAGATTTGGTTCGTGGCTTGATCACTGAATATGGTCTTGATGTCGATCTCGATGAAGAGAAAAACACACCCAACATTGTTGAAAATAGCTTGATAAGTAAAAGACGCCAAGTCGCTGAATGGCTGAAACTTCAGTTATATGGGATTATGTGGGCTGCGACAGACATAGACCAGTTTTACCCAAAAGTATATTCAATGGCTGAACGTGATGTGGACCCAGACACTTCATATTTGAGTTACCCAGACCAGCTTCAACCGGACATGTTATCTATCGATGTTCTTGAGGCTGGCATGATGGTAGCCGGCGATACCCCAACTATCTTGATAAATGAACCGATCTTAATCACTGATGGCGATAACAATGACGTTCGGTATAATGTGAACTATCCTCGATGGGCTTACGACCAATACAGGCAAATTCTTAGGGAGAAATCAGAACAGAGCGGGTGGAATTATTTGGATCTTTGGGGTGTGATTCCGTCAGAAGATTTTACAAATACTGCTTTCCATATAACCCCGTCTGCGGTAACGACGCTTGTCCGCGAAATAGTTGACCCAGTAGAACGTGTGGCGTCAAACAAAGATTTAATAGCTTACGAAAGTGAAACCAGTGGTGGACAATCTCCACCAGATATTGAAATTGAGCCTTCACCTACTCTGACTCCAAGTCCAACGGAGGTGGTGGATAATAATCCGGTAGCCACACTGCCCACCCCTCTTGCCACTTATTCGACAAGTGAGCTCAATTATTTGCCATCTGCGGCATGTCAAAATCCGGAACAATGGCAAGACATGCCCGTAATCCCTGACTATGTTTCAAAAGAGATGCTGGAAGTTTATAACCAAGGAATCCAAGCCGGGAATCATCCGGACGTGCTCTCCATCATTGGTGATTGTCAAAGTATTCCCAAAGTGTTTCTGGGACCTTATGAAAATAAAGAAAAATACAACCTTGGAGATTTCACGCAACTACAGCAACTAATAGACAATTTCTCAGGATCGTGGGCTGAGCCTGGAATGGCACGGCTCGGCGGTTTGAGTATTGCCGGAGCACTTACACCTTCCAAGGCAAATCGAACAATGTGCGAAAAAGGAGAAACCCCTTTGTCTTGTGAGTTGAGATTAAGACAGCCAAGCATCGTTCTGGTAAGCCTGGAGGAGTGGTGGGGTGACAGACCGGTGAGTGTTTATGAGGGATACCTGAGGCAGGTGCTTGACACTATCATCAAATCAGGGGCTGTGCCGATTGTGGCCACTAAAGCGGATAATTTGGAAGGCGGAAATAAGATCAATCAGACCATTGTTAAGGTTGCCTGTGAATACCAAGTTCCTCTTTGGAATTTTTATTCTGCCGTTCAACCACTGACCTCACATGGTCTGTGGTCAGATGGGTTTCACTTAACTGTAGGTAACTTCGACTTTAGTAATCCAACTTCACTCGATCGTGGTCGCACAATCAGGAATCTAACTGCTTTACAATCCATAGATTATGTTTGGAGAGTCCTAGCTAATATGCCTTTACCATCTGCTAATCAATAAATCATAGAAAGAGAAAAAATGGAACCTGAAAAAGTGGAGCAATTAAGACAGTTCATTCAAAATATCTGCCAACAACCTGATAGAGTGATAAAGGATGGGGACAAATTACTTTCTTCTGGGTTGATCGATTCTTTTAGTTTGATTGATGTGGCTTTATCGGTTGAAGACATATTCAAAGTCAGAATTGAAGACACAGAATTGTCAACCGATTCTTTTGATACATTTGAAGAATTACTGAACCTGATTAAATTGAAGTTAAATGAATAAAAATCTTGCACGAACACTCCGTGACTTTGCGCTGAACTCACCCCAAAAAGTAGCGATCGTTATTGCACAGGCAGGAAAGGAGGATGTAGTTGTAACTTTCCAAAGCCTTTTTGAAAACGCCAGTAGATATGCCACGTTCTTTTATCAATATGGTATTCGAAAGGGCGATATCCTGCTCTTACTTCTCGACCACGGCATTGACTTGGTTTTCACCTACTGGGGTGCGATATTGGCAGGAGCAATTCCGTCCATACAACCATATTTAACTGAAAAGTTACAGCCTGAAGTGTTCGTTAAAGAACTGGAAGCGTTGATTGAATTTACAAAACCAAAGTTGATCATTACCTATGATCAATTTAACGACGAAATACTGGCAAATCTCCCTCAAATACAAACAAGAGTCCCGATAATTACTTCCACGTCAATATGGAAATTACTCACAGACAGAATCATGCCTTCTTACGCAGGTCTTGATGCAAAACCGGACGAAATTGTCTTAATCCAACACTCATCCGGAACAACTGGTATCAAAAAGGGGGTTGCCCTTTCCAATCAAGCTGTTTTTAACCAAGTCAGCGTATATTCTGAGTCTCTCAAACTAGACGATTCAGATGTCATTGTAAGTTGGCTGCCTTTGTATCACGACATGGGATTAATAGCCTGTTTCCTTTTACCCATTCTTTCTGGAATTAGCCTGATCTTAATGTCCCCTTTCGATTGGGTAAAATCGCCCGTAAGACTACTTACCTTGATTACCCGCTATAAGGGTACTCTTACCTGGTTGCCAAATTTTGCTTTCAATTTCCTTAGCAAAAAGATCCGCGAACAGGAGCTGGAGCAGATTGATCTCCAAACTTTGCGTGCTGTGATCAACTGCTCAGAACCTGTCCGCTATGAAAGTATGCAGCTTTTTGAAAATCGTTTCAAAAAATATGGCTTGGATCCAACCTCACTCAGCAGCTGTTACGCAATGGCAGAAAACGTTTTCTGCGTGTCTCAATCAAGTCTTGGTGAACCTCCAATCGTGGATTGGATTGATCCTCTCCAAGTAAAAAAAGCGGCAATTTCTGAATATCGCCTCTCTGGTGAGGGAGGAATATCTTCGGTTTCGAGTGGAAAACCCCTCAAGAATGTACAAATTAAAATTGTAGATAGCAATTTTGAATCTTTAGCAAACAGAAGAATTGGAGAAGTGGCCATCCGAAGTGACTGTTTGTTCACAGAATACTTCAATAATCCCAAGGCGACTCAGGCCGCATTCAAAGAAGGTTGGTACTTAACCGGAGATTACGGGTATATTGTTGATGGCGAGTTGTTCATTACAGGCAGGAAGAAAGATCTGATTATCGTAGGGGGAATTAACATTTATCCCCAGGATATCGAAGAGGTTATAGCAGGGATTCCGGGCGTTTACCCGGGCAGGGTGGTTGCGTTTGGAGTTCCAAATGAAAGTTTGGGCACAGAAGATGTTGTTGTCATCGCAGAAACAGAAATTCAGGATTCAAATCTAAGGGAAAACATCGCTGACGCAATTCGAAAAAAAGTGACACAAGAGACATCAGTCGCGTTACGAAAAGTCTATGTGGTCGATCATGGGTGGTTAATCAAAACAAGCAGCGGAAAGCTATCCAGATCCGCTAACCGAGACAAATACCTCACAACGATACGAACTTAGCTTGTCTTGCTTGTGGCAAAACAAGAGCCCGCGTGTGCGGGGCACTAACCAGCGAGAATGTGTGTGACCGCGGCAGAGCCTGTGCCAGCCAGGGACTGGATCATGCCGTAGCGGGCATGAGAGATCTGGTTTGCGCCAGCTTCTCCGCGCAGCTGCAAGCTCGCTTCCACCGCCTGGTAAACACCAGAGGCTCCCAACGGGAACCCCCGCCCCATGTGTCCGCCCATCGTCGCCACTGGCAAAGACCCACCCAGGGTCAGCGAGTCATCCATGGCAAGCTTCCAGGCTTGCCCACGCGGAGCAAAGCCAGCTGCCTCGAGCGAAAGCAATGCGTGCAGCGTGGTGCTGTCGGAATACTCAAAGAAATCCAGGTTAGCCAGTGAAACGTTTGCTTTGAGGCACGCCTGCCCAACAGAAACAGCAGCAGCCTCGAAGAAGAGGGGGTCCTGCCGATCGTGCACTGCCAGACGACCCGCGATCAAACTTGAACTTAGAAGTTTGACCGGTTTGTGCCCCAAGTCTTTTGGAACCAGGTCTGACCGGGTCAGAATCAAGGCAGCAGCTCCATCGCCGTGCGCCGCAAGGTCAAAAGCGTTCAGCGGATCGGCAACCGTGCCAGCCTGGTTGTAGGCTTTGGCTGTTAGCGCCCTGCGGAACATGGCGTTGGGGTTATTGACGGCGTTGCTGTGGGCAATTAACGGAAACCCTTGCAGCACCTCGCGTGGGAACTGGTGCTCGTAAAGATAGCGCTGCAACAGCAAGGCTGCCTGTCCGGCTGGGGTAAGCCCCTCGGAAGCTTCATAATCCGCGTCCAGGCTTGCGCCAAGCAGGCTCAATTCCTGCCCGGAACCAACAACATCGGTAACTTTTTCCACCCCCACTACCGCAGCCACATCCACCATCCCAGAGCGAACTGCCTGCCAGGCAAGGTTCAGCGCGGCAGCACCGGAAGCTTCAGCAGCTTCTGCGGTGACGCCTTCAGCCTGCCCTGCCAGTCCCGCCACCTCGCAAACCAACGCGCCAAGATTTGCCTGGTGGGAAGCACTGGCTGCCAGCATGCTGCCTACGTAGATTGCCTGGGGTTGGAGATCAGCGGCATCTTTACGCGCCGCTCTCAGCGCCTGGCCAGCCAATTCCCGCAAGGAGACATCCCAGTGCTCACGCACAGGTACCTGACCAATCCCAACGATCACGACTTCAGGATAGCCCGTCATCTCAGCCGGTCACGATCTCCCCGCGGTAACGGAGGTAGGTGGCGTAGTCAATCTCCACCCGGTTGGCAATGTAGTCACGGGTGCTTCTGGCTTTTTCACGGCGTTCTTTCAGCGCGCGGCGTACCTTGAGCACGAAAGCGTCGGAACCCGCCCCCGAACCATAGGAGGTCATCAGGATCAAGTCACCGGTTTTTGCTTCGTCGAGGATGGCTGTCAGCCCGATAATTGCGGCTCCGCTATACGTGTTGCCAATGATGGGCGAAAGCAGGCCGGTTTCAATCTGTTCGTCATTGAAGCCGAGCATTTTGGCTACCCGGCGGGGAAATTTTTCGTTAGGTTGGTGAAAGACCGCGTAAGCAAAATCGGTTGGTTTCAGACCGGTTTCATGCATGATGGTGGAGGCGGCTGTTTGGACATGGCTGAAATACGCCGGCTCACCGGTGAAGCGCTGACCGTGCTCGGGATAGATGGCATGCTGGCGCCGCCAAAAGTCGGGGGTGTCCGTGACAAAGGAGTACGCCGCTTCAATGCTGACAAGCGAGCCCTGCTGGGGACCAATGATGTATGCCGCGCCGCCAGAGGCTGCGGTGTACTCCAGCGCGTCGCCAGGCTTACCCTGGGCGGTATCCATGCCGATCGCCAGCGCGTAATCTGCCATGCCGGAGCCCACCATGCCAATCGCCGCCACCATGGCTTCGGTGCCCGCCTTGCAGGCAAACTCCCAATCACCGGCGCTCACATTACCCGAAGCGCCAATTGCCTCCGCCACGACCGTGCCGCTGGGCTTGACCGCGTACGGGTGCGATTCCGAGCCCACCCAGACTGCCCTTAGCTGATCTGGTGAAATCTCCGCGCGTTTGAGCGCGTTGCGGGCGGCTTCGATGGACATGGTGATCACATCTTCATCCAGACCCGCCACCGCTTTTTCGGTCACGGGCAGTCCATCTTCGTTCCCACCCCAAACGCGGGCTATTTCGACCCCAGGCAGGCGGTAGCGCGGAACGTACGCGCCGTAGCCAGTGATGCCAACTTTGCGTTTTGGGATCAAAAGTTTGCTGCCTTCGGCTTCGTGGGTGTGGTTAGTTTCCATGGTCAATTCCATTCCATTGTTCAAGAATACGTATCGCTTCGCTCGCAGTGATTTTGCCAGACGCAATCAGCGCTTGCGCGAGCAATTCGACCTGGTTGGGTGTCGCGCCGGCTGCCAGCGCCACCTGGCGGGCGTGCAGGCTCATGTGCCCCTTTTGGATGCCCTCTGTCGCAAGCGCTCGCAATGCGGCGAGGTTTTGCGCCAGACCCACAGCGGCAATGATCTCGCCCAGTTCTGCGGCGTGCTCAACACCCATTAATTTCAAGTTGGTTCTTGCGCCAGGGTGCACGCGCGTGGCACCGCCAACAATGCCAATCGCCAGAGGGAGGGTCAGGCTGCCCTTCAGACTGCCATCTTCAGTCTCGCTCCAGGTGCTCAGGCTTTTGTAACGCCCGCTTCGAGCGGCGTAGGCATGTGCGCCGGCTTCCACCGCGCGCCAGTCGTTCCCGGTCGCCAGCAGAACCGCGTCCACCCCGTTCATGATGCCCTTGTTATGGGTGGCAGCGCGGTACGGGTCCACCTCGGCAAAAGCCCAGGCTTCAATCACTCCGTCGCGCACTTGCTCACCGCTGAAACCTTCCACAGCCAGTGCTTCAACCGGGAGGCAGACCTCGGCGGTAGCCAGGCGTCGGTCGGATAGGTTGCTGAGGATGCGCAAATGAGCTCTGCCGCCAGTCAGCTGCTCGAGCAGCGGCGCAAGGCTTTCGACCGCGGTGTTGACCATATTAGCGCCCATCGCGTCTGCCACGTCCAGGATCAGGTGCACCACCAGAAATGCCCCAATTGGAGACTCACTGATCCGCTTCACTTCCAGGTCGCGGATGCCCCCACCGTGGCGCGTCAAGCCCGGGTTGAGAGCCATTGCTTGTTGCAATAAAACGGGTTTATGTGTTTCGATCAAATTCTGAGCGGCGTCAATATCCGCCAGGTCCAACAACTGCACTTGCCCAATCATTTCCTGGGAGCTCATCCAGGCTTTGAAGCCGCCAGTGGATTGCGCCAGCTTTGCCATATAGGAAACGGCTGCCACAACGGATGGTTCTTCCACCACCATCGGAACTAGAACAGACCTGCCGTTCACGATGAAGTTTTGGGCGATTCCCAGAGGCAGGTTGAAGAGACCTACCGCGTTCTCAATCATGTGGTCGGCGGTCTCTAGGCTCAGCCCGGAGCCTGGCAGCCAGGTTTTCAGGTCGTCCTCAGTCAGCCTGCTGTTTTGCAGCAGATACTCGTAGCGCTCAGCCAGGGTCATCTTGTAGAATTTTTTCGTCATGTTAATCTCATTGTACTGAAATCTGATCAAGTTTAGTACCCAAAGCCTCTAAAAAACTCTCAAAAGTCGCAAATGCTGGCACCAATCAGTTGTTACAAACGATGGAGAATACAAGGTGTGCTCGTTATACTAAAGGGTGAATATTGGAAAGAAGGTGAAGTTTGGAAACGTCTGACTCATTGCTTTATGACATCCTGATCGTCGGCGGTGGACCAGCGGGAGCGACCGCCGGCATTTACGCCGCTCGGGCAGGGCTGAAAGTGGGCATCCTGGATAAGGGTCTCACCACCGGAGCGCTCGGCACGACCAGCAAAATCGCGAACTACCCGGGGGTGGAGGGCGAGATTGGCGGGTCTGAGCTGCTCCAGGTGATGCGCAAGCAAGCGCTGGGCTTTGGCGCGGAATTCATCAACGATAAAGCCATTGGCAGTGACCTTTCCAGCAATCCCAAGGCGGTCTTCGGCAACCTGGGTGTGTACTCAACCCGCTCTATCATCATCGCCACTGGTTCGATGGGGCGTGCGAACCTGATCAAAGGCGAAGCGGAGCTTTTGGGACGCGGTGTTTCGTACTGCGCCGTATGCGATGCGGCTTTCTTCAAGGGAAAAAACGTAGCTGTGATCGGCAAGAGCGACGAAGCAATCGAAGAAGCCCTCTACCTGACCCGCTTTGCCAGGACTTTGCACTTTTTCTCACCCACCGAACAGGTCAACGTGCCTCCAGAGGTTCTGGCGGAATTGACTGAGAAGGAAAACGTCGTGATGCACCCGGGCAGCGTGGTGAGAGAGATTTGCGGCGAACAAAAAGTGGAGTGCCTGAGGGTTTCGGTGCGTGGCAGCAAAGAGGAAGAATTGCTGCCTTTAGAGGGTGTGTTTGTCTACCTGCAGGGTGGCAAACCGATCACCGATTTTGTCGCAGGGCAGTTGGAAATCAGTGAGGAAGGCTGTTTGAAGGTGGATCGGGAGAACCAGACGGCAATCCCAGGCGTTTACGCAGTGGGCGACGTTTTGTGTTCGCACGTCAAGCAGGCGGTCATCGCCGCATCAGATGGAGCTATAGCGGCAATTTCAGCTGAGAAGTGGCTGCGAGGAAAAGCCCGGTATCGTACAGATTGGGGCAGTTAGCTGGTGCTTTTCATTCGTTAACTAGTAGGGTGGGTTGGCGTCAAACAAATTTGACCTTATTGTGATTTCAAAAAGCCAACCCACCAATATGATAACTGTCATCCTGAGCGAAGCGACTGCTTCCGTCCTCTTGTGGGAAGGATTTGTTTGTTTAAAATCAGATTCTTCGCAACCCTTGTAAAAAGACACAAGGGCAGGAGAAGTTCAGAATGACAGAAGATTCGTCATCGCGAGGATCAAAGCTCCTGCTGTCATCCTGAGCGAAGCGACTGCTTGCGTCCCCTTGTGGGAAGGATCTGTCTGTTTAAATTCTGATTCTTCGCAACCCTTGTAAAAAGACACAAGGGCAGGAGAAGTTCAGAATGACAGAAGATTCGTCATCGCGAGGATCAAAGCTCCTGCTGTCATCCTGAGCGAAGCGACTGCTTGCGTCCCCTTGTGGGAAGGATCTGTCTGTTTAAATTCTGATTCTTCGCAACCCTTGTAAAAAGACACAAGGGCAGGAGAAGTTCAGAATGACAGAGAATTCGTCATCGCGAGGAGCGAAGCGACGTGGCGATCTCAGATCGACACTGTCATCCTGAGCAAAGCTCCTGTTGTCATCCTGAGCGAAGCGAAGGATCTGTCTGCCAAGAATCAGATTCTTTGCAGGAAACCTACATTTTTCCCAAAACCCCAAACTGCCATTTCATCCGTTACAATTCGTAAGGGAAAACTCACATGATGGAAGATAACAAGCCGGCCAGCCCAATCGCAACCATTCGCCCACATCACGCCTTGTGTGCGTTATTCTTTGAGGGCAAGGGTTACAGCAAGGCTTTCGTTGAGAATATGACCACCTTCCTGGCCGACCCCAATCAACAACTCCAAGTCTCACCCGAATGCGACACCATCTGCCAGGCTTGCCCACATAACCAGAATGGATACTGCGACGAAGAAACCAAGGTCTCGCTTTTTGACCAGCGAACGCTGAGCCTCACCAAGGGGCTTCAGGAAGGTCCTAAACCGATCCCCCTCAACGAACTTTGCCAAAATGTCTTTGAAAACATCCTGCAGCAGGGATTGCTGGCAGAGGTATGTGGCGAATGTGAATGGGCGAAACTCTGCCAGGGGAAATGGCAGCGCAAGGAACACAACCCTCTGCTGCTTCCTTCCAAACCGGCAGACAGCCAGCCCTCCTGACGGCATCCAACCATAAACACTATAATGAACCAGACCACGCTTTTGGAGACTCTATGACCAACCCCAACCCCGGCTTGCAAACGTCGCAAAATGAAAAACTCGAACAAAATGCCCGGAACGGCTCCACCTACTTCTTCTGGATTGCCTTTTTCTCGATCTTCAATAAAGTAATGGACGTTCTCAGCACCAAACGTCGCTTTGTATTTGGTCTCGGCGCCCCTCAATATGTCGAACGCGTCCTGGCACAAACCAACCCTGCCCTGCTCTGGGGCATCACCATCGCACTGGCAATCATATTCGTGTTTTTTGGCGTTTTTTCCAGGCGCAAGAATATTCCTATTTACATCCTCGGCATCCTTTTCTACCTGGTCGACATGGTGCTCTCCATCCTTTCCGGTGATATCGTCGGCTCATTAGTTCACATCGTTTTTACCGTTTTGCTGGTGATGGGGCTGATCGCAACTATAAAACTCAAGGGTCAATCGCCAACCAATCTATAGTTATGATCTCAAAGTGCCTGAAAACGATTGGTCTGGGCAGGACTCTCTACAACCGCCGCCCGCGGTTAACCTGTTATTAACACTTGTAGTAAAATAACCTTCTGAAGATAGAGAGCGCACAATGACCGAGATAACCTGGTACGAAATATTCCTGAGGCTGGCAGCTGCACTACTTGCTGGGGGCGCGATTGGCTTTGAACGCGAACGCGATAGCCAACCCGCTGGCTTGCGCACACACATGATCCTCGCCTTGGGAGCCGCCTTGGTGATGATCCTCTCAATCAATATGGGCATCGAATACAATTCTGACCCCGCCCGCCTGGCAGCCCAGGTGGTTTCAGGTATCGGTTTCCTTGGCGCCGGCGCGATTTTGCGCTTTGGTTTGAACGTCAAAGGGCTCACAACCGCCTCTACGCTCTGGACCACCGCGATGGTGGGTATGGCAATCGGTTACGGCTACTACCTTGTAGCTCTCTTCGCGGTAATCATCATGTTGATCGTCCTGACGTTGGTGGAACGCTTTGAAAAGAAGTTTGTGCGTGTCAATGTCATCCGCACGGTTGTTGTAGATGTTCAGGATCGCGAAGGAATGATCCGCGAGGTGCGCAAAACCATCACAAAAATCGCCGATGCCATCATCGCATTCAACGTCCAGAAAAGCCTCAAGAATAAACACATGCGCATCGAAATTGTGGCACGTTTTAATCGCAGTGAAAAGCTCGAGGACATGATGGAAGTCATTTCCTCGATCGATGGTGTACGAGGTATCAAAATCGAATAGTCCCCAATGCAAGACAGGGGGCGATTGATGTATACTTTTTATCACCATGCCGGATCTGAAGACTCTTTTAGCAAGTTACGACCTTGCTTTTTTGCGCGACATAGCTGAGCTCTGGGGCATAGAACTCCAGGCGGCTGAACGCCGCACCACCCTGCTTGAACTCAGCCAAGCGATGGCTTCCCAACAGCTTTTTGAAGAGGTTTTTTCGTCGCTGCCCCCATCAGCTGTGGAAGCCTTGAGAGACCTGGGCAAGGAAGGCGGAAAATTTCCCTGGCAGACCTTTGAAAATGTTTATGGCGAGCTGCGTCCGATGGGTCCGGCCCGGCGTAAGCGCGAGAAACCCCACCGGTTTCCCCAAAACACGGCTGAAAAGCTTTGGTATCTGGGGTTTGTCGGACGGGCGGCTCTGCGCGAAGATAAGAACCTGAGCGAGTTTGCCTTCATACCTGACGAATTTCTCAACTGGTTGCCTGCACGCAGCGAGGGCAAAGCGGGCGAGACAAACCTGCGTCAGCTTCCTGTCTTTTCGAGTACAAAGGTAACTGCCGGTGTTGTTCGGGAAGACCAGGCGCTGGATGACATCTGTACGCTCTTCGCCGCACAGCGCACAAATCTCCTTGAGCAGTTGCCCCACCTAAGTACAAAAGAAGCGAGCTACTGGCAACTTTTGTTAACCCTTTTGAAATCCGTTAATTTACTCGATGAAAACCGACAGCCCAACGAAAACGCGCGCGTGTTCCTGGAAAAACCGCGCGGAGAAGCTTTGAAATGGCTGGCGCAAAGTTGGGCGCAATCCCCAACTTTTGATGAGTTGCGCCTGGTGCCACAGTTAAATTGTGAAGGCAACTGGCAGCATGCCGCGATACCTCCTCGCCGGAAGATCCTCGACCGCCTTGAATCACTTCCAACCGACTCCTGGTTCAAAATCCAGGATTTCGTCGACGATGTCTACCAACACGAACCTGATTTTTTGCGCACTGGCGCGGATTCCAACACCTGGATCATTAGCAGCGCTGAACCTGAAGCACGATTGTTGCATGGTTTTGAGCACTGGCATGAGGTTGAAGGGCAGGTTATTCGGTTTCTCATCGAAGAACTGCTCGTCAACCTTGGCATGGCGCAAGTGGGTGTTCTGGGCGACCAACCTGAAAGCAAGGTATTCAGGGTTTCGCCCTGGTTTTCGAAACTGCTGCATTCGGATGCGTCCTTGGAACTGCCAGCGGAAGATAAACCGGTTTTGGTAGGAGGGGATGGAAAGCTCGAGATGGCGCCCCTCGTGCCTCGCATCGCGCGCTACCAGCTTTCGCGCTTCGCGGAATGGCGCTCGGCGCGCCCGGATCGTTATGTATTTCAACTCACTCCGGCATCACTGCAAGCAGCCGCTGCGCAGGGTTTGGAGCTTAAGCATCTGCGCGCTTTGCTGCGCAAATATGGCAAGTCCGGCATCCCACCTGCTTTGCAGAAAGCGCTGACTCGTTGGGAGAGCCACGGACTGGAAGCCCGCCTCGAACCCCTGCTGGTGCTGCGCCTGGAATCACCCGAATTGCTCGAAAAACTGCGCGAGGGGAAGGCTTCGGGCTGCCTTGGCGAACCTTTGGGGCCGACTGCTGTCCTGGTGAAGCCGGGTTGCGCGGCCAGGGTGCGAGCCGCCCTCTGGGATATGGGCATCCTGAGCGACCTCCCTGGAGAAGTTGAATGACATTGCCTAAACCCGGTTTTTTCGAGAAGCTCTTGCGCTTCAGTTTCCTTTTGGCTGGGTTGGCAGCCTTTCTACGGCTGTATGGAGCTCTCACACAGCAGCCTGATATTTTGGACTTCAGCGGTAAAGCCTGGCTGCCGGTTTACTTAATCGCCGCTGGTGCGATAATGGGGCTTTTCAACCTGAGCATATGGCTCTTTCTTAAGCGAAAGCTTACAGTACCTGAATGGCTTCCCTTGGCAGGCGTTTTGATGAACATCATTGCCTACTGGCTTGAACGACTCTTGCTCTGGGCGCCCACCCAGCGCGGTACGAACGCACCCTGGGTGATTGGGCTGCACGTTGCCTGGCTCTTGTTGGCAGTAATCAGCCAACTGCAAATGAAACGGAGAATCAATGAACACCAATGACCAGGAGATTGAGGTCAAATTCCTCATCTCAAACCTGCCAGCCTTGCTGGAAAAGATCGAGAACCTTGGCGCGGATACGCTGCGCCCACGTATGTTGGAAGTAAATCTCCGCTTCGACACGCACGACAAGAGTTTAAGCAACCGTGCCCAGGTGCTGCGCCTCCGGCAGGACGATCAGGCAATCCTGACCTTTAAAAGCCCGGGTGAAATTATTGATGGAGTGATCTCTCGTACTGAATTCGAAGTGACGGTCAGCAATTTTCAGTCCACCCGAGCGATTCTCGAGGCACTCGGCTTCCAGGTATTTATGACGTACGAAAAGTACCGCCAGAATTTTCAATTGAACGACCTGGTCGCTTCGGTTGACGAAATGCCCTATGGGAACTTCATTGAGCTCGAGGGTAGCAGCCCGGAACACGTCCGCGCCACCGCCGCGCTTTTGGGATTGGATTGGGAACAGCGCATCAACCTGAGCTACACCGCCCTGCTTGGTTTGTTTAACCACAACACCGGGCATACCTTTCAGGATATTAGTTTTGAGGTCTTTTCAGGGTTGAACGTCCTGCCTGAGCAGCTTGGGCTGGGGTACGCGGACATTAATTCTTAGCGAGTACCCGTAGGGCGAGCTTGGAAGCACTGCGTATATTATCGTGCAGAAACGTAGACGTGCTTCCAATCCGCCATCACACTCAAATCACCTTCAACGGCGGATTGACACTAGAGGAAAGAGCTCTGGGGTCAATCACGCCCTACGAAAAACAGGGTGTGGCGATCTGCCTTTCGTCTGGACTTATGGAATTCTGACGTAGGGGCGAAGCAATCCAATATGAATCTATTGCTGATTCCAAATCATCCTTGTAAATTGCTTCGCCCCTACATGGAAATATTCTCGCAATTACTTCCAAAATAATGTAAATGAAGACGATGAATCCGAAATTCGGGGAGTTCATCAAACCCTGAGTGGTGTATAATTCACTGTTGTCCGTGGGGTTCGTACTAGAAAGGGGTTTCAATGAAAAAATCTGTTTTCCGCATCCTTGTTTGTGTTCTGATTCTGTCTCTGGCGCTTCCCGCTGCTTCCAATCATGTGTTGGCTGAAGGGGAAACACCAACCGTGCCAGTGCCCTCTACCCTTGAGTGGGGGGCTATTGAAAACCTGCCAGAAATGGTGGAGCATGATCGCTTTCTGCTGCAGGAGCACGCCTATCCACCTGAACTGGCAGAGATGTTTCCTGGGGGAGTGGAGGAGCTTGAGCCGCGCGAATATACACCGCCGAGCCCCGAAGTGATTGCCCTTACCCAGAAGCAGGTTCAAAGCTACAACTGCACCACGGTCACGGATGTACCTGTAATTGAATGTGAAGCCCTGGTTGCACTCTACCAAAGCACCAATGGTGCGGGGTGGACAACAAATACTAACTGGCTTGTGACTAATACTGTGGGCAATTGGTATGGGACAGCCGTTTATGAAGGGCAAATACTTTATCTCGATCTGCCATCCAACCAACTCAATGGATTTATACCAACTCAGCTAGGTAACCTAAACGGTCTCGAAACTCTAGGCCTGGGCTACAACCAACTGGTCGGTTCCATCCCACCTGAGCTGGGCAGATTGACTAATTTATGGGGTCTTAATCTGGAGTGCAATCAGCTGAGTGGTTCTATACCACCCGAGCTGGGCAACCTCAGCAAACTCCTGATCCTCAACCTGTCTACAAACCAACTAATCGGTTCCATCCCAGACGAGTTGGGTGGCATGAGTGTTCTAATGTCCTTGTACCTGTACGATAATAAACTCACCGGCTCCATACCGTCCGGGCTAGGTAGTATGGGTAATCTTTCGCAACTCGACCTTTACATGAACAAACTCAGTGGTTCGATTCCACACGAACTGGGTGGCTTGAGCAATCTACATCGTTTACAATTGGCTTCTAACCAGCTTAGTGGGACTATCCCACCACAGCTGGGTAATCTCAACAATCTCGAGGTTCTCAACCTGGATGACAACCAGTTCAGTGGCACCATTCCACCTGAACTGGGCAACCTGACCAATCTGCAGGCGCTCACCGCATATAACAACCAACTCACTGGTTCCATCCCGCCTGAATTGGGCAACCTAACAAATCTAGAGTCAATAAATTTTGTTATGAATTATTTGACAGGCTCAATACCAGCAGATTTGGGTCAACTGAGCAATTTGTTAACCCTCAGTTTGGCTGGGAACCAGCTGTCAGGTACGATCCCTCCCACATTGGGGTCGTTAAGCAAACTTAAAACTCTCTATCTTGCAGGCAATCGGTTGACTGGCAATATTCCAGATGAACTGATGGGTTTAACAAACCTAACCACAATTTGGTTATCTTCCAACCAACTCAGTGGCCAAATACCAAATTGGCTGGGCAACATTGTTAGTTTAAAAACTGTTTACATGGAGAATAACCTACTGACTGGCACAATCCCTCCTGAGATTAGCGAACTGGTAAACCTCCTCTACCTTGACTTATCACACAATCAACTAGCTGGTGAGATTCCTGGCGAATTGGGTAGCATGCCCAGTCTTCAAAACATGAACCTATCTTATAATCGGCTGACAGGAGGTATTCCTGCTGACCTGGAGAACCTGCCCTTTCTTATGCAACTTTATCTGGATTCTAACCAACTTAGTGGTACTATACCAACCTGGCTTGGGAACAAAGCTTACCTGTCTGATCTTGGTCTTTCTTCTAATCAGTTTATCGGCAGCATTCCACCCGAACTGGGCAATCTGACCTATCTGGAACGTCTGGATATAAGTGAAAATATGCTTTCAGGGGAAGTGCCAGCTAGCTTCACTAACTTGGTCAATCTTTGCGACTCATCTATGCCTAATCCTCCTTGCTTTAGGAAAATTGGACTTGACCTTGGGTACAACCGTCTGAACGTACCCGCAATAGAACCTGGTGTAGGGGACTTCCTGGCCATTAAAGACCCCGACTGGTACCTGACCCAGGCGGTGGAGGAAGAGATTCCGGGAGACACAGGCGGCACCGTAGTCTCCAATGACGGCAATACCGAAATCGATATTCCCGCCGATGCAGTGGTGGGTACATTCACCATCCTCTTTGCTCCTCAACCCAACCCCAGTGAAGACGTCGGAGTCTTGAACTTCGCCGGCAACAGCTTCGAACTGACCGCGTTCAATGAGTCTGGTCCTGTGGAGAGCTTTGCTGAACCGCTCACCCTGACCCTGTATTATGATCAAGCCAGTTTGGGAGTTATCCCCGAAGACACTCTGATCCTGTACTATTGGGATACTATCGAACTTGACTGGCTGGACGCAGCCAGCACCTGTGGTGGAGGAACCTACATCCGCAACCTGGACGATAACTGGCTGAGCCTGCCGATCTGCCACCTCAGCGAGTTCGCGCTCTTGGGTGACTCCTTTGACCTCTTCCTGCCGTCGATCAGGCGCTAAAACCTCACTATTACAACAGCCAAGGGCAGCCCACCGCTGCCCTTTTCATATTCCAATTGTGCCAGGCTTACGAAGTACCCCGCCAGCAAAGCTAATCGTGGGCAGCCCGAGCACAGTATCTCACTGTAGGTGTCCAACTAAAGCTGACAAGCGTCGGAGTGAGGGAAATAAGCCCTCATTCCGACCTACGAAGGACAAGCCTCACATAACCCGTCATCGCGAGGGAGCAAAGCGACCGTGGCGATCTGCTTTTCTCTTTTACAGACCTAAATAACTGCAGACTGCCACGCCCCTTATATGCCTTTGGGTTAACTCGTTCGTTTAAACCGGGGCTCGCAGTGACGGTTTTTCGGTCATCGTGAGATTCTTTTACGCCTGTGCCCGCAAAGTAGGGTATGGCGATCTGAATTTTGTATTACAGACCAGAAAACTGCAGACTGCCACGACCCTTCGGAAACCTCAGGGTCTCGCAGTGACGTTTTCTCCCTACATGAGATTGGGGTATCAGGATATACACCCTACCATCTCTCGTAGCGAACAATGTCCGCCAGGGGTTTACGTGGCCGGGCGGCGGGCTGCTCGGCGGGGTAGCCAATGGGGATGACCGCCACCACGAACTTGTCATCCGGGATGCCCAATACCGGGCGAATTTCTGCCTGAACGAAAAAGCCAACCCAGCAAGTGCCAAGTCCCTGGGCGTCTGCCTCGAGCAGCATATTTTCGATAGCGATGGCGGTATCGCGAATGGCGCGCTTGAGCTCCCAATGTGGGCTGGTTTCATCGAGGTAAAGCCCCCGTTCGGTCTCCACACGCGCAGCGATATCCGCCACAGCGACGATAAAGGTGGGAGCGGTCATCATCCACGTCTGGTTGTGAGAGACCTCCATAACCGCCTGGCGCTGTTGCTCGCTTTGAACCACGATAAAGGTCCAGGGCTGTTTGTTGTTGCCCGAAGGCGCCTGCCTGCCCGCCTCGAGTACGCTCAGCAACTTCTCTGGCTCGATTGGTTCGGATGTGAATTTACGAATGCTTCTGCGATGTTGGATGGATGGGATCATTTTCACCTGCCTTGGTAATAGTTTAGCCGAAAGATGTTGATTTTAATAAACATGTATGCACTTGTCTGCAGTCAGGAGGCATTAGGTAGGGGCACGGCACGCCGTGCCTCCACGAAAACACTGTCGGTTACCCTGGCAGACACGGGGATCTGCCCCTCGACAATTGCCCTAGCAGGGGTAACCACTGTGGTGACCCAAAAACAACCGGCATATATGTTGAACAGCCCCGTTAATCACCAAATGGGATAAAATAAGAGCATGGTTTAACATGCGCGAGATTACACCGTCTTTCTTTCCAGATCTCGAGAAGCACGTTGAAGGTCAGGTGCTGAGAAAGACCACGCCTTTTCCCGTCCAGAGCTATCACGAACTCGTCCGCAAGGTTGCCCAACTCTCGTTCCTGAACAAAGACTACCTGCTCTTCTTCCGCGGGCAGGATCAGGACTACCAGAACAAAGCCGAATCCAGCACTTTTTACCCCACCATCTACCGCAAGGAAATTCTAACCGCCCAGGAAATTCGCGCTCGTTTCGAGCTGCTCGAAGTGGCGACCAACAAACTGATCGAAGCCTTCGATCGCGAAAAAATGGACGGGCGTATCGACATCCGGCGCAAGCAATATATCGCCTGGAGCATCCTGCAGCACTACGGGGTTTGCGACACGCCTCTGCTCGACCTGACTCAATCCCTGCGCGTTGCCGCCACTTTTGCCCAGCTGGGCAACAAGGCTGAACGCGGTATGGTCTACGTGTTTGGTCTGCCCTACACCACCAACCGCATCACCTACAATAGCGAGCAGGACCTGGTGATCGTGCGGCTGCTCTCCATCTGCCCGCCCGAGGCGCTGCGCCCTTACTTCCAGGAGGGCTACCTGTGCGGCACGCTGGATATTACCGACAGCTACACCAACAAATCTGAGCTGGACTTCAAGAACCGCCTGGTTGCCAAATTCTCCATCCCAACTGCAGCATCTTTCTGGGGCAGTGGCTTCTCGCGCATCCCAAAAAACTTGCTTTTCCCTGAAAACGATTTGATCGAGGCAATCTGCAACCGCATCCGCGAAGAAATCATCAGCGAGATGAAATCAGCGTTTTTCAGTTGATCCAGACACAAAAATCTTTCCACCCCAAGGAAAAACAATGACAGAGACCGTGCCTGATAACCACAAAAAATATCGACAGTTCATGTGGACCTCCGCTGTTAACCTGGTTTTCCTGATCATCCTGGCTTTGTATCTGCGCTCCCTGATGCAAGGGGGACTTGCGCTTCTACCCCCAGATGGCGCAACATCAACTGCAGCCCTCTCTCAATGGATGTACGTTTTCGCTCCTCCGGTGTATGGTTTGGTGGGGCTGCTCCTTGCCATCTCATGGAAGCCATTGAGCCGGGGAGTGATCGTCCTGCTGGCTCTGCATTACATCTTGATGATGTCTGTCTTACTGCTGCTAGGGTATGCGGTTGTAACGCTCCTGCGCACTGAACTTGGCGCAGGGTCATCGAATGTTTTCACTCTGCTGGGCGTGCTTGTGGTGCTGGTGGTTCTGTTTATCTTAAACTTAATCTCACTCAAAGACCTCGACCTGCCGTCCATTTTTGGCAAGAGATAGATTTTTGCCTAACTTCCCGAAAAACGGGCTGTCTTTTTTGACCATGCCCATTTCTTTCTCTGGGAGGTATTTGCGGTAAAATCCAAAAAGTCCTATGGAAAAGAAAAAGAAAGTGCGCAACTCCGCAAAAGCCGTCATCATTCGAGACGGAAAATTGTTGGTGATCCTCAAACGCGACCAGGATGGCGCTTATGCAGTGTTGCCCGGCGGAGGGCAAAACTGGGATGAAACATTACCCGATGCCCTCATACGGGAATGCCAGGAGGAAATTGGGACGGATGTGAGGGTACGAAAGCTACTTTTCATCCGGGAGTATCGCTCCAACCTGCACGAATTTGCTGCTGTCAGCCCGGATGTGCACCAGGTGGAATTCTATTTCAAGTGCAAAGTCAGTAAAGATTACGAACCCTCACAGGGTAATCATCCCGATGACGGTCAGGAAGAAGTTCGTTGGGTTGCGTTGGACAAACTTGACGCAATCCACCTCTATCCACGAACCATCTGCTCAATTCTGGCGGATCTCAAACACAGCATCTTCCCCTTCTACCTGGGCGATTGCAACTAAACCTTAATAGTGATAACGGCACTGCAGGAAATCAATTTGCCCATCCCGCACCAAATATACTATCCTGTGTTCATCCGTCAAGCGACGCGACCAGGCTCCGCTGTGCAGGTATTTGAGGGGCTCAGGCTTCCCGATACCCGCGTGGGGATCCCGCAGGATGGCTTCAATCAAATCAAAAGCGCGGAGAGCCAACTTTCGATCCGTTTCAACCCAATAACGCAAATCCTCGAGAAATTCGGATTGAAATACGGCAACATAGATACGCTTAGTCAAACCCAACCTCGGTTTTGAGTTCAGATAGGGAAATAGGAGCCCCCTCTCTTTTTAATGACTTTCCAAGGGCTGAGAGCAGCCGTTCAGCATTGGCAGGGGAACGTAAAAGGTAGGCGGTCTCCGTCAGGCTTGCCAATTCAGACGCTGCAATCATAGCCACTTCCTCCTGACCGCGACGTTCAATGATTACCACCTCACGGTCTTGTGTGATTCGGTCAAGTAGCTGGGCGAAGTTCATTCTTGCCTGGGTGTAGTTAGTGCTGATGGTCATAATTACTCCTTCTGTACAGTACTACTGTACAACATTTTGCGGTACTTGTCAAGGTCCAATACGACCTCTTCCCACACAGGTATAATAAACTCTACTAAATCAGTCCATGCCCCGGAGGCAAATTATGCGCCAAACTTTCCTGACTAATGACCAACTGCTTTTTCTGCAAAGCGAAAAGCAGAGCCTGAATGAGATTCTTTCTTCCCTGAAAGCCTTTAACCTCAGTGATGAATCTCTGCAAAATCTACGAAAAGCGATCGATCAGCTCGACGAACTCTTCCTGATCGTGGCAGTTGGCGAATTTAACGCCGGCAAGAGCGCTCTGATCAACGCCATGCTTGGCGAAAAGGTGCTGACAGAAGGCGTCACCCCCACTACCGCTCGGGTCACCCTGGTTCGCTTTGGCGAAACAGTCAGCGAGCAGATCGTGGACGAAGGTTTCGCGATCGTTACCCACCCCCTGGGACTGCTCAAAGAACTGAACATCGTTGACTCTCCCGGCACGAACGCCATCAACCGCCAACACGAACGCCTCACCAACGATTTTGTGCCGCGTTCGGATTTGGTTTTGTTCGTTACCTCAGCCGATCGCCCTCTCACCGAGAGCGAGCGCCTCTTCCTCGAGAAGATCCTCGCCTGGGGCAAGAAGATTGTGATTGTAATCAATAAAAGCGACATCCTCGAAGACGCGCAGTCGCGCCAGGAAGTGGAAAATTTTGTCCGTGAAAACGCGACTCACATTCTCGGCGCTCAGCCTGAGATCTTCAGTGTGTCAGCTCGCCTGGCACAAAAATCCGCGTTTGCAGGTTCCTTACTAGAACAAGAGACCCTGCGCGCCACAAGCGGCATCAACGATCTCGAACGCTACATCACCGAAACCCTGGACGACAATTCTCGATTGGAGTTAAAGCTGCGCAACCCGCTGGGGGTCGGCACTCACCTGTTAAACGAAGCGATCAAACAGAATGACGCCCAAACGCACGAGATCAGCGAAGACGTCACCCTTTCTTCCTCGCTGGAGGGAATGCTGGAAAATTATCGGCATGAACTCCGGGCTGAGTTACCGCCCAGGCTGGCTGAAGTGGAAAACATCCTCAATGGTTTTGAAAACCGGGGGCAGGATTACCTGGACAACACCATGAAACTGACCCGAATTTTCGACCTTGCCAAGCCGGATAAGATCAAAGCTGAGTTCCAGGCAGAAGTGCAGGCAGACGTAGCGGAGGAGATCGATGAAAAGGTACGCAGCCTGATCGACTGGCTGGTGGATAAAGACCTCAATCTCTGGTACCAGGTGGCAGGTGCGCTCGAACGCCGGCAGGCACAGTCGCAGCGGGCAATGCCCACCAGCGCCAGCCCCCAGACGGAGCGCCGCCGCCAACTGATCGACAGCGTCAGCACAACCATCAAAGCCATCGTTAACCAGTATGACCGCAAACATGAAGCTGAGCAGCTTGGCGCGTTTGTGCAGGAATCGGTCACACAGACCGCCCTTTTTGGTGTGGGAGCGTTAGGCATCGGCGCGCTGGTGGCAACTGTGCTCACCACCAAAGCTTTGGACGTCACCGGCATCGTCACTGCTGGTGCGCTGGCTGTTTTAGGGCTGTTCGTGATCCCCTACAAGCGCAAGCAAGCCAAGGAAGCCTTCAGGGACAAAATGGCGGAACTGCGTGAAAATTTGATGAAAACTCTGAGCGCCACCTTCAACCGCGAGAGCGACAGCGCCATCCAGCGCCTGGAGAGCAACATCTCTCCCTATACCAGTTACGTCCAGGGTGAACAAGCGCGCCTGCAGAGTGACAAAGCAACGCTGGACAAATTGCACACTGTGGTGGAAGACCTGAGTCTATCCATCCCAAAACTACTGGTTGACAACAAGCATTAAAGAAAAAAGGCAAAGGACCTGATGGGTCTTTTGCCTTTTGGTGCTATCAAGAAGGTTTAGTTTCAGTTAGCCTTCGTGGTCGACCAATGTTCCGACCTTTTCTCCACAGACGGCACGCATCAGATCGCCGGGTTTCCAGAGGTCCAACACCAGGATGGGCAGATCGTTTTCCATGCAGAGGGTCACCGCGGTGGAATCCATCACATTAATGCGGCGTGCCAGGATTTCGAGGTAGTTTAATTTCTCAATTCGCACAGCGTCCGGATTGGTTTTTGGATCCTTGTCGTAGATCCCATCCACCTTGGTGGCTTTGATGACCACATCCGCGCCGATCTCAGTCGCGCGCAGAGCCGCGGCAGTATCGGTTGAAAAGTAGGGGTTGCCCGTGCCGCCGCCGAAGATGACCACGCGCCCCTTCTCGAGGTGGCGGATGGCACGCCGGCGGATGTAGGGCTCAGCCACGGTGCGCATCTCAATTGAAGACATGACCCGCGTCATCACACCAATTTTCTCAAGCGCGTCCATCAGCGCCAGGGCGTTCATGACGGTCGCCAACATGCCCATATAATCGGCAGTGGCACGGTCCATCCCGACGTTTTCGCCAGTCGCGCCGCGCCAGAGGTTGCCAGCACCTATCACAATCGCCACGTCCACACCGGTTTCATGCACCGACTTGACCAGTTCCGCGATGGTGCGCGCCTGCCCGGGATCGATGCCCTGCCCGTTTGGAGCTGACAGCGATTCGCCGGAAAGTTTGAGCAGGATGCGCTTATATTTTGCTGTGTTGAGAGTTTCAGTCATGCTATCTCCTTTGTTTGATACTGGCAAAATAAGAGCCAACCATGCGGTTGGCTCTTTTGTTTGTTACGCGGCCTCTTCCTCATCGGCAGGCTTTTGGGTTGTCTCACCCAATGCCCATCGTACAAAGCGGCGGACGACGATGCGTTCGCCCAGGGCGGCAACACGGTCATTGATAAGATCGGTGACAGTGCGGCTTTCGTCGCGAATGTACTTCTGATTGAGCAGTACATGCTCATCTTTGAACTTCTTCATGAAGCCTTCCACGATCTTGGGGATGATCGCTTCGGGTTTCCCCTCGGCGCGCACGCGCTCAGTGATCAGGGCGGTTTCTTCAGCGATCACTTCTTCGGGAATGTCAGCTTCAGAGACATACTTGGGAGAAGCGGCGGCAATTTGCAGCGCGATCTCGTGGGCAAGCTCTTTGAAATTGTCTGATTTGGCAACAAAGTCGGTTTCCGAGTTGATCTCAACCAGGACAACCAGGCGACCTTCACTGTGGATGTAGAGTTCCAAACGACCCTCAGAGGCTTCGCGATTGGCACGTTTTTCGGCTTTCTTCAAACCCTTCTCGCGCAATTCTTCCACGGCTTTTTCAAAATCGCCGTTGGAGCTTTGCAGCGCAGAACGGCAGTCCATAATGCCACAGCCGGTTTTTTCGCGCAGTTCTTTGATCATGTCAATGGTAATTTCCATAGTTATTCCTCTCTTGTTTCAAGCTCCGAAAAGCTCTTATGCTTGCTCGCTCGGTGTTGCGGCGGCTTCGGCTTCAGGTAGTTGTTCGTAGACGATCTTGGCACGGGTTGCGTCGCCAAGCAGCATTTCGTCATCAAGTTCTTCATCTTCGTCAATTCGGCGGGAGATGGTGGAGCGGGTTTCGACCACAACTTCTTCTTCCTCGTCCTTGCGCATCATCTTGCCTTCAATGACCGCGTCAGCCATGCGACCAACCAGCAGTTTGATGGCGCGGATGGCGTCATCATTGGAGGGGATTACGTAATCGATGTCGCTGGGGTTGCAGTTGGTATCAACCAACGCAATCACGGGAATGCCCTTGACGTTGGCTTCGCGCACGGCGGTATCTTCACGTTCGATGTCGATGATGAAGAGCAGGTCAGGCAGGGATTTCATATTGCGAACACCGCTCAGGCGGGTCTGCAAACGGGTGATCTCGCGTTGGATCAGCAAGCCTTCTTTTTTGGTGAGCTGATTGATCTCGCCGGTTTCGAACATTTTCTCAAGGCGGGTCAGTTCCACAATACGCTGTTGAATGGTGACCCAGTTGGTGAGGGTGCCGCCCAGCCAGCGCTGGTTGACGTATGGCATGCTACAGCGTTCGGCTTCTTCCTGGATGGTTTCCTGAGCCTGGCGCTTGGTGCCGACGAAGAGGATGCTGCCGCCAGCGGCAACGGTGTCGCGAACCTTGTTGAAGGCGTCGTCGAGCAGTTTGACAGTTTGTTGCAGGTCAATAATGTGGATACCATTGCGTTCGGTAAAGATGTAAGGACGCATCTTGGGATTCCATTTGTTGGTTCGATGTCCAAAATGGACGCCGCTCTCGAGGAGCGCTTTCATAGAAACAGCGGGCATGATAACTCCTTTGCGTTATGCCTCCGCCCGGTTTTGCGACTGCTCCGAACCCATTTTCTGGGCACGCGGGAGGGTCTGATCCTGGGCGTGTGTAATAGTAGTCCCCGGTGTATGCCGGAGCCGTTGCAAAGTATATCACAGAGTCTGGAGAGTCAAGCAGTGATATCGCCTTTTTTGGCCTGACTTACGACAAGAAACTACTCAAGTGCCACGTCCCAGAGATGGACATGCACGGGTTCACGCTCGTCCAGGCTCTCGATGCTAAGGTTGAGAGACTTGACGCTCAAAATTTCCCCAAAATCCAGCCTGATGGGGTGGATGGCTTCCGTGCCTGCGTCAAAAGTTTCAAACTGGCGACGTTGCCCTTGATCGTCGATCAATTCCACGCGAATGGCACTGCGGACGTTCCCCAACCAGACGGTGATAGTTTGCAGTTCTATGGGATCACTAAACGCGAGGGTTAAATTGAGCGGGTTGGCTTCGAAGGTGCGGATCAGGGTGGCACGGTCTCCATCGAAGGCATCCGCAATCTGACCGATGTCCAACAACGGATAAGTCACCTCAAGCGCCTGCCCCATAAGCTCGACCTGTTCAATTTGAGGTTTTTGTCTTTCAGTAAGTTCAGCCGCGAAGATCACTTCGGCATCTGGGGCATAATCCAGCGAAACAAAGTAAAAGCCCGGGTTGCCGTCGGGGTAAGGCAGAATTTCTAATGCTTCAATGCCCGCAAACTTAGGGTTTTCCTTCACTGCAATGAATTCTTCTGGAGGAAAGATGAAGACTTCTTCACTTTCAAAGGGAATGAAGTAAGTGCTGTGTTCGCCGAGCGTTCCCATTTGGACAGGCAGCGGATCGCCCAGGAAGAAGCGCATGATCACATCGGTGTTATTTGCCCAGGTGGGGCTGAGGGTTAGCCGCGCCTGGGGATGGGACTGCTTGAACTCCAAGATCTTTGCGCTGAGCTGCTGCCCGCCCCACTGCATGCCGTAGAGCGAGTAATCGTTGTACCAGGTGGGTCCGTGCAGGATCGCGTCGCGCGTCATCCAGCCTGCTGCGGCTGTAAGAGCCAATGCCAGGGCTACTGCCGGGAGCCGATGATCTTTGATCTTTCCGCTGAGCCATTCCAGGGCTTGGTTCAGGCCGAGAGCTGTCAGCAGTGCCAGGGGAACCACCATTACCAACAGGCGCGTGATCGCTATGTCCACCAGAGCCGCGCCGCTCGGGGCAACCAGCAGCGCGATCAGAAGCACACGGCTGGCGGGTTGGCGCCACTGGCGCAGGCAGCGCCACAAGCCGAGCAGCGTGAACGGCAGGAACAGCCAGGGTAGGTGCCCGTAGCCTTTCATGAGATGGCGGATCAGGTCGAAGTCATTGGGAAAGTACCAGTAGAGTGGATTCAGACCCCTGAGCCAGCGTCCCAAAAAGAGGGCGACCTTCTCGGGGAGGCTGATGCTGCTGACCCAGTAGGAATGCACGATGCGCAGGTGCTGCGCGAAAGCTTCCGCATGCGTGAACCGAAAAACCAGGTACGGGGCAGCCAGCAGCGACAGTGCCGCCAAACCTCTGCGCCAGCTCTTTGGCTCAGCGAAGTGGTAGCGCCAATCTGTCAGCAAAAAGATGAGACCGCTGAGCACCACCACCAGCTGTAGGGGGCTGTAGCTATAAAAAGCAAGGGCGCCTGCCGCCAAGGCGGGAATCAGCCAGCGTCGGTCTTTCAGGCGGTAGTTGGCATAAAGGAATAGAAATAGGCAGTAGAACGACGCCCCAAGCGCGGTCTCGAAAGCCGTGCGCGAGTGCAGGAACCAGGCGGGTATGGCGCTGACCAGGTAGGGCGTCAGCCACCAAAAGCGTGCTTTGAGATGGTCGCGCAGGTAAAGCCCGCCGGTCAGAGGAAAGAACAGGGTCAGCAAGGCCGGCAAACCGCGTGTCAGCCAGACGGAATTGGGCAGCCAGGTGACCAGGACCTGCAGCCAGACCGAAAGCGAGAGGTTGTATTGTCCACCGTTTTCGAAGTACGTCGGGAAGAGGCCGCCGTCCAGGTCCCGCAAGCTCCGTGCGACCAGATCCCTGGCAGTCATGGTCTGGATGGCTTCATCGGAAAAGAAGTAGATTGGGAATTTGTCCAGGGCAACAAAACGCGTCAGCAGGTAAAGCGCCAGCCCGAGCATAAATAGGATGGGGGCGAAGTTTGGTTTTGTAGCAGTTGCGGTTGTATTCCGTTCAGGCATGGTTTGATTTTAATGGATAATCATTTATCTGAAGCCTTGGGCAAGACGGTTCGTCGTAGGGCGAGATTGGAAGCACTGCGAAGATTATCAGGCAAGGAAGCTTAAGTGCTTCCAATCCGCCAACACTCCATCGCTCTCCCCATTGGCGGATTGAGGGCACTTTACGTTTATCAATCACAATGTTCAGGTGCCCTCAATCTCGCCCTACGAGTATTCTTTCTCGCCAATCATTATCATAAAACTTCATAAGTTGATAGAATCTCTTCATGCCGAACTACAGACGCAGTTATGTACCAGGTGGGACTTACTTCTTCACTATTGTCACGCATCAAAGAAGGAAAATCTTTGACACCCCAAGAAAGCTTGAATTGCTGTACGGTACCCTAAGGCGAGTTCAAATAAACAAGCCATTTGAACTAATCGCTTATTGCCTCCTCCCGGATCACCTGCACTTATTGATAAAACTACCAGATGACGATAGTAACTTTTCTTTAAGGATTCGTGAAATAAAACGATTAATAACCATTTGGATTAGGCGCGAACCATCAGAAAATGTTGACCGAATTTGGCAGGATAAGTTTTGGGAACATACAATCAGAGATGAGAAAGATTTAATGAGACATTTCGATTACATTCATTATAATCCGGTAAAACACAATCTAACAGACTCATTTGATGGATGGAAGTGGTCAAGTTTCATCTTTTATTTTGACGGGAAAACAGAAGATTCTGAGAGAATAAATCCTGATCGATTCAACAAATATCCAGACAATTTTGGAGAGTAAATCAACGATATTTTTGAAAGTCAGTAATCCCGAATAAACGATTTGGTCGTAGGGCGAGATTGGAAGCACCGCAAGTTTTATCACTCAGGTGTCTTGGCGTGCTTCCAATCCGCCAATTTACTCAGATCTCCATCAGTGGCGGATTAAGGGCACGATAGGCTTAACGATCACATCACTCATGGTGCCCTCAATCTCGCCCTATGGTTTAAAATACACACGTTGATCCGAGACATCAATTGTGGTGTCCTTAATCTCGCCATACAGAAAGTGGTGTCTTTCGTCGTTGGTAGGACGAGACAATTCGTAGTAGGGCGAGATTGGAAGCACCGATTACATAAAAAACAACGATTTTGATGTGCTTCCAATCCGCCATCAAACCTCTGATCCTTCACATGGCGGATTGAGGGCACAATACGCTCATCCATCAAATCATTGATGGAGCCCTCAATCTCGCCCTACGAAGAAAAAAAAGAAATCGTGTGACTGGTTGTTTGGGGTGCCATCAAGCTTGCCCCAAAGTAAACCTTGTCCTAATTAATTGGTCATTCGCAGCCAGAGCAAAAGCGCCGTCAGGCCGAGACCGTCCTGCATCTCACCCCTGTCAATCAGGGCCTCAACCTCTTCCCTTGAAAACCAGCCAATCTCGCTGATCTCGTTTGGGTCAAATTCGCCGGTGTGTTCGCCTGCCCGGCAAAACACGACCTGGAACACTTTGTTACTGCTGCCTTGTTGGGGAAAATAGGTGTACACCAGGCGGTGGTCAAAAGACTCAAATCCGGTTTCTTCCCACACCTCACGCCGGGCGGATTCCAACGCATCCTCGCCCTTCTCCACCCCACCAGCAGGCACAGACCAATCGCAGGTCATGCTGGTGTAGCGCGGCACACGGCAGAGCACCACCTGCCCACAATCGTTCTCCACCACCACCCCCACCGCAGGATGCGGATACTCCACGTAGTGAAAACGTTCGATAATGCATCCATTCGGTTGACGCACCCGGTCGAGATACAACCGCAAATACTCGCTCTCGAAGATCGTCTCGCGGTTCAGACGCTCGGGTAACTGTTTTTTATCACTCATCTTGCTTGCTTTTCGACCAGCTTTCCCGAAGGACTATCGTTTTTGACCAACTGCCACCGATATCAATCCAATCATCATCCCAAAAATTGGGACCACGAGCACCAATGTCGGCAGTTTGCCCTGGAATACTTGATAAGCAAAGAATAATAAGGCTAAGAAGGAGAATATCGTCAGGATAATCCCCATCACCTTCAGATTGCCGGCAGGTGCTGGACTTGGGACAGGTGCAATCTCGGTGAGGCCTGGCTCGGCAACAGGAAAAACAGCTGCTTCGGGTACAGGTGGTTGAGCGGGTTCTTCGGGCATGGCTGGCTGGGTGGGTTCTTCGGGCACAACCGGTTGGGTAGGATCCTCGGGCACGAGCGGTTGGGCGAGTTCTTCAGGCACGAGCGGTTGGGCGAGCTCCTCGGCCACGAGCGGTTGGCCAGGTTCTTCGGGGACGGGTGGTTGGGCAGGCTCTTCGGGCAATGGGATGGGCTCAGGTTCAAACCAATCTCTTATCCGGTCGGGAGCTTCCTCGGAAGGTTTCTCCTCCGTCTTTGGGGTCATCAGATGCCCACACCAAGGGCATTCCACCGTCCCGGGGGTCAACTCCGCGGTGCACGCAGGGCATTGGACGTTAGTTTCTTCGCTCATAATTAGCTCCTTTGTCTGCCTTGGTCAAATGATCTTGCCAAAGGCAAGGCGTAAAATAAACGATCATCCGAAAATTGTTTCCAACATAACCGATTATAGCATTGCTTGCCTACGGTATAATTCGCCTCAGCA
>CAYRYL010000007.1:1490-76568 GCA_964428425.1 uncultured Anaerolineaceae bacterium | reverse complement strand
AAGCAGGAGCAAACCCGAGGAAAGGAGCCTCGACACGTATGCACAATTATGAACTCATTTTTATTCTCCAGGCTGATCTGGACGAAGCATCTCTAAACACCGCTGTGGATAATGTGGAAACCCTCATTAAGAACAACGGTGGTGAGATCGCCAAGATTGATCGCTGGGGCAAGCGCAAACTGGCTTACCCCATCAACAAAGCCAATGAAGGCTACTATGTATTTGTAGACTTCAACTACAAACCCGAAGATGTTGCCGGCCTCAAACGAACATTAGGCTACAACGAACAGGTTCTGCGGCACATCATCGTCCGCAAAGCATAACAGGAGGAAACATGACTGAAAGTAGATTCTCAGACCGCGGTGACCGCTCCCAAAACAGTGAACGTGGTGATCGTGGCGATCGCCCCCGCCGCTTTGTTTCCCGCCCAAAGTTTTGTCAGTTCTGTTCTGACAAAAACCTCGTTATTGATTACAAAAACGTTGAATTGATGTCACGCTACATCAATGAAACTGGAAAAATCCGCCCCCGTCGCCAAACTGGCGCCTGTGCCAAACACCAGCGTGAGGTTGCCAAGGCTGTCAAGAACGCCCGTCACATAGCCTTACTTCCTTTTGAGGGTGATTTCTGGACTGAAAACAATTAGGTCGGGTGATTAAGCATGGCAAAAAAAACCGACAGCCCAAAGATCGTTACCCAAAAGCACATTGCTCGTAAGGAACGCGAAGAAAAACAAATCAAGACCGCGTTAGTCGTGACTGGCATCGTCATTGGACTTGCCATTCTCTTGTTGGGTTATGTCCTGGTCGATAATTTCATCGTCCAGCCCAGTAAAGTTGTTGCCCGGGTCGGAGATGCGG
This sequence comes from uncultured Anaerolineaceae bacterium, assembly GCA_964428425.1. Classification (GTDB taxonomy): domain Bacteria; phylum Chloroflexota; class Anaerolineae; order Anaerolineales; family Anaerolineaceae; genus Mesolinea. Next base: position 75,708 of record CAYRYL010000007.1, on the reverse strand, counting down.
TAATTAAAGCAGGTGATTTTGAGTCGAATGTCACGTATTCCCGCTTGAATTTACTCTCCACCGCCAATAATTATGCCTATTACGCTCAACTGTTTGGCGATTCAGGCAGTCAGTTTAAGTCCGCCGGCATCGAATTGGTTGCTCAGTTAAATGACACAGAACTAATTGGGGAAAATGTCCTCAATAAAATGATCGATGATCAACTCATTCGTGAAGAAGCAGCCAAACGTGGACTAGCCGTTTCTGATGATGAAATTCAGGACGCGATCCAATCATCCTTAGGTTTTTATCCGATGGGAACAAAAACCCCAACCATCACACCGACCATGGTCAACACTCCGACCTGGTCAAGTGAACAATTCGATTTGATCAAGCCCACAGAAACAGCTATACCTGCGCCAACTTCAACTGCTACGCCCCAAGGTTGGGAACCCACCCTGGTAGCAACTGCAACGAGCGTAATTGAAGCAACTCAGGAGTCATCTACTCCAACTGTTGAACCTACTGCGACAGAAATTCCTACCATCACACCCACACCAACCGTCTATACAACAAAACTGTTTGGCAAAGAATTTGGCAATTATCTTGATGAAGTGAAGAATTATGGCATTAGTCCCCGTCAAATCGAGGATATTTTCCGCGCCAATCTGCTTCGCACCAAGGTATTGGAAGATGTCACAAAGGACTTACGCCCCGAGGAAGAACAAGTTTGGGTGAGGCACATTCTCGTTGATTCAGAGGAAAAAGCCAACGAAGTCATTGAAAAACTGAACAGAGGAAGCGAGTGGGCAGCTTTAGCCGCAGAATATTCCACTGACACCTCAAACAAAGACAATGGCGGAGATCTCGGTTGGATTGGAAAAAATGACAGCTACGTTCAAGAGTTTAAAGACGGCGCATTCGCGCTGAATGAAACCGGCGAAATTAGTGATCCCATTCAGTCCCAATTCGGCTGGCATGTTATTCAACTTGTGAGTAAAGCAACTAATAGCATCGACGCCGCGAAGTTCCAGCAAAATAAGCAGACCTTCTTTGACAATTGGCTGTTTGAACTAAGGAATTCGCGTACTGATATTCAGATTGATGAAATCTGGAAAACATTAACCCCCACTAAACCAGCTGTTCCAGCTGAACTCACTTCTTATCTGTACGGTCAGTAAAGTCAATACATAAAAAAGTCCGATCTTCATCAGATCGGACTTTTTTTATCTTACAAAGCTTTCGTCAACTTCTTCCAACTTGAGCGAGATGACCTGGCTCGCAGAGTCCTTCCCCATCGTGACACCATAGATGACATCCGCGGCTGAGACGGTGTTGCGGTTGTGGGTGATCAAAACGAATTGAGTATCCTTCGAAAGATCACGCAAAAGATCAAGAAAACGCCCAACATTTGACTCGTCCAGCATCGCGTCTACCTCATCCAGAACGCAGAATGGAGTCGGCGACACGCGCAATAAAGCGAACACCAGAGCCACTGCTGTCAGGCTTCGTTCACCCCCCGAGAGCAAGACCAGCCCCTGTTCACGCTTGCCGGGCAATCTCGCTTCGATTTCAATGCCGCCCTCAATAGGCGACTCCTCGTCGGAAAGCAACAGCCGGGCTGTACCGCCGTTAAACAAACGCGCAAACATGGCCGTAAACTCAACGCTCACAGCTTTAAAGGTCTTTAGGAATTCCTCCCGCATGACTGCGTCCAGTTCCTTGATCATTTTTTCGATATCCTGGATCGCTTGTTTCAAATCAGAAGTTTGGGTTGTCAGGCTTTCGTAGCGGTCTTTTACTTCGTGGTACTCAGTTTCCGCCTCAAGATTTACGGTTCCAATTCGGCGTAACTGACCCTTTTGCTGCTTGATCGCATCCTCAACCCCTTCTGGTATCTCCTTGATAACTGGCAAAGATTCAATTACCAGGTCCGGAAAGGGCAAAGGGGTGGATTTGGAATATTCGTTCTTATACTCGAGCTCGATCAAACCAAAATCGTCCTCAATCCTGCTTCGCAGTGCTTCAATGCGTTCTTGTTGGTGCACCATTTCAAGCTTAAAGTGCACAACCAACCGCTCCTTGTTTGAAAGTTCTTTCTGATTTTCGCCATCTTGCAGAGAAATTTGACGGTTCATCTCCTCGAGGAGCTGCAACTCAGCACGCATTGGATCGAGTTGATCTTTTTGAAGAGAGTCTGCCCTCAGATTTTTTTGATCAATCAGCTGTTTACTTTGGCTCACTTCTCTTTCGAAACCCTCCAAAGAAGTCTCGAGGGACTTTAACCTCTCCTGATAGAGTGCCAGGCGTTTCTTGTCATTTTCCAGCCGTTCGGACGCAGAAATAACGCTGACCTTACTGTGTTGAAGCGCTTGTTGCATGACCTGCTTCTCAGTCTGGAGATAATGCACCTGACCTTCCAACTCGAGGGTGTTGTAGCTCTCTTTTTTCTCTCTGAGGCTTTGAATCTCAGATCGCAGCTGCTCGCTCTCGAGATGGCTGGCTTTTTCCTTAGCTGTTGTCTCCTCGAGTTGTTGTGAGAGTTGCACTTGTTGCGCACTCCCCGCGTTCATCTGCTGCTGCAGCCAGTTCTGTTGTCCGTTAAGCTTGTCGAGCTCCAACTGAAGGGCGTTTAATTCTTTACGGCTTTGGAGAAGTTTTGTGTTCTCCTCTTGCCGATTTTTCACCATCCCTTGTAATTTTATTTCAAGGGAACCAATCTCACTCTTCTGGCGTTGTTCAACTTCACGCGCTTTCTTCAACGCACTCTCGGTTTCATCCAATTCCTCTTGCAATGACTTTGTGACGCGTGAGTAACTGACTTTGCTGGCTCCATTGGTTTTGCCGAGCATTGCCATGCCGTTTTTTAGGAGTACATCACCATTGAGTGTGACAAAATTGGACTCGCTGGACTCCCCCCACAAGCTTAGGGCTTCTTCCATGTCCTTTACCACCAGGAAATTTCCAAGCAATTGATCTATGGTGTGTCGCAGGCCCGTCTCAGTCTTTACAAGATCAGCTGCGTTGCCTATCACTCGAGGATCATCTAGTACCGCTTTGTGGGCTTGGCTCTTTCGCGCAATTTCACCGATCAAGGCGAAGCGTTCTTGCGTCTTACTCAAGAGATCCCTCATGACCGCCTGATCGAGCTCGCCCTTCACCACCAAGACATCAACTGCTTCCCCAAGGGCGGCATTAATGGCACGCTCATAAGCTTCCGGCACTTCCAGCTTCGTCACCAGATCCGTCACTTCGTGTTGAAGCGACTTACCCTTGGCTGCCTTCAGCACGCCCTTTGCGCCTTCTGAAAATCCTTCCAGGCTTTCCCGACTTTGACGCATCAACTCCAAACGGTTGACGATCCGGTTCTTTTCCAGGTTCAAGCCATTCAACTGCCGATTGATGTCATCCAAGGATTTGACCAGAAGCGTCTTATCAGAACCCTGTTTGTCGATGTCTCCCTCAAGCAAAGCGATCGACTGCTCCTGGTTGGCAATGTTATTCAGAAGTGCCTCTAATTGCCTTTCGAACAGCGTTTTCTTTTCCGAGACCACCAGCAACTTTTCCTGGCTACTCCCGGTTGATTTTTTCAATTCCTCGAGGCGGTAGGCAAATTCCTGCTTCCTGGCTCTTAGAATTGCGGCATTTTTCTCTGATTCAAGTTGCTTTGAACTAAGTGCCCGTTCTTGTCTTTCGAGACTGTCTTTTTGCGTTTTTAAAGTTTCATATTCGCTATTTGCCAATAAGAATCTCTCGCTGAGCGACGCTAATTCCTGCTCCTGTCGGTTCTGTTCGCCAGAAAGGCTCGCGAGGATCTTTTCTTCACTGAGGATGGTTTCCTCAAGATTTCCTGAATCCAAAACAAGTTGGCTGCGGGATTCCTCCGCAGACCGTTTCCTGGAGTCCAGGACCGCAATGGACTGGTTCTGCAACTGGATCTCATCACGCAGCGAACGCAAGTCGTTCATCAGTTGATCAATTTTGACTCTTTTTTGGTCAACATCCTGGCGCAAATCCTCGATGCGTTGCCGATCTCCATCCACAACAATTTTTGATTCTGTGGAGGCAGTTTCTGCTTCTGCCAACAATGCCTGTGTGTTCTCAAGCTGGCTCTGCGCGACCATCCATTGATAGCCGTACCATTCACGCAAGTTGTTTTTTAGGCTTTCCTGGACGAGTTTATACTCCCCGACCCGCGCGGATTGCTTTTCCAGGCTGCGTAGCCTGGGTCGTATTTCATCGAGAATATCCGACACCCGTTCCAGGTTGCGCTGGGTAGTTTCCAAACGGCGCGTTGCTTCTTCCTTGCGGGAACGGTAAAGACCGATGCCAGCCGCTTCCTCAAAAAGCCTTCTGCGTTCGTCCGGTCTGATCGAAAGCGCGAGATCAACCAAGCCCTGGCCGATGATGGTGTAGGTTCGGTCTGCAAGGCCTGTCTTTGCCAGCAGCTCGTGAAAATCTTTCAATCGTACCCGTTGGTTGTTCAACAGATACTCATTCTGACCGTCTCTGTACGCCCTCCTTGTGAGGGTAACCTCAGAATAATCAATTGGCAGCCAACCGGTCTGATTGTCAAATGTTATCGACACCGACGCCATTCCTGCCCTTGATCTGCTCTCCGATCCGGAGTAGATCATGTCTTCGGTCTTTTTAGCACGTAACATCGAATAGGATTGCTCGCCAAGTACCCATCTGATTGAATCAGCAACATTGGACTTGCCTGAACCATTTGGACCGACAATCGCCGTTATCCGGGCAGGAAAAACGAGGTTTGTCTCTTTTGCGAAGGTTTTATAGCCGTGCAACTCGAGAGAGGCTAACTTGGTTTCTGTCATTTTTTGATAATTCCCAATACTTTCATACTCTGATATGCTGCACGCTTTTCAGCCGTTTGCTTATTTGAGCCCGAACCCCTGGCGATCTCTTTACCGTTGATGAATGCGCCTACTTCGAAGAGTTTGGCGTGGTCAGGTCCGGTCTCATCAACCAACATGTAGGTTGGTGAGGCAAAACCTTTCGCCTGCGCCCATTCCTGGAGACGACTCTTAACGTCTTCCTCGGTGTGGTTTTGCAGGATGCTATCCGACTCTTGTTCGAACAGAGGACGAACGAAGCCGCGAACAGTATCCATATCAGTACTGAGGTACATGGCGGCGATCAGTGCTTCAAAAGCATCACACAGGATGGCGTCACGATCTCTTCCACCAGCTTGTTCTTCACCTTTGCCGAGGAACATCGCAGGACCAATCCCGATTTGACGCGCGAATTCAGACAGCTGATGCGTGTGGACCAAAGCAGACCTAACTTTCGTTAAGAATCCTTCATTTTTTTCAGGAAAGCTCTGATACAACCATTCCGCGACCAAGAAGCTCAGGATGGAGTCACCCAGAAATTCCAACCGCTCATTATCCTCAAAGACGTTTCGGCTTTCATTGACGTACGATCTGTGCGTCAACGCCCGGATGAGATAAAAATCCTCTGTAAAATTTTCTGGTAAGTTTTTCTTAAGTTCTTTACCGGCAGGTGTGCCTAACATGTTTCCTCCAGCAGAACTGCCGATTCGTTTAACATCAACCCCATTGAGGTCAAACGGTTCCCCAGTTCCACTTATCTGTTTGATTTTAACCCAGAACCACTCAAAATGAGCACCGACTTTCCGGGGGTCTCAATCACCTTCTCACTTGCAGCCAAGACCATTGCGGAGGTCGGTTCTACATACAATCCAGCCTGGATTAAGGATCGATGGGCATCGGCTATCTCCTCTTCGGTAACAGAAATGAGCTGATCGTTATCTCTATCGAGATTGGCGAGAATTTCCGCTCCTCTGGCAGGGTTCTCGACCATTGTGCCTTCAGCCAAACTGACGGCTTGACTTCCAAAAAATGGTGTCTCTTGCCAATTTGAAACAACTGGAGCACAGGCTTCAGGCTGAACTCCAACCAGCCTGGGTCTTTTGGGAGCAATTCCTGCATGTACTAAGGCGTCGAAACCCATCGACACCCCTGCAAACAAGGATCCATGTCCAATCGGACAAAACACCGTTCCCGGCAGCTCGCCCAATGTTTCCCAAATTTCATAAGCAATCGTCGCGATGCCTGCCATCCCAAAAGGTTGCGCGGCATGGCTGGCATAAGGCAGTCCTTCGCTTCTGACTGCTTCCAGAGCAGCTTTATGCGCATTCTCCCGTGGTCCATCCACCTGGACCACTTCTGCCCCACAGACCTCGATTTGCCGGCGTTTTGGTCCACTGGTGCCACTGGGAATGTAAATCCTGCAGCGAATTCCGAAGGCAGCACCATAGAGCGCAAGTGACCCTCCCGCATTTCCAGATGAATCCTCAACTACCTTGCTCAATTCTCGCCCCCTTAAGACACTGGTGAGCACAGCCGTTGCCCTATCCTTAAAAGATCCGCTCGGGTTGAGGTTCTCCAGTTTAGCCCAGTATTCTCTCGCATGGATCACCACAGGAACAAGAGGGGTTTCTCCCTCTCCGAGGTACGTTGTCGGATAACTCTCCGGCAGGCCAAACGACTTTCTGAACTTCCAGATACCCTTGGGGTGCCCGGTTGCACTTGAGGACGGAGCAAAAGACAGGTTGCGCAAGGTAAACGCTCCACCACAACTTGGGCAGCAATAAGGTAAACCAGTCTCAGGGTATGGTTGTGAACAGTCTCTGCAGATGTAAGCGGTCATTTTCTCTTCCAAGTTAATCTACTAACCTTAAGTGTACAACAATTCTGCCTTACTCAAGCTATAATTACCCCATGCCAAGCTCCTGGATTCACGAAACAGATGATTACGAGATTGAGACCGAACTCTATTCCGGTCCGCTCGATCTCCTTTTGGATTTGATCCAGAAGTCAGAGCTCGATATTACCAAAATAGCCCTGGCACAGGTAACAGATCAATTTCTTGTTTATGTGCGTGAAAACGAGCAGGCAGGACCGGATTACATTTCAGAGTTCATGGTGATTGCGTCCAAACTGGTGCAAATTAAATCTGAAGCGATGCTGCCCAAATCCCCGGTAAGAGAGCCCGAAGAAGAAGATCTTGGAGAAGCTCTCGCCAGGCAACTCAGGATCTACCGGGAGATCAAGAACACGACAACCTGGCTCAACTCGCGTCTTGACCAAAATCTGCGCTGCCACCTGCACGTGCCCAAATCCTATCCTGTCAACGTCCAGCTCGACCTAACAGGGATTGACATCACCGATCTGATCGTCGCCCTGGAAAGGCTCGCCAGCCAGGAAGGTCCAACGATCGAAGGTTCATCGATCAGAATTCCCAAGATGACGCTCAGGAATAAGGTAAAGGAAATCGTGGGGATTTTAAAGGCGGCTGGCTATGCCAGTTTCTCAGGGCTGGTTGGGGAGAATTTGGACCGGATTCAGATTATTGTAGTGTTCCTGGCGATTCTCGAACTCGTCAAACAGGACATGATCGACACGGATCAGCCGACATTGTTCGGTGATATTTCGTTGAGCCCGAGTGAAAAATTGTTTGCGACATCAGATGAAGAACTTGCAATCGGTGAAGACCTTTAATTAATATTCTACAAACTTCTGGTGCAACTGCTCAATGCGTTATAATAACTATGAGGAAAAAATGTCAGAGAAACCGGCTAAAGCCCTTGAAGTTCCCGACAATGAAAAACCTGAGCAAAATGATGCCCAGTCAGAAGTTGTGGGCGGGAAAAAACCAATACTAGCAATTGTGTTTGGTATTTTGCTGCTAATTGGCTTTGTGGTTGGTCTATTCTTCCTTGCAAGAGCTGAAGGACAGGTTGTCTCCCAGGTTCGGGACATTTTCATCATTCTAATGGCTCTGATGATGTTTGTGATTGGGGTGGCACTAGTCGTATTGATCCTTCAACTCGCCAATCTGACTAATTTGCTTCAGCATGAAATCAAGCCAATTCTGCACTCAACAACTGATACGGTCAATACGCTCAAAGGTACTGTGCGGTTTCTAAGTGATAATGTAAGTGAACCGGTGATCAAACTCAACGAATCACTGGCGAGTATTAAGAAACTAGTAGATATTTTTCGCTTAAGACGATAAAAAAATAGAGGAGATTACTATGTCTGATGAAAATAATTTTGGATCTTTCTTGATGGGTTTTACGGTTGGTGCCCTTGCTGGCGCAATCGTTTCACTTCTGATGGCACCCCAAACCGGTGAGGAAACTCGACAGGTTATCAAGGAAAAAGCCATCGAACTGAAAGAAAAAGGCGCTGAGACCTACGAAGAAACCAAACACAAGGCTGAAATTGCCTACAAAGATGCCCTTGCCAAGGCTGATGAATTAGCCAAAGTCACCAAAGAGAAGGCAACCGAGTTAGGTCGCAGCACCAAGGTCAAAGTCGAAAAACTGGCAGATGAAGCCACCCAGGCAGCGGAAGAAGTTGTCAGCACTGCCCAGGAGTAAACCTTAGAGGAAATATAAATTAAGTGCAAAAAGCAGCCTCATTTTTGAACTGGCTGCTTTTTGTTATGCCCACACTTTGAAAAACCAAACTTTTTCCGAACTACATTGCAGAGGGTAATTGTTCTTGACTTTCAACTATCGGCATGATAAACTATCCTTCGCTTTGGGGGCGTGGTGTAGTGGTCGAACATGCGGCCCTGTCAAGGCCGAGACCGCGGGTTCAAATCCCGTCGCTCCCGCTAAAAAAGAAACTGCCTTTCGGCAGTTTCCTTTTTTTACTCACTGATGCCAAATTCCTTGGCCCGATCTTCCAACAATTTTCGGTTTTTCTCCAGATCCTTCGGATAAGTCAGATAAAAACCGCTGAAGAGAATAGCGCAGATAATCCAAGGAAAAGGAATCGTCCAGAGCATGGCAGTGTGTAAGTCGATCTTGTCAGCGATAAAACCAAAGATCAAAGCTACGATCGCCGCAAAGCCGCTTTCAATAAAAGTCGTCATCGCAAAAGCCGTCGAGCGCAGTTCGGGCGGCACCACCGCTGACATCATCGGCTCCTTGGAGCCTTTTCCTGGCCAGCTAATAAACAACGCAGTAACGAAGCAAAGAACTGTCAGGGGGACGATATCCCAGTTATCTGTTTTCAAGAACAGGAAGAGCGTAAAGGGGATGCCGATGGTGACTGAAACCTGACCTATGATCGTCCTGCCAAATTTTGGGCTTTTCTTGTCCGCCCAATCGCCCAAAAACCCACCCAACACATTGCTGATGGCTGTTCCTACAATCATCGCGCCAAACACCAATGGTGCTACTTGGGTGGAGAGCCCACGTTCCTCAACCAGCCAAAGGATTAGAAAAGCGCCCATGATCACCCATGGCATCGAGCCCGCCAGCCCTTGCAAGATCGCAACACGAATGGTTGGGATGGAAAGAACTTTCGTGATATCGCTGAATTGCGCGGTGTATTTCTGCGAGTCTTCGAGGGTAAGTTTTCCCCGCATCTCAGGTTCCGATTCCCCTCGATACGGTTCATCGACAAAGAATAGAATCACAAAACCAGAAATAATACTGGCAACGCCAAGGATGATAAAACCATAACGCCAGGTTTCAGGTGTGGCCAACCTTCCCAAACCCACTGTGAAGATAATAATACCAAGTACCCCAATCGATTCCAACAGTCCAAGCATTCTGCCGCGGATCTTTGGCGCGAAGGTATCTGCCATGATCGAGAAGGTAGCTGGCATCAAACAGCCAAGCCCAATTCCAGAGATAACTCTCACTGCCAGAAGTTGACTGAAATTTTGCGTCAGACCTACGATAATGGTGAAAATACCCCAAAAACCCGTCCCCCAGAAAAGCACTTTCTTGCGGGAATGGCGGTCAGCGAGGTAACCCCAAAAAGGTGAACTGAGAGATTGGAGCAAACTCCGCACAAAAGTTATCCAGGAAAGGTTCCTGAAGTTAAGCCCCCAGAGTTGACGCAAGACTGGGCTGAAAATCGACATTGCCTGCCCCTCGCCTTGGTCCACGAAATAACCAAGCGAAAGCGCGAGAAGCGTTTTCCACTTTGCACGTTTAACAGCAGGAGTTACAAGATTCTCACCTTCGATTACATCCATTCCAACCTCCTCAGATTTGATTGGCTAATTCTACTCGCTCCTTCTCATAAAAGAGGTTTTTGGGGTTAAACTAAAACATCAACCCGTTCGGAGGCATCCATGATCCAGGCTATTCACCCTACACCCACCCCAAAAGCTAATCCTGCCTCAGTAATTCACGAAGGCAGTGCCAGGTTCACAATCCTGACGAGCCGATTAATTCGCATGGAATTTGACCCACTGAAGCGCTTTGAGGATCATGCCAGCCAGGTGTTCCTGTATCGCGATCAACCTATTCCATCCTTCAACACCTGGAAGCAGGATGGATGGCTGCACATCGAAACGGACCACCTTCACCTCCGATTCGCAGAAAACGGTCGCTTCCACTGGCGCGACTTGCACATTACGCTCAAACAAACCGGTCAGACCTGGCAATACAGCTTCCCTGATCAGAGCAATCTCGGCGGCACGATCCGCACCCTCGATAGCACAAACGGTCGCATAAGTTTTCCAGACGGTCTAGTCTCACGTAGCGGATGGGCGGTAGTCGATGACAGCCGCAGCCTGATTTTTGATGAGAACGAGTGGCTTCAACCTCGAGAGACCTCTCCCGAAAAACGCGATCTTTACTTTTTTGGCTACGCGCAAGACTACCTGGCTGCAATTGCTGATTACCAGCGCATTTCAGGCAAGCCTGGCTTGCTACCCCGCTGGGCATTGGGAAACTGGTGGAGCCGTTATTGGGCTTATTCCGACCAGGAATTGCTGTATCTCTTGGATGATTTCAAGCAGCACAACATCCCGCTTTCTGTCTGTATCGTCGACATGGATTGGCATATCACCAAAACTGGCAACACCAGTTCAGGCTGGACGGGTTACACATGGAATAGAAAGCTTTTTCCGGATCCAAATGGGTTCATAAAGGAACTCCATCATCGGGATTTGAAGACCGCCCTCAATCTACACCCCGCCGAGGGTGTTCATCCTCATGAAGAGGCTTATTCTGCCATGGCGTCCGAGCTCGGGCAGGACCCCACAGAAGGCAAACCTCTCCAATTTAATATTGCTGATCGTGCCTTTACAGAAGCGTATTTCAAGCATCTTCACCATCCTCAAGAGGCTGAGGGGGTAGATTTCTGGTGGATGGACTGGCAGCAAGGCACGCAATCGGCAACAGCTGGCTTGGATCCTTTGTTTTGGCTGAACCATCTCCACTACTTCGATCTCGGTCGCACGCCAGAGAAACGCCCCTTCATTTTCTCGCGCTGGCCTGGCTTGGGTGGGCATCGCTACCCTATCGGCTTTTCTGGCGATACCATCGTCTCGTGGGAAAGCCTTGCATTTCAACCAGAAATGACCTCGACTGCCGCTAATGTTGCTTATGGTTGGTGGAGTCACGACATTGGCGGGCACTGTGAGGGCGTTGAGGATCCAGAACTTTACGTACGCTGGGTCCAATTTGGCATTTTTAGTCCCATTTTCAGACTACATTCCACCAATAATGAATTCATCGACAGGCGTCCGTGGGCCTTTGGTAAAGACATTCTGGAAGATGCCCGGACAGCTTTGCAACTCCGGCATTCCTTATTACCACTGATCTATACCGCCAATTGGCTCAATGCCAAACAGGGTGAACCCATGATCTTGCCGATGTACTATTCTTTTCCCAACGAGGAAGCCGCCTATCAGGCGCCAAATCAATATACCTTTGCCCGCCAGTTGCTGGTGGCTCCAATCACCCAGCCTGCCAACCCAAGCACGAAGCTCACCCGCCAATCAGTTTGGCTCCCTGCTGGGGAGTGGTTTGACTTCTTTAGCGGGGAAGCCCACGAAGGCGGTCAGTGGCTGACAATCTACGCCGACCAAAGCCAGATCCCAGTCTTTGCCAAAGCTGGAGCCATTATACCGATGGATGTGGAAAATCAGGAGAATGGCGTCAGATTACCATCCCTTCTTCAAATCAAGTTTTTTGCTGGTGCTGATGGGAGCTATCAACTTTACGAAGATGATGGTGAAACCCAATCCTATCTGAATGGGGATTTTGCCCTGAGCAACTTCTCGCAAAGTTTATTCGGAGATAAACTGGAACTCAAAAAGTCGATCGTCGAAGGCAAACCGAGTGCCATTCCGGGTTTTCCGGTGCTTCGGAGTTACGATTTTGAAGTGATTGGCATCAGCCAACCAACCAGGATTGAGGTCAGTATCTCAGGGCAGGAATGTGCCTTTGAGACCACTTATGATGATTCTAGCAAATCCCTGGTTGTGAGGATCGCGAATGTAGCTGCTGACCAGGAGCTGATCGTTCGGCTTGACGGCTCGCACTTGGTGACTTATAAAACCAATCCCATCTCTCGCCTCAGCCGGATAATGCACCACTTCCGGGTATCGACTTTGGCAAAGGGATTGTTCATGCAAAGATTGCCCGCCATCCTAACCAATCCGGCTGCCATCTTTGAGATCTCCAACCATTTCACCAAATCTCAATTGTTGGCAATCTACGAGGCTATCTTCCCAACGAACGAAAACAAACCACTGCAAGATGCTGGTTCAGCTTTTGAAATGGTGATGGGTGAAATGCGGAAATTGATGAAATAATCAGGCACCTGGGAAGTTTGCCTGGTTTTGGTCCTGATCATCGCCGGCTTCGACCTCGACAACCTCTTCCGGAGGATGAAGCATGCTGTTTTCTAACTGGTCATACGTGACTGGTTGGTCCAGCATCGCTTCATTCAGGATTTTTCGCGGATAATTCCGGATTTCATCCGTTGTTTGCACTACTTCCCGAAAAAGACCATCTTTGCTCAATTTTCGCAGGAAACTCCCCAGTTCACCACCAAATTTCCTGATCCGATCGGGACCAAGGACTATGAACGCAAGCAAAAAGATTAAAAGGATCTCAGACCAGCCGAGATTTAAGAATTCCATTTTTCCCTATCAGGAAGGCTTTGTCTCGTCTGATTCTTTCTGTTCCTCAGACTTCTTTTTGCCGTTCAGACCTTCTTTAAACGCCTTGATTCCTGATCCTAATTCTCCACCAATCTTTGTGATGCGACCAACGCCAAAAACCAGTACCAGAACCACCAGGATCAAGATTACTTCAGGCCATTGTATGCTTCCAAACATGTCACTCTACCTCCGGGTTTTCCTTTTCGCTGGCGCGTCTTGCTTTGTAAGCCAATGCGGAAAGCCCAATACTCATCAAATATAATACAAATAATGGCAGCATGAAGATTACCATATTTACAGGATCACCTGTCGGAGTAATCACAGCTGCCATAACCGCAATCACAACCAGCGCGACCCGCCAACCCTTGGTCAAGAATCCGGGTTTGATTAACCCAACCCGACTGAGAACAAAAACCAGGAGTGGTAACTCAAAACTCATCGCGATCCAGAAAATCAGGTTGATTACAAACCCGAAGTAAGAACTCAAGCGAAGGCTCGTATCCACTTCCAGCAGGTTGGTGAAGAATTTCATCGAAGCCGGCAACATGACGTAAAAAGCAAAACCACCGCCTGCCAGGAAGAGGATGGTAGCGAACGGGACCGCAATCAATAAGCCGCGTTTTTCGCTTTTTTTAAGCCCCTTACCTATGAATGAAAACAACTGGTAAAAAATCCAGGGTAAAGCAACGATCAGACCGATCAGCAACGCTACCCGCATGTAAACGGACATCGACTCGGTCACTTCGATCACCTGCAGGTTTTCAACTCCGCCAATTGGTCTGGCAAGGAAATCAAGGACAGGTTTAACAAAAAATGCGCCTGCAATGACACCCGCGAGTAATCCGAGAATTGCCCGTAGAAGGACTTTGCGCAAATCCTCCAGGTGTTGGCTAAGGGGCAATTTCTCTGTCGGTTTGTCTTTCATACTGGGATTATACATAACCAGCCGTGCTTTTGCTTGGGTTTAGTCTATACCAAACAATCCATTGACGAGGTTGCTGAGTTGATTCTCAACCCGTTCGCCTTCCAGATCTAAAATGGTCATGTCAGGAAACCTTTGGGTGAAATAATCTTTTAGTGTCGGTCTGAAAGTAATTACGTTTACCACGCACCGTCTTTCGTCCACCACGTCCAACGCTTTTATCCACCCTTTTCCTTCCAACACTTCCATTGGACCGATCTCGTCACAAAAATATGCCTGGCATCCTTTTAGATCGTCCAACTGTTGATTGATCCATTCAAAGGTTTCCGGAAACACCTGCCATTTTCCAAAGGTCATCTGGCTGTCCGCAGAAGCAAGAGACATCAGAACCCTCTCCTGGTTAGTTTCGAGCCATCTAACTTGGATCGCTGTTTTCTGAGATGCTTCGAACACGGCAGGCGAGATAAAGCCGCAACATCCAATTCCTCTTGAAGTTAATTCTTTGATCAAAATTTGACAGGCTCGGGTTTTTCCACTGCCGCTAAAGCCGCATAAACCAATGATGGTTGAAATTGACGTCATTAGGCAGATGCCGCCAATTGTTCGCAGGTCTCTACAAGCAGTGCGGCTGCAATGATCAGGCTGCTTTCGTCAATATCCATGCATGGATGGTGCAGCGGAAAGCGCTTTTCCGGCTCTTTTTTTCCAGCCCCCACAAAGAACATCGCGCCTGGAACTAAATCCAGGAAAAGCGACATGTCTTCTGATCCCATCAACTTGAAGTGACGTTCAATTTCAAACTCGGGTGCGAGTTTGAGAGCCGCGTCTGACCCAGCCTGGCAAACCGTGGTGTTATTGACTGTTGGCGGAATCTTTGCTCCAAAAGCAACCTCAACCTCACAACCAAACGCATCAGCGATACCTTCACAGATCTTTTTTGTAGAATTGACGATCACATCTTCCGCTTTGTCTGAGAAAAATCGCGGTTTGCCGCTCATAAACACGCCATCAGGGATGACGTTGTTGTTCGTTCCTGCGTGAATTTGGGTAATTGAATACACTCCACTATCCAGTGGATCCAGTTTTCGGCTGACGATGGATTGCAAGGCAGTGATCAAATGCGCGCTTGCGAGGATAGAATCCACCGCTTTTTGTGGTCGCCCTCCGTGCCCCCCAGTTCCGTGGAGGTTGATGTTCACGTCCCTGCATCCTGCCATTACTGGTCCCGGGCTGATCCCTAGCCAACCAGCAGGTTCTTCAGCCCAGAGATGCACTGCCAAAGCGTAATCAGGTCGAATGAGGTCTAATACTCCATCTGCGATCATTGCAGCGGCTCCCTCACCAATTTCTTCCGCTGGCTGAAAAACCAGGTGGAAGCTCCCCAAAAGTTCATTTCTCAAATCTTTGATGATTTTTGCCACGGTCAGCCCAATTGCGACGTGACCATCATGACCACAAGCATGCATTCGTCCTGGATTAGTCGACACAAAGTCAACCCCGGTTTGTTCCTGCAATGCCAGGGCGTCCATATCAAATCTCAGCAAAAAGCGTGGACCACTTTTCGCAGTGGAAATGGAAGCCACCAAACCCGTCTTGCCATATCCCCGTTTGACCTCAAACCCCAATTCTTCGAGGCTATTGGCGGCGTAATCAGCCGTTTGGATTTCCTGAAACGCGAGTTCTGGATTGCGGTGAATATTTCTGCGGTGTTGTCTGGCGGATTCCTGAAGGGTTTGCGCAAATTGATAGATCCGCGAGTCGCTCAAAATATCAACCTCCTGAAGGATTCGACATAGCGCATTTCCTCGCCAAATCGGGTTTGCCTTTTCGCTTCCATCTGTTCAAGGAACGCTGCCGGCTCGCCAACTTGGGAGACATGCTGCAATAACGCTTCGAGTCTCAGTTGCCAGTTGTGGGTAACATCCAATTCAAAGTTCGCTTCCACTGGCATACACAGCCAAAGTTCTTCAATGCGATGTGGTAGGTAGCCTTCTTCGAGAAGCTCAGGAAAGAAAGCAGAATTTTCCACAGCCGGGAAGATGGCGTCAATCGTAATTTGACCTGCCGCCCGATGATCAGGATGATTGATCCGACCTCGCTGGTAGATCATCAAGGGGTCAAAAGTGGCCACAATGTTGGGGCGCGTACTCCTGATTTCACGCGCGACCTTTTTACGAGCCTGAATATCCAGAACGAGGTAACCGTCCTCGTAATCAAGATAATCGACTTTGCTAACGCCAAGTTTTGCTGCCGCGTTTTGCTGTTCCTGTACCCTGACAGCGGCTAACAAGGCGGGATCAGGATAGTCTGGGCTTACTCCCTTTTGACCTTTGGTGAGCAAGAGATAATTGAGCTCGTGCCCCTGCTTGACCCACTCCGCGATGGTGCCACCCAAAAAAAACTCAGGGTCATCCGGATGGGCGAGGATGACCATGATCTTTTTTGATCCTTCCCATTCTGGAAAAATCATCTTCGTGTTATTCCTTTTTTGGGGGGTTGTCTGAGGGTTGATCGCGCCTTGGACGAGATTTTTTCCGACGTCCTGGGTTGGTCTTTCGCTGTTCCTGAGGTTGACCCGGTTGCTGGGGCTTTGCCTGTTGACCGGGTTGCTGGTTGCCGTTGCGCGGCTGAACCTGCCGCTGATTACCTGCAGATCGCTGGTCCCGCGAGGGTCTCTGATCAGGTCTGGGCTCCTGACCGCGCGGCTCACCGCTTCGGTGGGGTCGATCATCCCGCCCGCCTCGTCTTTCACGAGGTTTATCTTCCCGCGGTTTCGGAGATTCCAGGTGCACCACTTCAACATCTTGATCTTCTTCAGAGAAAGAATAATCTTTGGCGACGACAGGAACGACTTTTTCCTCGAGGATGCCGGTCTCAAGTTCCGTTCGGGTAAACTCCCTGGGACCCTTCTCTGGTAGATCGATGAGCACAGAATCTCTCAACGGCATAACCTGCAAAACTTTGCCTTCGCCAAGGGGGGTACTGACCACTTTCTTCTTCTTGGGCAACTTTGTGCGAGCTTCTTCGTACATGTCATGCTCATACGCCAGGCAACAGCGAAGCCTGCCGCAGATGCCCGTGATCTCCATGGGCGTCAGGGAAATATCCTGTGACTTTGCCATCTTAATCGAAATCGAGCTGAAATCAGTTAAAAATCTTGAGCAGCAGCGCTTTTCAATCCCACATGATCCAATGCCTGAGATGGATTTGGCGGCATCTCTGGGTCCGACCTGCCGCACTTCAATCCGGCAATCCTTGAACATATGTGAAACATCCCGGATGAAATTGCGCGGATTAAAGTCTGTGGTTGTCTCGTAGTTGAGATAGATGGTGAGCCTCGAGTAATCAAGACTGTATTCAGCATCAACAACCTTTACGCCTTCGTGACCAGGATCACGCAGGTATTTTGCTACTGCCAGGACGACTTCTTCCTCTTTGGCAGAAATTTCCGCCTTTCGTTGCAGATCTTCCTCGTTGGCAATCCTTTCAATGGGTTGAACCTCAGAAGTATTTTCCGGTTGAGCTAGATTCACAGTTGTGACCCTTCCGATCTGCTTACCCCGTACAGTATTAACTACAACAAGGGTATCTCGCTCAACTTCCAGTCCTTCTGGAAATGCGAAGCTATACGTTTTGCCGATCGGCTTAAATTGAACGCCAATATAATTTGTTTCAGACATGATGGCGATTATATCATCCCAGGGCTTCACGCTCGTGAGCTTTGATGCTGGCTTCCGCAGCCACTCTGCAAGCAATCTCCCTAAACGCTTCAGCACTTGGGTTGCCATCTGGCATCAACACAACCGGGCTTCCCGTATCCCCGCCTTGCCCGATCTCAGGATCCAGCGGAATCCTGCCCAGGAAGGTGGTACCAGTGCGAAAAGCGAGATGCTCGCCTCCACCGGTGCCAAAAACTGCCAGTTTCGAGCCATCCGGCATGAGCAAGTATGACATGTTCTCTACAATCCCCAACACGGGTACTTCAAGCTTCTCAAACATTGCTACGGCCCTTGATGCGTCATCGATAGCAACCTGCTGGGGCGTTGTCACGATCACCGCTCCGGTAAGGGGTAATGTTTGACTCAAAGAAAGCTGCACATCGCCTGTGCCTGGCGGTAAATCCACTACAAAGTAATCGAGTTCGCCCCAATCAAAATCCGTGATGAACTGTTGTATAGCCGAGTGGAGCATGGGTCCTCGCCAGATCAGCGGCTGACCGTTTTGCACGAGAAAACCAATCGATAAAACTTTCATTCCAAAAACGTCCGCAACGGGAATCTTGCCTTCGGATTCCTTATCGGGCAACCGATCGATGCCCAGCATGCGAGGAATGTTTGGACCATAAATATCGGCATCGAGCAGACCAACCTTGGCACCATCCCTTGCCAACGCCAATGCCAGGTTTACCGAAACCGTACTCTTACCCACACCTCCCTTGCCAGAACCAACGGCTATAACGTGCTTAAATTGATTTTTATCAATCGTCACAGCCTTTGGATTCCGAACGCGAGCCGACATGTTGATGTCTACCTCTTTGGCCTCGGTCATGCTCAAAACAGCCTGGCGGGCGTCATTTTCAATCTTTGACTTGAGTGGGCAGCTGGGAGTCGTTAGTTCTATCGTAAAACTAACTTGATCTCCGTCAACTTTCACATCCTTGATCATGTCAAGGCTAACAAGATCCTGATGTAAATCGGGATCCATCACATTGCGTAAGGCATTTAAAACAGTTTGGTCGGTTAGCAAAATAGTCTCCTGGTTTATTAGTTAGTTACCTATTCTTTAGTAAACACTCTATTCTAATGGCAATATGAGATTGCCAAGATTAAGCGTACACATATTTCAATGACCCAACGATTATACTAAATTCTTCCTCCCCTATTCAAAGCCGTAACAGGATTTGAGTTTTTCATAATCTTCGGGGTTGTCGATATCCATCGCCATGCAGTCGTCCAGCCAGGGTAAGAGTTCGACCTGGAATTCCGAAAAGATAGCCCGCCCGCCCTTGTCACCAACCACTTGTCGAAGCTTTTCGAAGGTTTTTCTGGGGAAATAAACCGGGTTTGCACGCCGGTCATTTACGTAGGGAATCGTGATCTTTCCGGTTTCGAGACCCTTTCGCAGGATACTTTCACAAAAAAGTGGATTTATTTGGGGCTGGTCCCCCAATAAAATCAGCATCCCTTCAAGATCCTCGGGAAGTTGCGCCAATCCAGCTTTCATCGAAGTGCTCTGGCCTTCAGACCAAAAAACGTTTTTTACGACTACACAGCCTTCTGGTAATCCAGGCTCGATCTGATCCGCATTTGCTCCAAGTACCACGACTACCGGCGCAAGTCCTGTTTCCAGCGCAGTACAAACAACACTGTTTAGTACAGTTGTATTTCTCCACGGTAGTAATTGTTTTGGCGCGCCAAACCGGCTCGAACCGCCCGCTGCCAGGACGATTCCCGCAACCTTATTACTCATAATCCCAGAATCCACTTACCTCTGGCGCCAGCTTCCCCAGACCGCGCAGAACTCTTTCAGCAGTCAGAGGAAAGCTATGAAAGCGTATTCCTGTAGCATGGTAAACCGCGTCAATCACCGCAGGCGCAAAAGGCAAGAAGGGCATCTCTCCCATTCCTCTGGCGCCATAGGGACCAATCGGATCAGGATACTCCAAAATAATCGAACGAGTCCGATCGGGAATATCCAGAACGGTGGGGATGAGATAGGTAGAAAGCTCTTTTGTCAGTGCCCTGGTATTCCTTTTCTTCCAGTTCTCAAGGATCACGTAACCAGCAGCCTGGACCACGCATCCCTCAATCTGCCCCTCTACTTGCATCGGGTTGATCGCTTTGCCAACATCATCCACACTGATCACATCGCGCAAACGAACTTCACCTGTCTGGATATTGACATCAGCAAATACTGCCTGGGCAACGTAACCATACGTGAAGTTTGGATTGCAGTGCCCATCAATTTCGTCCATTTTTGTGGTGGCTGGTGGACGATAAACAAAAGATCCTATAGCAGGACGATCGCCGGCTTGCCAACGTTCCAAAGCCAATTTTGCCGCGCCAATAATGGAATTACCTGCCATGTGCGTCATGCGTGAGGCTGAAACACTACCTGAGTTGAGCGAGTTGGAAGTATCAGAGTAATGCAGTTCAAGCTTTTCTATGGGTAAATCCAGGGCTTGGGCTGCAAATTGGGCAAACGCACTGTGCGATCCCTGGCCAACTTCTGCGCCAGCATGGAACAACTTCGCTTTTTCAATTTGCTCGTTCCCCTCAAGGATGATAATAGCGCCGCAATTTTCAGGAGCCCCGTAAGAAAAACCAATGTTCTTATATCCGCAAGCTATCCCAAGTCCCCGCCTGACGTTGGGATTTTCTGACGGAGTGAGCTCAGGTTTTTTCCAACCATCCGGACCTTGCGTCCAGCCTGCCTCTTCAGCGCACTTTTGCACCACCTCCCGGATTGTTACTCCTGCGGGAAGCTGTGACCCCATTGAAATTGTGGAACCCTCCTTGAACAGATTGCGCATACGAAATTCAACCGGATCCATTTTCAGGGCTTCTGCCAGTTTAGCCGCCTGCATTTCTGCCATAAACGCCGCTTGCGGTCCACCAAAACCCCGGAAAGCCCCGCCTGGAATGTCGTTGGTGTAAACAGCATAGGCGTCAGTGCTAACATTAGGCACCTCATAAGGTCCGGTTGCAAGTAGCGTGGCATTTCCAAGCACTTTAGGCGAGGTGTAAACGTAAGCACCGCCATTCGCCCAGATTTCGCATTCAGCAGCCAGGATTTTCCCTTCCGCGCTTGCTCCCCACTTCGCTTTCATGGTATAAGCATGCCGCTTACAATGCCCAATGATCGATTCTTCACGCGACCAGACAACCCTCACAGGTCGGTCAATCCCGCGTTCATTAAGTTTTAGCGCAGCCAGTCCAAGGATGATCTGGACGGACATATCTTCCCTTCCACCAAATGCTCCTCCGATGGCAGGATAAATGATGCGGATTTTCTCAAGAGGCATTCCAAGGGAGTGCGCCACTTGTTCCTGATCTTCATGAGCCCACTGCCCGGCAGTTACAATCGTGATCCTGCCTTCTTCGTCCATGAAACTAACACCCGATTCCGGCTGCAAGTAAGCGTGTTCCTGGACCGGAGTCTGGTATTCGCCTTCCACGATCACTGCGCAATGCTTAAATGCCTCATCCGTTGAGCCCTTGCGAACAATGTTGTGATGGAAGATGTTATTTTTTAAACGGGAATGGAGAATCGGCGCGCTTTCGCTTAAGGCTTCGCCAAGCGTTTTCACAACCGGTAATTCTTCGTAAGTCACCATAATCCGCTTTAGCGCTTCAGCGGCAATTTTTTCACTTTCTGCAATCACCAAAGCGATCTGGTCCCCTTCAAAACGCACAACATCAGTACCCTCAATGCTGGAACCCGGTCCACACAAGACGGGTTGGTCATTTACCCCAAGCCCATACTCGTTCACTGGCACATCTTTTGCAGTAAGAACCATCACAACGCCCTCAACAGCTTCAGCCTGGGTTGTGTCGATTGCAAGGACTCGTGCGTGTGACCGATGGGCGAACAGCACTTTCATCACAAGTTGATCAGAGAACTGAAAATCACCTGGATACTTGGCTTCCCCCGTAACTTTCGCGACAACATCAAGGCGAGTGATAGACATTCCAATTGCGCCCATCTTAGCTCCTCATCTTGTTAACAGCTGATTCAATTGCTTCAACAATTTTATAATAGCCTGTACAACGGCATAAATTTCCAGAAATTCCTTCTTTGATCGAGTCCTGGTCTGGTTGTGGGTTTTCCTGGAGCAATTTCACCGCAGCCATCACAAATCCTGGCGTGCAATAACCGCACTGCACGGCTCCATGGTCCACAAAGGCTTGCTGGACGGGATGGAGCGTATCTTCTTCTGCAATGCCCTCAATGGTGGTGATGTTTGCCAGGTGCGCGCGCGGTGCAGGTATCAGGCAACTGACCACAGCCTTGCCATCCATGAATAAAGTACACGCGCCGCACTCCCCTTCTTCGCAGCCCACCTTTGTTCCTGTGAAACCTACGCGCTCCCGTACCATATTTAGCAATGTCATGTCCTTAGCATTGTCAATGATGTACAATTGTCCGTTGATGGTTGTTTCAATCGTTTCCCCATCCCACTCGCCCGCGCCTGGGCTGCGAAAGCCTTCTTTTGTGTCCAGGGCAATTGGTTTCGCCGGGATTTTCTGCCCCTGGGTGCCATTTTTCAGCTCCTTTAATCCTTCTTGAACCAGGACTTGCATCATGTAGAGACGATAGTCATCTGATGCCCGAACGTCGCTGATTGGTCTGGTTGCTTCAGCTGCGAGCCGACCTGCCTCCTCAATCACTGCGTCATCCAGTTTCTTCCCAAACAGAAAAGCCTCAGCCTCGACTGCGTGGATAATTGTTGGAGCGACTGATCCCATGGTGATCAAAGCTTTTTGGATGATTTCATCTTGCGTGTCTAGCAGAACACAGCAGTTCAAAACTGAAATTGCCTGGGTGCGGCGCAGCGCCTGCTTCATAAAGCTGCCCTGCTGATTGGGCTTCAGTGCAGGAAAATTGACTTCCTTGACAAATTCATTCGGAGCTAAGACCGTTTTTCTCACTCCGAGATAAAAATCCTTTAGCGCAACCGTGCGTTCCCCATTATTGGAAACCAGGACCAGCGCGGCATTCATTGCCATGAGTGGTGTGATCGTATCGTTTGCCGGCGAGGCTGTCACGAGGTTCCCAACAACGGTCGCGCGATTACGCAACTGCGGGGATGCCACCCAAAAACAGGCTTGAACGAGAGGATTGGCAAATTCTCTCAGCATTGGAGATTGCAGCACATCGTTATGTGTCACCATTGCTTCGATATGGATAATATTTTGATCATCCTTCCAAATTTTGTCCAAACCCGGCAGTCTTGAGATGTCAACGACAGTATCCAATTCAGGCCACTTGCCATTCTTGATCTCAACCATCAGGTCGGTACCACCGGCGATGATCTTGGTTTGTCCATTCGCGGCATCCAACCCAGCCATTAAGGCTTCGACACTCTCAGGCATTAAGTAATGTTTCCACATATCTGCTCCAAATTTAGGGGTTAACTCTTTAATCTGTCAATAACCTCAGCCAGAATGCTAATGGCAATCTCATCAGGCGTTTCAGCCTTGATATAAATTCCGATTGGGGACTTAATTTTTGCAATATTTTCCAGGCTGACACCACGCTCGATCAAACCTCGCTTTGTGGCTGCCCAACGGTTTTTTGAGCCCATCAATCCAATGTAGGCTGGCGATCCCTCCAGGATAGGTCCCAATCCTTCAATGTCCACTGAGCTGCCGGGTGTAACTCCAACGATATAGACCCGTTCATTAATTTCCAGGTGCTTGGGAATTTCAGCCATCGGCATGGTTAAAAATTCAAGTTTCCCCGGTATGGCATCTGAATTGCATAAATCTGCACGGTCGTCAGACACGATAACGCGAAAGTCCAGCATCTGCCCAAACTTGGCTACCGATCGTCCAACGTGCCCAGCACCTAAGATTAACAAAACAGGTTTTGTGACCTGTGGTTCAATGTACACTTTTACCTCTCCCCCACACACACCAACCGAATTCGGATTCTCCGCTGAAAGGGAATGCACCACGATCCTGGATCTTCCATCCTTGAGCGATTCTATCGCAGCGTCCATTGTCCGTGATTCCAATTCACCCCCACCCACGCTGCCTTCTAAGCGGCCATCTGAGTAAACCAACATCTTGCTGCCGGCATGGCGCGGAACTGCGCCTTCCGTTTCAATCACAATACACAATGCTACAGCCTGACCATCCTTTTTTGCTTCGTGCAACCTATCAATAAAATCCATTCCTAAACCTCTAATAATGAGAGAATTATTGGGAGCAATTGTTTCTTCCGCGAAACCACGCCATCAGCCAACAGGCTTCCATCGCCCAGCGGTTTATAGGGCAGTTCATCCAGAGCAGCCGGTTCATCAACAAATACCAACCTGCTGGAACCTTTTACCACATCGGTGATCATCAAGCCTGCAAAATCCAAGCCATTCTGTGTTTTAAGTTCTTTCAAGGCGACCTTTAGCTTGCCCATGTAATCGCCAATTTCATAAACATCGGTCGTCTCAGCCTGGGCAATCGCAAACCGCATGCCAGATGCCTCGTACATTTTCATGTCCGTCTTAACAACAACTTCAGGTTCCTGTGTAAGCAGTCCGGAGCCCGAGTTGATGATCTTCTGCCCATAGGTTTGAATTGTCTCTTCTTCTAAAGGAGAACCGCTCACAAAAGCCCACCTCGCCAGCACCTCAGCCGCGGCTCTGTCCCGCGGGGTGGTGGTTGGTGAAGTAAAAATCAACGTATCAGAGAGCAATCCTGCCAAGAGCAAGCCGGCAATTCTGGGAGGCGCGCTCAAACCCACTTCAGTGATTTGCTCTGTCACAAGGGTGGAGGTACTGCCAACGATGTCCACAGTAAATTTGATCGGATTATGGGTCGACTGGTTTCCAAGCCGGTGGTGATCGAGTATCTCCAGCAACTCGCTTTCCTCAAGGTTCGCAATGGACTGCTGCGGTTCATTATGATCCACCAAAACCACTCTGATTCGCGGTGGATTTAGCAGATCTTGTTGCCTGACAACTCCCAGGTAGCGTTTGTTCTCGTCCACCACCCAATATTCGTTAGCCTCCTGTCTCAGCAGGCGGTTAAGCACGTCCTTGATGCGTGTTTGCGGTTGAAATCTTGGGATGTCTGTCTTGGCGGCTTCCCGACAAGGAATGTCCAATAACTCAGCAATCGTCATTTCCCGCAATTTTGCATGTGGACCTATGATCTTCCGTAAGAAGTCAAACATGCTCTTTCCGGTCACCATTCCATAAGGCGTACCATCCAGGTTGACCACCGGAGCGATACCTCCCGTTCGGGATAAGATCGTCCACGCCTCATTGAGAGACCGGTCTGGAGCGACTGCATCCAACCGTCGTGTTACTGATTCGAATCGTGGAGAGGCGTCAGTCACCAGTAATGGAGGGTCAACACCCAACCATTTGAGAATATAGGCTGTCTGAGGGTTAATTGAGCCGGCTCTGCTTGCAACAGCATTGGAACCATCGCGTTCACTTAGAAGCCAGGCATATCCAGTCGCAGCGGCAATCGAGTCCGTATCAGGGTTGATGTGCCCGGTTACATAGATTGTGTCAGATTTGCGCTTAAAGACGCTACTTTTATCCATTATCGTTGCTTTCAGCATTGTTTTTCAAGGCTCCCCAGATTCTCTCCGGTGTAAGCGGATTCTCCAGCACGTTGGCACCGCAAGCATCCATCACTGCGTTACCAATGGCTGGTGCAGCTCCGTCCAGGGGAATCTCGGCGACAGCTTTTGCCCCAAATGGTCCAGTCTCTTCATAAGTCTGAACAAAGATAGATTGAATTTTTGGCATTTCATCAGCCCTGAAAATGTGATAATCCACCAGGTCCCGCTCACGCGGCTGACCTTCGGCATCGTAGCGCATCTCTTCGCTGACGCCATAACCCAGAGCCTGGGCAACACCGCCTTCGATCTGACCGGATGCAGCTATTGGGTTGATGATCACCCCGGAATCCACCGCCATTATCAGCTCTTCCACGGTCACTTGTCCAGTCTCTATATCTACCAGAACGGTCGCAAACTGAGCGGCAAATGGCGGGGGAGAGTTCGGCGAGACGTAAGACGCGGTCGCCATGATTTGTTCCTGGTTGCGCCAGTGCAGAGAATCCAATGCAATTTTCGCCATGCTGATCATAGAGCCTGATGGCGCAATTGCATGCCGGTCTTTCAAGACAACATTGACCGGATCAACTTCCTCACCTTTCGCCTTGAAAAGTTGAGCGGCACGTTCTTTGATCTTTTCTGCCACTTCCTTTGCAGCTTTCAGAACTGCAGTACCGGAGATATAGGTCGTCGAAGAAGCATATGCGCCAACATCAAATGGGGTCATATCCGTGTCAGAAGAAGTGACAATGATGTCTTCCAGATCCACGCCCAGGGTTTCAGCGGCAATCTGAGCCAGAATGGTATCGCTTCCCGTACCAAGATCCGTTGCACCCACCAGAAGGTTGAAACTGCCATCATCGTTGATTTTGAGGCTGGCTCCTCCCATATCCAGGTTCGGAATGGCGGTCCCTTGCATAACAGTTGTCACACCAATACCTCGTCTCAGGTGAGGTTTCCCCGGAATTGCATGCCAGGATTCATTGCCATATTTTTTGTCCCAACCGATTGCCTTGCGCCCCTCCGCGACAGCCTGCTCGAGACCCACAGTGTGAATCACTTCTGGCACTGGCTCGCGCCCCTCATTCCAAGCGGTGCTAAAAGGCTGGTATTCCCCAGGACGAATTGCATTCTTAAGGCGAAACTCAATAGGATCCAAGCCAAGGAAACGAGCGATATTATCCATATGGCGGTCGAGCGGCCAATATCCCTGCGGCACACCGTACCCACGGTATGCGCCTGATGGGGATGTGTTGGTATAAACAATGTCGGCGTGAAAACGAATGTTGGGATGCTTTCTGTATTCCCCATCGCCAACATACAAGCCCATGGATTTCTGACCGGTGTTGCCCGTAACTGTCAGCGCGTGGCAGCCATAAGCACCGGTGTCCGATAGTGCAGTCATCTGGTTGGCCGTCATAGTTCCATCGAATTTGACACCTGTTTTCATGCGAATGCGCATTGGGTGTCTTGCCCGGGAGGCAATAAATTCTTCCTCACGGCTCATTTCATAAAGAACCGGTCTGCCAGTCGCGATGGTTAGATGCGCGGCAACATCCTCGATCAACACTTCCTGTTTGTTGCCAAAGCCACCGCCAATACGCGGCTTGATAACACGAATGCGTTTAACTGGCAGTCCAAGCACCGGCGCCATCTGACGTCGAACATGGAATGGCACCTGTGTGCTTGTTCGGATCACCAACCTGTCATCTTCATCCCAATAAGTCAAGGTAACATGCGGTTCTACATGAGCGTGCTGCACCTTAGGGACCACGTATTCCTGCTCAAAAATTCCGTCAGACTTTGCGAATCCTTTTTCAACATCACCAATATCGATGCGGATCTTTGCTGCCAGATTTTTTGACGGGTCTGACTCTGCAAAGTTTACGTATTCTTCTTCGTCATGAATTCGGACAGCGCCTTCTTTCATCGCATCCCTTGGGTCAACAATGACAGGCAAGGGTTCATAAGTAACATCGATTAATGACAGCGCTTTTTCAGCAATTTCCGCCGTCTCAGCCGCCACAAAAGCCACCCTGTCACCTACAAAGCGCACTTTATTGTCCAGCGAGAACATATCCAACGGACCGGGAATCGGGTCGGATTGGCCGGCAGTGGAATAAACCACACGTGGCAGATCTTCCCAGGTCATTACTGCTGCCACACCTGGCAAAGCTTTTGCTTTGGAGGAGTCAATGCTGACAATCCTCGCATGGGCATACGGCGACCTGAGCACCTTCGCGATCAGCGTACCCGGCAATTGCAGATCCGCGGTAAAAGCCGGTTTTCCCTGAGCGAGTTTTGCCGCATCCACCTTGACTTCGGATTTACCAATGGTTTCCGTCTCAGGGATGGTGTCCACAGCTACCATGTCCGGTTCATAAGACTGGCCGTTCACTCCACCTTCTGACCAGGATTGTTCCTCTTTATTAATTTCAGCTGCTGCTTTTAGCACCGCCTGAACAGGTTTCACGTAGGCAGTACAGCGGCAGAGTACCCCAGACAAGGCTTCCCTGACTTCGGCTTCTGTCGGGTCAGGGTTCTGGCGTAATAAAGCCCTCGCTGCCAGGATCATGGCAGGTGTGCAGTAACCGCATTGGATCGAGCCACTTTCAATAAATGCTTTCTGGATCGGGTCGAAACCTTCTGTTTTCTTCCAACCTTGCTCAGGTTGCTGACCGATCTGCTCAAGCGTTTCCAGAGTGTGACCCTGTGCTTGGACAGCCAGAAACATGCAGGCATTCACGGGTTCTCCGTCCACCAAGACGGTACAAGCACCGCACTCACCGCGGACACATCCGCCGGATTTGACGCTCAGGAGTCCCAGACGTCTCAATACGTCCAGCAAACTTTCCGTAGGCTGGCATTCAGTTTCAACCGTCCTGTCATTGATCAGGAGGTAAATTTTCATGCTTCCTCCTTCGAATTAGAGTCTTTTACAAGTTTCTGAAGGCATCTTGATAGTAAAACCGAAGCAACATCCTGTCGGTATTCTGCGCCTGCCCATTTATCATGGATATCCTTAAAAACGTGCCGTATTGTGGCTTGACCACCATCCTCTTCGTTGTAAAGGTCAAACTCAGCCCACATAGTCTCCGAACCACCACAAGCCACGTGAATTCGGTCATCTGAGCGTTTTGAAACGGCCACGGCAACTACTGGCTGATCCTTGGGGCTACGCCCGACGGATGCAAATGCCAGCGAGATGGGATTGAGTATTCGGACTTCCTCGATGAAGTCTTGGGCGAGCTTGTTTTTGAGTTCAGCGGAATGCACCTGGAAATCTTCTTCGCCTGAGAGCCGGTATCCAGTTTCCATCGCGTTGAGACAGATTTGCACTGAAGAACGGCCATTGCTGGCTTTGACATAATTGGTCAGGCTAAGACTGTTCCGTAGATTCTTACCAGCTTCAATCGAAATAGCCTCCAACAATTCACCGGATCCCAATGAGTCACCCAACTGTTGCAGATTGGTTAGCCCGCCGAGTAAGATCGCATCCTCCGCTAATTCTACACGGTCAAGATCGAGGTCTTGCAGGTCAATCAGCACAGATACATTATCTTTTGCCCTGGGGTGATAATCACCTCCAGCCAGATACATAATCTGACCCGAAAATTCCTGCTGCAGAGCTTCTAGTTCGTCCCAAGTAATAGGACGCGCATAAGTAAGTTCAGATTTAGTCATCTTGATACACCTTCCAACCCATCAAATCAGGGTCTGTCCCTTTGGTAAAGTCTTCGGCAATCTCAACAAATATCGCGTCTGCTTCCGCAAGGAGTTGCCCTTCCTGGTTGCGGATCTCGCCGTATGCCTGGGAAACTTTTCCACGTTTCTTTATCAACCTGCCAGTCACCAATAGCCGTTGGTTAGTCGGTACGGGCTGCCTGTACTTCACTGTCAACTGGCTCGTAACTGCAAAGCGATTGGGATCATCACCCGTCGCAGCCCGCCCCGCAGCCTCATCCATCATCGCCGCTATGTTGCCGCCGTGCACCATGCCGGGGTAACCAGCATAAGCTTCCGAAACCACAACTTCCGAGGTTACTTCGCCGTTCTCTTGCAAGAAAAACGTCATGCCCAGCGATACCGGGTTTTCCCGACCGCAGACATAGCAACCTCGACTGCTGGGCAGTTGCTGCATCAGGCCTCAGACGCGAAAGTATCAATCAGCAGCTTGGTATTGCCGCCCACGCCGTACAGGATCGGGGTGGTACAGCCGTGATTGATGTATTCCTGGACCTTTGCCTTTGCCTCAGCAGGCGTACCGCTGGCAGTGATACGGTGGATCAGATCCTCTGGCACCAAGTGCTTGGCAGCCTTGATTTGTTCGTGAGTGGCGGGCCAGCCAAGAATTGCCTGGATTTTTTCCACGACATCCATCGAGACACCAGAGGCCTTGGCGATGTGGGGTTGCTGTGCCAGGTACTGCGTGAGCAGTTCACGGGTGCTGTCAATCGCCACGTCGTGGTCTTCATCCACCGAGCAGACAATCAACTGAGGACGATCGAAATCCTCCAATTTCTTTCCCGCAACTTTCAAACCTTTTTCAAGCTGTTCGATTGCTTCATCGTTATATTCCACCGGAACACAATAATTCATCACAATTCCATCCGCGATTCGACCGGTCATTTCGATCATTTTCCCGCCAGTGGCTCCAATATAGATCGGAACATTCCGGGGTTCACGACGACCATGCACAACATCAAGTTCAATCTCGTGAACCTTGTGGAATTCGCCTTCAAAACTGACGCGTTCCATATTGAGCAGGCGGCGTAAGATGATCACAGTTTCTTCCATTGCCTTGAGGGGCTTGGTGCGATCGATGCCCACATTCTTCGCCAAAGGGTCCCACCATGCGCCGATGCCGCAAATGATGCGGTTGGGAGCCAGGTCATCCAGGGTGAGGAACGTGGAAGCCAGCAGTCCAATGTTGCGTGTCCAGTTATTAATGACAGCCGAGCCTATCTTGATGCGCTCCGTTACAGCTGCATAGGCAGCCATTGGAACAATTGCATCACGCACCAGGCGACTCTCGGCTTGCCATATGCCGTCAATCCCCTTTTGTTCAGCATAACGGGCGATATCCAGCCCATCACGTAAATCGTGTGCGTCCTGCAGATATAGAGCGTATTTTTGAGTCATAGTGTGGTTTCCTTTCTAAGTTGGCTCAATATGGTAAGTTCGGATTGTGTGTTAATAATACGATATAACTCCAATGAAGTATCAAGATCCCACTGAATGTTTTCATTCAGGTAGACAACCAGTTCCGCGTTTTTCTCCAGCGCCTGCCTGGTGTGTTTGCGAAATGAGCCAGAACCAAACCGAGGTTCAATCAATTCAGGTTCGCTCATGACCAGCGCGTTGGTGCCGGTATGGTAGTGATCAGGAACAATCACCAGCTTCCGTTCACCACCCGCCAGGCTGATTAATTTGCTCAAATCCTTCGAAGTCATCAACGGCAGATCACTGGGAAGGATCATAACCCGACCACTTCCTTGGCGGCTAATGGTTTCCTGTGCTTGTGTGATCGCGGAATTGAGGGTGCAGGGGTCATTCTCCAGGAGTGGCAACCCTCCGTGGCTGGTACACCACTCCAGGGCATGTTCTTCCCGTGAGACGACCAAAATCTTATCAATCCCGGTTGCTTCTTGTAGGTTTGTAAAAGTGCTTTCAAACAACTGTTGATTGAGATTTGCCAGGTCTGCCTCAGAAAACAAGCTCCTCAGCCTCGACTTGCCAATGGCATATTTTTTAACTGGTAAGACTGCCCACGTGATCATCTGCCTTCGAGGATCCTCACTCCAAGTGAGATGACCGCTTCTGCCAAAGTAGTTTTGTCCGCTTCGTCTTTCATAATCGTCTGACAAGATTTGTTAATTATAGTCGACGGTTCCCAGTTCTCAGCATTTTCGACATCAAGATTGTCAAAAATGAACCCGTCCAACAATTCTTCGTAGTGCTGCCGGACAGCCAAAGCTGAAGGTTGAATGCCAAGGTCTTTGAACATCTTTGCTGCTGGACCCTTCAGGGCATTGCCCTGGATGATTGGAGAAACTGCCACAACAGGTTTTTCCAGCAGGATTTCCCTCACCCCTTTCAATGCAAGGATTGGATCGATGCTTACCCATGGATTTGATGGCGCTAAAACTATCAGATCTGCCGCCCTCAAAGTCCGGATTACCAGATGACTTGCATCAACCTCTCTATTTCCCAACAAAGCGATTTCTGCTACTTCAGGCTGGCATTTCTGACGCACAAAGTAATCCTGAAAACCAAGCCACTCCCCTTCTTTGGTTTTAATCAGTGTTGGAGCTGCTTCGTCGCACATGGGCAATATCTGCGACTGTATGCCAAAAATCTTACAAAAATGAGCGGTTACCTGGGTCAGGGTTTCGCCTGAATCCAATAACCGCCGACGTTCCAGATGCCACGCCACGTCTTTGTCGCCCAGGGCAAACCAGTCCGGAGCGCCAATTCTGCGCAATTCTTCCAGCGTATGCCAGGTCTCGTCCTTGCGCCCCCAACCGTGCAGCAGATCTGCCAGCCCAGCCAGTGCGTAACAAACTGAATCAAGATCAGGAGAAATGTGAAGCCCAAATTGGGAAAAGTCATCACCAGTATTGACAATTGCAGTCAGATGACCTGGCTGCAGCACTTTATCCAGACCAACAAGCAGTTTTGCTCCCCCAACGCCGCCTGCCAACGCGGTCACCTTGAGATTCCTATACGCCTCTTCGAACTGTAAAGTCATCGGAAGAGATCGTTCTCCTTCTTTCTGATCAATTCCTGGGCATTGCCTTCCCGGAGCGGATAGGGGAAACCCCTCGCCAGGACAACAGGTGTGCCCTCACTTGCCTGCCCCATCATCAGCGAGCCGCCAGCCGCCAATTCATCAGCTGTGGCGATCGTGGTGACCCGCAGTTTATAGTGGTACATATCTTCCTCACCACGCATGTCGAGCAGTGCCGGAATTCCTGACGCACCAATCGTCGTACCTAGCACTCCATTACGCCAGGCTCGTCCGTGAGAATCGATGATGATCACTCCCAGTCTCACTCCACTCAAAATCTCCAGTTCAGCGCGGATCATCGCCGCGGATAGGTCTGAGTCCTCAGGGAGGAGCAAGACCCAATCCTCGTCGTTCCCCCAACTACCTTTCACATTGGAATGATCGATCCCAGCGTTGGCACAGATAAAGCCCGATTTGTGTTCAACAATGATGGTTCCTGGTCGGGTACGAAGAACTTCGTTGCTTTCTTGCAAGATTAACTCCACCAATTCAGGTCTTTTTCCGAGATACTCTGCCAGCTCGATCGCCTTCGGGGAAGCCTGCACAGTTGTCAGGTTTACCAAACGACCTTCAGACTTCGAGACTATTTTTTGTGCAAGGATCAGAATATCGCCATCCTGTAAACATAGCCCGTTAGCCGCGATGGCAGAGTGAATAATCTCTGGCAGGTTCTCTCCAGGCTTGATTTGGGGTATTCCCTGCAAAGCGTAGTATGTTAGTTGCCTAGGCAGCGTCATTAATGCCCGTGATTCGGATGCCCGATGAAGGAACCTTGTACTTCATATTCAAGCCGATCAAGATGGACGTGAGCCCTTCAACTACAACCGCATTCTGAATCACCCCTGCGTCCCAGGCTTTGAGCCCGATGTCTTCTGCCAGAGCAATGACTATCTCGCGGGCAGCTTTATCGCCGCCAGCCACCAGAACGTCGCATTCAATCTCCTCATCATTTAGAAGATGCTCAAAAGCAATTGTCTGGAAGGCAGCCACCACTTTTACATTTTCGCCCAGAATCGCCTGGGCTTGTTGGGCAGCGCTGCCTTCCTCGGGCATTTGCACGCGAGTGACTTTTGGCGGCACAAGCGGCACAACCACATTGATCAGCAATTTCCCTTGCAATTCTTCTTTCAATCCTTCAAGGGTGTCACGGTGAGCGGCATACGGAACTGTCAGCACTGCGATATCGCACGCCAGCAAGGCTTTGTCGTTGGTGGTACCACTAACATCACCTGCCCCGTGCAACCTTTCCTTCAACTCTTCCACCGCCACCAGTGCTTTTTCTTCGCTGCGAGATCCGATAATAATTTTGTGCCCGGCTTTTGCCCAGCGGTATCCCAGCCCGCGACCTTCACGTCCGGTTCCCCCGATAATGCCGATTGTGTATGCCATCTTAATCTCTCCTCTAATATTATTTGACTTTATTCCAACATCGGATGGCTGCTTGTTGTGCTTTTGCAGCAATTTCAGCTTCATCCAGCAAGAGCAGCTTACGATCCTTCATTAAGATTTTGCCGCTTGCGATGGTTGTGGTCACCATCCCATCGCGGAAGCCGAACAAAATGTGCCAGGGCAAGTTACCGGCATGCATGGGAGTGATCGGGTGATAATCGACGAGGATCAAATCCGCTGCAGCACCCTTTTCTATCTTGCCTATGCGCAAGCCGTCCCAAGTTTGGGTAGCAAGCCTTGAATTGTTCTCAACTGCGATCTTGATGACGTCGTATCCATTCATTGCCCTTGGGTCAGCTTGCTGGTCTTTTTGGATCAGATAGGCAAAAAACCACTCCTGCCACATCGCGTTGGAAAATCCGTCATTCCCCAGGCAAACCTTCACACCCTGCTTCAACATCTCCTCAACCGGAGCTACTCCCACCGCATTGTTCATGTTCGAGCGCGGTTGGTGCGAAAGCCAGGTGCCACTCTGCGCCAGCAAATCAATTTCATGTGGCGTGACGTGGACTCCGTGCGCCAGGATTGTCTCTTTGCCCAACACACCGGCATCAGCAAATCGCTCCACAACACGTTTGCCGTATTTTGTCAGAGAATCCTCCTGGTCGACGATCCCTTCTGCCGCGTGGACGTGAAATCCAGCGCGACCGTTGTTTTCCGCAAGGCATTCATCCAATGTCTCATCGCTGACCGTCAAACTGGCGTGCAAACCAAAGTGAGCTTTCAGCATCGGGCTGTAATTGCCAGCTTTGATGTCACTGATAAACCGCCCATTCTCCCTTATCCCCGCCAGAGCTTTTCCTTCGCCATCGCGATCCGTAACCTCGTAGCATAGCGACGCTCGCAATCCTGACTCCAAAACAGCATCCGCTTCAATATCCAGTGACCCGTCGATGCAGTTTGGCGAGGCGTGGTGATCAAAAAGGGTTGTGCAACCATACCGGGTAGCATCTGCCAGCAAAGCAAGAGCGGAATACTTCACGCCATCTTCATCAAGACCCTTATCGAGCTTCCACCACAAATTCGCCAGGATCTCCTGGAAATTTCGAGATGGCTCACCTGGGATAGCCATGCCGCGTGAAAACGCGCCGTAAAAATGAGTGTGCGCGCAAATCAAGCCAGGCATCACGATCTGCCCTTGCGCATCCAGGATTTCTTCTCCCGGGTGGGCAGCCTTGAGGTCTACATCATTCCCAATTTCCCGGATCAAACCATCCTCAATGAGAAGCGCTTTATCCTCCAGAATTTCGTTGGGCTCTCCCCAGGTTACAATTTTTCCATTCGTAATGATCATTGTTGTTCCTTTTCTCCGTTGGGCTGAGACGCCCCAAACCGCAGAGATTACTCCTCAGCAGTGATCTCGTAAAGCTCCACCAGTACGCCGCTGGCGGCTTTTGGATGGATAAATGCCATTTTTCGGCCAGGAAGAACTTGCGGTTCGTTGTTAATCAATCGTACGCCGGCATCCTTCAACTCTTGCATTTTCTCCTCAATATCGTCCACCTCAATACAAAGGTGGTGCATGCCCTCTCCCCTTTTTTCCAGGTAAGCAGCCATGCCTGAGTCTTCCGTGGTAGGTTGCACCAGCTCAATCTCGCTCTCACCCACCGGGATGAAGGCGACCTTGGAAGCTTGTGAAGGCACAACCTCCACGTGGTGCAGTTCGAGCCCAAGGGCAGTCGACCAAAACTTGAGCGACTCATCAATGTCCCTGACGACAATCGCAACATGATTGATTTTCTTTATTTGACTCATAGATTCTCCTTAGATAAAGTTGGGCGCGCGATACTCACCCCAGATTTTTCGCAATCTGCCACAAATCTCGCCTAATGTCAGTTTGTTCTCCACGCATTCGATGACGATGGGCATCATGTTCTCATCACCCTGCGCTGCATTTTCCAGTTTTTCCAGCAGTGCTTCAACCAGTAACACATCCCTACCAGCACGCAAGGCAGCCAGTCGTTCGCGCTGTTCTGCCTCGATCTTCGGATCGATCTTCAGGGACTCGAGCACTATCTTTTCATCAACTGTAAACTTGTTAACGCCAACCACGATGTCTTCATGGTTTTCAAGTCGGCGCTGAGCCGCAAAGGCTGCGTTTTGGATCTCACCCTGGATGAAGCCATTTTCGATTGCCTTTAATGCTCCACCCATCTCGTCAATTTTTTGCAGGTATTCAGCTGCCTTTTTTTCGATCTCATCCGTAAGATATTCGACCATGTAAGATCCAGCCAGGGGGTCGATCGTATCTGCCACGCCAGACTCATAACCGATAATTTGTTGCGTTCGCAGAGCCACCTGCACCGATTTTTCCGTAGGCAGCCACAGCGCTTCATCCATGCTGTTGGTGTGCAGAGACTGGGTCCCGCCCAAAACTGCTGCCAGTGCTTGCAGAGTCACACGTACTACGTTGTTTTCAGGCTGTTTCGCTGTCAGTGTTGATCCGGCAGTCTGCGTGTGAAAACGCAGTTTTTGTGAGTTATCGAGCTTTGCGCCAAAACGTTCTTTCATGATCTTCGCGTAGAGCCTGCGGGCGGCGCGGAATTTTGCGACTTCTTCGAGGAAATTGTTGTGAGAATTGAAGAAGAAAGAAAGCTGGGAGGCAAATTTATCCACATCCATGCCAGTCTTGATGGCAGCCTCAATGTAGGCAATGGCATTAGCCAGGGTGAATGCCACCTCCTGGACGGCGGTCGATCCAGCTTCCCGGATGTGGTATCCAGAGATGCTGATGGTGTTCCAATTGGGCACCTCGGTCTGACAATACTGGAAGATGTCTGTGATCAGGCGCATGCTCGGCGTTGGCGGAAAAATGTAAGTGCCGCGAGCAATGTATTCCTTCAGGATGTCATTCTGAATGGTCCCGCGTAATGCAGAAGCGGGGACGCCTTGTTTCTTCGCAACTGCAATGTACATAGCCAAAAGCACTGCCGCTGGCGCATTAATTGTCATGCTTGTAGACACTTTATCCAACGGGATCTGAGTGAAGAGCGTCTCCATATCCTGAATGGAAGAAATCGACACCCCAACTTTACCCACCTCACCCAAAGCGATTGGATCATCCGCGTCGTAGCCAATTTGGGTAGGCAGATCAAACGCTACTGAAAGACCAGTCTGACCTTGTTCGAGCAAAAAGCGATAGCGCTTGTTGGATTCAGTTGCGCTGGAATAGCCTGCATACTGCCGCATGGTCCAATGCCGACCACGATACATCGTGGGCTGAACACCGCGCGTGTAAGGAAACTCACCCGGATAACCCAGGCTGGCTTCCCGATCAGCTGGAATCTCCGAAGGCGGAACAACAGGCTGAATGGTGATGCCTGAGTCGGTGGTGAATTCTGCTTTTCTCTCGGGGAATTTACTGATGGCAGGTTTGTAAAGCTTTTCTTGCCAGTTCTCGAATTTATCTTGTTGCGTCATGTCTCTCCTCATCGCTTAGGAATGTGATTAACAAGCTAAGTATAATCTATCGGCATCCAAAATTGGCAAGAATACGCTTTGCACGCTAAAAAAAGCAAAAATTATCCCTAAAGCATCTCTTCACAAAAATCAAAAACGTGGTAACATTCTTCGGCTCGGGTGTTGTACCCTTCATCCGAAAATAACTATTCAAAGCTAGAAAGGGCTTGAACATGAAAGTATTACTTCTCAAAGACGTCTACAAATTAGGTCGTGCTGGCGATGTTAAAAAGGTCGCCAATGGTTACGGACGCAACTTCCTGATCCCCCAAGGTTTTGCCATCCCCGCCACCCCCAATTCCATCAAGATGGCTGAGTCCATCGGCAAGAAAGCCTCTGAACGCCGCGCTGTTCTCAACAACGAGCTCAAAGGTGTTTCGGATATCCTCCAGGGTCTTGAACTACGCTTCCCCGTCAAAGCAGGTGAAACCGGCAAACTCTATGGTTCTGTTTCTGCTCAAATGATTATCGAGAAAATCAAAGAGATGAAAGACATCGAAATCGTTCGGCACCAACTGGTCATGGAACCTATCCGCAATCTCGGCGAGTATGACATCCCCGTGAACCTCACGCTTGATCTCGTTCCCGAGATCAAAGTGATCATCCACCGCGAAGGCGAAGTACGCAAAGCGGTTGTGGCTGAACCAGTCCGCGAACCTGTCGCTGAGCCCCTTCCAGTCGAAGAGGAATCTGCAGAAGCTTAGGCAGAGTTATTGATAAAAAAGGGTACCGACCTGCTTCTTCTGGCAGGTCGGTTTTTTGTTACAATCACGGCATGCAAGATTTCAAAGGTTCGGAACTAAAAAAGATCCGCGAGGGACGAAACATCCCGCTGGAACAAGTTGCCAGTGACACTCGTATTCGCCTTTCCATACTGCAAGATCTCGAGGACGATGCTTATTCTGAGTTAAGTTCCTCAACCCAAACCAAAGGTTTCCTCAGGCTTTATGCTCAATATCTGGGTGCAGCAAGAGTAGATCCTGAGATTGCGATCACACCTGCCGCCACACCTTTGCCAGATCCTGTCCAGCCAATTCCTGAAAGCCTGCAAAAACCAGAAGAAATCATAACTCCAGAGTCGAGACGCGAGCCTGAAAGAATAAGTGCCGTTGAAGCCAAACCTGAACCAACAGCGGTAAGCGCTGAAAATTCATCTTCACCGTCGGAATCAACCAAACTTCTCGAAATGATCGGACGAGAGCTTTCTGCGAGGCGTCGTTATCTGAACATAGGCTGGGAAATCATCCAGGAGCAGCTCCACATTCCAAAAGCACAAATACAGGTGCTCGAACGTGGAGACCTCAACGCGATGCCTAATCCGATGCAATACAAAGGTCTCTTACAGACCTACGCACGGTTTTTAAACCTGGATGTGGAATCGATCATGATTCGTTATGCTGATGCGCTCCAAAACCGCCGCCTCGAAAGCAACGTTATCAAACGCCGTCAACGAAAACCCGGTAAAGTCCTGCCGCCGATCCTGGTCTCCCTGAAACGATTCTTCACGCTGGATCTCTTCTTCGGCACCCTGCTCATTCTTGGGATTCTCGGATTTTTGATTTGGGGCATCGCACGCATGTCGGAAGCCACACAAGCTCCCCAAGTCACCGGTACGCTTCCAGCCGTGGCTGAAATGCTTCTGAATGAACCAACAGAGCCCACACCGACCGCCATCGAACCAACGTCAGATCAAGTTGCGATGACGCTCCCGACTGTAACTCCATTCTTCACGGGCATTGTTTCCGACGATCCGATAGAAGTTGTATTGTTAGCACGTCAGAATGTCTGGCTCAGGATTAGAAGTGATGGCAACTTAAGTTTTGAGGGAAGACTGGTGGATGGGGAAGTGCGCTCTTTCACTGCGAAAGAATCACTCGAACTTGAAACCGGAAACATCATTGCGCTGGAAATAATGCACAATCAGACCAGGCTTGAACCCCTTAGTGATCGCCTTGGCACGGCAGCTCGGATCATTTTTACAATTGAAGGTATGCAGGAATATCCCATAACTTCTCCGGACCTGCAGCCCACTCCCACCCCATAATTGGAGAACACTCCTTTGAGCCCAATTCAAAATGACAGCATTTTTCTCATAAACCTTGGTTGCGCCAAAAACCTGGTCGATTCTAACGTCATCAGCCAGATTCTCACCACCGCGGGATACAAACATGCTCGCTCCATACGGGATGCTAAATTTATCATCGTCAATACCTGCGGTTTCATTCATGATGCCCGAATTGAATCCCAGGAAACTATTGCGGACGTGTTAAAAAATCGCCGGAAAGGTCAGTTGGTCATTGCCAGTGGTTGCCTCTCGCAGCGCTTAAATGCTGAGTTATATGGACAATTCCCATCTCTGGATGGCTTGGTAGGCACCCGAAATCTCAAGGATGTTTTAGAGCTGCTTGACAACCTTTCAAAATCCGGTCAACCAACTCACAACGTTTTACCCCCTTACACAAAACTCATGCTGGATGAAAACTTTTCTAACACTGTCATCCAAGGTGGCAGTAGCTACCTCAAAATTGCCGATGGCTGTCACCGTACTTGTGCTTTTTGTGCCATTCCTTTAATCAAAGGACCACTTGTGAGCCGGCCAAGAGAAGCAGTTATCCGCGATGCCCTTTCGCTGCAGGATGCCGGGGTTAAGGAAATTAACCTGATCGCCCAGGATGTGACTGCATACGGGCTTGACCGGGGTGAGAGCGATGCGTTGGCAGACCTATTGACCGATTTACTGCCTTTGATACCGGAGGTGCCTTGGGTGAGGTTGCTGTACACTTACCCTGGTATGGTCACAGACCGGCTGATCGAGCTGATGGCTGGCGACAACCAACTGCTGCCTTACCTCGACATACCTCTCCAGCATGCTGATTCCACCGTGCTGAAAGCCATGTCACGCCCTTCAAACATGGAATGGGTCACCAACACTCTCGGGAAAATGCGGCGGCAAATCCCCAACCTGGTGGTCCGTTCGACGATGATTGTCGGTTACCCTAACGAGAGCGAAAGAAGCTTTAAGATTCTAAAGGATTTCGTTCGGGATACGCAATTCGATCATCTGGGAGTCTTCACCTACTCCCCAGAGATGGATACAACTTCATTTGAGCTTGAAGATTCGATCCCTCAAGAGATCAAGGATTCCCGAAAAGCTGAACTAATGGAACTCCAGGCAGGTATCTCCCTCGCCAGGCTCAAGAAACTCCAAGGAAAAACACTTGATATGCTGGTGGAAGGAATCAACCCTGAGGAGAGACTGCTGGTCGGGCGCACCTACCGTGACGCGCCTGAAATCGACGGCTTAGCCATCGCAACCGGCAATGCTCAGGAAGGCGACCTGGTTTCCATCCGTGTTACCAACACCACCGAATATGACATTATCGGGGAGCAGATTAAAAAATAACCTCCATTTCTGGAGGTCATCGTTTACGGTGTGGCGGTCGGTTCTTCTGTTGGCTGAGGACTTTCAGTAGGGTCAGGAGGGATTGGTGTGACTTCCTGAGGGGGTTCAGGAGGGACAGGTGTGTCTTCCTGAGGGGGATCAG
Organism: uncultured Anaerolineaceae bacterium; assembly: GCA_964428425.1. Classification (GTDB taxonomy): domain Bacteria; phylum Chloroflexota; class Anaerolineae; order Anaerolineales; family Anaerolineaceae; genus Mesolinea. The sequence goes on along the minus strand of CAYRYL010000007.1, from coordinate 35,303 downwards.
GCGTGGTGACAGGCCCAGCGCATGCTTCTGCGAGTGCGGTTGCCGTCACTTGGATGTCCAGGTTAACTCCAACAGCCAGCGATTGATTGTAATAGGAACTTGCGGTGCAGTAATCTCCTTGAGCTGCGTAGATGTCACCAAGTCGATAAAGTGCTACACGGTAGCGTTCAGCTGTAGTCATGCCGGTTGCGTCCGAAAAATATGGACTCTGGGCATAGAGTTGCCCAAAGATTTCGACAGCCCCTGGCCAATTCACATCCCAAAAACTTGCACCTGTCAAATAGGTTGTCGCCCAGCTTTGTGCGCCAGCCGCCTGCGAATCGAGCGCCCCAAGTTCGGACGCGACAGTGAGATCATACATACCCTGTTCCAATTCGCCAGCCCAGATTCTCTGTATGCCGCGATTACGCAGAGCGATGAAATACAATCCATCAACTTCGATCGTTCGAAAGTCGAAGTTACTTTCTTTCAAAGATTGCACTGTCTGTACAGCCAGATCCCATTCCTGGTTGGTGATGTGCTGGGTTAGTGTGGTGAATTTCTCTTCCACGCCGCGCAGATCCGGTGTGACAGTCACGCCAGGCTCCTGGGTTGCAATAACTATTTGAGTAGGAGTTGGAGTGGGTTTATTCATTTTTCCTAAAACCTGAGCCATCAGGTCAGCAACACCCGGAAATTCTGGATACTTATCAATTATGTATTCCAGACGCGCCTTGGCGTTTTCGTAACGGCCTGCGTCCATGTCTTTGTAAGTCCATTCCAACTGTAATGAAATCTGCTCCATCAGGAGTGCTTTCTCATTAGCAACCCGCCGTTGCACCCCATTACGGTAGCCAAAAAACACACCGGCTGCAATGAAAAGGACAAATAAAAACACGCCGAGCCAGACCCACTTACTGCGTCGTTTCTTGCCTGGCTTGCCATTACTCGCAAGAGCATCCTGGCTTTTTGTTGATTCACTCATCGGCATTTCTTCAGCCGACGATGCCTCATTGAGGTCTTTATTATCAAAATCGTTGTCATTCATAGGATTAGATTATACCTTTTTTAAAGCTCTGCAATCTCACGCAAGTCTTTTCGCATAACCAGGGCTGCCAGGAGGACGCCGATGCCAAATGCCATAACAGCTCCAATCAAGCTACCTGCCAGGCCGGGTGCCCAGTTCACAACAGCATATGCTGCTGCTCCTCCAAGAGCCGCAGCCAACAGGCTCTTTAGTGTGGATCTGCCCAGTTTTAGCCGACCGGGTAAGACCTTATTCAGCAGCACCAGCAAAAGGATAGCCTGGAGTGTGTATGCAATTGTGTTTGCGGAAGCGATCCCAACCGCTTCAAGTGCCGGTGAAAGTGTGATTCCCAGGATCACAAACACCACAAGCGTGAAAGCTGACCCCAGGAGTGGTACACGGGGTTTCTGCAGCGAATAAAACGAGCGCACAAACAATTCCACCAGCGAGTGTCCTACGATTCCCACCAGGAAAACCTGGCTGGCATTCACAACCCGCATCGTTCCGGATTCTTCCAGTCCAAGTAAAAGACGAACCAGTGGCAGTAAAACCATGCCAGCAATGATAGCGATCGGTATAGTCAGTGTGAGCATCACTCTCGCCGCCCGTTCGATTTTCAGTTTCATTGCATCAAACTGCTGGTTGCTAAACATCTCTGAGAGGGTCGGCAGGATTGCTGTAGCAATTGAGGTGCCGATCAAGGTTTGTGGGACCTGCATGATCCACCAGCCATAAGTTAGGGCGGAAACAGACCCTTCGGGCAGTCGTGAACCAAGATTGTCCTGTGCCAGGAAAATTAGTTGAATAAAAAGCATGCTTAACAAGCGGGGACCCATCAGGCGCAAGACTTTTCGCGTGTTGATGTCTTTGAAGTCCACACGTGGTCGCCAACGAAATTGGTACTTAATGAGACCTGGCACCTGGATCAACAAGTGAAACAGTGCTCCAAGGATCACGCCAAAAACCAACCCATCCACGCCAAAACCCATGGCAGGCAGGCTTATGGGTCCGAGTTTCAGCGGTTCGGTCGGAGCAAGCACAAGCGCCCCAAAAATTTGTCCAAGGTCGTAGAGAATTGGAGCCAACGCCGGAAACAGAAAGTGCTGGTTAGCCTGCAAACCTGCCATCGCCAGTCCGCTCAATGAAAAGATCAGCGTCGAAATCAGGTTTAACCGCAAGAGCCTGACCGTATCCACAGTCTGGGCTTCCGTGAAACCAGGCGCGATGCCAAGCTGGCTGGTCACCAACGGTCGGGCAAAAATCCCGATGACGATTGCAGCTAACGCAGTTAGTATGAATGCGATGTTTAGGATGTTCGAGAAGAGATCCCAGGCTTTGGTGCGTCCCTCCTTGGTTAGCACTTCGGTGAGGACCGGGATGAAGGCAATTGCCAAGGCTCCGCCAGAAATGAGCATAAAGAGCATATCAGGCAAGTTATTTGCCGCATTAAAAACGTCCAGTTCGGCTGAAAGCCCAAACTGGCGCGAAATAATCATTTGGCGTGCAACGCCCAGGATTTTGTCGATCCCAAACAAGACCGCGAGTAATAAAGATACTTTTGATAATTTGCTTAGTTTTTTCATGTCGCTCCAGATTAATCCCCCCTATTATGCCACAACTCGACAAAGCTAATTCCGCAAAATATTGGTTGAAAACAGAGTAGACCCCCTAATCGAACACCTTTGCAAGACACTTTTCATCGTGCACATCCAATGCTTTATAATCTTAGAACGGAAACAAAAATGACAAACTCAAATCAATTCGGAAAATTATTCATCGTAGCCACACCAATCGGCCATCCACAGGACATCACCCTGCGGGCGATTGAAATGCTGAGGTCAGTGGACGCGGTTATTTGCGAGGAGCGCAAAGATGGCTCAAGACTGCTAAAACAGTTGGACATCACCGGCATGCCATTGATCGAGCTCAACGAACACAACGAGATCGACATGATCCAACAGATCTTGATCGATCTGATGAATGGCAAAAGCATGGCGTTGATCTCAGATTGCGGCACTCCCGTGTTTTCCGACCCCGGCAAGCAACTCCTGAAAATGATGTCTGAAATGGGCATCCGGGTTGTACCTGTTCCAGGTGCCTCCTCACTCATGGCAGCGCTTTCCCTCTGCCCATTTGACATGGAAACCTTCACCTTTCTCGGATTTCTTCCCCCAAAAACCGAGCAGCGTGCGGCTGTGCTACAAAAACACAAAATATCTGAAACCCCAATTATCCTGATGGACACCCCTTACCGCTTAGGGAAATTACTGGATGAAGTGAGTACTACTTTTGGTCGCCAACAGCAAATTTTTCTCGCTCTCGACCTGACCCTATCCTCTGAAGCTACCTACCTGGGGACTGTTCAGGATGTCGCTGGTCAAGTCCAGTCCAGAAAAGCAGAGTTTATCCTGATCATGGACCGACCCCAACGGAGGAGATTTTGATTTCTCCTAGGTCACTCCAGGTTCGTGGGCAATCCTTGGCCTTGCCAGTTTTTATGCCGGACGCAACTTACGGCTATGTGCGCAGCCTGACCACCACCGACCTGCGTGAAGTTGGTTTGCCAATCCTGATGATGAATGCCTTTCATCTGATGCAAAAACCAGGTTCTTCACTCATCTCAACCCTTGGCGGTTTGCACGAAATGGCAGCCTGGAACGGGCTCATCATGACCGACTCAGGCGGATTTCAAGCTTATTCTCTCATTCGGCAGAACGCAAAATTTGGCAGCCTCACCGAAAAAGGTATCGTCTTTTTCCCGGAAGGTTCTACCAGGAAACTACTCTTAACCCCTGAAAAAAGCATTCAGCTTCAGATGAGCTACGGCTCTGACATCCTGGTGTGCCTCGATGATTGCACCCATGTGTCTGCCAGTCGTGCTGAACAGGAAGCTTCGGTCACCCGCACGCTCGCCTGGGCAGCCAGGGCAAAAGCGAGCTACCAAACGCAACTAAAATCCCGAAAATGGTCTGATCACGAACGTCCACTGCTTTTTGGAGTCATCCAGGGCGGTGCTGAATTGGATCTGCGCCGACGCTGCGCTGAAGGCTTGCTTGAGATAGGCTTTGACGGTTTCGGATTTGGCGGCTGGCCATTGGATGAGGAATCCAACCTGATCACGGATATTCTTGATTACACCCGCTCGCTTATTCCACGGGACTTTCCCATTCATGCGCTTGGAATCGGTCACCCAGCAGGTATCGTCACCAGTTTCAAACTGGGTTACGAGATGTTCGATTGCGCCCTGCCCACCCGGGACGCGCGGCATGGACGGCTCTACACCTGGTCCGAAGCGAACGTTGCTCTTACGTCGGATGGTCGCTGGCTGAAATTCCGCTACATCAATACGGAGGACAATTTCCACGATGCGGGTCCCATTTCGCCAGATTGCGACTGTGAATGCTGCCGGGATTACTCGATGGGCTATCTTTTCCACCTCTACCGCATGCGCGAATCGTCTTATATGCGCCTTGCAACCAAACACAACCTGCGTTTTATGACCCGGCTGATCGAGAGGCTTAAGAATTCACATGCCTGAAATTGAAAACGATCAGGATTTGATCGATCAGGTCAGTCATTCTCCGAAATATGCCCAACTTGCAGGTACGTTGGTTGCGCGTGTCACCACGGAAGAAGCAAAAAAGTATAAAAATAAGCAGGCTATTGTTCAGTCTGCACGCACCCGCCTGCACCAACTCACTGGCGCGTACCTTACTCCAAAGTTAGACTATGCGCATTGGTTGGATAATTTCAAATCCTTGAGCTCAAATGTAGATTCTGGTTTGAAGTCGATGAGCCTTCAAATGATGCGATTACATGCTTCGACTTCGGAGCGCATCGAGGTTTTACCGACTTTCTTCCAGACCACACTTGCTTCCATCAGCCCGGTTAAATCGGTGTTGGATCTCGCTTGTGGCTTAAACCCACTTTCCATCCCCTGGATGCCGCTCGCTGATGAGTTCAGCTATTTCGCGAGTGATGTTGTCAGTCCGCTTGTCCACTTTCTTTGGCATTATTTCGAGTTATTTGGCGTTCATGGCAACGCTTCGATCCTGGATCTCTCGTTTTCAATCCCCCATCAACCAGTGCACCTCGCTCTCTTGATGAAAACCCTCCCTTTAATGGAGCAAATTGAACGGGGGCTCGCGAAAAAGATCCTCGATGGTCTAAACGCGGAGCACATCCTGGTCACTTACCCCCTACGCAGCCTCGGTGGGCGGAAAAAAGGGATGGAAGAAACCTACCGTTCGCAATTCGATCAGCTTACCGCTGATCGGGACTGGAAAATCCAGGAATTCGTTTTTCCTAACGAAGTGGCATTTCTGGTGACAAAATGAGCTTTGATCAGGCTTTTTACGACTCGCTCATCCAGGCTGTGGAGGTTTCCCGTAAGTATCGCAACCTCCAAATCCCGCATACGACTTTGTTTGACATCCTTGACTATGAAAGTCAGCACAGCAATTCCCGCAAAGAGCTCGAAGCGAACTTCCGCAAATCCCTGCACAACATCATCGCGCCATACCTTGAAGATATCGACCATTTTGCAGAAACTGAGGGGCTGAACATTCTGCGCGAACAGGATCCATCACAAGAAGTTCTGAAATCCTGGTGCGTAGAAAAAATGCGCCGTCATGTTTCCAGTCGGGAACGATTGCCATTCCTTGACACTTTCTATGAGAAGATATTTTCAAAAATTGGCACTCCCAATTCAATCCTCGATCTCGCCTGCGCCCTCGATCCACTTGGACTGCCTTGGATGAACCTCCCACCGAGCACCAATTTCACTGCATTCGACATTCACCAACCCCGATTGGCGTTTCTGGGGACTTTCTTTCAATATTTTTATCCAGAAGCTCGGGCGATTCACCAGGACATTCTGACGGAAATTCCCAATCAAGAAGCAGATTGCGCCTTCTTTTTCAAGGAAGCCCACCGTCTGGAGAAGCGCCGTCCAGGCAGCAATCGCGACCTCTTTGAAGGACTCAACGTCAAGTGGCTTGTGGTCAGCCTCCCAAGCAGTGACCTGGCAGGTCATCATTCGCTCGAAACCTATCACACAACCCTGATCGAAAAGTCAATAGAAGGTCAGCCATGGCGTCTCACCATCGACATCGCAGGCAATGAACTCATCTTCTTCATTCAAAAACATGACTGAAACCACACCCTCTCTCCCAGCCGAAATCCAGGAAGCAATCTCACGCTACCGCCCATATTTATCTACAGCCGACTACCAGGCGCTGCTCACTTCTGCTGCCACTTCCGCGCCATCAGCCGTGCGTGTCAATTTACTGAAGTCGCCTGAACCAGGCCAGGATCTTGAAGCGTGGTCGCAGCGTTATGGCTGGCTGACGAGCCCAATCCACTTCTCCGCCACCTCCAGGCAAATACTTTCCAGCCAAACCCCTCCCGGGCAGACGCTCGAACACCGCCTCGGCTATTACTACGTGCAGGATGCGGCATCCATCCTGCCTGTTTCACTCTTTTCCACTTCCTCAACTCCCAAAGTGGTTCTGGACATGGCAGCTTCACCTGGCGGCAAGACAACCCAATTGGTTGATCTCAATCTCGACCGGGATTTTGTGATCGCGAATGACTCTTCTGCCTCCAGGCTTTCCGCCTTGCGTACAGTATTACAAATGTGGGGCTCCGCCAATCACACGATCACCAATTTTGCTGGCGAACGCTTCGGGGATTGGTATCCCAAAATCTTCGACCGCGTCTTGCTCGACGCCCCTTGCAGCATGGAAAGTCTGCGTGTTTCTGCCTCTCACCCTCCCCGACCGATCACGTCTGATGAACGCAGTCGCCTTGCCTCAAGGCAGCTTGCGCTTCTAGCCTCCGCAGCCAAAGCCCTGAAACCGGGTGGAGAATTGGTCTATTCCACCTGCACGCTCGCGCCTGAGGAGGATGAAGCAGTAGTAAACGCTCTTCTTGAACTCTCTCCAAATGCATTTCAAATTGACAAGATTCCTCTTTCTTTTCCAGGATCTTCAGGTTTAAAAACTTTCGAGGATCAGACCTTCCACCCATCTCTTGAAAATAGCTGGAGGGTGTGGCCCCATATTTTTGAAACAAATGGTTTCTTCGCGGTCCGGTTGACAAAAAATGCTGACTTTATGTCCGAGGCGAGCCAACCACCTTCCCGTCCGTTCTCCGCGACAGGTCTCAATCCCGTCACACCAAAGCAATCCGGCGTGATGGATGCTCAGCTTCTGGATCTCTATGGTGTCAGCTTAATCCCGCTGTTGACCGAAAACGGCTTAGCCCTTCACCAAAGGGGCGACAGCCTGCACCTGGTCCCAATAGCCTATACTGACCACTTCCAGACTCTGCCCTTTCACAGCCTTGGGATGCCCTTCGGCAAGATTTATCACGGTGAAATCGCCCTTTCTGTTGACGTGATCAATCGTTTTGGCGATCTTTTTTCCAACAACATCTGGACAATTCCTACGGACAAAGTTTCGCAATGGCTCTCCGGGCAGGATTTACGAAATTTGGACTTTGAGGGATTGAAAATGGGTACGGTTGTGGTCGTTCGGGATGAACTGGGGCGAAACCTCGGCGCGGGGAAACTCTCAGCTAACCGACTGAGAAATCTTCTACCTAACCGTAACTTGCTTTTCTGATTGTTCTAACGACAAAGATGTCGAATGATGGCGCAGCCTGCAACGCAGGCTGTCTCCATGCGCAGGATGTTGGTGCCCAAGGAAATTTGTTCATAACCATGCTTTTCTGCCAACCCAACTTCATCTGAACTAAAGCCGCCTTCAGGACCGATTAACAAGGCGATTTCAGGTTTCTGGTTATCACTAACAGTAAGCATATCAGGGCATACCTGGCTCACGATCGCCGTGCTTTCCCAGGCGATCAGCTTGACCCCACAACCATTCGTAGCAGAGAGCATTTCTTCATAATTCAGAACAGGCTGCAAGACCGGCAATTTCGCGCGCATGGATTGCTCTGCGGCTTCCCGGATAATCGCAGTCAAACGTTCCTGGCGGGCGCTGTTCTGCCGGCTATCCTGTACCAGACTGCGGGAGGATATGTACGGTTGAAAACTGGTCACGCCAATTTCAGTTGCCTTTTGTAAAATCGTTTCCATCTTTTCCCGGCGGGTCAAACTGTAGCACAAGCGCAAACCTGTTGCTGCTTCGGGTCTGCCGGGTTGCTTCCCGCTGATTTCACCGATGACGTTTTGCCCTTTGTTACCTGTGAGCTGCACCAGGTACTCCCAGCCCGAGTTGTCCAGCACAATGACTTCATCGGTTCTAAGTTTAAGCCGCAAGACGCTTTTGATTTGACGAGAGATGGCTTCCGGAAAGGTGACCACCCCGTCTTTTATTGATTCTGGTTCCAGGAAAAAGTGTTGCATGGCTCTATTTTAGCGTATTTTTTATAATTGTTTTTATCCTTGCAAAGCGGCTCCGGTGGCGGTAGCGAATTCTGCTCGAGCAGGTATGAGAAAGTCGATGCCATATAATCGGGCAAACTCATCGAGGACTTGCCTGCCAAATCGCATGCGTGTCAGATTACCGGTAACCACAACTGTGTTCAAATGGCAAAGTCGTGCCGCAAGGACTGCCGCCGTGCCAACGGACTGGAAAACAAGGTTCACGATCCCTGCGGCAATGTCTTCCGGTTCGCTCAAACCCACCATTTTCCCAAAATTTGATGCCGTGGTTGTGGGGGTCAAGCCTTGAATCTGCTTTTGAGTCAAATCACCCACTGTCAGGTCGATCTTTTCCAGGTGTCCTTTTTGTGAAAGTTGATCGATCGTCTCAAAGTCAGAAACATTGATCAGCCTGCCTGCCAAGCCCACCAAAGTACCCCCGCCAACCCCTGAACCGATGATGTGTCTGACGACGGACCCCCTTGCTTCGACAAATGACGTGCCTGTTCCCATGCTCACTACCACCGCTTCCGGCACGTCCGCCAGGAAAATGCCCCCAATCCCAACAGATTCGAATTCATTCACGGTGGTGGTTTTTCGATCGAGCAAGTCGCCTTTCAGGTAAGAAGCTCCAACGCCAGTTGCCATGATTTTGTCGATCTCTGACAACTTTCTTCCGGTGGTTTCCAGGAATCTCCCCAAGCCAGCGTACGCCGAAGCAAGCGGGTCGCTCGCTTTCACGATGACACATCCGAGCATCTCCCCACCTTCAAAACCCACCACCTTGGTGGTGCTTCCTCCTACATCCAGACCCAATACCAGGCTCATAAAACCTCCGTGACGCGTAAGACTCCCAAAACACAGGCGAGTTTCCTCGTTTTGTAGTATAACCCGTTGAGAGGATTACTTTGGAACAAAAAGAACAGCGCCACAATTTCAAATACCTTGATGTCGTCACCGTCAGTTTTGCGGTCATCCTGATCCTATCCAACTTTGCATCTTCTGCCAAAATTATTGACTGGGGATTCTCTCTTGGCAATGTTCGAATGGCGTTTGACGCGGGAACCGTATTTTTTCCTTTTGCTTACATTTTTGGCGATGTCCTGACTGAGGTCTACGGTTATTCTCGCTCGAGGCGTGTAATTTGGCTCGGCTTTGGCGCGCTTGTCTTCAGTTTCCTGATGTTCCTGCTGATCCGCGTCTTGCCTGGCGAAGCCACCTGGCAGCAGACCGTTGGTCAATCCGCTTTCGATTCCATCCTGGGAGGAGTCAGTTTTGGTGGAATCGTGCTCGCCAGCATCCTGGGATATCTTTTCGGCAGTTTCTCAAATGCAGTCGTGATGGCTTTGATGAAATCGATCACCAAAGGTAAATACCTCTGGGCGCGCACCATTTCCAGCACCATTATCGGCGAATTTATCGACAGCCTGATCTTTGTAGGGGTAGCGACGCTCACAGGCGTCTTTCCACGTGAGCTCTTCTGGTCTTTGACCCTGACTAATTACATCTTCAAGGTCCTGGTTGAGATTCTTTTCACCCCTGCAACCTACAAAATTGTCAACAAACTCAAGCAATCTGAAGGTGTGGACATCTACTCAGATCTGTCTGACCTCAGTCCGTTAAGCTTTTAGCCTTCAGTTCTTCGAATCCGGCAATACAGACAACGAACTCGCCCTTAATGGGTGAGTTTTCAAATGTCGGGATGATCTCCGAGAGTTGTCCTCTTGAAATCCGCTCAAACTTTTTGGTTAAGTCATTAGCCACGACAACCCTCCTGTCGCCCAGTACTTCCAAAGCATTCTTCAGGAACGCCACAAGGCGATATGGGCTTTCGTAAAAAACCAATGTGTGCGGATTTTGGGCATCCATCGCGATAAAACGCTTGCGGGGGCCTTCTTTGTTCGGTGGAAAGCCTTTAAAAGTGAAACTGTGGAGGGGTAGATCTGCCAAAGTGAGGGCAGTAATCACCGCGGAGGGTCCTGGGATCACTTCAACAGTGATTTCCGCTTCCAGCGCCGCATGCACCAAAAGATAACCGGGGTCTGAGATGCCGGGAGTGCCAGCGCTGGTGATCAGGGCGATATTTTCACCCCTTTCAAGCCGCTCGACCAGTTTTGGAACGACCTTCCTCTCATTGAAGTTATTCAACGCAGTCTGAGGTTTGCGGATTTCGTAATGGTTCAACAAGATGCTCGATTTGCGGCTGTCTTCCGAAGCGATCAGGTCCACATTCTTGAGGACCTCTATCGCACGGTAGGTGATATCACCTAAATTTCCTATTGGTGTTGCAACAAGGTAGAGCATACGATCTCACTTCCAGCTAATAATTCAGAGACAATTTGATGCATGTATTATAAGGGAGGTTACCTGTAAGTGTCACCGTGATAGAATTTCATAAAACCGTTTCATCAATTAAAGGCGAGCTACTATGGAAAGAACCGTTCCTGTCCGATCATCTGAAGAAATTGACCTCTACTTACGCACGATCTACTCTTTGTTGCGCTCATCGAACGAGGTCCACATCCGCACCCTCGAAGAGGTCCATGCAGGGATGAATTCCTCCCTGCACACGAAGTCCCGTGAGGATTCCCCTGACGTCTCCGCCCTGCTGTATGCCCTATTGCGCTTGCCTGAAGCCATTTTTTATGTCAAGAAGGTCATACTTGGTCAATCTGCTGCCAACCTCGCCAGCAATGGATATGGCGATGTTGAAACCTGGCACGAAGTCAGCGCCAAGGCCCGGCGCCGGCGTTGTTTCTATGACGGAGGCGAGTGCCTCGCGTGCTACATCGCCTCTCGTTCCGACATTGACGATGTCGTACCAGCCCTAACCACGCTCCAGATCGAATGGAACAAACTCCACTTCCTGTTGAACACCCTTCCAGACGGATTGCTTGCCGCTGCCACTCCCGCTGACCCAAAAGGCTTCCAGCAACTCGCCAGGCATCTTCGGATGAAAGAGGAAGACCTTGCCCGCCTGTACACACTCATGGGAGACAATTTCCACAAGTACATGTCCCTGATCGCCTCAGAAACCAGCGACCTAACGGTTCAGCTCGTCAGTGGTTCTCTCAACGACTACCGGAAAGCCACTGAGAGTTGGTGGACCAACATCGAAACCAAAGTCCCCGCAGTCACCAGGCGTCCGCTTTACTTTGTATCTTCCAACACCCACAGCCTCCTAAATCTGCTATCTGGCTATGCACTGACCAAACGCGCTGAATTGCTAAACTTCATCCAGGATGACGAGCCTTCGTTACAGGCTGAATGGGAAGAAATGCAGCAGGATGCCAACAAAGCCAGCCAGGAAAATTTCTTTTACTTTGCCATGCGTGCCTACCTTTCCGCTCATCCTGAGAGTTCTCTGGCAGCAGAGCAGATCGCCTTTGAAGAGGAACGCGGCATCACCCGCCTTAGCAGCGTCCATAGTTTCGATGTGGAAGCCAGCGTGATGGAGCTGCATAAGTTGAACCCCAACACAATCGATCCCCGCCTGGCTCCTGCAGGCGATAGTTCTCATCTCGGTTTTCTACAGGATAGTGACGCGATCATTCTAAATATCGATTATCCGCTTGGCTTTGCTGCCTACAACCTGCTGACAAAAATCGCCGAAAACAGCTGCAAGATTCTCGGTATCTACATCATGGGTAAAGCTGCCAGCCTGAATGGTGTACGGGGAGACGTGGTTCTGCCCAACGTGGTCTACGATGAGCACTCCCGCAACACCTACCTCTTCAACAATAATTTCACCGCAGCAGATATCGCTCCGAATCTCAACTTTGGCACCGTTCTGGACAACCAAAAAGCAGTCTCCGTGATGGGCACCTTCCTGCAAAATCGCAATGTGCTCGATGTCGTGTATCGTGAGGGCTACACCGATGTTGAAATGGAAGCCGGACCTTATCTCTCGGCGATTTATGAGCTCTTCCGTCCCGCACGCCACCCTTCTGACGAAATTGTAAATCTTTACGGGCTACCCTTTGATCTGGGCATTCTCCACTATGTGTCCGACACGCCTTATTCCAAGGGAAAAAACCTTGGCGCGGGTGGTCTTTCCTACTTTGGTATGGATTCAACCTACGCGGTCTCGGTTGCCATCCTCAAGCGCATTATCATGCTTGAGAAACTTCGCTTGCAATAAGAGTAAAAACCTCCCCGATCAAAATCGGGGAGGTTTTTTGTTAGTTCAACTGCTCGCGCAACTTCGCCGCGCTCGCCTTATATCCCTCAAGCTTTTCCCGTTCAACCTGCACCACCTTTTCAGGCGCCTTTTGGGCAAAGGGTGAAGAAAGCAACTTCTCAAGCCTGTCGATCTGGCTTTCCGCCTCCGCTAGTTCTCTTTCGAGCCGCTCACGATCGAGCTGGCTGTCACCACCAGTGCTCAGGTTGAGGTAGATCTCGATGTCCTCAACTACGACAACCGTCAAACCCTCAGTTTCAGGCTTACCCGCCAGAATTTCCAAACCGTTGTCATTCAACCCAGCCAAGTCGACTAACAGGTGTTTGTTTTGCTTCAGAAAGCCGGCTTTGCTCTCGCTGACCATGATCGTGTCGATGGCTTTGCCTGGTTCTATCTTGAACTCAGATCGCAAGTTTCGGATCGTCCGAACGATTTCCTGAACCAGTTCGAATTCACTTTTCGCTACTTCCTCCCAATCCTGGTGAGGCATCCTTTCCGGCCACCGAGCGACAATCAAATGCTCTTCCCAATTTCGCTCAGGGTTGAAGATGAATTCGTTTGTCTCACAGGCTTCTTTCAAGTATCCATATAGCGCCTCGGTCACGAAAGGCGTGAATGGATGTAAAAGGCGCAGCATCAATCCAAGCACATCCGCAAGGATAATCGCAGTGTAAGCCGAACGGTCGCCGCCTTCTGCCAGTTGCCGCTTTGCAGCTTCAAGGTACCAGTCAGCAAAATCGCTCCACAAGAATTCGTACACCTGCCGACCTGCTTCGCCAAACTGATAGGTCTCAAACAGATTGTTCACACTATTGACGGTCTGCCTGGTACGTGCCCAAATCCACGAGTCAGCCAGGGTCCATTGCGGTTCGGCTTTGATGGGCTCCTCAACTTTGTTGACCGCGTTGATCACAAACCGCCCGATGTTCCACACCTTGTTGGCAAAATTACGGTTGCTCTCGACCTTCTTCGCACCAACGTTCTGATCATTGCCCGGGCTGGATCCAACTACCAGGGAGAACCGCAGTGCGTCCGTGCCATATTCATTCATCAACAAAAGCGGGTCGATCACGTTGTTCTTGGTCTTGCTCATTTTCTGACCCTTGTCGTCGCGCACCATGCCATGCAGATAAACCGTGTGGAAAGGCGCCTTGCCAGTGAAGAAAAGCCCGTCCATCACCATCCGTGCGACCCAGAAGAAGATGATGTCGTAGCCAGTCTCCATCACGCTGGTTGGGTAGAAGTAATTGAAATCGGGCGTTGCGTCCGGCCAGCCAAACACCGAGAATGGCCAAAGACCCGAAGAGAACCAGGTATCCAACACGTCCGGATCCTGTTTCAGGTTGTGGGACCCACATTTCGGACACTCGCTGGGATCTTCCCTTGCGACAATCACTTCACGGCAATCCTGGCAATACCAGACCGGGATGCGATGCCCCCACCAAAGCTGCCGGCTGATGCACCAATCCTGGATGTTATCCATCCAGCTCAGGAAGACCTTCGTGAAGCGATCGGGCACAAAGGTGATTTCACCGTTTCGAACAGATTCCGCTGCCATCACCGCCAGGCTGTCCATATTCACAAACCACTGGGTTGACACCAGGGGTTCCACGATTTCCCCACCCCTCTGAGATCGGGGAACATTCATCACATAGGGTTCTTCTTTCAACACCAGATTCGCCTCTGTCATGTCTGCCCAGATTGCTTTGCGCGCTTTGAAACGCTCCATGCCAGCATACTTGCCCGCGTTCTCATTCAACGTCGCGTTTTTGTTCATAATGTTGATCAAAGGCAAGTTGTGCCGCTGACCGATTTCATAGTCGTGTGGGTCATGACCCGGTGTGATCTTAAGCGCTCCAGTCCCAAACTCTTTGGTTACATAGTCATCTGCCACCACCGGGATTTCCCTGCCCAGGATTGGTACGATCACCTTTTTTCCAACAAAGCGCGCGTATCTTTCATCCTCAGGATGCACTGCCACAGCCGTATCACCGGGAATCGTCTCCGGACGAGTGGTTGCAACGGGGATGTAATCCCCACTGCCGTCAGCCAGCATGTATTTGAAGTGATACAGTTTGCCTTGTTCCTCAGAGTATTCCACCTCGAGGTCAGAGACCGCCGTCTGCAGACCAGGCGACCAGTTAATCATCCGTGGACCTTGATAGATGAGCCCATTTTCGTACAATCGCACAAACGCTTCCCTCACCGCGCGGGAAAGACCTTCGTCCAGCGTGAACCGTTCCCGCTCCCAATCGCACGAAGCACCCAGCCGTCTGAGCTGGTTGATGATCTCACCGCCGTACTTTTCTTTCCACTGCCAAACGCGCGCTTCAAACGCTTCGCGTCCGACTTCTTCGCGGGAAGTTCCTTCCTTGCGCAGCAAATTCTCCACCTGCAACTGGGTGGCAATGCCCGCGTGGTCAGTCCCAGGGACCCAAAGGGTCGGTTCGCCCTTCATGCGGTGGTAGCGAACCATGATGTCTTCCGTCGCCACGAACAAAGGGTGCCCCAGGTGCAAAGCTCCAGTCACGTTTGGTGGAGGGATAACGATTACAAAAGGCTTAATATTCGGATCATGCCCTGGCAGGTTCGGGTTGTTGGTTGGCTTGAAGTAGCCTTTTGCTTCCCACTCCTGGTAGATTTTTTCTTCATATTCTCTAAAGTCATACGTTTTTGGCAGTTCAGTCATCCTACGCCTCTCAATCCTTAAATAAAAAACTTTCGCCCGATGAGGACGAAAGTTAGCTTCCGTGGTACCACCTCTATTCGATCCGTTTGGATCGCACTTGGGTTGAGCGCTAACGGGCTCTCCCGGACTGGTCTAATCCCTTCGCAGGTTTCTTCAGCCGATCTCTCACGACGACTTCACCCTTCCGCATTCTGCAGGCATTCTCACCACATTGCCTTTCTCTGTCAGCGCAGACCGGGGTTACTACTCCGTGTGCTTATTATACCATATTTTGTTGTCGATGGATTATTTATCCATCGTTTTAACCTGGTCCTCCCAGCGATGCCACCCTTCAAAACGCTCGTTAATGATCTGTTTTCCTTCGCCAGGATGAGGCAGACCCATGAGTTCGAGATCAGCGTCCACCATGATCCGCACAAGTTCGTGGAATTTGACTTTTGGCGACCATCCGATTTTCTCCTTGGCTTTGGTTGGATCAGCTAGTAGGTAATCCACTTCAGTTGGGCGGAAATAACGCGGATCGATTTCCACATACTTCGTCCAGTCCAAGTCCGCGTATCCAAAAGATTCATCCAAAAAGTCACGGACGGAATGCGATTCACCCGTGCCAATAACGTAATCATCTGGCTGGTCTTGCTGCAGCAACATGTGCATCGCTTCGACAAACTCAGGCGCATAGCCCCAGTCCCGTTTGGCGTCCAGGTTTCCCAGAAAGAGTTTGTCTTGCTTGCCAGCAACGATCGCAGCCAGTGCCCGGGTAATCTTGCGGGTGACAAAGGTCTCACCACGTCTGGGCGACTCATGGTTGAACAAAATCCCGTTGACGGTATACATGCCGTAACCATCCCGATAATTCTCGACCATCCAATATGCATACAATTTAGCGGCAGCATAAGGGCTTTGAGGATGGAACGGCGTCAGTTCGGACTGAGGAGGTGTGGCAGAACCAAACAACTCGCTCGTCGACGCTTGATAAAAGCGTGTGCCTTTGCCAAGCCGCCGTACTGCCTCGAGCATGCGCGTGGTTCCCAAACCTGTAACATCAGCAGTGTATTCGGGCATATCGAACGAAACACGCACATGGCTTTGCGCTGCCAGGTGATAGATTTCATCCGGTTTGGTATCGTAAATAACATCCCCAAGGCTACCGGTAGCGCCCATATCGCCATAATGCAGGAACAACCTTGCACTTCCGTCGATGACGTGAGGATCCTTGTAGAGATGGTCGATGCGTTTGGTGTTGAATGTGCTTGCCCGGCGGATGATGCCATGGACTTCATAGCCCTTGGTGAGCAGCATTTCTGCCAGGTAAGATCCATCCTGACCGGTGATCCCAGTGATAATTGCTTTCTTCATGTGTTACCTCGATCTAATAGTAAGCAGATAGTATACCGCAGCTGGGTTAATACAAGCGGAACTCACTTTTCTCTTCTTCAAACACGAGCGGATCGAGCACATGCGTGGTCGGCACAAAATTCATGAAGCCGCGTGTGATCACCAGGCTGTCGGTCTTCGCCCCACCAGGGAAGAAGCTTACACCTTCCAGCACCGCTTTGGAGGTTGTCATAATCGGCGTAACAGCTGTCGCGCAGAAAATCAGGTTATCCGCTGGTGCGAGGTCATCTTGCGTGTAAACTTCTCCTAACCGTATTCCCATTCTTTTCAAGCGGGCTTCATCTGCTTCATCCTTGGGTTTCCAAATCGCCTGCATTTTACCGCCCAGCAGCTTGATGGCTGCCGCAGAAATGACGCCTTCAGGAGCAGCTCCAATTCCCATCACCGCATGCACCCCCACTCCCTTGAAGCAACTGAACACACTCGGCATCAAATCCCCGTCCATGATCAGCCTAACTCTGGCACCAGTGGAACGCAACCGCTGGATCAATTCTTCATTTCTGGGGCGATCGAGAACTGTGATGGTGAGTTCACGATTATCGCGACGCTTCAAAGCTTTTGCAAGGCGTCTGACGTTTTCTTCAGGTGAAAGAGTGATATCCACATAATCCGCCGCGTCTTTCCCAACACATAGTTTATCCATATAGGTATCTGATGCCTGGATCAACCCCCCGGATGGCGCGGCTGCCAATACGCAAACGGCTCCAGAATTCAGATTCGCGGTGGCATTGGTGTTCTCGAGTGGATCCACCGCTATGTCGATGTTAATATCCCCATCTCCGATTTTCTCGCCAATAAACAGCATCGGGGCGTCATCGCGTTCACCTTCTCCGATCTTGATGTTACTGGAAACACCCGGGATGAGGCTGAGCGTGGTTCGCATGGCATCCACCGCGGCTTCATCCGCCAGGTTCTTATCCCCTTGCCCTGCAGCCCGGGCGGCAGCGATGGCTGCATTCTCTGTAACTTCCAATAACTGCCAGGATAAACTCTTGTAGATGTGTTTGAGCTCACTTGCGGTTTTCTCTTTGGTCATTTCTCTCCTTTTATAACCAGAAATCAGCTGCATATCCTAATTATACCCATCATGCTTTAATCTTTTCCGAAGGACTTTTATCAATTATTTGACAGCCCATCGCTACCGAACTATGCTGGGTTATAATTTTGCTCTAGACTGTATATACATTACCGACTAACGGAGAGACCCATGAAGAAAAGTAGTATTTTTTTGTCTGTCACCCTCACATTGATGTTCCTTCTGACAGCCTGCGCCAAAGTTGCCTCACCCACAAAAGAAGCACCTGGAACAACTGAACAGGTCCTTCTGGTCTGGGATCAGTTTTACCGGGATGAGGAGAGCAAGGTCATTGAAACCCTCAATGCCGAGTTTGTTGCAGCTCATCCTGGTGTGAAGATCCAGCGCGAAGTCAAAGTGCTCGAGGATCTCAAGGCTACTGTCAAACTTGCCCTCACCAAAGCTGATGGTCCGGATGTTGCCCAGGTTAATCAGGGTCGCAACGATATGGGCGCCTTGGTGGAAGCCGGGCTGCTATTGCCTTTGAACTCCTACCTTGAAAAATATAACTGGGGCACGGTCTTCTCCACCAGCGTTGCCAGCCGCAACAGCTTCACCGAAGATGGAAAAACCTTCGGCTCAGGCAACCTTTATGGTGTCAGCCCTACCGCTGAGGTGGTGGGTGTTTTCTACAATAAAGACATCTTTAAGAAGAACAACTGGGATGTCCCCACCACATTTGAAGACTTTGAAGCCTTGCTTGCCAAGATTAAGGCTGCAGGGATTACTCCGATTTCTTTTGGATCACTCGATGGTTGGAACGCCATTCATGAATTCAGCGCCATCCAGCATCTGCTGGTTTCTCTGGATTACATCAACAACCTGACATACGGGGTTAATAACGTCAGCTTTGATACGCCCGAAAATCGCCAGGCTGCCGAGATTCTACAGGCTTGGACTAACGCTGGCTATTTCAGCGAAGGTTTCCCTGGCATCGGTTACGATGACAGCAACAACCTTTTCAAAGCTGGTAATGGTGCCATGACCATCACTGGTTCCTGGCTCGCTCCAGAACTGATGGTCGACACCGACCAGGAATTTGGTTTCTTCCTCTTACCTCCATATGAAGGGAAATCCGGGCTGGCAATCGGTGGTGTGGGTATTCCCTTCGCCATCCGAAAAACCTCCGAAAAACAAGACCTCGCTGCGGAATACCTCAACTGGATGATCAGCCTCCGAGCCGCCGAACTCTGGGCTGAAGCCGGCATGCTCCCGGCTATGGCACTCCCCGAAGGCAGCAAGGTGGATACCAAGAATCTGTTTGGAGATACCCTAAACGCCTGGAACACCATCAATCAGGGCAACGCCGTCGGTCATTACATCGACTGGGCAACCCCAACCATTTATGACACGCTGGTTGCCGAATTACAGAAACTACTGGGCGGCATTTCCACCCCTGCCAACTTCACTCAAGCTGTTGAAGCTGATTACGGGGCCTACCTGCAGTCGAAATCGAATTAAGGCACTGACACAAAGACCGGTAAGAAACTTGCCGGTCTTTATTATTCTATAATGGCGAATGTGACGCATAAGTATCCTGGAGAATCGCGCTGGAAAGGCTGGTGGTATCTCCTGCCAGCCTTGGTTGTCTATCTCCTTTTCACTTTGCTCCCCATCGTGGAAACCATCCGAAGCAGTTTTTATCAGTGGGATGGTTTTACCCAGAATCGAATATGGATCGGGCTTGCCAACTATGCCGAGCTTTTCTCAGACCCCAAATTCCACAACGCCATCCTCAACAACTTGGTATTCGTCATTTTCTACAGCATCATCCCGATCCTGATCGGGTTATTCCTGGCTTCACTGCTTAGCCGGCGACCGATTCCGGGGTTTGCCTTCTTCAGGACCGCGCTATTCCTTCCACAAGTCATCTCGATGGTGGTTGTTGGTGTAATCTGGCGCTGGATGTTCAACCCAACCTTCGGACCAATCAACACCCTGCTCCGCCTGGTTGGCTTGGAAAGCTTCGCCCTCAGTTGGCTCGGAGATTTCACCTGGGCATTACCCGCTGTCGGCAGCATCGGAACATGGGTGCAATACGGCTTTTGCATGGTTTTGTTTCTGGCGGGCATGCAGCACATCCAGGAAGAATATTACGAAGCCGCCAGCCTGGACGGCGCTGGCGCCTTTAAGCAATTCATCCACATCACTGTACCCGGACTTCGCTCTGAAATTGCCGTCGCCCTGGTCACCACCATCATTGCCGCCTTGCGCGTCTTTGACCTGGTCTACACCACCACACGTGGCGGACCAGGAGAGTCAACCATGGTTACAGGCTTCCTGATCTATCGTGCAGCCTTCACCACCAACCGCATAGGCTATGCCGCCGCCATTGCGACCGTCCTGACTGTGATCATTCTGATTATTTCCCTCTTGATTCGCCGCTTTCAGCTCCACGGGGATGAGGAGAGCGAATGAAGTATCCCTGGAAAAAGCTGCTCCCCCGCTACCTCATCCTGATCGTCTTCATGCTTGTGGTGCTCGTCCCGATCTGGGGCATGTTCACCAGCGCTTTCAAAACCAGTACAGAAGTCATGGGAGGACCCTTCTCACTTCCGACTGATTGGAACCTCAAGAATTTTGAACAGGCATGGCGGGTTGGGCGTTTTAACATCTTTTTCAAGAACAGCGTCGTCGTCGCCACCTCGGTCGTGGTTTCCAGCGTTTTTCTATCGACGCTCAGCGGTTATGCCTTTGGCTCTCTGCCCCTGCCCGGAAAGAAGTGGCTCTATCCTCTCATTCTCATTGGCTACATGGTGCCTTTTGAGGCGGTCATCATCCCGCTTTACAACCTTTTGGACAAATTCGGTGTAACAGACACACTCTGGGCGCTAATCCTCCCGCAAATCGGGCTGAGTGTGTCTTTTGGCACAATGTGGATGTCTTCATTCTTTGAGAATACTCCCCAAGAATTAACCGACGCCGCCACGATTGATGGTTGTTCCAGGTGGCAGACGCTCTGGTACATCCTCTGGCCAATCGCCAAACCTGCGGTGACTACGCTGGTTGTGCTGATCTTTATGTGGACCTGGAACGAGTTTCTCCTCGCCCTCGTCATGGTGCAAAACGAGGCTCTGCGCACACTGCCCGTAGGTTTGGCATTCTTCCAGGGCAAATACACCGCCAACATTCCCCTTATGGCAGCCGGGGCAATCATCGTTGCACTGCCTACAATCCTGATATACATTCTCTTCCAACGATTCTTCATTCGTGGGATGCTTGGCGGGGCTGTTAAAGGTTAATCCTCCTTATTAACAATCCTCTTATCTGCTTTCCTGTACACTTTTTTGCCTACCAGAGCCAGCTTCTCTATAATTGCTTTAAAAAGCATGGAAGTTGGATTTTATGGATAATAAAAAGCAGAAACTACCCTTATCACCAGAAGAACTGATCGCAGACTATCGTCTCGGTTATCGCTCAAGGCAAGCCTCCATTATCGGTCGCCGTGAGGTGCTGACAGGCAAAGCCAAGTTCGGCATCTTTGGCGATGGCAAGGAACTTCCCCAACTGGCAATCGCCCGCACTTTCGGCAAGGGTGATTGGCGCTCAGGGTACTATCGCGATCAAACCTGGATGATGGCGCTTGATTTAATTACGCTTGAGGAATTCTTTGCACAACTCTACGCGCATGCTGACCCAGAATTCGACCCTAACAGTGGCGGTCGCAATATGAACGGGCATTTTTCCACTCAACTGATCGACGCGGACGGCAACTGGCTCAAGCAGACTGAACTCTACAATTCTTCCGCCGATATCGCCCCTACCGCCGCTCAGATGCCTCGTGCGGTCGGGTTGGCACAAGCCTCCGTGCTTTATCGCAAAAACGCGGAGTTGAAAAAGTTTGATAACTTCAGCCACAACGGCGATGAAATCACCTGGACCAGCATCGGTAACGCCTCAACATCAGAGGGGCTCTTCTGGGAAACAGTTAATGCCATCGGCGTGCTCCATGCCCCTGCCATCCTCAGTATTTATGATGACGGTTATGGCATCTCCGTTCCAAATGAATTCCAGATGGTGAAAGAAAATATTTACGCCATTCTTGAAGGTTTTCGGCGAATTCCCTGCCCCGCTGAACAGTGTGACCGCGGCTACGACCTCTACCAGGTTCAAGCCTGGGATTACCCTGCCCTGCTGCAGACCTACGAGGAAGCCGCAGACACAGCCCGCAAGTATCACATTCCTGCCCTCGTGCACGTCACGGAAGCCACCCAACCCCAGGGGCACTCCACGTCCGGCTCACATGAACGCTACAAATCCAAAGAACGGCTCGAGTGGGAATACGACAATGACTGTCTGCGCCGTTTTCGCCAGTTTCTGATCGACAACAACGTCGCCACAGATGAACAACTCAGCCAATTTGAGGCTGAGGACAAGAAAACCGTCGAGCAAGCCCGTAAGCGAGCCTGGGAAAACTTCCAGAATCCCATCAAGCAGTTTGTTAAGACTACCTCGCAAAAACTCACCGATTTGGCAGCCAGTGCGGCCGCTCATAAAGTGGAAATTGAAGCCATCAACAATCGCCTTGCCAGCATACAGGATCCTATCTTTAGTGATGCCGCCTCTGCCATTCACCAGGCTTTGGTTCTAACCAAAGATCACCCCACCGATGCACGGAAAGCCTTGTTGGATCTTTCGACCAGACTGGAAACAGAAAAACAGGCTTACTACAACAAGTTCCTGTTCTCAGATTCGGAAAAATCACCGCTAAAAGTGAAAGCGGTTGAAGCAAAATTCAGCGAAAACTCACCAACCCTGATGGGCTTTGAAGTGCTCAACAAAACTTTTGACGAAATCCTTGCCCGTGAGCCGCTGATGGTGGCTTTTGGTGAGGATGTTGGCAACCTGGGAGATGTAAATCAAGCTTTCCGTGGACTACAGGAGAAATACGGTCCGTTGCGTGTTGCAGATACCGGCATCCGCGAAGCCACCATTCTCGGTCAGGCAATTGGTTTAGCCTTGCGCGGCTTTCGTCCGATCGCGGAAATCCAGTACCTGGACTACCTCCTTTACGCCCTGCAGATCATGGCAGATGATCTCTCCAATTTGCGCTGGCGCACGGTTGGTCGCCAACAAGCCCCGGTGATTATTCGCACGCGTGGTCATCGCCTTGAGGGCGTTTTTCACTCCGGCTCACCGATGGCAGGCATCATCAACCTGATCCGGGGCATCCACGTGGCAGTCCCCCGCAACATGACCCAAGCCGCGGGCTTTTACAACACGCTCATCGAAGGCGATGATCCTGCCCTGGTGGTCGAGGTTCTGAATGGCTACCGCCTGAAGGAACGCCTGCCAGACAATATCGCTGAATTCAAATTGCCGCTTGGCGTGCCTGAAATCCTCAGGCAAGGAAAAGACTTGACCCTGGTGACCTACGGAGCCACGGTTCGCGTTGCCCAGCAAGCAGTTGAAAAACTTTCCCAGGTTGGCATCGACGTTGAGCTGATTGACATTCAGACCCTACTTCCCTTTGACGTCAACCACATGATCGTTGACTCGCTCAAGAAGACCGCTCGCGTGCTTTTCGTGGATGAGGATATGCCCGGTGGGACCACCGCCTACATGCTGCAGGAAGTACTGGAGAAGCAAGGCGGATACCAGTGGCTGGATTCTGCTCCGCGCACGCTAAGCGCTGCCAACCACCGACCGGCGTATGGTACTGATGGCGATTATTACAGCAAGCCCAACGCGGAAACTATTTTTAACGCGGCTTACGATATCATGCGGGAGAGCGACCCCAATCGCTTCCCGAGCATTCTTTAGGAGGATAAATGGCTACGAAATTAATCGCCCCAAGACCAGGCGAAGGTGTGGAAGAACTGACAGTGGTTGCCTGGCTCAAGCAAGTCGGAGATCCTGTGGAAGAATTTGAATCCGTAGTGGAACTCGAGACCGACAAAGTCGTGACCGAATTCCCAAGCCCTATCTCGGGTATCCTGTTGCGCATCGATGTGGCCGCAGGCGATTCCGTTAAGGTTGGCGAAGTGATGGGGCTGATTGGCGAGCCGGGAGATTCCTTGGACGAAACAGCTGAGAAACCTGCAGAAGTTCCGCAAGCCGAAAAAGCTCCTGCTGAAGTGCTAGAGGAAGAAAAGCCTGTTATAGCTGAAAAGACGGCGAGTAAGACTAACTTTCTTTCCCCATTGGTCAGAAAAATGCTTGACGAGCACCAGCTTGACCCAGACGAAATCCAGGGCACAGGCACTGGCGGTCGGATCACAAAACAGGATGTTGAAGCATTCCTTGCCAGACCAAAAGTAAAAGCTGTGCATGCTCCCCAACCTAAGAACGAGGAGAAGGGAAATCTTTCGCAGCCTGCCAAGCCAGCCCCAGTACCAACCGACGTTCCGGGCACCCTCATTCCGCACACCTCCACGCGCAAGCAGATCGCCGCCCGCATGGTGGACTCAGTCCTGACTTCTCCGCATGTATTGACCGTGATGGAGGTCGACATGAGCCGTGTTTTGGCTCATCGTAAAGCAAACAAGGACAAGTTTGCTGCTGATGGGGTAAACCTGACCCTGACAGCCTATTTTGTATCCGCCCTTGGGAAAGCCCTCAGCGAACACAAGGTCATAAACGCCACCTGGACAGATGAAGGCATTTTCGCTTACAGCGACGTCAATATTGGCATGGCGGTGGCATTAGGTGAAGGCGGGCTGATCGTGCCCGTCATCAAGCAAGTCCAGAACCTGTCTTTAAAGGGAATCGCGTCGCAGGTCAACAGCCTGGCAGAACGCGCCCGCAACAAAAAACTATCCCCGGATGATGTTCGTGGGGGCACCTTCACGCTCACCAACCACGGCACCGCAGGCTCGTTATTTGCCATGCCCATTATCAACCAGCCTCAACTGGGCATCCTGGGCACTGGAGCCATGCAGAAACGGGCAGTCGTGATCACCGACGAAAACGGCAACGATTCCATCGCCATTCGCCCGATGATCTATCTATCACTCGTTTTTGACCACCGCGCGATTGACGGTGAGAGTGGTGATAATTTCCTGGCTGATGTGAAACGGATTCTGGAAAACTGGAACTAAGATCGTTTTCAATTATAAAAAACTGGATGGATTTCGATCCATCCAGTTTTTTATTGAAAATCTACTTGCCAGAAGGCAAGAAACCCCAAGACAATCAGGATAACCATTATGAAACTGAGCAGCCAGCTTCCAATGAAACTTCCGATTGTCATAATTGTAAGTGCGCTGAGCAGGTAAATGAGACTGCTCCTGGGTCTGTTAAACCTTTTGAGAAAAGGATCTTCCTTGACAAAGAGAATTGCCAGGATCGCTGTGATCAAGATGAGCAGTGCAAAAATCCCATAACCAATTGCGTCGCTGGGAAAACCGAAAAAATCTAAGACCACAGGATGGCAGGCAATAGAGATGGTCGATACAAAGACTGGTTGCCAACTCACGAAGGATCTGCTGACCACGTATAGGTCGCGAACAAAATTGGATTTGTTGATGTTAAATGTGACATTTCGAGTTTGACCTGGCAATAATGAAACTTCTTCCAGAGAATACGACATCTCGTATTCAGAATTCGGGCTGCTGACTACCGTCTGAAAATATGCAACCTTTCTTAGAGTGCTCGTATTTGTTAGGGAAACGCCTACTTGCTTCGTCTCATGAGGTCCAATGAATATCGGACAGGCGGATTTTTTCATTTTGATCGGATTATCAGGGTCCTGGAAGAAACTGCTTACATACGGATAGCCCCAAAAAGCCATACCCTCAAGACCAACGTATAGATGGAGCAAGTTAAACGCAAAAAGGAGGATCATGACCATAGCAAGTGCTAGTAAAAGATTTCGGGCTTTGGGTGAAAGACGATCAGTTAACATATCCATAGTCTACAACTTTTTCCAGGTTTTGGTTATATGTGGGAGAGAAGCCCATCTTGTTATTCGGAAAAGCTCCAAGAAAACTACCAACTACCTTCACACATTAACGGCCAACTCACGTGAGAGGTGAGATACTTTTCTTGTCAATCTTTCCATCACACCGCTTTGCTTATTTCAAATACAAACCTGCCAACTTCATGTCCTTGTCAAAACCAATTGTGTACGTAATTTCAGCTTTTTCATATTTGACCCTGGCAACGACAAAGGCAAAGGTAATTCCGTTTTCCTCGCTGCTGCCAACTTTCATATCAGCGATCTCCTGCATTGAACCTGATTCGTCCAGTAACGCAAATATCTGCCCAATGACTTCCGGCGTCAATCCAACCTTCATCTCCTCAGTCAGGATGGCTGTTAACCCTTCGCTATCGCGCTGATTTAGAAGATCGATAACACTTTCAGCGGATGTTTTTAGCGTTAACTCGTCATATCCATCAGGCAGTTTGGCTGCACACCCAGCTAAAAGTCCAATACTCATGACCCCTGCTAACACTAAAGCCAACACGCGATTCAATCTAACCTTGCTCATGAGAAACCTCTTTCAGGTAATACTTTCGTGAAAAGAATACATAGAATAATAACAAACCAGCTAGCCCCGCAAACAGGCACTCCAACGCCAAAACTCCCCAGCCAAATCTCCCGGCCAGGGGAATAAGAGCATCCACCGCCCCGTGCGCCAGGACAGCCAGAACAAGGTAACGGACACGCTGATCAAGCTGAAAACCGTTCCAAACCATCACAGTAAAGCCCACGTGCATCGTGATCGCAAGCAAACGTTCAATCACAGGCAAAATCAACTCAGAGGGTCCAAGCAGACTGATCGACGGCCAGAATGTCGAAAAAATCCAAACTGCCTCGCAGATCCCATGGCCTAACCCAAAAATGACTGGTTCGAGAAAGCGCGTTCGAGCTGGCTTCAATGCCAGAGTCTTGAACACAAAACGACCACTTTCCTCAAATATTCCGGCGGTCAGCGCGATCAGCATTCCGCTTAAAAGAGGAATCGACAACCCCCAAACAATAAAGCTGGGTTGCTTTTGAAGCCAACCTATCAGTGGAACGCGTGTGAAAACCTGGGTAACTAAAAAGCACAATGCTCCAAGGAAAAAAACAAACACAAAGCGCCAAACAAATGAGCGTTTTTTGGGCTGTGGCAGAAGTTCTGAAGCCGAGTTTATCATTGAATTATTCTAACATCATGGACCTGCCGCATGGGGTTATTTCGACAGTTGTAGACTCTTGCATCTAACCTCTGATAGAATTCATTTCAAGGAGATTTCACATGACACAAAAACAATGGACAAAAACCCCGGAGTTCAAACTTGACCTGCATAAAAAATACTCCGCCTTCCTCAAAACTGACCTTGGCGACATCGAAGTCACCCTCTTTGCAGACAAAGCCCCCAACACTGTCAACAATTTCGTTTTCCTCGCTCGTGAAGGCTACTACGACGACACCATTTTCCATCGTGTTATCAAGGACTTCATGGCACAGGCTGGAGACCCCACTGGCACTGGTCGTGGTGGTCCTGGCTATTCCTTCCGGGATGAATTTGGCGCTGGTTTGAAACACAGCAAACCTGGCATTCTCTCAATGGCGAATGCTGGTCCCCACACCAACGGGTCTCAATTCTTCATCACCCACGTTCCCACTCCCTGGCTGGATGGCAAGCACGCAATCTTTGGCGAGGTGGTCAAAGGTCTGGACGTCCTTTTATCCATTCCCGAGCGCGACCCGATGCGTCTTGGTTCGCCCGCTGTAAAATTGCACACGATTGAGATCGTCGAAGCCTGAGTTAGGTTTACAAGGAGCGTTTCCATGGCAAAACTGATGCTTAACGGTAGCTCACTTACCCTGAATGATCTAGTCCTGGCTGCAAGAGATCCCTCCACAGAGATTACCCTCGCTGCTGAAGCCATTCCTGGCATCAAGCGAGCTGCTGACGCCGTGGCGAAATTTGTCAATGAGGGGCGTATTGCCTATGGCATCACCACCGGGTTTGGCGCATTCAAGGATCGCCTAATCCCGCCAGAAGATGTTGAAAAGCTGCAGGAAAACATCATCCTCAGCCACGCCGTTGGAACAGGGCTCGAGTTACCTGCTGAAGTTGTGCGCGCGATGATGATCATCCGTGCCAACACTCTTGCCAAAGGGCACTCAGGCATCCGTCTTGAAACTCTCCAACTCATGCTATCACTGCTTAACAAAAACATCCTGCCGATCATTCCTTCGAGGGGTTCTCTCGGCGCTAGCGGCGATCTTGCTCCGCTTGCCCACATGGCACTGCCGCTCATTGGGCAAGGTTATGTGCGTTTTGAAGGTAAAGTCAGGCAATCTGCAGAAGCCCTGCAGGAAAATGGATTGAAACCCATCAAATTGGGCGCAAAGGAAGGGCTTGCCCTGACCAATGGCACCACGCTCATGACTGCCATCGGAGCTTTGCAGGTGTATGACGCCTTAGTCGTGCTGCAATCTGCCAACTGCGCCGCCGCACTCTCGCTCGAAGCCCAAAATGGCACGATGCGTGCCTATTCCCCCCAAATTCACGCCAGCCGTCCGCAGCCGATGCAAGCCGAAACTGCGGCCAACCTGCGCGATTTGCTGGCTGGCAGCAACCTCACCCGCCCGGATAATTCCAATAACGTCCAGGATGCCTACACCCTGCGCTGCGTTCCGCAAGTGCACGGCGCGGTGCATAACGCCATCGACTACGCGCAAAACGTGATCGAAATAGAGCTTAACTCAGTCACGGACAATCCCTTACTATTCTTTGACGACCAGGATGAGGTCACAATCCTCTCCGGTGGCAACTTCCACGGTGAGCCTTTAGCACTCGCGCTTGATTTCCTATCCATCGCGATGACTGATCTCGGTAACATCTCCGAGCGCAGGATCGCCAAACTGATCGACAACCACCCCGAGCATTACCCCTCATTCCTGGCTGCCCAGGGCGGGCTGAACTCCGGTTTCATGCTCCTGCAATACACAGCCGCAGCGTTATGCTCGGAAAATAAAACCCTCTCCCACCCCGACAGCGTGGATAGCATCCCCTCTTCTGGAAACGTGGAAGATCACGTCAGCATGGGCGCGAATGCCGCCCTGCACTGCCAGCAGATCATCGAAAACGTACGCACGGTCATCTCCATCGAGTTGATGAGTGCCGCTCAGGCGGTTGATTTCAGGCTGCAAGCCAACCCCGGCTTGAGTCTTGGTCAGGGCACATCGAAGGCTTACAACGCGATCCGCGAGATGGTGCCGTTCTTTGAGCAGGATGCTTACTTCAAGCCCAGCATGGATGCCATTACTGAATTGGTCAAAAAAGGCAGGTTTTGTGGTCTTTTAGGGTAAAAACTAAATTGGCATGTATTAATTTACCAGACGCCTGCAATCCGAGTTCCACACTTCGGGCAGGCGTCTTGATTTAAGTGCACCTGGGTGTCCGCGTATCCCATGCGCCGCACGACCCGTTCACTGCAACTCGGACAGGTGGTGACGACAGATGTCTGCAAATTTCCACCATAGACGTACCTTAATCCAGCCGTTTTTCCGATATCTATCGCGTGAAAGATCCGCTCTGGTGGTGTCGCAGGGATCTGTTTGAATTGCGGTTGGGGGAAATAGCGGCTGATGTGCCAGGGTACATCCGGGCTGAGCTTGGTGGCAATGAACTCTGCCAAACCCTGCAGCTGGGTCTCATCATCATTGATCCCGGGCACCAGTAGCGTGGTCACTTCCAGCCAAACTACTGCCTTCAGCAGGGCGATGCAAGAATCTAAAACAGGCTGCAGGTGCGCGCCGGTGTAGCGTCGGTGAACTTCCTCGTCGTAGGCTTTGATGTCCACATTAGCCGCATCGAGCGTCGGGATCGTCAATTCAAGCATCTCCGGGGTCATGTAGCCATTAGTGACGTAGATATTTTTTAGTCCTGCCTCGCGTGCCAGCTGGCTGACTTCCAGGTTATATTCGAGAGACAGGCTTGGTTCGGTGTAGGTGTAAGAAATGCTCTGGCAGTCATTCGCCACAGCCTCTTCAACGACCCTTTCAGGCGGAACAAAACGCGGTCTGTCAGGTTCGTTGGTCGAGGAGATCTGGGAGATATCCGCGTTCTGGCACCACTGGCAGCGGAAGTTGCAGCCCGGGGATGCGATCGAATAACTCGAACTACCGGGGAGGAAGTGGTAAAGTGGTTTTTTCTCAATCGGGTCGACGTGCGAGGCGATCAACCGCCCATAACTGAGGCTGAACAGTTCTCCGCCTCGGTTTTCCCGCACCTTGCAGAGTCCTTTT
The DNA here is from genome assembly GCA_964428425.1 of uncultured Anaerolineaceae bacterium. Taxonomy (GTDB): domain Bacteria; phylum Chloroflexota; class Anaerolineae; order Anaerolineales; family Anaerolineaceae; genus Mesolinea. The sequence continues at coordinate 5,377 of CAYRYL010000007.1, read as the reverse complement.
TGCCCGGGACGGATAAGGCACCGGTGCGCGCAAAGCTCACAGCGAACCTTGCCATCTTCCAATCGGCTTGCCAGCAACGCGGGGTGATCCGACATCACAACCTCCGGATTAAGAAACCTGGTCTGCATGAGCAGACCAGGTTTAGTGAGTTTTATGCTCCGAACTTTTCAAGCCTTCCGGCAAGAGCGAGAGCCATCGGCATCAATTCGGTCGCGTCAAAGCGCGAGCCCAGGCTACCCTGGATACAGTCGCGCTCGCCAAATCTGGTGATGCCGTCCGGGCGTGCATCCTTGGAATACAACAAAGTTGGGATTGGATGCCAGGAATGGGCTTTGAGTTTTGCGGGGGTGGAATGGTCACCGGTGATGATCAGCACATCCGGATTGAGAGCCAAAATCCGCGGCAGGAGAGCATCCACTTCCTCGATGATATGCACTTTGCCCTCAAAGTTGCCATCTTCCCCGTAGCTGTCTGTCTTTTTGATATGCACGAAGAAGAAGTCGTAATCAGCCCAGTTTTGTTCCAACATGCTGATCTCATCCGCCATCGACTCAGCCGGTGGCATTACGGTCATGCCAACCACCTTCGAAACGCCGCGGTACATTGGGTACATGGCAATCGCGAGCGATTTCGTCCCCCACACGTCGGGGAATTTCGGCCAGGCCGGCATGGCTGCAAACCCGCGCAGCACAAAGCTGTTAGCGGGGAACTCGTTTTTCAGGATCTCGTTTCCCTGGCGCACAAATTCGCGGATCAGCTCGGCAGTGTGTTCACCAGCAGGACTGGTGGCAGTGGCGACATGGGCATGCTTTCCAACTGCTTGTGGGTCTGTATCCGAAACGTCGCCGCTGAGCCCCTCAGCACGCAACACGAAGACGAAACGATACTCTTTTTCAGGGGTTAAAAAGAGCTCCACACCCGGCAAATTGACTTTCTCTTTCAGCAAATTGCACAGGCGCTCCCCAACTTCAGTTGGGATGCGCCCTGCCCGACGGTCTGTGATGACGCCGTTTTCGTCAACCGTGCAAAAGTTGCCGCGGGCTGCCACATCGTTGGGACCCAGGTCAAAGTCCACGCCGAGCGCGCTCAAAACGCCGCGTCCGATCTCGTACTTCACTGGGTCGTACCCAAACAGCCCAAGGTGCGCCTGTCCGCTGCCAGGCGTGATGCCGTAGGGAACGGAGTGATGCAAACCGAGAGAGGATTTTGCTGCCAATGAGTCCATGTTGGGTGTCTGGGCAGTCTCAAGTTCTGTCTTGCCCTCTGCAGTAGGGGGCAGACCACCAAGCCCGTCCATGACCAGCATGACGATCTTGCCTTTCGCGTCTTCTTTCAAGAGTGGTTTGATAAATTCGAAATCCATTTTTTACTCCTCCAATTAGATGTCATTTTTTTCGGACCCAACCCAGGCATGTAGACGCCTAATCAAGCCCGCCAAGTATCATGCCGTGGTTTTTAGGTTCGTGTCGTTTAGTAATTCCAGCATATGAATCACCGCGGAATTGTCCAGATCGCCTTCGCCAAGCGCGACCATACCGTTGAAGAGCTGGCTGTTGAGAGCTGTACCGGGAAGAACCGCATTGTAATCCCTTGCTGTGTCCATGACAATATTCAGGTCTTTTGCCTGTAAGCTGGATTTGAATCCAGGAGCCCGATTGCCCGATAACAGTCGCTGGGGTTTGACATCCAACGTCCAGCATTGCGCCGCTCCGCCTTTAATAGCTTCAATCACCTTTGCTACATCCACGCCTGACTTCTGCGCGAAAAGCATCAGTTCGGCTTCCGCGACCATCTGTGCCGCCACCATAATCTGGTTGGCTGCCTTCGCCACCTGCCCTGCGCCGGCATCCCCCACGTGTGTGATCTTCTTACCAATTGCTTCCAATACAGGCATCGCTTTTTCGAGCGCTTCCGCTTCGCCGCCAACCATGATGGCAAGCGTGCCTTTTTTTGCGCCAATATCGCCACCGCTTACAGGTGCATCCAGCGCGCTGACTCCAACCTCGCGAAAACGCAGGAAGATTTCACGGCTGGCTGCTGGCTTGATGGTCGAGTTATCGATCAAAATCATGCCTGGATGAGCGCCCTCAATCACACCATTCGCGCCAAAAAGGATCTCCAAAACATCTGGAGAATCTGAGAGGTTGGTGAACACAATTTCCGTCCGGCTGGCAACATCTGCTGGAGTGTCCGCCCATTGCGCGCCGGCTGTAATGAGGTCAGCGGCTTTGGAGGGAGTACGGTTGAAGACAGTTAGTGGAAAACCCGCTTTGAGGATGTTCATTGCCATGGGCGCGCCCATGGTGCCAAGACCAATGTAACCAATTCTCATCTTTGTCATAGCGAACTCCTCTGCAATAATTATAGCCAGTTTGTGTCCAGGAAACAGGACAATGGAGGGTTTAATCCAGACAATTTTCTTGACGTTTAGTGCAATTTCGGAAGATTTCGTCGCATGGTGCTTGCTTGAAATCGTCAATTAACGAACATTCAGTAAAGCTTCTTTATAACCTCACTCAAGGAATTTTCGAGAATCGCTAGTATTCAAACCTGAAAATCTAGCTTTAAAACCCCCAGATGGTCAGGTTTTGCCCGGTTAGTAAGAGTTTTTGCTTGAAAACCTAATACAATTTCCACAAATTCACCCATTTCGACCCACGAACTCTTGACAACTGCTCAAAATGTGCTATGATAGTTAGGTTGTACATGGAAGTTTGCTTTTCAAAATGCTAGTCATCCGGATCCAAACCCCCAGTAAACCTAACAAATTTTTTTTTACGATTCAGAGAGGATCAAATATATCATGGCAGAACGTCAAGTCGGAACCGTCAAGTGGTTCAATAGTGAAAAGGGTTTTGGTTTCATTACCCCCCAGTCGGGTGCAAAAGATGTCTTCGTGCATTACAGCGCCATCACCGCTGCAGGTTACAAAAGCTTGCAGGAAAATCAGTCCGTGGAATTCACGGTCACTGCCGGCCCCAAAGGCCCCCAGGCTCAGGATGTAACCATTCTTTAGTTCGACTAAAGTAACATCTGAAAAGGCTGATCCTCACGGATCAGCCTTTTTTTGTTAATGACTCTCCACTTTTTTAAATCAGAATAACTTGGAAATTTCCCGTCAGTTCTCACTGAAATGAATAAACAGCCAGCGGCTGTCTCAGATTCCTGAGACAGCCGCTAGCCAATTTATATTTTTAAGGATTACTTGGTAATTAGTGGAAGAAACAAGTAGTTAATAACTTCCACAACAATGATGACAAAAGCTGTTTCGTAAAACAAGCCACCTTGATCGATTGTTCTGACACGAATGTGGAGCATTTGATGCGTTGGATAATCAAATATCGCTGCGGTCCGCAATGAGTTACCGGATATGGTGAACTGCGCGTTTTCCTCAGCACCATCCCCATCGACCAAGCTATAAGTGAATAGATCTCCGCTGTCAGGATCCTGTGAGCTTAACAAACCAACTTCTGTATCAGAAGGCTTGCCTTCCACAATCATACTATTACTCAATGACAGATTTACCGGAGCGTCGTTGACATTCGTAACGGTAATCGTGAATGCCTTTTCAAAGGTCAAGCTTCCCTGGTCTGTTACCCGAACCCTTATCGAATAGGAGTTTTGAGCTTCATAATTGAATATGCTGCTATTTCGGAGGGTATTGCCGGATATATTGAAGGAACTGTTGCCAGTATCCCCTGTCCCTGCAACCAGACTGTAGCTGAACGTGTTTCCTGTATCTGGATCGGTCGCACCGAAGGTCCCAATAGTTGTGTTGATCGCTGCGTTCTCAGCTATTGTACTAGCCGATAGGGTGATGTTCGTCGGAGCTTCGTTGACATTCGTAACGGTAATCGTGAATGCCTTTTCAAAGGTCAAGCTTCCCT
>CAYRYL010000007.1:0-1390 GCA_964428425.1 uncultured Anaerolineaceae bacterium | reverse complement strand
TATTGAAGGAACTGTTGCCAGTATCCCCTGTCCCTGCAACCAGACTGTAGCTGAAAGTGTCACCAGGATTGGGATCTGTACTGGAGAAAGTGCCAATTGCAGTATTTACAGGCTTGTTTTCAATTATGCTGGTGGAAGAAAGCAAGATATTAGTAGGTGGTAGCAGAGTCACTGGCTGCAAGTGCAGAATGCTGACTGACTGCATAACCATTTCATCATAGGATCCACCCCATATCATGTAACGATTTTCAGCTGTATTGGAGCTCCATGTGTCCCTAATATAGACTGTGCTGGGATCAGCAAAGCCATAACCTACGATGGAATGTCCCGCCAGGTGGATAAGGACGGGATGACCAGCGTTAATCTCTGCCTTGTAATTGATGAAACTAAAGCCGCCAGCCATCGTATTGTCTGTTTTCTGATTATAGCAATCAGTGCTCGAGTAGCCTCGTGACGTGTAAAATTCGCGCCTACCCCTGTTGCCATCTGGATAACCTGCTAACTCATCGCAAGTAAGCACATCGGGAGAATTTGTGTAAGTGTAGAAGGTTGTAGAACCATCTGTGTTTGATTTGGCAGATTGGCTCGTACCCATCCAATCGCCAATCGACGTTTTGATTGTGTGTTCAGTCCAGCCACCAGTGATATAAGGGTCAGCAGCTGGGCTTCCATAAGACACCCAGTAATCATTGATGGAACCCTTAACAGTGAGCCCATCAACACCTTGTTTACTTGCTACAAGTGGGTTATTTGGATAAGTATCACCCACACCATCTGTCCAGGTGCCAAAACCGGTATCAGTCAGGGGATAGATCCCTCCACCCGTTGCACCGGTGTAAATATTTGTGTATGCTCCCCGATCATAATAGGCTGAAATCATTGCTCCTGAGACTGCTGAGCAGCCAAACACCCAACGGTAAGAGGGAAAATTAGGAATAATCCCGGTAATTGTGTCCTTTGGAATGGGTGGAAAGGTTTCCGGTATCTTACCAAGAGGAGGTTTGGGAGGACCATTAATGATATTTGCTGTTATCGGCGTGCCATCTGATAAAGTGGTCTCAAAGTAAGAATAATAGGGACTAACTTGAATGATCTCAGGATCTTGCGGAATGTTCTGGGTCTGACCAGGCTGGACAGTAGCTAGTAATAAAAAAAGGAAGATTATCAGGAATAAGCCTCTGAATACACGAATGAAACTGATCGGATAGCTTTTGCATTTCATCTCATTATCCTCCCAATAAACCGATACTGTAGGTGGGTAGAAAAAACGAACAGAATTATTATATCTTAAGCAGCAATAATTACTAAAACTGCAAAATTTAAAAAACGATACTGAAGTGTAGGATTACCATACATCTTGGACAGTGAGTAAGAAGTAAATAGCAGGAAA
>CAYRYL010000006.1:0-94747 GCA_964428425.1 uncultured Anaerolineaceae bacterium | reverse complement strand
AAGGAGAGCTTTTCAACCCGGTACGCTCTTGACATTCAACATAGTTACTCTGAGCTTCTTTTGCGAAGAATCTGGTTATTACCCTATAGATCCTTCGCTTCGCTCAGGATGACAGCAGGAGCTTCGCTCCTCGCAGTGATAGACCCTCGGTCAAATCTCCATCACTGATATAAGCTTTGTAAAACAATCCAAAATCCAATTTGTTACAATGACTTCAAGACACACAGGAGGTACATATGGCATTTAAACTTACCTACGGCACCATGTCAAATCCCCCGCAGGAGATGCACGACAACTTTGACCTGGCGCTTGAAAATGTAAAACAAATTCTCGGAAAAGAATACCCAATGATCATCAACGGCGAAAAACGGTTCGCCGCAGAAAAACACCAGGCTTACTCCCCCATCGATACCAGCTTGCACCTGGCGACCTTCCAAAAAGGCACCGCAAAGGACGCTGACGACGCCATTGCCGCTGCAAAGGCGGCTTTTTCGCATTGGAGTTCCATGAACTGGGAAGAGCGTGTCTACCTGATGCGCAAATTCGCTGACCGCATCTCAGCCCGCATCTATGAGATCAGCGCCGCGCTCAGCCTGGAAGTCGGCAAAAACCGCATGGAAGCCCTTGGCGATGTGGCTGAGACGGAAGACCTCATCCGCTGGGCAGCTGATGTGATGGAACAAAACAAGGGTTTCATTAAACCGCTTGGTTCAGACCCATTGTCAGGCATGACCTCCACGAACGAATCCGTCCTCAAACCCTACGGCGTTTGGGTGGTGATCGTCCCCTTCAACTTTCCGGCCTCCCTTGCTGGCGGACCGGTTGGCAACGCCCTGGTTGCCGGCAACACCGTGGTGCTGAAACCCGCCACTGACACCAGTTGGACTGCCTCCCTGCTAATGGAATGCGCGCAGGAAGCTGGCATCCCCGACGGCGTGCTCAACCTGGTGACCGGTCCGGGCTCTACGCTCGGAAACGCATTGACCGCTAATGAGGATGTAGCAGGTGTGACCTTTACCGGTTCGTTGGATGTTGGCATGGGCATCTACCGCCAGTTTGCCAACCGCAAATATCCGCATCCAGTAATCCTGGAGATGGGCGGCAAGAACCCGACGATTGTCTCGAAAAACGCCGATCTGGACCTGGCAGCTGAGGGCGTCATGCGCTCAGCTTTTGGTCTGCAGGGTCAAAAGTGCTCAGCCACTTCTCGCGTGTTCGTGGAAAAACCGGTTTACGACGCTTTTGTGAGCAAACTGGTCGCCAGGACGAATGCCATCAAGATAGCTGATCCGACTCAGCGTGAAAACTGGTTCGGTCCGGTCATCAACCGCAAAGCGTACGACGATTTTGGCAAATTCGCTACAGAGCTAGCCGCTGCTGGCACCATCCTGACCGGTGGCAAGCAGCTCACTGAAGGCGATTTTGCAAAGGGGTACTACTGCACTCCCACCATTGTGGCTGATGTTCCGCTCGAGCACCGACTATGGAAGGAAGAAATGTTCCTGCCGATTGTTTTGGTCACTCCCGTTGACGACCTCAAACAGGCAATGGAACTGGCGAATGACGTCGATTATGGTCTGACGGCTGGCTTTGTGGGTAATCCGGAAGAGACAGAATGGTTCTTCGATCACATCGAAGCCGGCACGGTCTATTCTAATCGTCCGCAAGGCACCACCACCGGTGCGTGGCCTGGCTTCCAATCCTTTGGCGGTTGGAAAGGCTCCGGTTCAGCTGGGAAGAACGGTGGGGGATACTACTACCTGCCGCTTTACATGCACGAACAGTCTCGAACCAGGGTAAAACGGGCTTGATACTTGCATCCAATGGAGAATGTTCCAGACTGATATTCCAGCCTGGAAACTTTACACGAGGAACAATCTCATGCTCAGACTACTCAGCCGTTTGTTGATGATTGCGGGTACCGTAAGCCTGTTATGGCTGGCGTACGGCTTGATCAGTGGGCAACCCATCCCAAATTATGTGATCATCGGGGTGCTGCTCTTTATCCTTGGCGTGCTATTCAAGGATCGCGGACCTGCCCTGTCAAAATCGGGGATTAATCCGCCTTCCCAGCGTAAGAGCAAAGAAAAGCATCAATCTTGGATTTCAAAGGTTGAATGAGTCATAAAATTGTTTAGATACCCATCAACATTATGTGAGAGTAGGTGAAATGACGGAAGAAAAGAAAATCAATATTCTGAGCGCGATATCGCTGAGCGAGTCGCAGGTGGAAAAGATCAAAGCAGTCGATCCACGGATTGAATTACATTGGTATGGTCGCAAAGACGTCACGCGTATCCCACCGGACTTGTGGCGCGAAGCAGCGATTCTGCTCACCAGCACCACAACCTTACCCCCTGCCGATCAAACCCCAGCCTTGAAGTGGATACAATTCTATTTTGCTGGTGTTGATAAGGCTTTTCAGCAGGAAGTCCATATTCGCGGTGGTGTGCAACTCACCAGCGCCAGCGGAACAATGGTGAGCCAGATGGGCGAATATGTAATCATGGCTTTGCTGATGCTGGGGCACAAAGCTCCAGAAATGTTCCGCTTCCAGAAGCAAAAAGTTTGGCATGAGCACCGCATCGAAAAACTGGAGCCGATTGAATTGCGCGGCAGCACGGTGGGGATCGTGGGCTATGGCTCGATCGGGCGTGAAGTTGCCCGGCTTCTATATTCCTACGGCGCCAAGGTGCTGGCAACCAAGCGCGACGTCATGCATCCGGAGGATGATGGCTACGTCCCCGAAGGTCTGGGAGACCCGCAGGGGAATTACTTCCACCGGCTTTATCCGAACGAAGCCTTGAACGCCATGTTGAAGGAGTGCGATTTTGTGGTTGTTTCGCCACCTTTGACGGCGGAAACTTACCAAATGATCTCAACCGAGCAATTCGCGGCGATGAAACACGGAGCGTTTTTGGTGAACGTTTCCCGGGGACCGGTGCTGGATACGAACGCCTTGCTTGAGGCTGTCAGGTCTGGCAAATTGGGCGGAGCAGTATTGGACGTTTTCGACGAAGAACCGTTGCCAGCAGACAGCCCGCTTTGGGATGCGCCTAACGTCGTGATTACCCCCCACATCGCTGGGGTGAGCAAGCGGAGCATGGACGCGTTGGTGGATCTGTTCGTCACTAACCTGGGTCGATACCTCAAGGGTCAGGAATTGTTCAATCTGATTGATCCTGAGCATGGATACTAAGCCTATTAAGTAAGATAATGAACTTTTGAGAGCTGTTGCAGAAATGCGGCAGCTTTTATTTCGCCAAATTACAGAACATAAGTTCTACAGAATATGGTAGAATTGAAGTATGGATCTGTTTGATCATTCCCTCGAAGAACAGTTGAAGCAGCAAGCACCACTGGCGGCGCGTATGCGCCCACGCACGCTGGATGATATTGTCGGGCAAGGGCATATCCTTGGGGAGGGCAGCCTGCTGCGGCGAGCCATCCAGGCTGACCGGTTGTTCAGTTCGATCATCCTTTTTGGTCCTCCCGGAACTGGCAAGACCACCCTGGCACGTGTGATAGCCAACACCACACAGGCGCATTTTGAGAGTATGAGCGCTGTTTTGGCAGGTGTGGGGGATTTGCGCAAATCTATTGAGGGAGCTACTGAAAGACGCCGTCTTCACCGTATTCGCACCATCCTTTTCATCGATGAAGTCCATCGTTGGAACAAAGCCCAGCAGGATGCGCTTTTGCCACATGTGGAAAGCGGTTTGATTACACTGATTGGCGCGACCACCCAGAACCCCTATTTTGACGTGATTAAAGCGCTGGTCAGCCGCTCGAGGCTCTTCGAACTCAAGCCCCTTTCTCGTGAGGACATCCTTTTGCTCCTGAAACGCGCTCTGGCGGACCCATTGGTTGGCTATGGCAAACGCCAGGTGAGGGTGGATGACGAAGCCTTGCTCCACCTGGCTGAGGTGTCTGGAGGAGACGCCCGCAACGCGCTCAACGCGCTGGAGCTGGCGGTGGAAACCACTCCGCCTGACGCCGGTCTCACGCATATCACGCTGGATGTGGCGCAGGAGTCCATTCAGAGGCGCGCGATTCTCTACGATAAGACCGATGACCAGCACTACGACACAATCTCTGCATTCATCAAGTCAGTCCGTGGCAGCGACCCGGACGCGGCGCTTTACTGGATGACCAAGATGCTTTTAGCCGGGGAAGACCCGCGTTTCGTTCTGAGGCGTTTGATCGTGCTCGCCAGTGAGGATATTGGCATGGCGGACCCCAACGCGATCGTTGTGGTGAATGCTGCCGCACAGAACTACGAATATATCGGCATGCCCGAAGGTTGGTACCCGATCGCCCAGGCGGTGATCTATCTGGCTACCGCGCCGAAATCCAACTCGGTTGGGGCATTTTGGGAGGTCCAGCAAGAGATCAACCAAAATGGCGCTGGTATGGTGCCAGTGCATTTGATGGATGACAGCCGTGACGCCATGGGATTGGGGCATGGCAAGGGGTATCTGTATCCGCATTCATTTGATGGTCACTGGGTGCCTCAGCAATACCTGCCAGATAAATTGGTTGGAAAGCACTTTTATCATCCCTCAGAGATTGGCTTCGAAGCCCAGGTGGCAGAGCGTCTTGCACGCTGGAGAGAAGACCAACAAAAGGCGATCTCAAAACAAAACCCTCCTGAAGAAACTGCTTGACCCATTGATTAATTAATAAGACACATATCGCTTTGTTCAAACTTGGCAATGAAAAAGCGGGATCTCAAATGATCCCGCTTTGTTTGCTTACTTTCAGGCGTTAATTGACCGCAGTGTCATCCGGATAGTTGGCAAGGGCGTCGTCGATGCGGTCAAGAACATCGTCCGTGAGTTTGTCCACAACGTCCAGAGCTTTGAAGTTTTCTTCGAGCTGCTGCAGGCGGCTGGCGCCTGTGATGACGGTGCTGACGTTCGGGTTCTTGAGCAGCCAGGCAATCGACATCTGTGCCAGACTCACGCCCAGGTCGTCGGCAATCACGGCGAGGTTCTCAACAGCCTGCATACGGGCAGGGTCGCTGAACATCTCTTTGAGCCAAGCATATCCAGGCAGGTTGGCGCGTGCACCTTCGGGGAAGACCCCGCCGCGGTACTTGCCGCTGAGCATGCCCGATTTGAGTGGGCTCCAGGTGGTGGTGCCGAGCCCGAGTTTCTTGTATAGGATGGCGTACTCCTCTTCGAAACGGGTGCGGTGCAGCAGGTTGTACTCCGGCTGCTCCATGGTAGGATTGGCGATGATGGAACATGTCAGACATATTTCACGTTACCTGGATCTAATAGTAGAGTAAGGAATGGTTCAAAAGCAAGGTCAGGAAGGACCAAAGCAACCTGAGAATGCTCCTTGTCAACCTTTTTTATTGGCCACAAGTATCAATTTTTTGAGATAAATGGCCAACTCACTGACAATCAACCCACTCAAGCGGCAAATTTTTGCTTATTGCAGTGGAGTCAATTATAATTTGGATATTCCAGATAAAATTATTACATCATTGGTCCAGAGACGGTTAAAAAGAGCAAGTACTTATTGTTAAGGGAGATAGGGCAATGAATACTAAAGAGAACTCAAAGATCATACATAATGCAATCAAAACCATTATCATCATTGCTTTTCTAATAGGAATGATAAATATTGAGACCCCAAAAAAGGCTGAGGCTCAACCAATAGAGTCTACTACTAATCAAGCTTTAGAGATTGTCCAAGGAGATTCCATCCGAATTAAAGTAAATGGAAGTGATGAGGTCACTGTCTTATTAAGCCTGAAGAATCCGAGTGAGTTGGTAGGTGTAAAATAATGGGATATAACCATCCCGCCAATGGATGGCGAAGCTTATATTCAACCCTTGGAGTTCTCCGCAAAGGTGCGCTATTTGCCTAGCTCAAGTCATTGGAATGCTGAACAATTTACAGTGAGTGTGAGCGATGAGGAAGGTAATCGGGATGAGGTAATTATTTACTTGGTAAGTACACAAAACCAACTATTTAGTAGTTTGAATGTGAGGACCAAAAACCAGTATTTGCTTAGATCTGAGGATAGAGATAAGCAGTTCACATTTGTCCAAAGAAATGCGTTTCATCCTGAACTCACTTATCCAATCAATAATTCATTATTAGTTGGTAAAGTAAATAGTTCCAGTGATAGTGGGCTCAAAATAAATAGCGGCATTAATGATGTATATGTAACGCACATTCTTGCACATCCATCAACAGAAGATGTTGAAGGATGGAATTGGGCCCCCAACGCTACTATTTCATTATCAATTGGTTCTTACCATGATTCCCAGTTATCAAATGAATCTGGGGGATTCCATTTCTATTTTGATAATTTTGATTTAGAACCCGGTCAACTAATAGAAATTTCTGATGGAAATAGTTATGACACTCTCTTAGTCAGTAATACAGTAATCACTGGTATTGATCAGATTACTGACCAGGTATTTGGTACTGCAGAGCCATTCAGTCAACTCGGTGTTTTCGCATGGTTTGGAAATGAATTCTTGGGTTGGGCACCCAATCCAATTGCAGATCAATATGGAAACTGGACTGCTAACTTTTCAGGAATCGCAGACCTTCGTCCTGGTGTTAATGGTGGTGTCAACCAGTGGGATGAGGATGTGGATGAAACACAGGTGTTTTGGGATATCCCTTCTCCGCATATCCTTGCACATCCTGCAGCAGATAACCTTGAGGTTTGGAATTTACAGCCCAATGCCACGATTTTCCTCACCATAGGTGACTACACAGCCCAAGAAGTGTCTGATGAATCCGGTTGGGTTTATTTTGACCTTTACCCTTATGACCTGGTTCCTGGAGATCTAATTGAAATTTTTGATGGTGTAAGTCATGATGAGCACGTGGTTATTGATTTCACTATTGACGAGATTAATGTAGAGAATGACACTGTTAGTGGGACTGCAGAGCCATTCAGTCAACTCGCTGTTTTCGCATGGTTTGAAAATGATTTCTTGGGTTGGGCACCCTTTCCAATTGCAGATCAATATGGAAACTGGACTGCTAACTTTTCAGGAATTGCAGACCTTCGTCCTGGTGTGAATGGCGGTGTCAACCAGTGGGATGAAGATGGGGATGAAACACAAGTGTATTGGGATATTCCCAACCCTCGCATAAATGTATATCCAGATGATGACCGCAATGATGTATATGGATACGAATGGTCACCAAATAAGGAGGTCTCTTTGACAATTGATGGTGATTATTATGGGTCAGAATTATCAAACGAATTTGGCAGGGTATATTTCCTTGACTTAACCATTGATCTTGAACCCAGTATGATTCTGGTCATGTCTGATGGGATAAATTCACGGACACACACGATAATTGATATAGTTTTTTCTGACATTAATCTGGACCTGAATTATGTTAGTGGAACTGCTGATCCGGGTGAATTAGCAACACACGCTTGTGACTTTACAAACTGCTTTACTCTTTATCCAATCGCTGATGTTTCCCGAAATTGGTTAGCTGATTTTGATGGATTGGTAGACATTGAAGCAGGTTCTAGCGGTAATGCCCGCCAATATGATGCCCAGGGCAATGCAACTGCTATTTATTGGCATATTCCACTTCCTAGAATTGTTGTTTATCCTGTTGAGGATGCAATTTTTGGTATTGATTGGGAAGCTGGTAATACACTTATATTGACTATTGGCAGTTACAGCGGGTCCTTAATCGTCCCATCGAATGGATATGCAAAGTTTGAACTAGCGGGTATTTATGATGTGCAGATTGGTGACATAGCGTTGATGAGCGATGGCGAGTCTACCAAGACTCACACAGTGTTGAATTTAACTATTACTGCATTCAATTGGATAAATGATGATATTACAGGCACATCTCAGCCTAGTTCAAAAGTAACTGTTGTCGCTTTCGATAATAATGGACCCGGGACGATGCTCAGTACAAATGCAGACGCATCGGGTATATGGATAGCCGATTTTTCGGGTTATGAGAATATTAAACCTGGGACTTATGGAGATGTGGAGCAAAGTGATGAAAACCATAACTATACTGTCGTCACTTACATTATTGAAGCGAGTGATACTCTTTTCTTACCTTTAGTAGTTAAGTAGAAAATAAATTACAAACTGTTGTAATACAACAAAATACCCTTATAAGTATTAAGGGTATGAGTGTATGTCTTCCTTGGAGATTATTAGAAATGCTATGTAACCTTCAATATTTGATCTCTCGGTAACATTAAAACATCAAAAAAAAATCCCTACCAACCGGTCAAGATCTCCATTCTCGCCGTTCTCTGATGCCCTCCACCTCATTGCGGGCACAGACCGCGAGGTGTAATCGACCGCTATGTCTCCAGTGTGCCGCTCACAAGGATCGATAGAGACCTTCGGTCATTCCCCTTTCAAGGTCAGAGACCTTGAAAGAACAAAAAAAAGCGGGACCCTTTGAGATCCCGACCTCTTCTGTTCTCGCCGGTCTCCTGATACCCTCCACTTTGTTGCGGGCACAGGACGTGCGAGGTAGATGACCGCCAGGTCTCCAGTTTTATTTGCTTAATTTACAGCCGTATCGTCCGGGTAGTTGGCGAGGGCGTCATCGATGCGGTCGAGCACATCGTCCGTGAGCATTTCCACCACATCCAGTGCTTTGAAGTTTTCCTCGAGCTGCTGCAAGCGGCTGGCGCCCGTGATCACTGTGCTGACATTCGGGTTCTTAAGCAGCCAGGCAATCGACATCTGCGCCAGGCTTACACCCAGGTCGTCGGCGATCAAAGCGAGGTTCTCCACTGCCTGCATGCGTGCAGGGTCGCTGAACATCTCCCTGAGCCAGGCGTAGCCGGGTAGGTTGGCGCGCGCACCCTCGGGGAAGACCCCGCCGCGGTACTTGCCGCTGAGCATACCCGATTTGAGTGGGCTCCAGGTGGTGGTGCCGAGACCGAGCTTCTTATAAAGGATGGCGTACTCCTCTTCGAACCGTGTGCGGTGCAGCAGGTTGTATTCCGGCTGCTCCATGGTCGGACCGATCAGGTAATTTTCTTCCGCGAATTTTGCCGCCTCCAGGATGCGTTCGGCTGGCCACTCGGAAGTGCCCCAATAGAAAGCCTTGCCCTGCTGGATAACGTGATTAAAGGCTCTGACAGTCTCGCTGACTGGAGTTTCAAAGTCAGGGCGGTGGGCGAAGACCAGGTCCACGTAGTCGAGCTGGAAGTTCCGCAGCGAGCGATTTACGCCTTCAACGATATGTTTATAAGATAAACCCTTCTCGTTGGGGGTTTGCCCACCCCAGAAAATCTTGGTGGAGACTACGTATTGCTCCCGTGCCCAGCCGAGTTCCTTGAGCGCCTTGCCCATCACACGCTCCGATTCGCCATGCGCGTAACCTTCGGCGTTATCGAAGAAATTGACGCCTCGCTCCCAGGCAGCGCTCATCAGCGTTTTAGCAAGCTCCACATCCACCTGGTTTGCGTATGTCACCCAGGAACCGAAAGAAAGTTCTGATACTTTTAAGCCCGATTTTCCCAAATTTCTATATTTCATTTTATTCTCCTCGTTCTAATTATAGGGAAACGAGTGGCAGATGCAAATATTGGTAGAGGAAGAATGCAGGTAGATCGCTGGGTTCGCTCTGCTACCTTGCGATGACAAATTTGTGTCGTGTTGCCTAACCCTGCCGCGATAGAGCGATTATTGGTAGGGCGAGACATAGCAATGATGTGAGGTGTGATCGCGGATTGGAAGCACGACCAGGCTTCCACATTATGATGTGCGTAGTGCTTCCAATCTCGCCCTACAGGCGGTTCATTTCGCCTCACGCCCACTTCGCCGCACACGGGATCTGACCGAAGGTCTCCATACAACATCGGACGCCTACGGTGAATTGCTGTCCTCGGGCTGCCCACATCCAGCTGCAGCAGCGGGGTGTATCGTAAGCCCAGAACAGTCGTGGGGTGAAATGGGATCATCGCGTCCTCTATGGACACAGGCAAACAGCTTTGAACAACGCATTGACGCCCCGAATTTTGCATGATATTATTTCTTCCTTGACGCCCCCATCGTCTAGTGGCCCAGGACGCGGCCCTCTCAAGGCCAAAACCAGGATTCGAATTCCTGTGGGGGCACTTTTTATTTAATAGGAGTTCCCATGAGCCATTCCGAACCCCAATATAGCATTCCCTACCCACGTTTACAGTTCAGGCGTAAACTAATGGGCGTAGTGGCCCGCGGCTTGCTGAAGCTATTAACCCGCACAAAAGTCGAAGGACTTGAAAATATCCCCAGTGAAGGTCCAGTTATACTGGCTGGTAATCACGCTGCGTACATTGAACCGATCCTGATTACCGTCTATCCCAAACGTTTAGTAGAGCCGATTGGGGCGGGCGATATGACCTTCGAAGGCATTATCGATAGTGTGGTGTCTTATTATGGCTTCATCCGGCTAAATCGGGGCAGCCTGGACCGAAAGGGGTTATACCAGGCGATGGATGTGCTCAACCAAGGTGGCGTAATTGGTATCTTCCCGGAAGGGGGCACCTGGTCACCAGGCAAAATGATCCCCCAGATCGGCATAGCGCTGATGAGTCAACGAACCGGCGCGCCGGTCGTGCCGATTGGCTTCAGCGGGCTGCAGGGGTCCTATGAGCGGGTATTGAAGTTTAAACGCCCCAAACTTCTAATGAGAGTGGGCAAGGTCATCCCGGCTCTTAGCCCTTCAACCGGCGCTGCTGACAAGGATCAGTTGATCAGCTATTCGCGCCATGTCATGGACGAGGTCTATAAGCTTATTACCGAAGAGGAAAGGGACCTTATCCCTGTTGAGTCGCGTTACACACTCTCAGTGGAAATTGGGGATGAGCAAGTCCAGGACCTCCCGGGCGGGTCGGCATTCGCGCACTTTTTACACGCACCAGTGTTGCTAGACAGTTTCAAAGTAAATCTATTCCTGCCAGTGGAGGCATTTTATGAGCGGTCTGGAAGCGTTGATGCCACTGAGATGCAGACTGCTTTGGCAGCCGTGCAGGAATACCTAAAGACCACTCCTGCGTTCTTTACTTATCGTTTTGGGATGGAAGAAGGCAATCAGGTGGCAGAAGGAATCCAGGGTTTGCAATCTCTGGTGGAAAAGGTTATGACCACAGGCGAGATACTCCGGTTCAATACCAAAGCGGATGTTACCTTTAGAGATGGTCGGCTCGAAACGAGCGAAAAACGATTCGTAATCGTGCCAGGCAACCAGCCAAACTAAAGGGCGGCAGGCTGAATGTCGCGCACGTTCAGCTGCATCGTGCTGCGCCCATTGAACTCATTGATCTCGAAGGTATAGGCAATATCCACATAATCAGGCAGGTTTTCAAGCAACGAGCCCTGGCGGAAAGCGATAGCATCCAACTGGTTATTGCCCGCCCGAAGTACTAGTTTGAGGTGTTCACCTTTGCCCACCGCGTTAGCCCGCACGACTCGGCAATTGCGACTGCAAAAGAGCGCGCTCGGGTTCGAAGCGCCAGTCGGTTCCAATTGTTCGACTGCCTCAAGGATGCCCGGGAAATGCTCAGGCTGTAGTTTCTCAAGGGCGATTTCATAGTCAATGTGGAGCACAGGGGTGAGGTCGATCCCTTTAAAGGATTCGCGGGCGATTTCGATGATTCGCTTGTGGAATGCCTGCGCGTTTTCAACGCTCACGGTCAGACCGGCAGCCAGCGGGTGACCGCCATGCCGAACCAGCAGATCGCTACATTGATCGAGAGCGTGGTTGATGTCGAACTCAGCTATGGAGCGGCATGAGGCTTTGATGAAATCCCCTTCTACTGAACCAATTATGGCAGGCTTGTAGTAAGCTTCCGTCAGGCGCCCCGCAGCCAGCCCAACGACCCCCGCGTTGTACTCGGGAGAGGCAGAAAACAGCACTGGTATGTCGGGGTCTTGTGCCGCGATGATCGCAGTGGTCGATTCGATGATCTGGTTGGTGATCTCTTTTCGGTTTGAGTTGAGCGAGTCAAGCTGTTGCGCCAACCAGCCAGCCTCAAAAACATCCTGGCTGGTGAGCAGACGAAAAGCATCCATGGCGCTCTCCATGCGACCAGCCGCGTTCAGGCGTGGACCAATGGCGAAGCCAAGGTGCCCAGCGTTGAATTTGGCAGGATTGATGGAGGAAACCTGTGCCAGTGAGAAGAGCCCCTGCCGTCGCGGCTGGTGCATCAAAGCCAGACCACGTTTGACAAGCGAGCGATTTTCGCCAGTCAGTGGAGCCACATCCACCACGGTGCCAATCGCGACCAGGTCGAGCCATTGGTTGAGATCGATGGCAGGATCAGGGTGAGTTTGGAGCCATGCTTCAGCCAGTTTAAACGCCAACCCAACCCCAGCGAGCTCCTTATAGGGGTAAGGGTCGGCTGGTTGATGGGGGTTGATGACTGCGTCAGCCTGTGGCAATTGATCACCTGGTTGGTGATGGTCCGTGACGATCACGCGCATGCCCAGTTCTTTAGCCCGCTGCACTTCCTGCAAGGAACGGATGCCGCAGTCCACAGTTATGAGGAGTTGCGCGCCTTCGCCTGCCAGCAGTTCGACAGCGTCCAGGTTGAGCCCGTAACCCTCATCAAAACGGTTGGGAATGTAGACCCGCGGTTTGTGACCGTTTTGGCTGAAGAATTCAAACAAAAGTGAAGAGGCAGTGACGCCGTCGGTGTCGTAGTCGCCATAAATGGTGATGCTTTCACTCGCTTGCAGTGCTTCGTCGATGACAGCGACCGCTTCGCGCATACCGAGCATCAGGAAAGGGTCGGTGGAGGTGGGAGAGTTGTTTCCCAGGTAGGCTCGGGCAACCTCGGCTGTGGTGATGCCACGGTTAAAGAGCAGTTGCCGCAAGAAGGGCGGAAAGTCTCTGAGGGTGTGTTTGACGTCGTTTGGGATGAGGGGTGCGATGACCCAGCGTTTTTTGGGAGTAGTGTGCCTGGTTGAAGTCATTTGCTAATTGTACCTTGTGTTTTATTGGCATCTTCAAGGAGTTGCAGGGTCTCAAATCTGAAAAGGGGGATGACTCAGTGGCTTTGTTTGAGCCACGGAAGCAAGTATCGAGGTTTGCGCAGGAAATATCAGGAAAACGCTAAGGAGTCGTGGTTGGACGCGGAGTGAAGCTTGGCAATGGAGTCGCAGACGGCAGCGGCGTCCTGGTAGGCGTTGGCGTTGAGGTCGGGCTGGGCGTGAAGGTCGGCGTACGGGAGGGGGTCAGCGTGATGGTGGGAGTGCTGGTGGGGGGATTGCCAAGAACGCGGAAGTGACCACTCGTGATCCACCTTTCCCCGATGAAGAATTGAAGTTGGTAACTGCCGGGCAGCCATTCATCCGATGGAAGCTCGAGCAGAGCCGCCCCATAACCGCCACTTCCGCCCTGCCATTTGCCACTGTTATAGTGCACCATCACCCCATCACGCACCCAGATTTCGGTCCACTGCACGCCGGGATCCATCATGTTGTAACTGTAAGTACCATAGATCGTTTTCAGAGGGTTTTCAAACTCAATCGCCGGGTCAATTGCCTGGAGGTCTTCGTCGATTTTGGTTGAAAATCTTATCAAGCTAAAAGAGAAATCGGATTTTGGCGTGACGATGGACTCAAATACCGTGGCAATTTGCTCCGGGACAAAAGGTGTGCTGGTTACAGAAGGCGTGCTGGTAAGCGTGGGAGTGAGGGTGATCGTGGGGGTGAGCGTGATGGTAGGGGTCAGCGTGATTGTTGGCGTTAGCGAGGGGGTTAGGGTTGGCGGAAAATAGCGGTAGGCAAAGCCCTCACCCCAGCGCAGATTGGCATAAGCAATGGCGAGCAGCAGTACTACTGCCAGTAAAAGGCGGGCACCAAGCTCATACTGCTGGCGTTTCTTGAAGAAGAAGGGTAGTTTTTTGCCGGTACGGAAAGCGTTGCGAGCACGAAAAGCCAACCAGATGGCGGCGATCGCTGCCATAATGCTGATAACAATTATCGTGGAACGGATATCTACGTTCATTTTGGGGATTATAGCAGGGATTGATTGCTTGCAAAACCTTTACAAGTCGCAGTGCCTGAATTTGGGATAATATCCTAATCAGATAATGCCATTCCAGAGTAACAGAGTTACAGGAGTCGAGATGGAAGATCTCATTGAAACATACATTAATCAAACACCACTGGAAATTCAGCCTTTGCTTCGCCGTGTGCGGCAACTTGTGCTTGAGGTCGATCCGGAGCTGACTCAAACCCTCAGCTACCAGATGCCAACCTTTAAGAAAAACGGCAGAGCGGTTTTCCACTTTGCGGCGCAAAAGAATCACCTGGGCATTTACCCAACCCCGGCAGCCATCGAGCAATTCACTGCCAGGCTTGCGGGTTACAAAACCAGCAAAGGCGCAATCCAAATCCCCTACACACTTGCGCTGGATGAAGAGCTGATTCAGGACCTGGTGCGCGCCAATCTAAAGGACCTGGAAAATAGAAAATCCTTGAAAATACAGGATTGAATCCTTGAAAATACAGGATTCACCCAAACTGATGAAATGTGATTGGCGGAAAGCGTTTATTGGCTAGTTAATTGCCCTCGATAGGGCTCGGCGAAGAGGGCAGGAGTACCACCTGTGTGCCAGAAGAGAACTTTCTCTCCGGCATTGAAGAAACCCTGGTGGATAAGGTCAATCAAACCTGCTGCAGCGCGACCGGTGTAGACCGGGTCGAGCAGGATGGCTTCATGTCGGGCAAAGAGCAGAATGGATTCCTTTTCGGAGGGGGTCATAGCACCGTATCCAGAAGAGCAGTAGTCGTCGTTTACGAGAATCTCTTGAGGGGTGAAGCGGGTTTCAAGCTGTAGTGAAGTTGCACCAGCGTTGGCAATATCCGCGATGGTTTCACAGAATTCTTTCGCAGGTTTATCCACGCTGATGCCCAGTATCTTAGCCTGGCTGCCGGTTTCACGCGCGCCGAGAAGCATGCCTGCCTGCGTGCCGCCCGAGGAGGTGGCAAAAACAATCCAATCCGGGTGTAGATTTTGACTTTGCAGCTCAAGCATTGCCTGTCGGTAACCCATGGCACCGATTGAATTGGAGCCGCCATAAGGGATGAGGTAAGGCTGGCGGTTATCTGCCTCAGCCTGTTTTGTGATCTCAGCCAACTCCTGGTCGCGCCGTTCTTTTGGCACATAGACAATCTCAGCGCCGCTGAGCAAGTCCAGGAACAGGTTTCCCTGCGGTTGTTCAGGCTTTTCGCCTGCCAGCACCAGGATGCACCCCATCCCGAGCCTGGCTGCCGCTGCTGCCACCTGGCGGCAGTGGTTGGACTGAACAGCACCGGTGCTGATGAGGGTCTTGCAGCCTCTTGCCAGGGCGTCAGCTGCGAGATACTCCAATTTGCGGGTCTTGTTTCCGCCAAAGCCTAGCCCGGTCAGGTCGTCGCGTTTGATGAAGAGTTGTGGACCACCCAAAATCCTTGAGAGGTTAGGCAGTGCTTCAATTGGGGTTGGCAACTGGGCAAGCTGAACACGCTCAATCATGGAGGCTCCTTTTATTGGCTTTCAATCCACGTCGGCGAAGCAGGTTGAGCAGTTTGGGTAGGGTTTCGGTATAGCGGCGGTAGAGCCAGGGTCGATTGGTGTAATCCCAGGCGCCCAGGGTGCGAGTTACAGTCCCGTTGAAACCTTCCTTGAACCGAAAAACTCCCCACATCGAGTCACTCTCGTCAAAGACCTCAGGCGCACCCCACATGTCGTAAGTGTGACAGCCGAGTCGCTTTGCCAGGCGAATTGCCTCCCATTGGAGCAGGTAATTTGGCATCAGATCGCGCGAGTTCTCTGTGGACATGCCGAACATGTATCGCGCGGTACCATTGAAGTGGAAAAGGATTAGTGCCGCGACTGGCTGGTTCTCAACCTCGGCAACCAAGATCTTAGCCATGTCTGCTTCGATGAAAGCGCGCCAGGTCTTAAGGTAGTAATCTTCGTGGCGGATCACAAATCCGTCCCGAACAGCCGTTTCCGCGTACATTTTATAGAGCATGGGCAGCTCGTCGATCTCTCCCTGCCTTACCCCAACTCCCTTGCGGGCAGCCAGGCGGATGTTGTAGCGCGTTTTTTGCTTCATCGCCGCCAAAAGATCATCTTCGCTTTTTCTGAGATCCAGTAAAACAGAAGTACGAAATTGAATTTGATCCTGGGAATACTGCCAGCCTCGCTGCTTCAATTCTGCCTGCAATGCGAGCCCTTCAGCAGAGGGAACTTCATCTTCTGTGCCTGGGACGCCTGTGCCAAGCAGCACATCAGGGTCAATCTTGATGAAAATCGCTTTTTCCCTCCGGCAGATATCCTGAAGTGCGTCGAGCACACGAGAAACTGAAGCCGGATCATCCCAGTTTAAAACTGGTCCCTTTGGCACATAGAGAATGCTGAATTTCAAACCCGCCAGGGAGATTTGCCGGCGCAGGATGAGAGCAAGCCCTTGAGGAGGTTGTAAATTATCGCCTTCGCGAAAATACAAGGGGCTCCAACCGTTCTGTTTCTTGGCTTCCGCCCATTGCGACGTTTGCAGGATATGCGCGTCAGATAATTGCTGCAGGAGTTGGTTCCACTCCGGAATACGGCCTTCTTCCAGCCTGATCATGCTTAGTCTGCCATTCTTCCAGCCCGGGTTTTTAGGTAGGCGCGGTACAAAAGCGGCTTATAAACCCGAACAAAAGCCGGCGCTGACCGCACCACCACTCCGCCGAAGCCGCGTTTGAAGCGGTATACCCCCCAAAGCCCATCACTTCGCTGCATGAACTGCTCTTCGAGTTTTTCTTCACTGGCATCCGGGATCCCCCACAGGTCGTAAGTGGTCGCGCCATGGGCTTTGGACCAGCGCATGGCTTCCCATTGGAGCAGATAGGTGGGCATCAGGTTTCGGCTGGCGTCATCAGAAGCCCCGTAAAAATACCAGGAACGGTCGCCTGAGAGAAAAAGCATCAGGTACGCCAACGGCTGGTCTTCGTGGAACGCGCCAAGTAAAACACAGGCACCTTGTGGTGAGAAAATGTCAAAGGCTTTTTGGTAGTAGGAGATGTCATGCACAGCAAAACCATCGCGCGTGCCAGTGGTCAGCATCAGCCGGTAAAACCCGGGAATATCGTTTGTTTCCCTGACCACCACGCCTTTTTTCTCTGCCAGGCGGATGTTGTAACGCGTCTTTTGCTTCATGCGCGACAGTAATTCATCTTCGCTGGCGTTGAGGTCGATCAGGATGGTGTTGCGGGGTTGGATGGTGTGGGGTTCCAATGTGAAGCCTTGGAATTGCTCTGAAAGTTCTACGGTGAGGTCGCCCTCTGCCAGGTCAGGTTCTACTTGCAGGAACACAGCCCGGCGAAGCTTGCAGGCACCATCGATTAGCCCCAAAAGGGATGCCCAGTCCTGACCGGTGGGTCCTTTTGGCAGATAAGCGAGGCTAAAGCCCAGCGGCAAGCGGCGGAAGAGCACCTGTGCCTGGGCAGTTGGGCTGCGAAAAGTTTCAGGCTCCCAGCCAAACCCAGCCTTAAATTGTCCCCATAGAGGGTTCTGGAGCAGATGTGGCGTAAGTGTTGAGGGTTGGTTGGTTTCGTTCATGAATTAGCGCCCCTTGAACCCCAAAACGGAGCCAACGGTGCGCAACAGAATATTGAGATCCATCCAGATGGATGCGTGCTCGATGTAGTACAAATCGTATTGCAGCTTGGTGGCGGTCTCTTCGATGGTTTCAGCATATGCCTGGTGAATCTGAGCCCAACCAGTGATACCGGGTTTGACCAGCATGCGGGCACGATAGAATGGGACTTCTTTTTGGAAAACCCTCACCAATTCATTACGCTCAGAACGAGGTCCGACGAAGCTCATTTCCCCTCGCAAAACATTGATGATTTGGGGCAATTCATCCAAATGTGATTTACGAAGTAACTTTCCAATGCGAGTGATGCGAGGATCGTTAGTTGACGTAACAAGCGCTTCCTTTTCCATGTCCGCTCTTGATTTCATGGTACGGAATTTGTAGATCAGGTACGCCTTTCCGCCTTTTCCGAGGCGCTCTTGCACGAATATGATAGGTCGACCCGAGTCGAGGAGGATCACAAGGGCAAGCAAAGGGAAAAGGAGCGTCAGGGCGACCAGACCGATCAGACTGAGCAGTAGGTCCAGCAGGCGCTTGGCGATGCGGTAAAAACCGCTGGTAGGCGCACGGTCGAGGAAGGCGCGAATGACCCAATCCGATTCCAATAGGTTGATCGGCACACGTCCCGACAGACTCTCGTAGGTATCGGTCATGGTGGTCAGGTTAACACCATTTTCCTGAGCGGTCAGGATGCTTTGAAACATACCGTGATTCATTTCATTCGAGATTGCAAGGATGAGGTCGGTGATCCCCTGGTTGGCTATTATCTCAGACATACTTTCGTGATTGCCAAGAATCGGGGACCCCTGGATGTTGGTGCCAAGTTTCGCAGGGTCGTCATCGATCAATCCAACCAAGTTAAAGGGTGGTGGGTCGAGCTCGGAAATTACCTCAACCAGTGCGGTGCCGGCATTCCCTGCGCCAATTATCAGGACACGCTGTTGCCTTGAGACAGAGGCGAAAGTGCGGACGTAAATCAAACGCCAGAGCAGTGTCAATAGCGTGGCGGCAACGGTAAATACTGCAACGCCCAGGCGGGGCAGCGAATTTGGTTCAACGGCAAAGTAGATTACCAGGTAGACAATGACAGAAGCGAGGAAAACCAAGCCGATCCCCCGTAGCGTCTGGCGTAAATTGGCCGATTTGCGAGTGTCGTAAGTGTCTACTAATAGGATCAGCCAAATAATGGGCAATAAATAGAACCAGGCAGGGGCTCGATACTTCAGAAACTCCATCGAAAAGCGATACCAGCTGTCGCCAGACGCCCAAACATAGAGCGCAATCAGAAGTGCGATCACTGCGGCTAAAAAATCCCCCAGAGCTAAGATAAAACGCTGTTCAGAGAGTGTTAATCGAAGCTTGGTGTTATTAGTTCCGGTCTTGTTTTTGGTCATATCTTCTTTTTAGCACCAAACGCGCCCACTAAGAAGCCGGCGGCCCAGGAAAAATGCATGGTAATGATGGCAAGTGGTACGCCAATCACCATGAGTATATCGCTTTTCTTGATTGCCATGTGAATGCCTGCAGCAAGAAGGATTACATGATACAGTCCTAATACAGCGGCAAAGAGATAGAGGGAGGGCATCCAAAAAATGCCGGCGAGCAGGGAGACCAACAGACCCAGAACAAATACCGGTGGCAGAGCCTGGCGCCAGCGCAAGGTCTCTGGGTAGCGTTTCAGCATCTGCACCTTCCAGTAGCCATATCCAAAATACTGCCTGGCAAGTGCCTTCAGGCTGGATCGAGCGAAGTACGTGCAGCGAATCTGAGGATCGAGCCAGATCTTGCCACCAGATTGAAGGATGCGGGTGTTGAGCTCGTAGTCTTCGTTTGCCAGCAGGGTCTCGTCAAATAGCCCGACCTGTTCAAACAGATCGCGCTTGTAAGAGCCGTAAGGGACAGTGTCCACGTAGGCTGCTTTGTCTGTAAAACGATATTGGGCATCCCCCACCGCCAGCGGATTTCCCGCAGCAGCGGCAATGGCGCGCGCGATCCAGGACTTGTTTCCAGGTTGAATATCCCACACGCCGCCGACGTTCTGGGCAATGCTTTTTTCAAGCCCGTCAACACAAAGGGAAACGTAATCCGGATTGGGGATGGAGTGGGCGTCCATACGTACGATGATCTCACCACTTGATGAGCCAATCGCAACATTCAACCCGGCTGGAATAATGCGCTTTGGGTTGTCCACCACCAGTAAGTTAAGTCCAGGGTGGGCTGTCGCAAAGTCGGCGATTTTTTCGCGTGTGCGATCTTCCGAAAAACCATCCGCAATCACGACTTCCAATAGTTCGCGAGGGTAGGTTTGACCATACAGAGCATCCAAAACAAGGTGGATGGTTTTCTCTTCATTCCGGCAGGGAATGATCACAGAAACGTTTGGGGGCATAGTCCTCAGGTGCACCTTAATCTATTTATTGGCAGTCGCAATTGTCTTCGTGCTGATGCGGCAGAACAGCGATTGCTTCGACCTCAACAATGCCTCCCTTTGGCAGGGCAGCCACCTGGACGGCTGAGCGGGCTGGGAAATCGGTGGTGAAAAACTCAGCATAAATGGCATTCATATCGGCAAATTGAGCCATGTCGGTCAGAAAAACGGTGGTCTTGACTACCTGTTCGAGACTCGAACCGGCACTTTCAAGTACAGATTTGAGATTGGTGAGCGCAGTGCGTGTTTGGGGTTGGATGCCGCCTTCCACGATGGCACCGGTGGCAGGATCAATACCGAGCTGCCCACTGACGAAAACCAGGCAACCAGTGGCGATAGCTACCGAATAGGGACCGATTGCCTTGGGGGCATTTGGGCAGGTAACAACTTCACGTTTGCTGCAACAACTCATGATTACCTCTTTCCTGGATGTAGTTTGAAAATTATAACATTGAGCCGCTCTGCTGGTCCGAGTGTCGGCTCAAAAATCTTTGTAGCGCTTATTTCCAGGCAGTGTTTTATGCCTGCCAGTCTCCCACGCCTTTCCAGCAGTGGTCGAGATGCTCCGCAAGGACGTCCTTGAGCTTACCCTTTATCGTTTGCCGCACGGCCAGCATCAGGGGTATTCCACCAATCTGATTCAGCCTTCTGCCGATCTGTTTGGCGTCCCGATGGTGGCACTGGATGTCAAATGGACCTCCAGGGGAAACCGAAAGGAAGTCATCCATGCGTCCAATTTTGACCAATTCATCGATCAGCTTTTTGACCTCAGCTTTGTTTTGGGGGTCAAGAGCGCGGATTTCAGGCTCTCCAAAAATGCGATTAAAAAGACTCATTGTGGCTCCTTCCTGGTTGTTTATTATACGGGATTTCAGGAAAAATAAACCGGAGGTGCGCTCCGGTCGTTGTTTTAGTAGTGAATGATGGTGTCGCGGACTTTACCCCACTTGAGCGCGTCAGCAATACCCTGCTCGATGGGGAGTTCCGCCTTCCATCCGAGCAGTCTGGCAGCCTTGTCGGCGTTGGCGTACGCACCTGCAACGTCGCCTGGGCGGGGACGTTGCAGAGAAACCGGCAACTTTTGCCCGTAGACTTCTTCGAAAGCCACCACAAATTCCTTAACTGTCACGCCCTGACCAGTGCCAAGGTTGATGACGGTGTAAGGCGCGTCTTCTTCGCGACCACGCTCAATCACACTGTCGAAACGCTCCACAGCCCGGAGATGAGCCTGGGCAAGATCCCACACGTGGATATAATCGCGGATACCAGAACCGTCGCGGGTGGGCCAGTCAATCCCAGTAAGATTGAAAACAGGTTCTCGTCCAAGTGCGACTTCCACCAGCTTGCCGATAAGATGGCTGGGGTAGCGGATGTGCAGACCTGTGCGCATTTTTGGATCAGCGCCAATGGGGTTGAAGTAACGCAGGGCAATTGCGTTCAGCCCATACGCGACGCAAAAATCCTTGAGCACCATTTCCATCATGTACTTGGTGCGCGAGTAAGGGCTGAGCGGGCGCAGAGGTGATTCCTCGGTGACCATGAATCCCGGAACGACATCATAGACCGCAGCTGAAGAACTGAACACAACTCGCTTCCGACCCAATTCAGCCAGGAGTTTAAAGAACTCCATCGATTTGACGACGTTTTCTTTGTAATACTCATAAGGTTTGGATACCGATTCGGGTACCACGATCAAAGCAGCACAATGAATCGTGGCTTCAATATCTGGATGGTCGCTGAAAATCTTCCGCACCATCGCCCGGTCAGCGATGTCGGCTTCATAGAAAATGCGATCTTTGGTAAATTCCTTGCGACCAGTCACCAGTGAGTCCAGCAAGACAGGTGTATGCCCGCCGTCGAGCAACGCTGAAGCGATCGTACTGCCGATATAGCCTGCTCCCCCGGAAATCAATACTTTCATACCATCTCCTTAGTTTTGCTCCAGATTTTCGTAAGTCATAGGCTTTTCTGCGGTAACTTCCTTGACGCTCAAAAGGATCAACGCCCCAACCACCAGGAACAAAAGGATCGAACCGATCCCCCAGTATTGACCGTTTATTTCTGCCGCGAGTTCCGCAACACCCCGGTTGATGTAGTAATTATACATGCGGTACGAGAGAGCGCCGAACACCAGTGGACCAATAAAGGTTGAGGTGCGCCCAGCCACAGATAGAAAACCGTAAAACTCGGTGGTCTTTCCTTCTGGAGCAAGCTGGCTGACCATCGTGCGGCTGACAGCCTGCGCGCCGGAAAGCGAGAAACCTGCAAAAGCGCCGACGATGAAAAAGCCTAAGTTAGATTTGACAAAGAAAAGCACGGCCAGCGAAGCGATCAGAATGACCAACGAAAAGAGGATTGCCCGTTTGCTGGATTTTTTGTCCGAAAGTCTTCCGAAGGTAAGGGCTCCCAAAGCGCCGGTGATGTGGATAATGATGACAAAAATGATCAACCCCACCTGTTTAAGCCCGAAAAGTGTTGCGCCAATAATCGCTGCAAAGTCCATCAGCATCATGATTCCGTCGTTGTAAATCAAAAAGGCGACCATGTAGCGCAGGAATACTTTGTAATGGCGAATGTCCTTGAATGTCTCACCGAGATGCTTGAAAGAGACTGAGAGCAAAGTATCACCATTCGGGATCGGGAGTACCGGGCTGGTCTCGCGTACCCGGAAGTACATCGGCAGCGATGAGAGAGCGTAAATCACAGCGGTGATCAGAAAGGTGTAGGGGATGAAATCATTGCCAATGAGCTGCATCGGGACCACGGCGATGAGAAGGGTCGCAACGCCGCCCAGCATGCCGATTGCCCAACCTTTACCACTGATGTACCCAATGGTATCAGGTGTAGAAACGTCCACCAGCAGGGCGTCATAAAAGACTTGGGCTCCACGGTAGCCAATTTCAGCCATGACGAAAAACACCATGCCCATGACCACATCTCCTTTGCCGACAAAGAAGAGCAAGGCAGTGAAAATCACCGAAATCCCTGTAAAAATGAACAGGAAGAGTTTCTTGGAACGGGAAGAATCTGCGATGGCTCCAAGGATGGGTGAGATCACTGCAACCAGGATGGCAGCAATACCGACGGAGATACCCCAAAGACGGGTTCCTTCAGCCCCACCTACAACGACATTCTTGAAGTAAGCCGAGAACACGGCAAGCAGGATGACAGCAGCATAAGCAGAGTTGCCGAAATCATAAAAGTACCAGGCGCGGCGCGCGTTGCGGGCTGACTTGGTTTGGTCCAGAAGGTCTTTGGGCAAGTTGGTCATGAGGTGCACCTTTTTTCGTCAGATAGTTGTAAAGCGATTTATTGTATCAAATCTGACGGAAATGGGGAAAAAAAAGAAGTAAAAAAAACTCCCTCAAACGAGGGAGTTTTTGATTGGAGAGTAACTTTAGTCTTCCAGACTTGCCAGGCGAACCTGGTTTTGTTTGTAGGTGATCGACTTCATAATCTCCGCGGCTATGGACGGAATGAGTACCAGTGGTAAGATTTCCGCCCAATCAATCCAGCGCAAAGTGGTGGTGTCAAACACTTTCTGTAAGAATGGGACATAGATAACCAGCAATACCAGTACAACCGAGACCAGAACAGCAATATTCATGTTCTTGTTAGTAAAGATGCCAATCTTGGTCAGGGGGAAGTACTCAGAGCGGGCAGTGAACGCACGGAAGAGCTCAGAGAGTGAAAGGGTTACAAACGCAAAAGTCTCCGAGAGAATGCGTGCTTCCACGGGAGCACCCTTCATAGCACCGCCGCCAAGCAGGAAGGCACCAAGAGTTGCAGCTGTGATGGCGATGGTCTGAACGATAATGCCCTTCAGCATGAACTTATTGATGATTGGCTCATCAGAAGGTCTGGGTGGATGCTGCATAATATCCGGGTCGCCCTTTTCGGTGCCGAGCGCTAACGCGGGCGCGCCATCGGTGACAAGGTTGAGCCACAGGAGTTGAATGGGGGCCAGGGGAGTGTTCCAGCCGAGCACGGTTGCCAGGAAGATGATCATGATCTCGGCGATATTGCAGGAGACCAGGTAGTAGACAAACTTCCGGATATTGCTGTAGATGATGCGACCTTGCTCCACAGCCGAGACGATCGAAGCATAGTTGTCATCCGTGAGCACCATATCGGCGGTTTCTTTGGCAACGTCGGTGCCGGTGATACCCATCGCGACGCCGATGTCAGCGCGTTTGATCGCTGGGGCGTCGTTGACACCGTCACCGGTCATTGCAACCACTTCACCGTTGTCGCGTAGGGCATCCACAATCTTCATTTTGTGTTCAGGGCTGACGCGCGCGTAAACATCCGTGATCTTTACAATCTCACGCATTTCTTCATCGCTGGCGTGTTCAACGTCAGCGCCGGTGAGCACCTGGTGCCCCTTGCGCAGCAAGCCGATGTCTTCGGCGATGGCTCTGGCGGTATTGGGGTAGTCACCCGTGATCATGACGGACCGAATGCCGGCGGTTTGAGCTTCCTTGAGGGCAGGCTTTACTTCGGCGCGTGAGGGATCGATCATACCGATCAGACCGACGAAAATCAAATCCTGCTCGAGCACTTCAGCGGTCAAATCCGTTGGCATTTCGGGCACAGGGCGATAAGCCACACCCAACACGCGCAAAGCCTTGCCAGTCATCTGGTCATTGGCATCCAGGATTTCCTGGCGCAGTTCCGGAGTGAGCGGCACTGGAATGTTGTCCATGCCGGATCGAAAACTGCAAAGACCGAGCACAACATCCGGCGCGCCTTTGACAGCAATCGTGTACCAGTTGGTCTTCTCGTTGGTTACGTAAGGGGAAATGTCGCCATTGCCTGGGTTAACGATGTTGTGAATCGTGACCATGCGCTTGCGGGAAGAGTCAAAGGGGATTTCCTGCTTGCGAGGATAATTTTGGTTGACCACATTTGCAGCTGCGCCAGCTTTGAGAGCAGCCACCAGGATGGAACCTTCGGTAGGGTCGCCGACCATGCGGTAAGTCGTTTTTCCTTCGCTTTCGCCAACCGGTTCAAGCTGAGCATCATTGTTGATGGTGCCAACCCATAGGGTGGTTCTTGCGGCAGGGAACTGCTTGAGGTCGGTGATTTGTTCTCCATTGACATAAAAATCGCCAACTGGTTCGTAGCCGGTACCGCTGATGTCCACAAACTGACCATCCACCCACAACTTGGTGACAGTCATCTGGTTTTGGGTGAGGGTGCCGGTCTTGTCGGTGCAGATGGTGGTGACAGAACCGAGGGTTTCGACAGATGCAAGTCTGCGGATCAGCGCGTGGCGGTTGACCATTTCGCGCATGCCGCCTGCGAGGCTGATGGTGACCACCGCGGGCAGTCCTTCGGGCACGGCAGCGATTGCCAGGGAGACAGCCACCATGAAGAGGGCAACGATCTCATCCCAGAAAGCTTTGGAACTCAAGTCAAACTGACCTGCTGTCGCAAGGCGAATAACACCAATCACGAATACTAACACACAAACGATCATGGCGGCGATGCCAAGGGTTTTGCCGAGTTGTTCAAGGCGTTTTTGCAAAGGTGTCTGCTCTTCTTCAACCGACTGCAACATTGTGGCGATCAGACCGAGTTGGGTGTGCATGCCGGTGGCAATCACCACACCCTTGCCGCGTCCATAGGTGACGGTGGTGCCCAGGAAGGCGGTGTTTCCGCGGTCTCCCAGGGGAATATCCGCCTGCAGGTTGGATTCAGCATCTTTTTTGGCTGGCACGGACTCTCCCGTTAGGGAGGCTTCGTCAATGCTGAGGTTGACTGCTTCCATCAGGCGCACATCCGCGGGGATGAAGTTTCCAGCCTCAATGAAGACGATATCCCCGGGCACGAGGTCGCGAGCTGGAACCAGCTGGCGGTGACCATCGCGCAACACCTGGGCTTCAGGGGCAGCCATCTTTTTGAGGGCGGCGAGTGAGGCTTCTGCACGGGATTCCTGTACCACACCCATGATGGCGTTGAGGACAACGATGAGCATGATCGCTCCGGCTTCCACCCAATCGCCCAGGATCGCGGAAATAAGGGCCGCGCCGATCAGGAGCCAGATCACAAAGCTATTGATCTGTTCCCACAGTTTCTGCCAGATTGTGCGTCCGGCTTTCTCGACGAGTTCGTTGTGTCCGTACGCCTCAAGGCGCTCGGTGGCTTCGGTAGTGCTAAGACCAGTCTCGAGGGGGACTTCGAGATTGCTTAAAACCTCTTCAGGTTCAAGCGCGTGCCAGGATACTTGAAAAATGTCTTTGGTCATACTTCTCCAGTAAGTTTTGATTCTTTGCGATCCAAAATAGCGTCAACCTTGTATTATATTCTAAAAATGTAGTCCGCTGAGAGGATTTGGAAATCAAGGCAATCAAGCGGCGCAGGCGGTAACGTGTGTTAAAATCCAAGCATGTCATGGAACCTCCTGGGTCACGAAACAGCCATCCAATTCCTGAGAATCCATTCTCAAGCCGAGAACGTTCGTCACGCTTATTTGATTACCGGCGCGGAAGGCGTGGGGCGTGAAACACTGGTTCTGGCATTTGTGAAAGCGCTAAACTGCCTCAACCCACCCTCAAAGGGAGATTTTTGTGGGCATTGCCATCCATGTCGCCAGATCGAGGCGCAGGCCTTTCCTGATTTGGCTGTTCTGCGGATCGCTGAAGGAAGCAGGGAGTTGAAAATCGAGCAAATCCGCGCAATGCAGCAGTCATTAGCGCTCGCTCCCTATCAATCGAGGTATCGCATCGTCCTGATCCCGGATTTTCAGCGTGCAACGCTTGGCGCCTCCAACGCTTTACTGAAATCGCTTGAAGAGCCTCCATCCCGCGCGATCCTGATCCTGACGGCGGACGCGCGCGAGAGCCTTCTAGAGACGATCGCCTCCCGCTGTGAAGTGGTGAGGTTGCGACCGATGCCGATTGGCGATCTGGCAATAGCCCTGCAAGATCAGTATGCGTTAAGCGATATTGAAGCGCGAAAACTGGCACAGCTTTCGGGCGGTCGTGTGGGCACTGCGTTGACCTATCTGCGTGATGAGGAATTACTCGAAAAGTACCATACCGCCCTGGACCAACTTGAAGAAATTCTTGGCATGAACCTGCGCGGCAGGCTTAAATACGTCGAGAAATTACAACGCGCGAAGGGACAAGCGCGGGAAAGCTACGGCTTTTTAATCGCCACATGGCTGACCTTTTGGCGCGATGTGCTGATATGCAATGAGACGAGCGATGTCCCCTTGGTCAACCTGGAAAAGGAATCCCTAATTCAGCGGACCGCGGCGGGCTTGAGCCTCCAAAAAGCGGCAAGTATTCTAAAGGATCACGAAGAAGCTTTGACCATGCTTGACCAATACGTCAATCCACGCCTGATCCTCGAGAACTTGCTGCTAAATCTACCCCGCCTGGAGCTTTGATTTTGGACGAAAAAGCGGACCTCACGACTGATGAAACTCAGGCTGAACCACCGCCAAGCCTGCTGAAACAGAAACTCATTGAGTTGATGTTGGTCAACTTGAAAATCGGCACCACCAGCTTTGGCGCTCCCACGGCACATATTGCCATGATGGAAGAAGAGTACGTGCGCAAGCGCAAGTGGGTCACCCCCGAGCACTTCCTCGATTTACTGGCCGCCGCCAACCTCATTCCTGGTCCGAATGCCAGTGAGACTTGCTACCATGTTGGTTACGTCTATGCCGGCTACCCCGGGCTGCTGGTGGCAGGGTTTAGTTTTATCCTGCCAGCCTTCATTGCCAGCATGATCCTTTCATGGGTCTATGTGCGGTACGGCAGCCTGCCTGAACTGGAGGGTCTGTTTTACTTCTTAAACCCCCTTGTTCTCGGTATCGTGCTGGTGACCACCTGGCGTATTGGCAAGAGTAGTTTGGTGGGTTGGGAGCAATTCCTGCTCTTTGGGCTGGCTCTGGCTGGCAAATTGCTGAATTTCAACGAAGTCTTGATCATGCTCGGCTGCGGAGCACTGGCGGTGTTGTTGCATTACGGCATCAAGCACAAGTTTGGGCCACCACCCAACCTGCTTTTATCACTTGCGCCTTTGCCCATAATGGTCATGGCGTTAAAAATGATGTTTGAATCTATCAGCGACCGGGTATGGCACATCTTCTGGTATTTTCTGCGCACTGGCGCTGTGCTCTTCGGCTCATCGCTGGTTTTATTTGCCTTGATTGAGAAAGATGTGGTCAATCGCTTTGGCTGGCTGACGACTCAGCAACTCACCGATGCCATCGCAGTCGGGCAGATCACACCGGGACCGGTGCTTTCCTCGAGCACGTTTGTTGGCTATCTTGCCGGTGGTTTTTGGGGTGGGGTGGCAGCCACCGTGGGGGTGTTTTTGCCTTCCTTTATCATCGTGGCAATCACAGCACCGCTGGTTAAGAAAATGCGCGAAAACGCCATATCCAGCGCATTCCTGAAGGGCGTGAATGCTGCCGTGGTGGCGCTGATTTTGATGG
Organism: uncultured Anaerolineaceae bacterium; assembly: GCA_964428425.1. GTDB lineage: Bacteria > Chloroflexota > Anaerolineae > Anaerolineales > Anaerolineaceae > Mesolinea. Next base: position 66,262 of record CAYRYL010000006.1, on the reverse strand, counting down.
TCTGTGTGACACTGGCGCAAAATGCCCTGGTGGACGTCTGGACCGTCCTGATCCTGGCCGCAGGATTTCTTGCCTTGATGCTTCTAAAAGCCCAACCTTACATGTTGGTGCTGGCAGGTTTAGCAATGGGCTTGATCAAAGCGTTGATTTAATCTGCCGGTGGTCATCCCGGTTTTGGTACAATCATCAACCTATGAATGACTTGCTTGATCTTCTCAATCCACAACAGCAACAAGCTGTGGCAGCTACCGCGGGACCGACGCTCGTGTTGGCAGGTCCTGGCTCGGGCAAAACACGTGTGCTGACCTACCGTATCGCTTATTTGGTTGGGGCTCTGAACGTGCCAGCTTATCGCATCCTGGCGGTGACTTTTACCAACAAAGCTGCCCGCCAAATGGGGGACCGGGTGCAGAAACTGATCGGCGAGCAAGCGAGCGGCTTGTGGCTGGGCACCTTCCACGCTGTCTGCGGCAGGATTCTGCGGCGCGAAGCAGACCTGCTGCCAGTGAACCAGAATTTTGTCATTTTTGACGCTGATGATCAACTTTCTCTGATGAAAGAGATCGTGCGTGAGAGCAACCTCGACGAAAAGCTTTACCGCCCAGCCTCCCTGCTGGACGCCATCTCGCGCGCCAAGAACGACCTGATTGATGCCGATAACTACCCCGTTAAAAACTATCGCGATGAGCAAGTGCGGCGATTTTTCATTCAGTATCAGCAGCGCCTGGTCAAGAACAACGCCATGGATTTCGACGATATGCTCGTCTACACCAATCAGATCCTCGAGGATCATCAGGTGGTGCGCGACACCTACGGGCACAAGTTTGAACACATCCTGGTGGACGAATTTCAGGACACCAACCTGGCGCAATACGCCATTTTGCGCCTGTTGGCGCAGAAACATCGCAACCTCTATGTGGTGGGCGATGAGGACCAGAGCATCTATCGTTGGCGTGGCGCGGATTATCGCAATATCTTGCGCTTCGAACAGGATTTTAAGGATGCAAAGACCATCTTGCTCGAGCAAAATTATCGCTCCACCCAAACCATCCTGGATGGCGCCATGGCGGTTATCGATCATAACCGCAACCGCACTGCCAAGAAGCTGTTCACCGAGGCGCAGAAGGGGGAGAAAATTAGCCTCCTGATCGCGCAGGACGACCGTGAAGAAGCTGATTTGGTTGTAAGCACGATCCAAAGAGCCATCACCCATCAAAAGATCAGCCCCGGCGCGTTTGCCATCATGTATCGCACCAACGCCCAATCCCGCCTGCTGGAAGAAGCCTTCCGGCGTGTCGGCTTGAGCTACCGTCTGGTGGGGGCGCAGCGTTTCTACGGACGGCGCGAAGTGAAAGACATCATTGCCTTCATGCGGCTGATCTACAACCCGCTGGATGAGATCAGCCTGCGCAGGGTGATCAACCTTCCGCCGCGCGGAATCGGCGATAAAAAAGTTGAGAAAATTGTGGCACTCGCGAACCAGGAGAACCTAAGCGCAGGTGAAATTCTTCTGGGTCTGGCAAAAGGCAATCCAGCCTGGCAGGAAGCCCTTGGCAGAGAATCAACCCGCCTGGCATCCTTTGGGCGCATGCTGCAGGGCTGGCGCGACTGCGCTGAGAAAAACCAGATCACGGTCTTGTTTGACCGCATCCTGGAGGATATTGGCTACCAAGCCCACATCCAGGACCAGAGCGAAGAAGGCTTGGACCGTTGGGAGAACGTGATGGAACTGCGCGCTGTGGTGCTCGAATACGAAGAGCAGGGCTTGCAAACCTTTTTGGAATCCATGGCGCTGGTAGCGGACCAGGACACCCTGCCAGAAAACGTCGACGCCCCAACCATGCTGACCTTGCATGCCGCCAAAGGATTGGAGTTCGACCAGGTGTTCATCACCGGTCTGGATGAAATGCTCCTGCCGCACAGCCGCTCGCGCGACGATGAAGAAGACCTGGCGGAGGAACGCCGCCTGCTCTACGTGGGCATCACGCGTGCCCGCAAACGCCTGACTCTGACGCGCGCCCGCCGGCGCCGCAGCCCCTATGGCAGCTATGAAGAGTCCATCCCCAGCCGTTTCTTGGATGATCTCCCCGCCGAGCTTTTGCAGGGCAGCCCGCGCGATTTGCCAGGCCGATTCAGCGAGAGACGCGAGAGCGGATATTCACGCTGGGAGACACCCTCGTGGATGCGCAGTGCACCACCCCTCAAAGAACCGCCCATAACGCGCTACAAGACTGGCATGCAGGTGAAGCACGCCACCTACGGAAGGGGAGTGGTCAAGACCAGCAGATTGGAACATGGCGATGAAACCGTGGAAGTGTATTTTGAGGGCTTTGGACTGAAAGCGCTGGTCGCTTCGCTGGCGAAATTGGAGATAGTGTAGGTTTTAGAATCGCGTCCTACGCATGACAATAAAGCCCAATCCTCGATACTAAAAATTAATAGTGACACCGTTACAACCTCAACTTTGACCCTTCAAAACCACTATAATGGACGCAGGAGGACGATGCAATGGAAACGATTTACACCTGGTACGGGCACGCGACGCATGGCTTGAAGGTGGGCGAAAGCCGGTTGGTGATTGACCCTTATTTCAGCGGTAACCCTGCCGCCAAACTCAAGCCGGAGCAGGTCACTACTGACTACATCCTCATCACCCACGGTCACGGCGACCACATCGGCGATACACTTTCGATTGCCAAACGTACCGATGCCCTCTGCATCAGTAATGCTGAGATTAGCACCTGGCTGCGTAACAAAGGCCTGAAGACCCACGCCCAGCACATTGGCGGAGGTTATCATTACCCATTTGGCTACCTCAAACTGACCCCGGCGCTGCACGGCTCTTCTCTGCCGGATGGCACCTACGGCGGTAACCCGGCGGGCTTTCTGTTGACTACACCCGATGAGAAGCGCATCTATATTGCGGGCGACACCGGTTTGTTTGGGGATATGCAACTGATTGGCGATGAGGACATTGATTTGGCAGTGCTCCCGATTGGTGATAACTACACCATGGGTCCGGACGACGCTCTCAGAGCCGTCAAGCTCCTGCGCCCCAAGGTGGTGGTGCCGGTGCACTACAACACCTGGGAATTGATCGCCCAGGATCCACAAGCCTGGAAGACCCGGGTTGAGGCTGAAACTGAAGCGAAAGTTGAGATATTAAAGCCGGGCGAGAGCCTGAGTCTGTGAGAGTATCATGTTTGGAAGAATCAATCCTGAAACAAAAAAGCGCGTACCCCCGGGTCAGCATCTGACGGATCGTTTCCCGGTCCTGCATTATGGTCCTGTGCCACGCCTGAACCTGGAGAATTGGACCTTCAGAGTTTGGGGAGAAGTCGAGAAGCCTCTACTGCTCACATGGGACGAGTTCAGCGCCTTGCCTCGCACAAAAATTAATATGGATATTCACTGTGTGACCACCTGGAGCAAGCTGGATACCAATTGGGAAGGCGTGAGCCTCAAAACCCTGCGCGAACTGGGACTGGTAGTGCCAAAGCTTGGGGCGCGCTTTGTGATCCAACATGCCGAGTTTGGCTACACCGCCAACCTGCCGCTCGAGGTAATGGATTCCGAAAATTTCCTGTTGGCAACCCACTACGAAGGGCAGCCGATCAGCCTGGAACATGGCGCGCCACTGCGAGGGATCTGCGGCGCGATCCCTGGGCGGAAGGATTTGAAGGATGTGTATTTTTGGAAAGGCGCCAAGTGGCTGCGCGGGTTGGAATTCTCAACGGCGGACGTCCCAGGGTTCTGGGAGCGGGCAGGCTATCACAACGACGGCGATATCTGGCTTGAGCAGCGCCACGCACGGGGTTATTGATCGGTGCTCGCCAACATACTTAGATAAAAAAAACAGGACTTGAGTCCTGTTTTTAACATTTTCCTGAAGATCTTCTAAATCTTACGCGTCCGCCACAGGTAAAAGCCCAAACCGAGCCCTGCCAGCAAAGCCACAACGCCAATTATCGCGAGAATTGGTGAGCGGCGCGCTGAATCGGGTTCAAAAACACCAGCAGAAGGTGCAGACTCCTGCGCGCCAAAATCGATGGTGGCGTCTTCGCCTGCTTTGACCTCAAGCGCGTAGTTCGTGGTGGTGGTGGCGTTGAAGCCGTCCGGGATGGCGACGGTGACGTTATAAGAATCCTGGGGTAGGTCAGGGAAACAGCGTGGGTCAATCTCATCCGGAATGCCGGCGACGGTAGTGCCGGTACGTGAAACCAAACCACTGCGGTTGCTGACGCTCACCTCTCCGCCGTACAGATAGTCTTCCCCTTCTGTGCGCATACCGTTGCCGTCCTTATCATGGAAGAGCACCACGCAAATGGTGGCAGTTCCGGGCGAAGGGGTGGGAGAAGGTGTCACTAATTCAGGAGGGATCGTGGCGGTAGGCATGGCGGTCTGGGTGAGCACCACAGGTTCCACTTTTCCGATTATGATGTCTCGCCCTTCAATTAACGAGCAGGTATCATCCAGACCGTTGAGACTCTTGATTGTCTCGATGGGTACATTGGTTAGCAGCGAGATGCTGATGCAGCGATCGCCGGATCGTACTTTGTAAACAATTTCGCCGTTCGCGTTCGGCGTAGGTGTCTGGTATGGAGTGCCCTGCGCGGATGCCTGCAGGCGCAGCGTGCTGAAGCTCAAGCCCAGAATAATCAGTAGCAGCAAAAAAAGGGGCAGCGTCTTTGACTTTAATTTCATAGTTACCTCATTTTTTGGATTATAACATTATCGCACTTATGTAATTTGCCTTCCGGTACGAACGATTCGCTGCTTTTTAGTAGAATAGAATTATGTTCAAGAAACGCATGTTGTTTGTGGTATTTCTTTTGGTTGCGGTTGCTTGCACGACACCGATTCCTGAAGTCACGCCCATCCCTGAACCAGATCCGACCCAGACTAACTTAATCAGTGCCACAATCGACTGGTTTCCCAGCACCCCAACTCCTACTCGCAGCGCTACTGAGGTTGGAACCTTGCCGACTCTCATTTCAGAGGTGCCGGTGAGTTGGCCTTCAATGGTTATTGACGACTTTAGCGACCAGAGCCATTGGCAGGAAACCAGCAGCACCGCAGGCGCGGTTGCCTATGGGACCTACGCGCTCTCACTGGCGTTACCGGCTGGAAAGACGCCGCTTGTCAGCATCAGCGACCATATCCTTCCTGGGAATTTTTACCTGGAGCTTACCGTTGAGGCGTTAATGTGTAATGATGCGGATCAGTACGGATTGATCCTTTGGCGCAACAGCAATTCGGGAACCTTCAGGATCTGGTTTAATTGCAGGGGAGAGGTCATGGCAGATCGGCAGCTGAGCGCCAGCACCGGGCGGTTGATAAACTGGCAGACGGCGCGCAAACTGCAACCAGGGGCTCCAGCCAGTAACCGGATCGCGGTCTGGGCGGAAGATGGGCAACTAAGAGTGTTTGCGAATGGCGTCGAGCAGTTCAGCCTGGAGACACGCAGCGATTTAAGCGGCGCATTGGGGGTCATCGTGCAAGGCACCGGCAACAACGCAGCGACGTTTTCGATCTCAGATTTGGCAATTTACGCACCTTAGTAGCATTGAAGTAAAAGACCAGCCGTCCTCCTTTAAGTTTGTTCCCTTTTCCTGCACAGGCAAATACTTATCCAAACCCCACGTCCTGGGAGGAAGCGTCTCACTTAAAGCATTAATTGACGACTTTCACTCGATGAGGATATAATGAAATCCACCACAAAAAATGTGGAAAAAAACTCAGGAGGACAGTTATGTCCGATAAACTCAACATTATCATCCCAATGGCAGGTTTGGGCAGCAGGCTACGCCCCCTCACCTGGAGCCGACCAAAGCCCCTGGTCTCACTGGCAGGAGCAACTGTGCTCGACCACCTGCTCGCGATGTTTAAATCAATCGCAGAAAGAGATGATGTTGAGTACGTTTTCATTATGTCCCCCGGTCAGCAGGCTCTGATCCAGGCCCACATGCAAAAGGCCTATCCCCATGTCAAGGTGCATTACGTGGAACAACCTGAGAAGAAGGGTCAATCGGATGCCCTTTGGCACGCGCGCGAACATTTATCGGGAGAAGCACTCATCCTTTTTTCGGACACATTGGTTGATAATGATTTCTCCTTCCTGGCAGAACCCCAGACGCAGGCACTCGCCTGGGTGAAAGCGGTCCCCGATCCACGCCGTTTTGGTGTGGCGGAGGTTGATGCCAACGGGCAGGTTTTGCGGCTGATTGAGAAACCCAATGACATGAACAACAACCTGGCGGTTGTGGGTTGTTATTACTTCCACGATGGCAGCCAACTGGTCAGGGCAATTGAAGAACAGGTTCAAAAGAAAATCTCCTTGAAGGGCGAATACTTCCTGGTGGATGCAATCAACCTGATGCTTGAAAAGAAAATCCCGATGCGCATCGAGCAGGTGCGAACCTGGCTGGATGCCGGCACATCTGAAGCTCTGCTGGATACCAACCGCCACTTGCTCGAAAATGGCTGTGACCGCGAGCCCGCCCCGGGTCAACTGGAAGACACCGTCATCATTCCGCCGGTCTTCATTCATCCCGACGCGCGTGTGAGCACTTCCATCATCGGTCCGTACGTTTCGGTAGGGGCAGGCAGCCTTGTGCAGCACAGCTCCATCCGCGACTCCATCCTCAGCCCTGGAGCCCACATCACCAACGCGAATCTCGAAGGCTCGCTGCTCGGTCACGATGTGGTCGTGAACGGTTTGACTGGCAAATTTAACCTGGGAGATAACTCCTGGGCAAATTGGTAAAAAATAGCTTACTCAAAAGGAGAGTGCATGACAGTCAGACTATCTGAAAAGGTGGCAACATTAAAACCTTCCGGTATCCGCATGTTTTTTGAAATTGCGGCGACGATGAAGGATGTGATCTCATTAGGAATCGGCGAACCGGATTTTGATACGCCTGAACCCGTCATCCAGGCGGGCATTGAAGCCCTGAGGCGGGGTGAAACTCACTACACCTCCAACCACGGGCTGCTTGTGTTGCGCCAGGCGGTCAGCGACCATCTCAAGCGCCTCTACGATGTGGAGTATTTTGCCCAGTCCGAAATAGTAGTGACTGTCGGTGTATCTGAAGCGCTCTACCTGGTTTTTGCGGCTATTTTGGATCCGGATGACGAAGTCATCATACCCACTCCCTGCTTTGTTTCCTACCAGGCTGAAGTTGTGCTGGCGGGTGGAGTGCCGGTGGAAGTGGCAAGTTTCGCGGAAGATCACTTTGTTCCCCGTATTGAGGATATTGAAGCTGCCATCACTCCAAGAACACGTGCGATTTTTATTGGCAGTCCCAGCAACCCGACGGGTGCTGTCTATCCACGTGAGTTTCTTGTGAAACTGGCAGCTCTGGTCGAGAAGCACGACTTGATTGTGATATCTGATGAGATCTACGATCGCCTGGTTTATGGCACCGAACACGTATGTTTCCCCAGCCTGCCTGGCATGCAGGATCGCACAGTGCTGATGGGCGGCTTCTCGAAAGCTTATGCCATGACTGGCTGGCGCATTGGCTACGCCGCTGGACCAAAAGACCTTATTTCCGGCATGGTACGCATCCACCAGTATTCCATCATGTCTGCGCCGACGGTCTCCCAGTACGCAGCCCTTTCCGCGTTGATGGTGGGTGAACCGTACGTGCAGGAGATGCTGCGCGAATACGACCGCCGCCGTAAACTGGTTGTCAGCGGTCTGAACTCTATCGGTCTCAAGACCTTCGAACCCAAGGGTGCTTTTTATGCCTTCCCGGACCTGCGTTCAACCGGGTTGAGCGATGAGGAATTCTGCAATCGCCTCCTGAAAGAGGAGCATGTGGCCATGGTGCCAGGGAATTCCTTTGGTGATGCCGGTACGGGTTTCGCGCGGGTTTCTTACGCGACAGCCTATGAGAAACTTGAGGAAGCCCTAACGCGGATTGACCGTTTCGTAAAGCGGATTGGGTGAGTTTGCACAACTTTCTTGTGGGCAAAGGGTCTTAAAACTGTTAGAATTTATTTATTGAACAGTGACATGGAGAGAAAAGCAGTATGTCGTTAGATAAATTGCAAATAAAACCCCTTAGCCCGGAAATGGCAAACCAGTTCACTTCCTATTTGAGTGAGATGGACTTCAGCCACGCTGAGCATTAGCACTTCTGCTATTGCCAGTACTATCACTTGGATTGCAGCAGTGAGGAATGGCGCCAGCGCAGTGCTGAGCAGAACAAAGCCCTGGCAGAGCAGAACATCAAATCTGGCTTGATGCGCGGTTTGGTTGCTTTGGATGGCGACCAAATGGTGGGTTGGGTTAATGTCAATGACGTCAAGAATTTTGCCCTGCTTCAGCAGGTTGATGAGGTGAAAGCGCTAACTGGACGCAATGCGACGGTGGTTTGCTTTGTGATCCATCCTGATTATCGCGGCAAGGGTTTGGCCGCCAAAATGCTGGCAGAAGCAGTCGAAGAAACCTGCAGGCAGGGTTTTGACCGGATCATCGGCAGACCCTTCATTTGGAGTGCTCATCCCCAGCGCCAATACCACGGCGTGCCGAAGATGTATGAAGACCTGGGTTTCCAAAAAGTTGCAGAAGACAACGGCCAGCATACCTACATCCTTGAGTTGAAATAGATAATCATTCACACATGCCCGGGCAACCCCCGGGCATTTTTTGTTCTGACACGAAACATAAGAGCGTTTTGAGTAACTAAAAGTAATTATCTACTCGAATTGGCTTTGGCGATGGCAGTCTTTTCCTCACCGCTCAGTTGCTTGACCAAAAGGGTGATTTGGGATAAGGTTAAGCTATCAAAATAACGAGGAATTTGATGTCACATAGACGTGATCAACAACCTCATCCAACCTTTGACGAACAAGGTTTTTACCTTGCGCGTCATTTTTGTTCCAATTTCCAAACAGGATAAAAAAGGAGAATTCTATGTCAGGAAGTACGAACGCTTTTGAAATGGCTCAGGCTCAATTTGATAAAGTTGCCGATCAACTGGAGCTCAGCCAGGAAATCCGGGATTTTCTACGATATCCAGCCCGGGAATTTCACTTCCGCATCCCAGTGCATATGGACGACGGCACCATCAGGGTCTTCCAGGGTTTCCGTGTTCAGCACAACGATGCCCGCGGTCCCAATAAAGGCGGCTTGCGCTTTGCAGCCAATGAAACTGCTGACACTGTGCGCGCTCTGGCAATGTGGATGACCTGGAAATGCGCTGTTGCCGATATCCCCCTGGGTGGCGGTAAGGGCGGCGTTGTGGTGGATCCTTCCACGCTCTCTGTTGGCGAAAAAGAACGCCTGGTGCGCGGATTTGTGCGCATTATGTGGAAGAACATTGGTCCCCGCCAGGACGTGCCCGCTCCGGACGTTGGCACCACTCCCCAGATGATGGGCTGGATGATGGACGAATACTCCACCCTCGTTGGCAATTACACTCCTGGTACCATCACAGGCAAGCCCCTCGGCGGCGGCGGTTCTGAGGGTCGCACTGAAGCGACAGGTTTCGGCGTCATATTCACCGTGCGCGAAGCCATGAAACACCTCGGCTTGGACCCTGCCACAACAACCGCATCCATCCAGGGCTTCGGCAATGTTGCCCAGTATGCGTCGATTGGCTTCCGCAAGTTCCTGGGCGGCAAAGTTGTGTGCGTATCCTGCTGGGATCGCGAAGATAAAAAATCCTACACCTTCAGCAAAGAAGAAGGCGTTGACCCCGAATTCCTCAAGAGCATTACCGACCAATACGGCACCATCAATAAAGTCAAGGCTCAGGAGGCCGGCTATCTCGTTGAGGATGGCGACGCCTGGATTTCCAAGGATGTGGATGTGCTCATTCCCGCAGCCCTCGAGGGTCAGATCAACGCCGAGAGTGTCCACAAAATCAGCAAGCAGGTCAAGATCCTGGCTGAAGCCGCCAACGGCCCCACCACCCCCGAAGCGGACGTTGTGCTGCAACAAAACGGCGTCTTCGTCATCCCCGACTTCCTTTGCAACGCAGGTGGCGTGACAGTTTCGTACTTCGAAGGCGTGCAGAACGACCAGAACTTCTACTGGGCACTTGAAGAGGTGCAGGAACGCCTGAACCATAAGATGACGGTTGCCTTCAAATCCGTGCTGGATATGTCGCTTAAGAAAAATGTCTACATGCGCGACGCTGCCTACATGGTCAGCATCGACAAAGTTGTTAAGGCGATGAAGCTGCGCGGCTGGATCTCCTAATCCCACATGTTTCGACCGAAACCCCTCTCTTACAGAGGGGTTTTTTGTTGTTTTCTCTCTACAACTTATTGCACCGCGGGCAGGCTTTCGCTATCATGAAGGACATCAATATATCATTTTAAGGAGCACACCATGGCAGATAGAAAAGCAAGCGCGATTTGGGAAGGCACTCTCAAGGCTGGGAAAGGTAACATGCATTTTGCGGGTTACGACGGACCCTTCACCTTTGCTTCCCGTTTTGAAGAAGGCAAGGGCACCAATCCTGAGGAACTGATCGGCGCCGCACATGCAGGTTGTTATTCCATGGCGCTCAGCGCTGGATTGACAGAAGCAGGTTTTCCTCCGGAAAAGATTGAAACCACCGCGCATGTCGCGCTGAGAAATGTTGAAGGAAAAGCGACGATTACCCGCAGCCACCTGGTTAGTAAGGCAAGCGTACCGGGGATAACGGTTGAAAGATTCCACGAAATCGCGGAGGCTACCAAGTTGGGTTGCCCCGTTTCAAGGGCATTGGGCGGAGTGGAGATATCGCTCGAGGTGGAATTAGTTTCATAAGTTATTGCTCAGTTCGAGGACGAAAGATGCTCTTTCCTGAAGGTGTGAGCGTAGTTTGGAAAGATACGCTAAAATAGCACCTTCATGGAAAGAGAAGACGTGCTCAACGCAGAAAAAAAGACCATCTCGCTGATGGTTGCATTGGTTTGCCGGGATAAGCACGGGCAAAAAGACAGCCTCTGCCAGGAATGCCGGGAGTTGGAAGCTTACGCATACCAAAGGCTGGAAACTTGCCAGTTTATGCCTGAGAAACCCGTCTGCGCGAGGTGCCCGGTGCACTGCTATCATCCGCGCTACCGCCAGCAAATCCGGGAAGTTATGCGCCATGCCGGTCCCAGGATGTTAACGCACGCGCCTGGAGTGGCAATCCGCCACCTTTGGCTGCTGTTCAAGCCAGAGAGCCCACGTGTGAAACAAATCCGTACAAGAAAGGGAAAGTAAAGAACACTCATTAATCCCTACATTTTAGTGAGTTTTGTTCTATAATTCTGGTATGATGGTTAGGGTGAGGAAAAGTATTGTCTCATCAACTCCTCTCATTTTATGTACTCAAATTGACACGGCTTTTGCCAGCTTTAGAAAATAAAAAAGGAGATCAACTATGTATTCCAAACAAACTGTATTAAAGAATCTGACAGGTCTGCACGCCCGCCCGGCTTCCGAATTCGTTTCCTGCGCCAAAGCTTTTGAGTCGAAGGTGACTGTGAGAAGGCTTGACGTTGTTGACGCCCCCGAAGCTAATGCCAAATCCATCATCAAGATCCTCGCGCAGGGTCTTTCGGTGAATACTCCGATCGAGATCAGCGCGGATGGTCCAGACGAGCAGGAAGCGGTTGAGAAGTTGGTGGAATTGGTCGACTCGAAGTTTGGCGAAGACTAAAAGCAAAAAAAGCGTTAATTGAAAGGAGTACAGATGAGGATTCTTAAGGGTAATCCAGTTTCCAGGGGTATTGCCCTGGCTAAAGTTTATGTTTATAAGGCGTTCAAAGCCGACGTCCATGAGTCTTATTTTGAGGCCGGGCAAGAGACCGCGAAGTTCAAGCAATTCACTGACGCACTCGCTGCGGCAGAGGCCGAGCTTGATTCGATTGTGGAATCCTTATCTGTGGAATCTCCAGAAAAAGCCAAAATTTTTACTGCTCACATCGAGATCCTGAACGATGAAGAAGTAGCTGAAGAAGTCAAGGATATGATTTTTTCGAGTAAGGCGATGCCAGATTACGCCGTAGACATGGTCTTCACAGAGTTTGCGATTCTGCTCGAAAAAGCCAAAGATCCATTGATTGCAGCCCGCGCTGCTGACCTGCGCGACGTGCGTAATCGGGTTTTGCGCATCCTTAAAGGTGAAAAAGAACAGAACCTGTCCAGTCTGCGGGACAAGGTTGTGGTCATCGCGCACGACTTGCTCCCCAGCGACACGGCCACGCTTGACCGCTCTCACGTGATGGGTATTGTGACCGAAGTTGGTGGCGCTACCTCCCACACAGCGATTATTGCCCGAAGCTACAAGATTCCAGCGGTACTTGGCGTGCCCGACGCGACAGAGATCATGAAAAATGGTGAAATGGTGATCCTGGACGCGCTTAAGGGACTGGTAATGCTGGATCCCGAGCGTGCGAACCTAACTGAATACGAAGCCAAACTTGAAGAATTTGTCAAGAATGAAAAGCAAACGGCTGAATACCTGGACCGCATTCCCCTGGTGGCAAGCGGCGAACGTTACAACATCGGGCTGAACATCGGAACGACCGACCCGGACGAAGGCTTCAAGTACGTGGACTTCACTGGTCTTTTCCGCACGGAATTCCTTTACATGGAAAGCGAGCACATGCCCACGGAAGATGAGCAGTTCTCGGCTTATCGAAAAGTGCTTGCAAACGCCATGGGTAACCCCGTGACGCTACGAACCCTGGATATCGGCGGCGACAAATCCCTGCGATACCTGGTTCTGCCAAAGGAAGACAACCCCTTCCTGGGAAATCGCGCTCTGCGGCTTTGCCTGGACATGCCAGACATGTTCAAAATACAATTGCGTGCTGCATTGCGGGCTTCAGTTTTTGGTCCGATGCAGATCATGTTCCCGATGGTTGGAACAATTGATGACGTTAGGGCGGGCAAGGCAGCGGTTGAGGAAGCCAAAGCAGAACTGCGGGCTGAGGGCATTCCCTTTGATGAGAAGATCAATGTTGGCATCATGATCGAGATCCCTTCGATCGCAATGATTGCAGACCTGGCAGCCAAGGAAACCGACTTTGCCAGCGTCGGCACAAATGACCTGACCCAATATCTGCACGCGGTCGATCGGATGAACCCAAAGATCACGAGCTATTACCAAAGCTCTTCCCCGGCGATGTTCCGCATTCTGGGCAAGATCTTCAAGGAATATAATGACGCGGGCAAACAGGTCTCTGTGTGTGGCGAGCTGGCTGGCGAACCCCTGGCAGCAATAGTGCTGTTTGGGCTTGGGCTGCGGAAGTTTAGCATGAACGCTTCTAACATCGCGCATGTGAAGCGCATGCTGTCGCTCTTCACGCTTTCTGAGACCGAAGAGATCGCTGAAAACGTGATCAACATGGATACCCAAGCCGACGTGGAAGCCTACCTTAAAGCTGAAGTGGAAAAGCGCGAACAGAAACTAACAGCAACTATCAAAAAGTAATACAAATACGCCTGCCCCTACATGGGCAGGCGTACTTCTTTTAAAAGGGCAGTTGCCTGTAATGAAGTAAACTCCCCATTTACTTCGGTAATTCAGATCTGGTTTTTCGACCATAAAATTCAGCACGAAACCCGATCAGGATTAAAATTAATGAGACAGGAAAACTCAACAGACTGACCAGAATGGGTCGCTGTCGAACTTGTTTGAGCATTGCCTCATCGCTAACCACTTGTAGATTGAACATCCGACTTATTGCTTCAGTTTTTTCGGTGATTAATTTATCCTGCTCGATCGGATAACTAATGGTGCCGCTTAGTTCCCCTTCGATCTGGGTTCCAATTGGTAGGTTGGCTGGGAGATTGGTCATCACAGAAATGACCATCTGGCGGCTAACTCGGTTCGCAGGCAGCAATTCTTCCCGCCACTCAAGCGCAGTGAAGTCCTTTACCTCCAGCAATGTTGTCTGACTACCAGATTCACGAAATTTTAGGACTACGTCTTCTCCTGAGAAAACTCCACCTATCGAGCGACTGCCTGTAAATTGGAGATTCAATTTATGACCAGCAGAACCGACTAAAGACTTCGGCTTTGCCGAACTTACTGGGAGTTGCTGTGTGTAATTATCGATCAATTCGGATTCGGTATATGACGTCAGGCTGTATATTGCAGTCAATCCCAGGACAAAGAGCAGGATCCCCAATCCGAGTACCAGTAGCGGCAGACTTGACTTCTGAAAATACTTCATTGAATTCTCCTTGCATTTTGAATCTCACTGATTTATAATACTACTATATTTGTATTTTTAATTCACAAATAATTTAGAAGAGAAATTAATAACCTCAGGAGGAAACTATGTTGTTAACTGACCTGCTCAGACCGAACCTTATTGCAGTAAATGTTCACGTCAAAGATTGGCAAGAGGCTGTACGCGAGGCGGGTCGCCTCTTGGTTGAGGACGAAGCGGTGGAGCCGCGTTTCGTTGATGCAATGATCGAGGTCGTAAAAGAGTTTGGCCCGTACATTGTTTTGGCTCCTGGTTTTGCAATGCCCCACGCCAAAGCTGAAGCCGGATGTATTAAATCGAGTTTGTCTTTAATCACTCTGGCTGAACCTGTTGAATTCGGAAATCCAGAAAATGACCCTGTTTATGTAGTAGCTGCTCTCACAGCCGCGGATCATGGCTCACACATTGAGGCATTGAGCCAACTTGCGGACGTCCTGGCTAACGATTCTGTAGTTGGTGAATGGGCGAAAGCTGAGAGTGTTGACGAAATTCTAGGGATTGTTGCGAAGTATTCATAAGTAAATCTGAAGTAAAAAAAAGGAGAAAGAAATGTTAAAAATTTTTACCGTTTGTCCTCAAGGTTTGGGAAGCAGCCTGATCGCGAAAATCAATGTCCAAAAAGCCCTTGAAAAAATGGGTATTGAAGGTGATGTCGAAACAGCAGGCGTAACTTCGATCACAGGTCAGGTATTTGATCTGATTGTGACTGTGCCGGAGATGGAAGATTCACTCGAGCGGTACAAGAACAAGCTTGTCTTTGTGACTAACTTTTTCAAACGTGATGAAATTGCCGACACCCTGGAGAAGAAATTCCGGGAAATGGGACTAATCAAGTAATTATTCCTGTTATTTTTTGTATAGGCTTGAGTCATTAAAGCACTGGTGATGTTGCGGAAAGGAGGGAAATCAGGGGAGTTCATATCCATTTATTGAGATTATTTAATGTACCTACGCCAATTTAAAAAATTCATTCAACAGGAGGTTTTACCATGCAGTTCATTCTTGACATTCTTAACTTTATCGGCACGCAAATCCTCTCCAGCTATAGCATTATCTTAGGTTTGGTTGCCCTTGTTGGTCTTTTGCTCCAAAAGAAACCCGCCACCTCAATCATCAGCGGTGTCATCAAGACAATCGTTGGTGTAATTATTATCGGTGCCGGTGCTGGTGTGTTGGTTGGCGGCATTAACCCTCTGACCAATATCATCAACCATGTCCTTGGTGTTCAGGGTGTCTTACCCACCAACGAAGCCGCGCTTCCCTTTGCGCTGGAGAAGTTTGGCCAAGTCGGTTCACTGGTGATGGTTGGCGGCTTTATACTCAACCTGATTTTTGCTCGGCTGAGTAAATACAAGTTCATCTACCTTACTGGTCATATCATGCTCTACGTCTCCCTGTTTGTGGTCATCGTTTTGAACGCGACCATCGGACTGGAAGGTTGGGCTCTCTGGGCTGTTGGCTCACTGGTTATGGGGCTTTACTTTACCCTGATGCCCGCCCTCAACTACCCAGGCACAAAAGATGTCACTGGCGGCGAGAAATTCTCAGTTGGTCACACCGGCGATTTCTCATATTGGTTCTCTTATGAAGCTGGTAAATTATTCAAGAAGAACGCCCGTTCTGCTGAAGAATTTAAACTGCCCAAGAGCTTGAGTTTCTTCCGCGACACCACCTCCAGCCTCGCGCTGACCATTTTGCCGATCTTCCTAATCCTCGTTCTGGTTTCCTGGAAATATGTTGCAACAGAGGTTTCTGGCGGTACAAACCCAATTATTTATGCAATCACCAGCTCATTGACCTTTTCCGCAGGTATGGCGATTGTGCTGGCTGGCGTTCGCATGATGTTGGGCGAGATCATCCCGGCCTTCTCTGGTATCTCCGAAAAGTTGGTTCCAGGTGCAGTACCTGCATTTGACTGCCCGGTCGTCTTCCCCTATGCTCCAACCGCTCTGCTATTTGGGTTCATTTCCATGTTCATCGGTATGGTCATTGGTACGGCTCTGCTGCTAGTCTTCAAAAGCCCATACGTTATCTTACCTGGTATCGTTCCAGCATTCTTTGCTGGCGGCACCTCTGGTATTTTTGGTAACGCCAAGGGCGGTTGGAAGGGAGCAATGTTTGGACCATTTATTATGGGTCTCGTGATGCAGCTGGGTACAGCTCTGTTGATCCCCTTCACTGGCGCGCTGTTCGATAAGGGCGCCACATTCGGCGATCCTTTCTACGCAACAGTCGGTTTGGCCTTTGCAAAAGCCGGTGATCTGGTTGGTAAGGGCGGCGTTCTCGGTTATATCGTTCTCGCTGCCTTGGTTCTTCTGACAGTTTTGGTCTTCGTGTTGGGAAAGAATTACAAACAACTCGATGAGCCCGTTGAGAAAGCCAAAGCCTAATCTATCTCTATAAAGTCAAAGTGACCGTTTGTGAAACAAACGGTCACTTTCTCTAAACTAAGACTAATTAACAGAACATAGTCTCAAGGGGTGCTGGCTTAGTCCGTGCCCCTTTTTTTTTACAACTGACAAGGAAAACTATGAAAGCAAACACTCCACTCCAGGAAGAATCTATTAATGCGATACGCTTCCTATCTGCAGACGCAGTGCAAAAAGCTGATTCAGGCCATGCCGGGCAACCGATGGGTTCCGCGGCTATCGCCTATACACTCTTTACTAAACACCTGAAATTCAACCCCGCCAGCCCTGCATGGGTAGATCGGGATCGTTTCATCCTCTCAGCTGGTCATGGATCAATGCTCTTGTACAGTCTTTTCCACCTGACTGGTTACGAAGAAATGACCATGGAACAGCTCAAGCAATTCCGCAGACCAAATAGTTTGACTCCCGGTCATCCGGAATTTGGACATACTGCGGGTGTGGAGACAACCACCGGTCCATTAGGGCAGGGGTTGGCCGTTGCTGTCGGAATGGCATTGGCAGAAGCTCACCTTGCAGCTGTTTACAACACAGAAGACAACAAAATCGTCGATCACTACACTTATGTGATCGCCGGCGATGGAGACCTGATGGAGGGCGTGACCTCTGAAGCCTCCTCATTGGCTGGTCATCTTTCTCTCGGCAAGTTGATTTGCTTCTACGATGACAATCGAGTGACCATCGATGGAGGCACGGATATTGCTTTCACAGAGGATCGTGCCAAACGGTACGAAGCTTATGGATGGCAGGTTCTGCGAGTGGAAGATGGTAATAACGTGGATGAGATTGACCAGGCTATTCTTAAAGCCAAAGCCGATCCTCGTCCTTCGATGATCATCTGCCGTACAGTGCTCGGGTATGGCTTCCCAACCTGGGGTGGCCTTTCAATCGCGCATTCTGGCATCCCGAGTGATGAAGAACTGGCTGGGGCAAAGAAAGCCCTTGGGTATCCAACGGAGCCCAAGTTCTATGTCAGCGACGAAGTGCTTGCTCACTACCGTGAGGCTCTGGTCAAAGGTAAGGATGCCGAAAGCAAATGGCAGACCCGCTTCGAAGCATACTCAGCCGAAAAGCCAGAACTGGCAAACCAATTCAAACTGGCCATGGCTGGTGAATTCCCGAAAGACTGGCAGGCTGCGCTACCAAAATTTGAAACAAGCGCAAAAGGTCTGGCAACCCGAACCGCCTCTCACAAGATCATCAACTCGCTGGTTGGCGTTTTTCCAGGGCTTGTGGGTGGCTCGGCTGACTTGAGCGGTTCCAACTCAACCACCATCGAGAAGACCCCTGTTTTTCAAAAAGACAGCTACGAGGGACGATACATCGCTTTTGGTGTGCGCGAGCATGCCATGGGTGCCATCAATAATGGTTTGAATCAACACGGTGGGCTCATTGGCTTTGCGGCAACTTTCCTTGTCTTTTCCGATTATCTGCGTCCAGCGATCCGTCTATCGGCGCTCTCGGATACTGGAAGTATCTGGATTTTCTCTCACGATAGTTTTTGCCTTGGGCAGGATGGTCCTACCCATCAGCCAATCGAGCATCTGAGCAGTTTTCGAGCAATGCCCAAACTCGTTACATTGCGACCGGCAGATGCCAATGAAACATCGGTTGCCTGGAAGATCGCAATTGAACGGCGCCACGCCCCCACACTTCTTGCTCTAACACGACAAGCGGTACCAACTTTTGACCGTAACAAATATGCCTCTGCGGAAAATACTGAAAAGGGCGCATATGTAATGGCAGATTTGGGACCCGGACCCGTTCGATTGGTTTTGATGGCAACAGGATCGGAAGTAGAACTGATTGTAAAGGCTGCGGAAATATTAGAAGCAGAGGGTGTCGGTGTGCGCGTAATTTCCATGCCCAGTTGGGAGCTGTTTGAATCACAGCCGGAAGCCTACAAAAATGAGGTTATGATGCCTGAAGTGAAGGCGCGCCTTGCTGTTGAAGCCGGGACCAGCTTGGGGTGGCATAAATGGGTTGGATCAGAAGGCAAAATGATCACAATCGATCGATTTGGTGCCAGTGCGCCAAATGATTTCTTGTTCAAGGAATTTGGCTTCAACATTGAAAACGTATTGCTGAAGTGTCACGAATTGCTTGCCAAGTAAGTTTGTTTAACAAGTTACCATGAGTTAACAGGGCGGTATTTTACCGCCCTGTTTCAATTAAGCGGTTGTCATTTTCATCACCAAGTGTGAATGACATTTCAATCCGAGTTATTTGACATCTATTCGCTCTTCCACATCCAATAAACCTTGTCGCTGCACCGAACAAAGCCGAGCTTCTCTTGCAAGCGAATCGAAGCATCATTACTTGTAAACACGTGCCCATATGGGAGTTCGCCCATGGAGAGGACTTTTGCGGTCAGAGCGCGCTCGAGCCGCTCGCCCCATCCCTGCCGGCGATACTCAGGCATTACGCGCAGCATGCCCATCGCGTGGTCTTCATGCAAACCAATGAAAGCAAAAAGCTTGCCATTGTCGTGCATGCCAAAAATTCGTTCCTCCAGGATGGCTTGTTCTACTTCCTCTGGCTCCAGCCTGTCGTAGTGTTCCAGGACAAAATCACGGTCTTCCAACCCGATGGGTTCGAGATCTAAACCAGATTCTATGCTCTGGTGCGGGTAACAATATTGGTAACATTCCAGGTTTTCATCGAGCCCAAAATGGGCTGCCACTGCCTCCACGCTTTGGCTGCCGATGAGCTCAATTAGATCAGGTTTGGGTGCATCCCTGACCAATTCGAGCGGGTTTGGACCTGCCAGCAACATGAAGTCAGGACGGTATCGATATATCGCCGCGCCATGCTCATTCGCGCCGATCAACTCCGCGCCATGCTTGAGCGCGTAGATGAGCGGGTAATTAAGGTAGTGGTCCTGGGTCAAAATGTCAATTGCGTTCTGCATAAACCCTATTCTACAGGAATATCGCGCTGTGATGCAAAAACATTTGTCTGCTAATCCCGTTCACCTGTCTCCACGTAGTGGGTCAACTCGCCAATGCTGAGCTCTTTGATCCCGAGTTTTTCGATGGTTCTGCCCTTGCGCCAGTAGTCGGTGTTATGGAGAATACAACCGAGGCTGATAATGCTGCGGATGCAGTTGACCGACACGCCGTAGCGTTCGCCGAGCGAGGCAATTGGCACCAAGCTCATGGGCAGTTCTTCAAAGATGTAGCGGTGATTGAGCGTCGGAGGTGCCTTGATGCCGTAGTATCCAGTTTGGTTGTGCATGGCTTCGTAGAGGTTATCTCCCCGGGCGTTATATGCAAGCTCGAGCCATTCCATCCCTGTGCGTGCCCGCAAACCCAACGCGGAGGCGACTGTGACTCTTTCGCGGTCGATCACCTCGAGCACCTTGGCAACCGAGGGCGTAACCCCGTCCACGTAGAACTCAAAATTGCCGTGAGTGGCTTCAATCCAGCCTGCGTTGAGCATGGCAAGCGCGGGATGGAAGACCGCGCCCATGTTATTTAAGCCGGTCATGAGCACGTTTCCGCCGTTTATGTACTGAGGGAAGGCGGTGTGGATGGCTTCGAGGACCTCTTTCGTGCGGTTGGCGGGCAGCGCAGCCAGCGGCACAGATTCCTTGAGGCGGAATATGCGCGCGAGGCTGGGTCCTTCCGACCTGCTGGCAAAAATGAAAGTCTCGGCTTCAGAGATGATCGGTTTGGTAGCGCAGCCATTCTGCCGAAGTGTTTCCGCGAACTCCAAAGCACCGCCCGTCCGACCAGGATGCAGGATGACGATATGGTCATCGCGCAAATAAGGGGTGGCAGCTGCGGCGATGTCCCTGTGAGCTGTGGAGGGGGTGACCACCATGATGACCTGAGCTTCTGCCAACAACTCCGCAATGTTATCCGTCACCATCTCCAGTTTTCCATAACCTTCCAAACCACCAGGATTGATCAGGTCAATACCCCGACGTTCCGCGATGACTTGCACGTGTGAAAAGGTGCGGTTATAAAGCAGCACTTTTTTACCCAATAAAGACAGGTATGCAGCCATGGCTTTTCCGCCATTGCCAGCCCCAATTACACCGAAGATGAATTCTTTGCTCATTGTTACTCCTTATAGATATTTACGCAGGCGTTCCTGCTCGTCGATTATTTTCCCGTTTTCATCCACCGTCTCACTGGCGCCATCCAGTACACGCGTGTGCACAGCACCTGGGGCGAAGGGGTTGTTCTTGAGTTGTGGTGCGTCCAGAATGCCTGAACGAACCGCTTTGCCGAGTGTTTGGGGATCTGTCAGCGCAAAATCGCTGCGATCACCCAGGTTACGTATTGCCTGGAGTGTAAATTTTACCTCGGCGACCAGGTGGTCTTTCCTTTTTTGAATCACTGGGTCGCTGAGCATGTTTGGCTGCCCACGCAAGGCGTTTTCGATAGCCTGCCTTGCCATGTGGCTGGCAGCGATGACATCCTCCCCAGTGGCGGCATGGTCGGCTTCAGTATGACCGACGATGTGCACGATGTGCGGTTTGAGTGCCATCTGAAGGTAGATGCTCGCCGCAAGGTGCGCCCGGGCGGAATTGTCATCCAGCGGATAACTGAGCAAACCGGTTCTGGTTTGCCGCCAAATGCGGAAGGTCTCATCCTCCAGGGGTTTGCTAAGTTCGAGGATCGCCAGCATCCTGGCGAGGTCCATTGCGTCCGAAAGCCCGGCTGGGCTATTAAACATCATCTGTGCGATGTAGTCCCGAACGCCCATCTTTTTCGCGTTGAGAGCTGAAAGGTAACCGGAAGTCACAAAAACCACGTCGGACGCGTCGCGCATGCCCCAATGGTGCGATTCATTTAGTTCCACCGGGATTCCACGGCTGCCGTACCAAGCCATCACCTCCTGGTGTTCAAGAATGGACTCCTCCAGCGGGATTGGACCGCGTCCGTCCATCTGGTTGAACCAGAACAGGGGGATGGCGCACCAGGCGATGTTGATCGTCTCGACATACATTTCCGCCAGGCGGATAAAGTCGTCTGTGCCGGAATAGGTTCGCATCAGGGGGTAGTTCCCGCGGCGTGATGCAGCGAAAAGTTCACGATAATCCTGCTCGGAGCGGACGGGCACGCCGCCAGCACCTTTGGCACGCGGGTTTTGGCGCTCGGGATGATAAAAATTCTCCTGCGCGTCCTGATCTATCCCCAATGAGATCACATCCAGGGCTCTCGCCTCTGCAATTTTCGCAATCCCATCCAAACTGGCTTCCATGGTTGGCAGACCAAAATGGTGGCGTAATAGCGGGTAAGGCGTTTTCCACGCGATCCTGCTGATGAGGTCCTGGGGATAATCCAGCGTTTCTTCACCCGCATTTGCTTCACCTCGCAAAAATGCCAGAACTTCGTCCATTGGCTGGCTGCCGTCAAAGAATTTCTCAAAAAAACCACCCAGTGCCTGGACTCGCTGCGCGACTGGCGGAGTGCCGCCGAACACGAAGCGGACTCCGGACTCATGCAGGTCCGATGCGGCTTCCGCAAATTCACCTAACAAGCGCTCGCCAGTCTCTGGCGTCAGGCGGTAAGAAACGCCAACCATGTCGGCATTTTCCTCTTTGATCGCCTTCACGAAGCGCTCAACTGACACCGCGGGACCCAAAAAAACCGTCCGCCAGCCAGCCAATTCGGCAAGACGTAAAAAGCTGGTAACACCAGCAACGTGTACGCATTCCCCCAATGCCCCCGCAACTACAGTTTTCATAATAGCCTCCTGTGGTTGAACCGGATGAGAGTCCGTTGGTGCGCTGTCTCTCTTTTGTCTTGATTTACTCCATTGTGATTAATGCCAGTCCCAAAAATGGGAGAAAAAAGTGTGCAAGTGCTCCAGTTGAATATTTGAGCAATATTATTTTATCCTGTAATTTAATTTCCTGCTTTCAGGCTGTTTAACGTTCTTAAACCTTTGAGGAAGTCGGGAGCCGTAATAAAACTCGCCAGATCTTTGAGGAGCTGGCGAGTTATACCTTAGTAAAAAACTTACTTAACCGACAATATTCACCAACCGACCGGGCACAACAATAACCTTGCGGATCTGGCGACCTTCCAGGGCTTGACGGACACCTTCGCTCGCCAACGCGAGATCTTGGGCTGCTTCGTCGCTGATACCGGGTTCCACCAGGATGCGATCGCGTAGTTTGCCATTGACCTGGACGATCAGGGTGATCATCTCATCTTTGGCGGCTTCCACGTCCACCTCTGGCCACAGTTGGGTGTGGATCGAGTAGGGCTTGCCCAGTTGTTCCCAGATTTCTTCGGCGATGTGCGGGCAGACCGGCGCCAGCATGCGCAGGTAGAGATCTGCGGCTTCGTTCCATTCCTCCGAGCCAAACGCGCCGGCGTTTTTAGCGCGACCCATTTCGTTGAGCAGTTCCATCAGGCTCGAGACGATCGTGTTAAATTCGAAGTTTTCAAAGTCATACGTGACGCGCTTCAGCGTCTGATGAGTCTTGCGGCGCAGAGCTCGCAGCACTTCGGGGTCGGCAGTCCCTTCAGTTGGCTCCAGCAGCATGTGCCAGACCCGCCGCAGCCAGCGACTGTTGCCCTCAATACCGCTGCTGGACCATGGTCCGCCCAGTTCCCAGCGGCAGAAGAAGATGATGTAAGCGCGCACGGTATCCGCGCCATAGCGGGCGACCAGATCGTCCGGGTTGATCACGTTACCGCGGCTTTTGCTCATTTTTTCGCCGTCTTCCCCCAGCACCATCCCCTGGTTTCGCAGCTGCAGCATGGGCTCGTTCCCCTCTGTAATGCCGCAGTCGCGGGCGGCTTTGTGGAAGAAGCGCGTGTAGATCAGGTGCATGGTGGCATGCTCCGAGCCGCCGGTGTAACTGTCCACCGGCATCCAGTAGTTGTACTGGTCGTCGTCGAATGGACCTTCAGCGTAATCCGGGCTGAGGTAGCGCAGGTGATACCAGCTGGAGCACATGAAAGTGTCCATGGTATCGGTTTCACGCTCAGCAGCACCGCCGCAGACCGGGCAGGTGGTGAAGCGCCAGGTGGGGTGCAGCTTGAGCGGGCTTTCACCAGTGGGCAGCCATTCCACGTCATCCGGCAGCAACACTGGCAGCTGCTCATCCGGCACAGGGACGGTGCCGCAGTGGGGGCAGTAGATCATGGGGATCGGCGCGCCCCAATAACGCTGGCGGCTGATCAGCCAGTCATGCAGGCGGTAGCTGATGGTGCCGTGACCAAAGTTGTTTTCCTCGGCGTAGCGAATTGCCGCACCCATGGATTCGGATTCTGGGGTGCCTGTGAGCGGACCGGAGTTGACCATGGAACCATGGGCTTCCACTGCAGCCGTCATTTCCTGGGGGTCAATCAGATCATCCCCATTAGGGTGGATCACAACCATGATAGGCAGGTTAAACTGGCGCGCGAACTCAAAATCGCGCTGGTCGTGGGCAGGCACAGCCATGACGGCTCCGGTGCCGTAGCCCATCAAGACGTAATCTGCAATCCAAATCGGGATGTGCTGACCGGAGGCGGGGTTGATGGCATAGCCGCCGGTGAAAACGCCGGTTTTCTCCCGCGTGACCGACTCGCGTTGGATGTCGGACTGACGCTTGGCTTGCTCCTGGTAGGCGCGCACCTCGTCTTGCTGGGCAGCCGTGGTCACTTTTTCCACAAGCGGATGCTCAGGGGACAGCACCATGAAGGTCACGCCCCAAAGCGTGTCGGGACGGGTGGTGAAGACCTCGATTGGGTCGCCAGCCTCCGTTTTGAAGGTGATGGACGCGCCTTGAGACTTCCCAATCCACTTTTGTTGGAGGGTTTTAATGAATTCCGGCCAATCCAACCCCTCATAGTTCAGCAGTTCCTCGGCGTACGCCGAAGTTTTGAAAAACCACTGTTTCAGGTCCTTGCGGAACACAGGTGTGCCGCAGCGTTCGCAGTGGCGATCATCGCCATGCACCTGCTCGCGCGCCAGGGTGGTGTTGCAGTTGGGGCAGAAATCCACAGGAGACATTTTTTGGTATGCCAGCCCGTGTTTGTAGAACTGCTCAAAGAACCATTGCGTCCAGCGGTAATATTTTGGATCTGAAGAGGCGATCTCAGCGCGCCAATCGAAGGAGTTGCCCATGGAACGCAGCTGTCCGCGCATGCGCTCAATGTTGGCATAAGTCCACACTTTTGGGTGGATATTGTGCTTGATTGCAGCGTTTTCAGCTGGCAGACCGAAGCTGTCAAAGCCCATCGGGAAAAAGACGTTATAGCCCTGCATGCGCTTGAAGCGGGCGCGGGCGTCAGGAGGCGTCATGGCATACCAGTGACCGATGTGGAGGTCGCCGGAGGGGTAGGGCAGCATGGTGAGAGCGTAGAACTTGGTTTTATCCGGGTCATGCTCGGGCTGGTAGAGTTTGTCTGCCTCCCAGCGTGCCTGCCACTTGGGTTCGATTTCGTCGGGTCGATAAGTTGGTATTGCGGTTGGATCGATCATGTTTTGCTCCTGTTAAATAAAAAATCCCTGCATGCAGGGACGAAATTGCTTTCGCGGTACCACCCTGCTTCCCATCTCGAAGATGAGCAGCTCATGGAGGCTATAACGGGTCTGACCGTCTGTGGCTAAAGGGCATCACCGCAGCCACGCTCCGTCAGGAGGGGCAGTTGAGTGAGGTCTGATGCGCTCCGCGGGCGCTTGCAGCCTTTCAGCCAAGCGGCTGCTCTCTGGCGGATGACCGATGCTCTGCCATCGTGTTTGTAGGGAGAGTATAACATATTTTACACCGCAAAATGACGTGTAGAGTGTTTTTTTGTTGCCGCCTCACCAAAGGAGACCTCACGATCAAAGAGCTCGGTCTGGACACCGGCGAGAACATGATTGTAATTTGGTAGGGACACGGCAGTGCGAAGACTCCCCTTGCGGGATGCCGTGCCTGCCCATGCTTACCCCGTTCGCAATATAAAATTTCCCCTCGATAACCTTTTTTCCGAAAAAATGCAAGGTTTTTACGCTCTGTTCTTTGAATCCTCTCGCCCTCTGAAGTATACTAGCGGCAGGCATGGCCCTGCCGGATGATCGGAAAATAATCCATAATCATCTTGAAGCGGTGCCTACAACCACGTAAAAAAGAAGGTAATAATGCAAAATATCCGAAAAATCTCTGACGACCTCCTGTATATCGGCGCGAATGATCGCCGTATTTCACGTTTTGAAAACCAGCATCCTGTTCCAAATGGAATGGCTTATAACTCATACCTGCTGCTTGACGAAAAAACGGTCCTGTTCGATACCGTGGATAAGGCAGTTGGCGAGCTTTTCCTGGAGAACCTGCGCGTGGGGCTGGACGGACGCGGGCTGGATTACCTGATTGTGCAGCACATGGAGCCTGACCACTGCGCTTTGATCCCGCGCATCCTTGAGCGATATCCGCATGTGAAGGTAATTGGAAGCCAGAAAACCTTCGGTATGATCCAGCAATTCTTTGGGCTAGACCTGGCAGAGCGGGCCATGGTTATGAAAGAAGGCGACATGCTCGTGACAGGCAGCCACACACTGCGTTTCCTGATGGCGCCGATGGTGCATTGGCCTGAGGTGATGGTCACTTATGATGAAACCAGCAAACGGCTGTTCTCCGCGGATGCTTTTGGCGCTTTTGGTGCGATCAATGGCAACCTCTACGCCGATGAATACAACGTCGATTTCGACCTGCTCTCTGAGGCACGGCGTTATTACACCAATATTGTCGGCAAGTACGGACGCCAGGTGCTAGCGCTGCTCGAAAAAGTCGCGAAACTCGAAATTGAGATGATTCTGCCGCTTCACGGTCCCATTTTGCGTCAGGATTTCCATTATTACATTGAAAAATACAGCAAATGGGCGTCATATACTCCTGAGGAAAAGGGAGTTGTGATCGCTTACGGCTCGATTTATGGCAACACGGAGAAAGCGGCAGAATTGCTGGCAGCCAAGCTTGCGGACCGGGGTCAAAAGAACATCGCGGTCTATGACGTCTCCGCCTGGCACCCCTCCTACATCCTGAGCGAGTGCTTCAGGTTTGACCGGCTGGTGTTTGCTTCAGCAACTTACAACATGGAAATTTATCCCCCGATGGAGACGCTGCTGTTGGAATTGAAGGGGCATAACATGCAAAACCGGTCGGTAGCAGTGATCGAAAATGGTTCCTGGGCACCGCAAAGCGGCAAGAAAATGCGCGAGCTGTTGGCGGAAATGAAAGACATGCGCATTTTGGAGAGCGAGATCTCCATCAAGTCGGCTATGACCGCGGCAGATGCTGAAGCGCTCGACGCACTGGTGGAACTTATCGTTGCGGCTTAGCGGATCTATTTCCAAGAAGATAATGCGCGCGCCAAACGGCGCGCGCATGGTTAAAATCTGGCAATGCCAAATGCATCCGTAAAGAGGGAAGATGAATATAGAAGAAATCGTAAAAAATCAACGCAGTTACTATATGACCGGAGCTACCAGACCTTTGGGATTCCGTTTGAGTGCACTGCGGAAGCTTCAGCAAGCCGTACGAGAAAACGAGAAACAGATTTGCGACGCGCTGTTGAAGGACCTCAACAAGCAACCCTTTGAATCCTACATGGCTGAAGTGGGCATGGTGCTGGATGAAGTCAGGTTCCACATCCGCAACCTGCCGCGCTGGATGAAGGATAATCGCGTTCCCACTCCCCTGGCGCAATTTCATGCCGTCAGTTTTATCTCTCCTGAGCCGTACGGAGTAACGCTGATCATGTCCCCATGGAATTACCCCATCTTACTCTGCCTGGACCCACTGATCGGGGCGATCTCAGCCGGTAACTGCGCGGTAGTAAAGCCCAGCGCCTACACACCGGCCACCAGCCAGGTAATCGCGGATATTGTAAAAGCGATTTACGACCCGGAATACGTCACGGTCGTACAGGGCGGTCGGCAGGAGAACACTGCCTTGCTCGAGCAACATTTTGACTACATCTTTTTCACTGGCTCGGTTTCAGTAGGCAGAGTGGTCATGGAATCTGCCGCGAAGCACCTCACCCCAGTCACACTCGAGTTGGGAGGCAAAAGCCCTGCCATCGTGGACGCCAGCGCGGATCTGAAGCTAGCCGCAAAGCGCATTGCATTCGGAAAGCTGCTTAATGGTGGGCAGACCTGCGTGGCGCCGGATTATGTGTTGGTTGAAGAAAGCGTGCGTGATACCCTGGTGCAAAACTTTCAGGAGGTGCTGTCGGAATTATTTCCAAATGGCGACTACTTGGACCATGTACACATCGTCAACGATCGGCACTACCAGGATAAAAAGGCACTGCTGGAAGGGCAAACCATCGCATTTGGCGGCGTTTTTGACGATGAGCGCCACACGCTGGAACCAACCGTGCTGATCGATGTGGACCCCGACTCACCGGTGATGCAGGAGGAGATCTTTGGTCCAATCCTGCCGGTGCTCACCTGGAAGAAGTTGGATGAAGCGATCGATTTCGTACGCAGCCGACCAAAACCGCTGGCGCTGTATCTGTTTACCGGGAAAAAGGACGTCGAAAAAAGGGTTCTGGATAGCTGCTCTTTTGGCGGGGGCTGCATTAATGATACCGTCATCCACCTAGCCACCTCCCACATGAGTTTCGGCGGCGTGGGGCATTCGGGCATGGGCAGTTATCATGGAAAACAGAGCTTCGACACCTTCACGCATCACCGCAGCATCGTACGCAAATCGACCTGGCTGGATCTGCCTTTCAGATATCCACCGGCGGATGAGAGAAAGAACCGATTAATCCGCAGGTTTCTAAGGTAGTTTTGGGTAACTACGTACAGCTTACCTGCAATAAATAACCAGCGCGTCTCTGAGGAATTGCGTCGCGCTAGGAGCAGCCTGATCGTAGTATGCCACGAAGCGCTCATCGGCGAGGTAACCTTCTGCCAGGGCAAGATGCGCTTGGGGGGAATAGGAGCCGTCTGCCCAGAAGATTTGCAGCCACTGCCTGTGCAGGTTGCAAAGCGCTTGGGCTCGAGGGCTGGCTGGGTCATTTAACGGAGTCAGAGTCTTCAGCTCAGACAGGATTTGCTTTGCCAGAAGTTGTTGATGCTGCCATTGCTCCTTGCTCAAGCCGGCAAGTTTGCGGTTGGAATCATCGATGGCTTTGTCGCCAAAACGCTGGCGAACTTCTTTGCCGTAGGTGTTTTCGTTTTGGTCGATCAGGTCGCTTTTCAATTTCTGGAATGTGTCGTGTGCCGCCATTGGAACTCCTCAATTGCTTTGTGAGGTGATTTTATCTCAACCTGGGAGGGAGATGTTTCTGAACAAGTCTGAAACCTGAAAACAAAAACAGCCTTTCGGCTGCTTTTAGTGGACCCAGAGAGATTCGAACTCTCGGCCTTCTCAATGCCATTGAGACGCGCTCCCAACTGCGCTATGGGCCCTCGTGTAAATTCTGTGGACCTGGAGGGATTCGAACCCTCGACCTCTTCAGTGCGATTGAAGCGCGCTCCCAACTGCGCTACAGGCCCGTACTCCATCCAGATTTCAAGATTCAATATTCTAACGGTTTGATCCGTGAATGTCAAGCATTTTTTGATTCTCCCGGTGCTGCGTCCTCGGAGCAGACTGAAGAAAAAAGCCAGCCCTTTTCAGGCTGGCTTTCGGCTAGTTTGGATCGGCTTACGCGCCAGTGTTGGTGACAGAAGTTGTTTTCTTCTTCTCTTCTTTCGCCTTGCGCTTTTCTTTGATGTTCAATTTGGGTTTCTTGCGTTCTTCTTTTCCAGCTTTATCTTTCGTTGCCATGGTGTACCTCCGTTCGATAATGAGATTGCCCTCTAATTATAGCCGATTACAACAAAAAGAGATTAGATGCTGCACAGCCTCGGATCTTAAAAAAGCTGGTGGAAACTACATATCAGAAACATCGCATTTCCTGCTGACCTAAGGAAAACACTGTACGCTTATTTAATGAGAACATTTAGTGCCTCAAGCAATGTTGATTCACTGCTTGGGTAATAAGGACCCCTTGCACGCCAAAGCTCCTTGCCTTGGTGGTCGATCAGCAGGGCGAAAATATGGTCTTCATCCTGCATGTCAAGAGCAGTTCGAAAATCATCTTTTTCAAGGTAAAGCGTGATCGTGCGTTCGCGCGATTTTGGGTTCGGGATGCCCGCCCGCATGCCCTCATTGATGAAAAACTTCGAGAAAGCCTTCAAGGCTCGGATGGTGGGTAATTCATAATAGACGAGACCCGGGAATTGGGCTTCAAGGGTCTCAGCCAGCGGTATCCAGGTGTTCACTTCATCCTGCTGCCACTGCTGAAAGGCAATGAAGAGCAAGTTGTAATCGCCCTCGAAATCCTGGGGGAGGGTTAGTTTTGCTCTTTGTAAATTCGAACCGTTTACTGTGGGGAATGTCATAGTTATACCTGTAAGTTTTTCTCAAGAAAGATTGTCATCCAGCTGGTCAGGAACCACTACGATAGGCGAGCAACACGCGTTCGCGTGCCAGGCTGTGATCGACAATTGGACCTGGATAATCGCTGTCAATCAAGCAGCGCGCCTGTCTTTGCATCTCCATGGGCATCTCCCAGGGGGTGTGGATGTACTTGGTGGGCACGAGAGCCAGCTCTGGCACCCAGTGGCGCACATAGTCGCCCAGGGGGTCAAACTTTAATCCCTGCAAAATCGGATTAAAGACCCTGAAGTATGGCGCGGCATCGGTGCCCGTGCCAGCGGTCCACTGCCAGCCGCCGTTATTGGAGGCAGGGTCGCCGTCCAACAGCTGTTGCATAAAATACCGTTCCCCCTCCTGCCAGTTGATCAGCAAGTCCTTGGTCAGGAATGAGGCGGTAATCATGCGGGCGCGGTTGTGCATCCAGCCGGTCGAATTCAACTGCCGCATCGCGGCATCCACCACCGGGTAGCCGGTGAGTCCCGCTTTCCATGCAGCCAGACCAGCCGGGTCATTGCGCCAGGGAATATCCCGCAGCTCAGCCCGAAATGCCATTTGGCGGACATACGGGAAGTTGTAAAGGATGGCAGCGTAAAACTCCCGCCAGATCAACTCATTAAGCCAGGTTTCTGCGCCTAACTGCGCGGTGGTTGTTTGTGCTGACTGGGAGGCTTGTTGGGCAGCCCAAACTGCCTGGCGCGCGGAAAGCATTCCCAGCCTGAGGTAAGGGGAAAGCTGCGATGTGCCTTTCAGGTCCATGCGGTTGCGCAGCTCGGAGTAATCGGCGATGTCGGAGTCGGTGAAGGCGGAGAGTCTTCGTTCCGCCTCTTGTTCACCTGCCTTGAATGGGCTGTGTGCAAGATGGGTTGGATTTACAGGTATCTCCAGGCTGCTCAAGGAAGGGAGGATGCCAAGATTCTCAGGGACGGGCAAGGGGTGGCCGTTTGAGGGCAGGCTGCGCCACATACGGCTGAATGGGGTGAAGACCGTGTAGGGTGTCTTATCCGCTTTCAGCAGCATATCCGGTGGGAACACCGTAACTCCTGGAATAAGCTTCAGAGGGAGAACGCTCGCGACCTGTTCATCGCGTTGGCGGGCATAAGGGGAATAATCCTCTTCAGCAAAGATCGCTTCAGCGTTGACTTCCCAGAAAAGGGTTGTGAGGACTTCCAATGGGTCACCCTGCCGCAGGATGACCCTGCTGCCGCGTTGCCTCAGACTTTTATCCAGCTCGCGCAGACCGTCAAACAGGAAAGCCAGGCGGGGCTGACCCACAAATTCCGAAGACAATAGCTTGGGATCCAGAATAAAAACCGGCACGACCACCCCAGCCTGCCGAAGCGCTTCCGTCAATGCCTGATTATCATTCAAGCGCAGGTCGCGCCTGATCCACCAAATGGCAGTTTTCATACTCTCAACCCTCGAATTCTTCTTGCTGGATTCTACCATCTGACAGTGCTCGTTGACCCACGAGGCTAAACAGCAAATCCCTAAATACTCAAACCCAACAAAAACAGCAGCCTGCGGCTGCTGTTTTTTCAAACGAAAAGGACCAGCAAACAATGCTGGTTGTGTTGCGGGCTTAGTCCTCTTTGAGGTTGGTAACGCCCAAGTAGATGGCAACCGCGCCGATCACGATCTTGACGATGGAGTGCCACACTGGTTCGGTGCCGAGTTTCAGCAGACCAAGTACGTCCACCAATCCCATGGCTGCCAGCAGGATGCCGATCACCAACAATGCGGTCTTGGTTTTGCCGGTCTTCTGCAGGGAAACCCACAGACCAACCAGACCGACGACCAGTTTCACGGCAGCGTGCCAGGTGGGTTCGGTGCCCAGTTTAATACTGGGGAGGAAGGACATAACGCCCATCAGAATGACAATAATACTAATTACAAGCAAAATTCTTTTTTTCATAATAATCTCCTGTTGATATGAATATGGTGGGGTAAACAATTAAACCCCGGGAATATGAAGAGATTATAACATCGATTAATGTTTACGAGTTGATCTCAAAATCCCATTGAAAAAACCGGAATTAATATAAAAATACTCAAAAATAGAAGCCGTTGTCTTTATTTCAGGTTTGTATTTGCCTGTAACTGTCCGCCTTAATTTCTGGCTCTTTGATGAGTGCCGAGATGTCTGACCGCGCGTTTTACCAATTCTAATGAAGTAAAATAACTGCCAGATTATGCGGAACGCATTCCGAGGAGTAAGTTTATGTTGAAAATCGTAGTTCCAATCAAGCAAGTGCCTGAAACAGGGAATGTCAAAATGGATCCCGAGACCGGCACCATGGTCCGCGATGGGGTGGTCAGCATCGTTAACCCGCTGGATCTCTATTCCATCGAGACCGCCCTGATGCTCAAAGAAAAGTTTGGCGCTACGGTGACCGTCCTCACGATGGGACCGCTCAACGCGGTCAAAGCCCTGAAAGAAGCGATCGCGATGGGATGTGACGATGGCTACATCCTCTCGGACCGGGCGTTTGCCGGGGCAGACACCTGGGCAACCGCTTACGCGCTGATCAATGCCATCAAACGCATTGGTGACTTTGACCTGATCCTCGCGGGTGAACGCGCGACGGATGGCGACACCGGTCAGGTGGGTCCAAATATTGCTTCCGGGTTGGATATTCCCCTGGCAACCTATGTGCGCAAAGTGAATGCCCTCGACCTGGAGCAGAGAACGATCACGGTTGAGCGGTCGGTGGAAGAAGGCATCGAAACCCTGCAATTGCCCTTACCCTGCCTGTTGACAGTGGTAAAAGAAATCAGTTATCCGCGCCTGCCCACCCTGCGCGGCAAGAAGAAAGCTAAAACGGTTGAAATTCCCGTTCTGACAGCGCAAGACCTTGGCTTGAAGCTGGAATATCTCGGGCTGAAAGGCTCACCCACCAGGGTGGTCTCAACGAAATCGCCAAAGGTGACCAGGAATGGTCAGATGGTGACAATCAAAGAGGATAAAGATGTGAGCGTGGCTGTGATTGCCTTGATCGCGTTTCTGGAAGAGAGACAATTACTATGAGCGAAAAACACACAAACGTCTGGACCATCGCTGAAGCTGCCAACGGCAAGCTGAAATCTGTTTCGTACGAGTTGCTGGCACGCGGCAGAAGCCTGGCGGAAGCCTGCGGTGAAAAGCTTGTCTCGGTACTGATCGGGGAGTGCGTCGACGAAGCGGAACTGAAAAACCTGATCGCTCATGGAGCAGACCTGGTAATCAGCGTTCAGGATCCTGCCTTGAGCGCCTTCATCGTTGAGACCTACAGCAACGTGGTGATCGATCTGATTCGGCAGTTGCAGCCCAACATCATCCTGGCGGCTGCCACCAACAACGGGCGCACCCTGATGCCGCACGTGGCGATGCGCCTGCATACCGGCTTGACGGCTGATTGCACCGACCTGCAGATTGACCTGAACACCGGCGACTTGCTGCAAACCCGCCCCGCAATTGGCGGCAATATCCTCGCGACCATTAAAACCCCCAACCACCGCCCTCAAATGGCAACGGTCAGACCGCGTTCCACCCAACCCCTGCCCACAGACTCCACCCGCACAGGTGAGATTCAGCACATAGCATTGAAACTCGAACTGGTGGACAACAGGGTGAAATTGCTCTCGTTCGAGGCGGAAACCACCGACGAAAGCAACCTGCAAGACAGCGATGTGATCGTGTCGGGTGGGAGAGGCATGAAAAAAGCTGACAACTTCCAACTGCTGCACGATCTGGCAAGAATGTTGAATGGCAAAGTCGGCGCCTCGCGCGACGCGGTCGACCGCGGTTGGGCGAGATACCCGCAGCAGGTCGGCTTGAGCGGTAAAACGGTGCTGCCAAAGCTCTATTTCGCTTTTGGCATCTCAGGCGCGATCCAGCACCTGGCGGGCATGAAAACTGCGGAAACCATTGTAGCAGTCAACACGGACCCCAATGCGGCTATCTTCCAGGTGGCGGATTTTGGGATTATTGGAGATTCTTTTCAAATCTTACCTGAATTGATATCCCGGCTTGAGGAGAGAAAGTCATGACCAACTACAACCCCCTGACGCCCGAAATCGTTGCCAAACTCGTGCAAATCGTTGGAACCTCCAACGTTATTTTGGATGAGGAGAAGCTTGAGGTTTACTCTCACGATGAGACCCCCAAGGACCAGTTTTCGGGGATGCCGGAAGTGATCGTGACCCCCACCAACACGCAGCAGGTGGCAGACATCATGAAGCTGGCTAACCTCCACCTCATCCCGGTCACCCCGCGTGGGGCAGGTTCGGGGCTTTCGGGCGGAGCGATTCCGCTGCACGGCGGAATCCTGATGGCTTTCGAAAAAATGAACAAGGTGCTGGACGTCGATCTGCAAAATATGATGATCGAAGTGCAGGCTGGGATCGTGACCAACGAAATCAACGCCACCGTCGCCGATGCCGGGCTGTTCTTCGCCGGTTATCCGATGAGCCTCGAATCCTGCCAGATCGGCGGCAACATCGCCGAGAATGCTGGCGGCGGCAAGGCGATCAAGTACGGCGTGACGGAGCGCTACATCACCGGCATGGAAGTCGTAACCCCAGCTGGCGATATCATCAGAATTGGTGGAAAGATCGTCAAAGATGTGTCGGGTTATGACCTCAAGCGCCTGTATATTGGCTCAGAAGGTACGTTGGGGATCGTGACCAGCGCCACCATCAAGCTCACCCCTCTGCCGAAAGCCAAAACCGACCTTCTGGTGCTCTTCCCGGATGTACAAAGCGCGATTGAAATCGTGCCGAAGATCGTCAGCCAACTGGGCATCGTCCCGACTTCCATCGAGTTCATGGACCGACTTGCAGTGGAGACTTCTTGTAAGTATCTAAACGAACATCTCGACTATGAAAGTTGCGGCGCGATGTTGCTGATCGAAGTCGACGGCACAACGCAGGACCAGGTGGACGGCGAAGCGGAAATGATCGGCGACCTGTGCATGGAACACCAGGCGATTGAAGTGTATGTCGCAGATAATTACACCACCCAGGAACGGGTTTGGGCAGTGCGGCGCAACATTGCCGAGGCTTTCAAGGTGGTTTCACCGCATCAAAGCCTGGAAGATATCGTCGTGCCGATTGCGCAAATCCCGTCGCTGACGGAAGAAGTCGCCAAACTCTCGGCTGAGTTCAACCTTTCCATGCCTTCCTACGGGCACGCTGGCGATGGCAACCTGCACACCACTTTGATCAAACCGGTTGAAATGTCGCTGGATGAGTGGTATGTGGTGGAGGATAAGGTCGTGAGACGTTTGTATGCGGTGGTGATGGCGCTCGGTGGCAAGCTGAGCGGTGAGCACGGCATCGGTATCAAACGCAAAGCCTACTTCCAGGAAGTCGTTGATCCACACGAACTGGAACTGATGAGGACGCTAAAAAAAGCCCTCGACCCCAACAATATCTTGAATCCAGGCAAAATATTTGACCTGGCCTAAATGCGTCAAGAGTTGAGGGGGGTGGGCTATAATTGACTAAACTGCCGGCTGATGTGGCTGGTGATAAGATGAACTGCAGGTGTAATACTGGTGGACGAAATCTCTAATCGCACGCGCACGCGATACATGCTGACGGTAATCATTCTGATTACGATTCCCTGTTATCTACTTGGGGTCATCCTTCTGCGCCTGAACCGCGGTCCACAGCAGCCAACAACCACGCCGACCCTGACCAGCACGGCAACCTTTATCCCGAGCGTGACACTAACCGCGTACCTCACCCGCACTGCCAGTATCACGCCAACTACGACGAATACACTGCCGCCAACGACAACGCTGACACCGACCTGGACACCAACGGATACTGCCACGCCAACGGAGACTCCACTCCCAACCGATACCCCTGTTCCTATGCCAACTGACACTCCTGTACCAGTACCGACGGAATTGCCCACTGAAACGCCAACCGAGACTATAGTTGAACCTACGCCTAACCCATGAGAGAGGCTTATGAAACTTGATCTGAAACAACACTTGAAGGAAATGATCTCTGCCGCCGGTCCAAGCGGTTTTGAAGAGCCGATTCGCGAGATTATCCGAACTGCCTGGCAGCCGCTTTCTGACGAGATTCGCATCAATAATCTCGGTAGCCTGGTAGCAATCCAGCACGGGGAAGGAACTGAGCCCCGACCCAGCGTGATGATCGCGGCACACATGGACGCGATCGGGTTGATGGTCACTGGTATTGATGAGGGCTTCTTGCGTTTTATGCAGGTTGGCGGGGTTGACCCACGCATCCTGCCCGGGCAGATGGTGACGGTGCATGGAACGAATGGCGAAAGCACTCGCGAACTGCCAGGGATGGTAGTCATGCCGCCAGCAGGTCTGCTGCCAAAAGATGGGAAATCCGGACCATTACCGCAGAAGTATCTGCTGGTCGAAACTGGTCTGATGCCAGATGAAGTAAAAAAGCTGGTCCGCGTGGGAGATGTCATCTCCTTTGCGACAGAACCGTTGGAACTCAGCGGCGAGTGCATCAGCGGGCATACCCTAGATAACCGCGCCTCTGTGGCGGCGGTCACGGTAGCGCTCGAGATGCTTTCGAGGCGCAAGCACCTTTGGGATGTAATGGCTGTGGCGACCTCGCAGGAAGAGGTCGGAGGCATTGGCTCGATGACGGATGCTGTTGCGATCAAACCCGATTTCGCGATTGTGATCGACGTCACCTTTGCAAAAGCTCCCGGCGGAGCGGGTATTGGCAATTTCGAGATGGGCAAGGTGACCCCCCTCACTTGGGGCTCGTGCAACCATCCGGCACTACATAAAGCCATAGTGGCAACCGCTGAGGAATATGAAATCAATGTAACCAAGGAGCTTGCGCCAACCGGATCGGGCACCGACGCCTGGGACATCCAGGTGGCGGAAGCCGGCATCCCCGTGATTGAGCTTGCCATCCCGCTGCGCTACATGCACACCCCGGTGGAGGTTGTCTCGCTGAAAGATGTCCGACGGGCGGGAAGGCTGATGGCTGAGTTTATCACCGGTCTTCCGCTCGATTTCATGAAAACTGTGATCTGGGAGTAAACCAAGATGGCAAAACGAGAACTTTCCACCAAGTTTAATCCCCGCCTGGGTAAAGCAGAATTAGCTCTGCTCACCAAACTTTGCAACGCTTTGAGCGTCTCTGGTGATGAGCAGGAAGTCCGCGCGATCGTTACCGAAGAACTGCGCGACTTCGCCGACGTCACCAAAGTGGACGCGATGGGTAACGTTTTGGTGCGGCGCGAGGGCACCGGCGCGGACCGTGTTCGGGTGATGATAGCCGCCCACATGGACGAAGTCGGCTTCATGATCGTCAATGACGAAGGCGACGGTGTCTTCGAATTCCGCGTCATCGGTGGTGTTGACCCTCGCCAGTTGGTAGGCAAGCCGGTTACCATCGGACGGGATCACGTCGCAGGCGTTATCGGCGCCAAAGCCATCCACCTGACCACACCCGAAGAACGTAAGCAAGTGCTCAAGGTGGATCAGCTGCGCATTGACGTTGGTCCTGGGGGCAGTTCCAAGGTCAAAGTAGGCGATCGCGGAACCTTTGCCACGAAACTATCGGTGCTGGGTCCCAGCATTCGATCAAAAGCCCTGGATGACCGGTTGGGAGTTTTCAACCTGATTCAACTGGTTAAACACGCGCCTGAGAATGTCGACTTGCTGGCGGCATTCACCGTGCAGGAGGAGCTTGGCTTGCGCGGCGCGAAAATCGCCGCCTTTGCTTTCGATCCGGAAATTGGCATTGCCATGGATTCAACCCCCGCCAACGATCTGCCCCACTACGACGGGCTGGAAAACACCAGCCACAACACCAAACTGGGGGATGGACCGGCGATCTACATCATGGACCGCGGCACCATCGGCGATCAGCGCTTGATCAAATGGCTGATCGAGTCGGCTGAGGCTGAAAAGATTCCCTGGCAGTTCCGCCAGCCCGGACTGGGCGGCACCGACGCTGGTGAGATCCACAAAACCCGCACCGGTGTGCCGAGCGTCTCGGTTTCTGTGCCTCAGCGCTATCTACACTCGCCTGCGGGTCTGATCCGCCTCGAAGATGAACTCAACACCTTGAAATTGATATACACGGCGCTGAAACGCCTTGACAGAAGCATCCTAAACCTGCAGGAGAAAAAGTAATGGCAAAGAAAAGCAACTCATTATGGACTATTCTACAAACCCTGGTCGAGACGCCTGGTCCTTCCGGCTCGGAACATGTGATCCGCGAAAAGATCAAGGCGGAAATCTCGGGGCATGCCGATGAGGTCTATACGGATGCACTCGGGAACCTGATTGCGCGGAAAGGTACTTTGAAGGATGGCGGAAAACGGATCATGATCTCAGCCCATGTTGACGAGATCGGCCTAATGGTCACGCACGTGGATGATAACGGGTTTGCCCGGTTCCTGCCGATTGGCGGTATCAACCCCCTCACCTGCCTTGGCGGCAGGGTGCTTTTCATGAATGGCACCCAGGGCGTGATCGGGATGGAACGTTTGGAAAAAGACGAGCATCCAGAACTCGGGAAGTACTTTATCGACACCGGCGCGACAACGAAAGCAGACAGCAAGGTTGGCGTGGGTGATGTCTGCGGTTTTGAGCGTCCTCTGCTGGATTTGGGCAAACGCGTGGTTGCAAAATCGATGGATGACCGGGTGGCTGCGGCGATCGCCGTGGAAGCCCTGAAAGAAGTAAAACCCGGCGTAAATGAACTCTATTTTGTATTCAGTGTGCAAGAAGAGGTTGGCATTCGCGGCGCGATTACTGCGGCTTATGGCGTGGACCCGGAAATCGGATTGGCGGTGGACGTCACCCGGACCGGGGATACCCCCCTGGGCGTCAAGATGGAAGTCGCGCTTGGGAACGGTCCGGCGATCAAGGTCCGGGATTCTTCATTTATCGCCGATCCACGCGTTGTGAAGTGGATGGTGAATGAAGCCAAGGCGCAAAAACTGCCCTACCAGATGGAAGTGCTCGAAGCAGGTGGCACAGACGGTATGGCGATGCAGCGAACGCGCGCAGGCGTACC
This sequence comes from uncultured Anaerolineaceae bacterium, assembly GCA_964428425.1. Taxonomy (GTDB): domain Bacteria; phylum Chloroflexota; class Anaerolineae; order Anaerolineales; family Anaerolineaceae; genus Mesolinea. The sequence continues at coordinate 27,232 of CAYRYL010000006.1, read as the reverse complement.
AGCCGGCTGCCTTTCGATCCCCTGCCGCTACATTCACAGCCCCTCTGAGATGGTCGATCGGGATGACGTTGAGAATTCGGTCAAATTGTTGGTTGGGCTGCTTGGCAAGCCAATTAGCCTGGGATAACCTCTCGGGCAAGATGCTTTACAATTGCATTGATGGCTGATAGCGTGAAAAAGATCAAAATTTTACTGGTGGTGCTGATTATCAGCAGCCTGTTAGGGTTGGCTGGCTGTGAACTGCTGCCTGAAACTTGGGAACTCCCCTGGCAGCAAGGGGTAAGCACCACACCTGAACCTACCAACATTCCAGCGCCTACTGGCGTCACACAAGAAGCGACTGCAGTGGTAGGCGAGCAAACCCCCACGCCAGTTCCTCCTCCCAATAAGCTAATCCTGTGGCTCTCACCTGACCTGGATCCTAATGCGGAAACAGAGTCGGCTGCCATCCTCAAAACCCGTCTCGATGAATTTGCGTACCTCAATGCCATTGAACTTGATGTTCGTATCAAAGCGGTCTCGGGTGGTGGAGGGCTTTTGGACGCGCTGCGCACCACAAGCGCAGCCGCACCGACATCCTCTCCTGACATTGTTGCCTTATCGCGGGAACAGTTGCTCGCGGCTTCCAAAGAAGAAATTGTCTTTTGGAATGAAGGTCTCAAGAGCGTCATCGGCGATCTGGATTGGTACAACTTTAGCAGAGACGCGGGCATGGTCCAGGGAGAAGTGATGGCGGTGCCTTTTAAAGGCGTGCCAATGGGCTTGGTGTACCAAAGTACGAGCCAGTTGATTCCCAGTAATGAATGGGTTGACACCAGGCTAAACTTTGGTTTTTTTGGTTTTGCGGCGGACGATCCCAGGGGAACATTCTTGTTGATGCTCTACCTGAGCCTGGGCGGGCAGGTGCAAACTGAGCAGGGTGTAACCATCTTGCAGGAAGCCCCCCTGACTGCGGCTCTCCAGACCCTTAAGGATGGGTTGAACACCCGCCACATCGGTGAGTCGGTCGTCACCATGCAAAATTCCACCCAGGTTTGGAGTGCGTTTAGTACCCGCCTGGTAAATACAGCATTTTTGCCAGTGGATGTGGTGCTGCAGGGCTGGGAAACAACGCGTGACGCGCCAGAGCCGGCGTTTACATCCCCGAGCATGACCCTGACAGATGCTTGGGTGTGGGCCTTAGGTAGCCAGGATCCCCAACGGCAAGAACTGGCGGTGGCGTTGATCGCACACCTTTCTGAGACGCAGTTCCTGGCAGAGTGGAGTGAAGCCCTCAAAGCAATTCCGCCCCGACCTTCTGCCCTTGGCAGTTGGGAAGAGATCGCCTTGAAGCCTGCCCTTGAGAAAATGGCGAGCGGCGCGGTTCTCTATCCGCCTGACGCGATTATGAACAATCTTGGACCGATTTTGCGGAACGCAACCCTGCTGATTTTACGGGATAATGCCGATGTGGTGGAAACAGCCAAACAGGCCGTGGAGAGTGTCAAATGAGTGAGAACCAGGGAACAGTGAAGTCCAGTGGTTTGTCGATCGCGCTGATTGTGCTTGGTTTGTTGGTGATCAGCTTGCTGGCGGTGGTTGTTTTTGTCGATCCCATCAAGGTTCAACCGGACCTGACCCTAACCGCGACTCTCGCCACCGGCACTCCCCAACCAACTCCAACGGCTGCAGAACTTCTGCCCTCGACCGTGGTGAACATTGACGGCATCGCAGTCCTTGGCGGTGTGCTGGCCTTGATTGTGCTTGGGGCTGTGTATCGGGAAGTCCTGATACACAGACGAACCCTGAAAAAGTAATAGTAATGACCAAAAAAGATCAGGCAGGCTGAATTCAGACTATCTTTCAGCCTGAATTCATAATTCTCCATCAAACAAAAGTCGGCCATTAACCACATTAGGTTTGGATGTGTAAATATCATTGATATTCCAGATACCCGGAGTAGGCACGGGAATATTTTCCATGGGGCAATCGATTAAAAAGGGCTCGTTAGACCTGAGCGCATTAATTAACTGTTCTTCCAATTCTTCTGCAGAAAAGATTTTGGCAGACTTAATCCCATAGCCTTGCGCGATCGTAGCCCAATCCGGGGAGTAAGGCTCGCCATTGTGCGTAAAGACAGTCCCAAATTGAGTGTGATAATGGCTCTTTTCGAGACCTGCAATGGTTCCGAAGGCCGAATTGTTCATGACGATCCATAGGATGGGCAAATTCATTTCTCTTGCAGTTGCCAGCACGGAAGGATTTGTGCCAAAACCACCATCGCCAACTAACGCAACGACAACTTTGTCTGGAGCGGCCAGTTTTGCGCCAATTACTGCAGCAGGACCGAAACCCATGGTTGCCAGTCCGGAGGGATGAAATATTGTATCTGGTACGCTGACTCCGTATTGTTGTCCAACACCATTTTTGTTCCAACCCACATCTGTAAAGATGAGGGCATCATCGGGGAGTACTTTTCTTACATCCCTGAGAATCCGCTGAGGTGTCAATGGATAGCGATTGTCATTTCGGATGGCAGCATTCTCTCTGGTAAATTGCTCTCTTGATTGCCTGATCTTCTCAATGAGTTCAGGATTACTCCTGGGTGATGGAACCAGAAGTTTTACTTCTTTGAGAATTTGTTCGAGGGCAATTCTTGGATTAGCAACTGCGCCAATTTCGACGGGATAATTTCGGCCTATTTCCTGAGGATCAATGTCAATCTGGAGGAATGCAGTTTTCGACGAATCGAAAGTAATGCCATCGTACCAGGAGGAAGTATCGGCTTCGGCAAAGCGGGTTCCGACCGCAAGGATGACATCGGCTTTTTTGGTCAGGCTATGGGTGAAATCGGAGCCCCAAAAACCGGTTTGACCTAACATTAGGTCGTGGTTGTCAGGTAGAACGCTTTGAACCATCAACGAACGGGATACAGGGATTTGGAGGTATTCGACCAGTGCTTGAAGCGCCTTGCCTGCCTGGGCTAACCGAACTCCACCGCCGACGTGGATGATTGGCTGTTTTGCTTCCACCAGGCGCTGCGCAAAATGCTTCGCAGTTTGATCATCAATGGCAGGTGAGGAAACTTCGTGTGTGTTTTTGTAGGTCTGTGTAAATAACTCAGTTTCAATCTCCCGGGAGAACATATCCATAGGAACAGAAATCAGAACTGGACCTGGTCGGCCGGATTCAGCCAGCCTGAAAGCACGGTCAAGAATTCTGGGGAAGGCTTCGACATCATCGATTCTCCAAGCACGCTTAACAAAAGGTCGATAGATTTCAAATTGATCTCCATCGGCATGCATGTTTACTTCCTGATGGGGGTGGCGGCCGAAGTAGTAACTGGGAACATCGCCAGCAATCACAACCATAGGGGTACCGTCCAGACTGGCGTTTGCCACTCCAGTAGCGGCATTGGTTAAACCGGGACCTAGATGGCAAAGGACAACGCTGGCCTTGTGGGTAACCCGTGCATATCCGTCTGCGGCTGTTGAGGCTATCTGTTCGTGCCGTGTGTTCACGAAGGTGATGTGCTTGCTCCGGGACAACGCGTCCAGCATAGCGATAATCGTGTGCCCACAAAGCCCAAAGACGTGCGTTACCCCCCGTTTTTCCAGATATTCAACAACTTGATCTGCCACCAGTTTCTTCATGTATGCTCCTTTAGTTATGGCGCTGCTTTATGGTTGATTCGCGGCCAGGTATGCTTTTGAGGTTTTCAGGCATCGCTTAGCATGTTCTTTGTACCCGTATACATCACTTACACTTTTTTTAGGAAGTTCAATCGAATAGGGCACATATGGAATGACAGAAAGGATTGACTTTATGTCTATCCCTCCTTTGCCAAGATAGTCGCGTGCCTCCCGCATGATCCTACGCATTTCGTCAGGATCAGATGGTATTTCGACAGGTGCGTCGCACAAATGTAGCATGTGGAACAATTCCTTAGGTACTTGAGCCAGGGCTTCCAGCGTATCTCCTGCGCGATGGAAATGATGAATATCAATCAGGATTCCTGCGTTTGAGCGGTTCACCAATTTGAGAACATTTAGCGCCGCAGCAAGGTTTTTTACCGATGCAATTGGGACGTATTCCAATTCTACGGTGAGCCCGTATTGTTTTGCCAGATCGCACACTCTGGCGAAGTTTTCAAGTTGCAAGGTCTGATTATTGGTCCAAATACTGCTGAGGACACTTTTACCACCGAGTTCTGCGCAGGTGGCAAAGGCGGGCTCGTAATTGCTCGGGTCGACGTTATCCACGATGCGTGCAAGTTCAACATCCAGTAGTCGGATGCCGGTGCTTGCCATAACTGCCTTTGTTTCTTCGAAAAGCCCTTTATTTTTTGAGAGATCATAATCAGGCTCCTCTGGTAAACCCATATAGATCTGACGCATGCTGAAATAGTCATATCCCGTTTCATGGGCGATTAATGCCATTTCAACCGGGGAGGCGTTCAGTATGGTTAACTGTGCTAATGAAAATTCCTGTTTCATGATCCTCTCATTACAATTTCGTTCGTCTCATTACTGGCAAATGAGACCCCGCGGTTTAAATCTTATCCCATTTTGGGTCCAAGTCCATCATTGACCGGTATCCATTCGCCATCATGATCGCGTCGACGAGAGCGATGCGGACCATCGCTTCGCAAACGGGATAGATGCGGGGCAGTAACGACGCGTCCCGGCGGGTGATGGGCTCAAGGTCTGTATCGGTCATGGTTTCCATATCCACAGCGCGCTGTTTGACGGACACAGTTGGTGTGGGTTTGACAGCCATGCGGATGCGAATTTCATCACCGTTCGAGATGCCGCCTAAGAAGCCACCGGAGTGATTTGTGTAGAATCTGACTCGTCCAGTTTCCTTGTCCACGTAAGACTCATCGTTGGATTGGCTGCCTAACATTTTGGCGACACCAAAGCCAGCACCAAATTCAACACCTTTAATCGCGCCAATTGAGAAAAGAGCTTGACCGATGGTTGCTTCAAGTTTGTCAAAGACGGGTTCACCTAAACCAGCCGGTACATTGTGAGCGATGAGTTCAATGACACCTCCACAAGTCTCCCCCTTTGCTTTCACAGCTAAGATATCATCAATCATCTTTTGAGCGACTTCTTCATCGGGGCAATTAATAGCGTTACTGCGATAGTTGGCGCGAGCCTCTTCATACGTCAAGGGACGGGCAACAATACCATGTGATTCAACTGTGTAAGCCAGCACGTCGATTCCCATCTTATCGAGGATCAACTTCGCAACAGCTCCTGCTGCCACGCGACTAACAGTTTCTCTTCCGGAAGCGCGTCCCGCACCGACCCAATCGTTGTACTGGCCGTATTTTTTAAAGAAAGTATATTCTGCATGACCGGGCCGGATGTCCCATTGATACTCCCTGTATTGACCCACGTGGATATCTTCAATATCGTTGTTAGGGATGACAATTCCGACAGGAGCTCCGGTGGAAATATCATTTTCCATAACTCCAGAAAAGATATAAGCTCGATCTCGTTCGAGTCTGGGCGAATCAAGAGGAGTTTGACCTGGTTTTCTTTTATCCAATTCGGTTTGAATGTCTTCCGCAGTAATTTTGATACCTGCTGGAACACCATCGATGATGGTAATCAAACCGCCGTAAAGCTCTTTTGGATATCCTTTGTTTTTTCTAAAACAACCAGAGTAAGACTCTCCACAAGTAGTCACTCTAAAGAGTCGGCCGAAAGAATTTCCCATCATGGTAATCAAATCTCCTTTAGTATGGTTGAATAGTCATTTATTAAGATTTTTCTTTAACAGGTCATTGACCTGCTGATTGTGAGGCATGAATGATCTCCAAGCACTGTTTTAATGGATCGATCGCGATCTGACCAGGAGCAGAACTTTTACCTACAGTTCCAAATGTGAGAGAGGAGCCAAACACCTCTCCAGCTAGTCTGCTAACCACGCCCAATTTTCCCATCGACATGGTTACCAAAGGCCTGTTAGTTTCTGCCGCCATTTTGTCTGTTGCCGATAAAAGGGTTACCACATCGCTTGAAGTTGCAGGCATCACAGCAATCTTGAGGACATCTCCTCCAACAGCCTGCATTCGGCGCATCCTGTTAATGAGTTCGCCTTGAGGGGGTGTGGCCTTGAAATCATGGTTTGACATTATAACGAGAGAATTATGGCTGTGGATGGCTTTTACTAAATCAGATATAGATCCTTCACAGCGAAACAGTTCTACATCAATCAGGTCAGCCAGGTTTATTTCCGAAACGAAGAGAAGCAGTGATGAATAGTCCGAATCCGTTATTTGTACCTGCCCACCTTCCTGGCTGGTGCGGACTGTAAAAATCAGCGGTATTTCAGCAATAATTTCTCGAAGGCCTTTGAGGGTCTCCAGAACAAGTTCATTAGATGATAGATCTTGATAAAAATCAGCACGCCATTCAATAAGCTCTGCTCCAGCCTGGAGTATGGTAACGGTGTCCGAGAATATTTCTTTTTGTGTTGTTGCTACGACCGGAACAACGACTTTGGGTCTTCCGACGCCTATGTGGGTGGATCGTACTAGGATTGGTTGTGTGATGATTCACCTCCGTTACAAAAAATCCGGGTCCCCGAATTGCAAAGTTCCTAATATATTTCTAGCACAAGAAGCGTCGCTTAGGAAATATGAATTTCTGATCACCAGATAGAAATCTTTTATCGTTTTTTGCAAAGCAAGTTTTGTCGACACTAACAGCATTGCTCATTCTCATAGAGAAACTAAATCATTCTCAAGAAAACATGAATTAGACATTGGCAAAGCTTATTCCTATAATAACACTACTACTAAAAATTACTCTGGGGATGCGATTTAACAGCTATTGTAAATGGATATGGAGTGTTGTTTATGAGAGAGGAAATCACTGAATCTCAAGCCGCTGAATTAGATGAAGCTTTCCATCGTGCCCAAAAGGCACTAATGATCATTGAAACCTATGACCAGAAGACAGTAGATCGACTGTGTCAGGCAGTCGCATGGTCTGTGGCAAACAAGAAAACATTCCTGCAACTGGTCGATATGGGAATTGAAGAAAGTAAACTGGGTGATCCTGTCAGCCGGCAATCAAAGCGTTTCAAAATACGAGGCTGTCTGAGGGATGCGCTGCGGCAGAAATCTATCGGTATCATTGAAGAACTCCCAGAAAAAGGATTAGTGAAGTACGCGAAACCAGTTGGTGTGATTGCTTCTCTTGTTCCCACAACAAACCCGGACCTCACCCCTGCCGGACAGGCAATTTATGCGATTAAAGCTCGGGATGTTATTATTTTCTCATCCCACCCAAGAGCAAAAAAGACCACTTTCCACACCGTTGAATTGATGCGTCAGGCATTGAAACAATGCGGTGCGCCGGAGGATATTCTTCAGTGTTTGAAAGACCCAACCAAGGAACAAACGGCTGAATTGATGAAGAAGGCTGATTTGGTCATTGCGACGGGTGGGAAGCCGATGGTCAAAGCGGCCTACAGTTCCGGCACACCGGCCTATGGTTCAGGCGCAGGAAATGCGACCATGATTTTCGACGAGACAGCAGATGTTGAAATTGCCTGTCATAATGCGATGCTGAGCAAGACTTCTGACTATGGATCAGGTTGTTCCGCAGATGGAAATCTGATCGTCAGCGAAAGGATTTTTGAGCAAGTCTTAAAAAGTTTGCAGGATGTGGGTGGTTATTTTGCCAATGAGCGGGAGAGGGAGATGCTCAAGAGAGTGATGTGGGATGAACAAGGGCATCGCCTTGGTGACACAGTTGCAGTTAAACCACAGTTACTTGCTTCGATTGCAGGTTTTACAATCCCTGAGGACAGAAAATTTATTTTTGTTCTGGGTGACGGCATTGGAAAGAATTATCCTTTCTCCAGTGAAAAACTGACCACGCTGATGGCCGTCTTTAAGTATGAGGAACCCTTCGACAACGCTCTGGAGATGATGAGACAAATATATGAAGTTGGGGGGAAAGGCCACTCAGTTGGAATTTATTCTCACGACGATGAGCACATCCATAGGCTGGCCTTGGTTGCGCCAGTCAGCCGGATTATGGTTCGTCAACCTCAATCCAAGGCGAATGCGGGATCATTTACAAATGGTATGCCGATGACCTCGTCGATGGGATGTGGCACTTGGGGTGGCAACATTTCATCAGAAAACATTTCGTTAAAGCACTACATGAATACCACCTGGGTCTCCTGGCCCATCCCTGAGGACAGACCTTCTGATGAGGAGTTGTTTGGCGAATTCTACGATCCTGCTATGGAGTTTTGAAGCAGCCAAATAAAACCTCAGCTCCCATACAATAAGCCGCATCAAGCGGCTTATTGTTTTTTTTGTCTGGAAAATGGATGCGATGAATTATAATAGTTTTGAGAGCGATTTATAAGCTCGACACGAATGAGGATGGTTTTATGTTACATCAACTGAGATGCTTTGTAATGTTGACCGAGACCCTGCATTACACAGAAGCTGCCAGGCGACTTTACCTCTCACAGCCAAGTTTGAGCTATGCGATCAATACGCTTGAAAAGGAACTGGGGGTCAAGCTTTTTGAGAAACAAGGTAAGTCAATCAACCTCACAAAATATGCTGAAGAATTGCTTCCCTTCGCCTTGTCCGCCATTCATTCAGTTGATGCAGGCTTGTTAAAAGTCAAGGAAATGAAGAACCCAAAAATCTTTCGACTTGGGTATATCTATAGCCTGGCCTATGACTTTTTACCGAATGTGCTGACACTCCTTCCGACTTTAGCCGATAAAGACCAATATACTTTTTCGTTCTATCAAGGACAATCTGCTGATTTGATTAAAAGAATCAAAGAAGGCGCATTAGACTTTGCCTTCTGCCCACACATTGAAGCCGAAGGGATTTCGAGTGTTCCGATATTTCCTCAGGAGATTTTTTTAGTAGCACCAAATACACACCCTCTTGCCTCAAAAAAGAGTGTCAAGATAACGGATCTAGCCTCAGAAAAATTTGCATTAATCAACAAGGGGACCAACCTGCGAAACATCGTTGATGAAATTTTCATTGCGAACGCGATTGAACCGAATATTGTGTTTGAAGGAGAAGAGTGTAACTCGCTCGCATCTTTCGTCGCTTCAAAATACGGGTTATCTTTTCTTCCAAGAATCTCTTCGCTCGGCGGCTACAAGCTTGCTTACCTGGAACTGGAACAAACACCAATTCAGAGGATGATTTATTTGGTTTGGAAGGCTGATGGAAATATGACACATCTGGGGGAGCTGTTCAAGACTAAGGTGCAACAATTATTTGACTATTCCTCACAGGAGATCAGAACTTGTGGGGAGTAAGATTCTCTAGTTGATGATCAAAAAATACCACTCAAAATAGATTGGGTTTGTTGTAACCTCCCCCCATTTTGTAAATATTACACTCGGAAACCGTACCGCAGGGTAATTGTCAATCTCGTCTGCCTAGTTTGGGGTGATATAGCAGGTATATTCCCTTAAGCCATGTTGGCGGACAAGATTGCAGAGGGTGGAGAGGACATGACGGTCGATGCCTCTTTCTTTGGCTACCCTTCTACGGAAAAATTTCCTATTATCGTATTGATTAATCCGATCGAACCCGTCTTTTTCGATTGATATAATCGATGAGAAGTTTTCAAACCTTTGGCAGAACTGGAAGCTGGATGAACCGAAAGTTAGCAAAATTAGTATTTTTCACCACCTGTACCGTGTTTGCCTTTTTCGGGATCTACAGTGCGGGAATGGGTTCGGTTCTGTACGAACTATCTGATCGTACTGGCTCGACGCTTTCAGCCGTTGGTGTGATTTTCACCGCGATTTATGCGGGTTCCTTGTTGACTCAGGTCGCTTCGGGTTGGCTGACCATACGTTTTGGACGTGTGAGAGTAATGACTGTCTCAGTCTTCTTTATGAGCCTTGGATTATTCGTAATAGTAACCTCCACTTCGTTGGCATTGCTCATCGCCGCTTGCTTCATTCTTGGTCTAGGTCAGGGTGGTGTGGATATCATTTCAAACAACCTGGTCACAGAAGCTTACCCGGAGAAGAGTGTTGAGGTTCTTAATATTCTGCACCTTGCGTACGGAGTTGGCGCGACTGTTGGCCCAATGTTGATCAGTGTTGCCATTCGAAGTTCTGAACGTGGACTGCTGATTGAAGGGCTGGTTGCATTGTTGCTATTTCTCTCAGGTTTTGTCTATCTGTTGATCCAGAAGAAGAGCACAGCCAATCAAGTTACAGCTACTTCAAACTCAGCACAATTACTGACAAGCAAAAACGAAATACCATTCTATCGTGATGCTTTTGTTTGGCTTTTAGGATTAATGTTGCTGTTAATTGTTGGCACCCAATTCAGCGCCGGCAGCTGGGCAGTGGTTTTCATGACGAAAACGCTTGAAATGCGAACAGACCAGGCTTCTTTGGTGGCTTCCTTATACTGGATGTTTATCTCACTTGGAAGGATCTTAGCAGTTATCCTGGCCAGACATGTATCGCAAAAAAATATGCTTTTCATTCATCTGGGTGGCTCTTTCATTGGGGCGGTCCTATATACCCTCTTTATTGGGCAGAGAGGTCCATCCATTGTTTCACTTCTGATGATCAGTTTGTTTTTTGGCGGCTTATACCCCCTTATACTCGCCTTTATCCCAAAATATTTTGGAAATAACATCGATAAAGCCAGCAGCATCATTGTCACTCTTGGGACTGTGGGTGGCTTAATTCTGCCCTGGGCGACCGGCTCGATACTAAGCGAAATTAGCCCTAAAATGTTTACCATGTCTCTGGTTATTTGTATTATTCTTGTGGGAATGCTGTCGGTTATCTTCTTGAGAAAGATGAGGGCATATGTCTCGAAATGACGTTCATAAGCTTATTAAAGAAGGAAGTTATGTTGAAGCCGCCAGAGAGACCCCAGTCATCGCAGAAACGGATGTATTGGTTTTAGGAGGGGGGCCAGCGGGGCTGGCTGCGGCAATTTCTGCGGCGAGGCATGGTGCCCGAACACTTCTGGTTGAAAAGTATGGTTTTTTGGGGGGCACATTTTCAGCGGCGCTGGTTAGTTCCTTCTGCGGTTTACACAGCTTGCAAGACGGAGAGCCGTTTCAATTGGTCCATGGAATCGTTGATGAATTCTTGAGTCGGCTGGATTACTATGGCGGGCTTAATAAACCGCGGGTTGTGATGGATCAAACGGCCACGCAATCCTTTGATGTGGCAGCACTTAAGATAGTGGCTGATGAGATTGTCCTGAAATCCGGGGTCAGGCTGCTTTTGCATAGTTACGCTGTTGGTGTGATCAAACAAGAAAAGCGTATTGTTGGATTAATTGTTGAGAATAAAGATGGGCGAGGAATTATACGGGCAGAGAATTTTATCGATTGTTCAGGCGATGGGGATCTATGTCATTTTGCCGGTATTCCAACCCTGAAAATAGCTGAAGGCGAAGCACCCCAATACCCAACGATGATGTTCAGGGTTCATCAGGTTGATGATCAGTTGGCGCTTTCCAAGGGGAAACCTATCTTTACACAGCTTCTTGAAGAAGCAAACGTGAGTGGCAATTGGAAATTTCCAAGAATCGGAAATTCGTTCTTCCCCCAGCATCACCATGGAGAGTGGAGGATGAATGTGACCCAGGTTCAACTCGAGGACGGATCAGTGCCTGATGCTACGAACGCAGAGCAATTGAGCTTCGCTGAAATCGAAGGCAGAAGGCAAGTAGCGGATATGTTCCGATTTTTAAGGGAGAAGGTCCCGGGTTTTTCCAACTGCTATCTGCTTGAAGTGCCTGCTCAGCTAGGTATCAGGCAATCTCGTAATTTTGTGGGAAAGAATATTCTAAAAGAAGAGGAGGTTGTCAAAGGGAGTGATGTCAGATTTCCGATTGGGATCAGTACCTGGCCAATCGAAGCTCATGTTCGTGGAAAAATTGCCTGGAAAATGCTGGAGAAATCTTACTACTACATTCCACTGGGATGCCTGGTACCAAAGGAAATTGAAAATCTTACCTTTGCTGGACGGTGCGGGAGCTTCACTTCGGGGGCACTGGCATCTGCGAGAGTAAGCGGGCCTTGTATGGCGATGGGGCAAGCCGTTGGTACCGCTGCCGCGCTTGGATACACCGCCGCCTCCGTATTTGATGGGGTAAATTATCAATTACTAAAAGATGCTCTCTTAAGCGATGGGGTGACTATTGACGCTCAGATCTAAAAAGAGCGTAAACACCATATATTTTTTTTATCATTATCTTCGCAATTTCGATTGACACTGCTTGGACCATCCCGTAGAATGACAGTGGATACGTAGTTAATGCGTAAGTGTTCTAGTATTAATTGTTAAGAAAGTTTGATACAGAGGAATATATGATTCATTTCGAAGTATCAACGCCATATCACTTTGAATAGTTTGCTTCATCTTTGTGAGGCACTTCCCTCACTTAGATAAAAATATAGTATCAACTGAACATACCGAGTTTAACCAGGCAAAAAAGAACGAGGTTAACAAGTGCAAGAAAAGCATTGGCAAACTGAAATTTCTTATACTACTGAGGATGAAATTCGAGTTCGGGGTTACGACCTGGTCGAAATGATGGGCGAAGTTCCCTTTGCTTCGGCTGTTCACTTAATGATCACTGGCGAACTACCCTCTCCCAAGGTTGGAAAAATTATCGACGCATTGCTGGTAGCTTCTATTGATCATGGCGCTGGAACGCCGTCCGTACTGGCTACCCGTACTGCGGCTTCAGGCGGGGCATCAGTAAAAAATGCTGCCACCGCTGGCTTTTTGACGATGGACACATCGCATGGCGCAGCAGTTGAAAGCTGTATGGCGGTACTAGGGCGTGTGGTGAAATTGAGTGAGGATTTTCCGGAGGTATCAGATCAAGAAAAGGTTACCAGGGAATTTCTAAGTCGTGAAAAGGAAGCTGGCCGCAAGATCATACCTGGCTTTGGTCATCGACAGCATCACCATGATCCCCGGGTGGACAAATTATTCCAAATGGCACTTGAAGCTGGCTTGGAAGGAAAATACATCACTACAGCAAGGGTCATTTCCAAGGTCTTGTCTGATCAAGCCGGCAAAGAGCTTCCCATTAACATCGATGGTGCGATGGCGGCAATTCTTCTGGAGTTGAATTATCCCTTGGGTTTGGGGAATGCGCCTTTCTTAATTGCAAGGTTGACCAGTTTACTGGTGCATGCACATGAGGAAGTCACTAAAATGCCGAGAATGCGCAGGATTGACCCCGTTGATTTTAGTTATTGTGGTGTAGAACCGCGAGATCTTCCGACCCAAAGCAGCATAGCTACAAAGGAGTAGTGATTGATCACATCGAAAACACAGAAGGTTGGACTGATTTGTTGGCCCATTGGGCACAGTCTAAGTCCCCTCATGCACAATGCAGTGTTTGAAAAACTCGGCCTTGATTGGGTTTATCTTCCCTTACAAACAGAACCTGTAAATCTCAAAGACGGTATTGCTGGACTCAAAGCGCTGGGATTTGTGGGCAGTAACGTTTCGGTGCCTCACAAAACACAGGTAATTCAGTTTGTGGATGAGTTGGACGCGGCAGCCAGACAAATGCAAGCAGTTAACACCATTAAAGTTGTTGATGGCCGGCTGGTTGGCTCAAATACGGATCCCGTTGGATTTGTGCGGCAGCTGACATCTAAAGGTGTAAACCCGGATGGAATGAACATCCTGATGATTGGAGCGGGGGGAGCAGCAAGAGCAGCGATATTTGGCCTATCTCAATTCAAAGTGAACCAAATCGTTGTTTTGGATGTTGTGGAAAGTCGGGCAGCTTCGTTGGTTTCGGATCTGGTCTGCTTATTCAAGCCTAATTGCCTCCAGAGCAGACCATTAGAAGAGAAGTCCTTCTCTGAAGCTGGAGCCAATTGTGACCTTGTGATCAACGCCACCCCAATCGGTATGACTCCTGAGGAAGATGCAACCCCTTGGCCAGAAAACGTAGAACTGCCAAGGAACGCCGTTTTCTACGATATTGTTTACAACCCGCAACAAACAAAATTTCTTTCCCGGGCAAGTTCCGAAGGCCACAAAACTATCGGTGGCTTAGGAATGTTAGTCCACCAAGGAGCAGCATCATTTGAGACTTGGACAGGCATTCAACCCCCTGTTGATTTGATGTTGCGTGTTTGTGAAGAAGCTTTGACTAAAGGTGAGAATAAAAAATGATCCCTCAATTTGAAACTGCATGCAAAGTGCTTGAAGATCTTCACGCGGAAATTATTGCATTATTGGAAACAGTTGGGTCAGATGGGATGAATTGGACCCCAGAATTAGATGATGTCAATTCAATGTACGCGATTGCCAACCATACGATACTCTCTCAATATTGGTGGATTCAAGAAAACTTGAACCTAGAGAAGATTGAGCGAAACCGTCCAGCTGAATTCACGGCACGAGCTGAAGACCTTGATAGCCTTTCGAATTTATACAAAGAAATTGAAGTGCTCACTCAGAACGTGTTGGAAAAGGTCCCGCAACAGGAAACACAAGCTCTTCGGACTGTGAAGCAGCGTCAAGTGACGGTAGAGTGGATTGTTTTACATGTAATTGAGCATACTGCACTTCATTTAGGCCACATGCAGTTGATGAAACAGTTATGGGAAAACGACATGAAAGGAACAGGCATATGAGTGGACTAAGAGTCTCTCCCTTAAAAAAGTCCCTTGAAGGCACAATGGTGGCTCCGCCATCAAAATATCATACCCACCGTGGTTTGATTCTTGGCGCACTCGCAGAAGGAACGTCCAAAGTTACCGGCATCAGCAAGTCATTGGATAATATGTCGACCTTGCAGTGCTTAACTGACCTCGGTGCGGTCTATACTCCGGTTGAAGGTGGATATGTGATCAAGGGCGGAGCCCTCAAGACGCCTGCCAATATTCTGGATTGCGGTAACTCTGGTTCGACGATCAACTTCTTACTCGGGGTAGCAGCCACAGCACCAGGCACCGTGGTATTCACGGGCGATGATTCCTTGAGGTCCCGACCGCTTGGACCGTATATCAAGGCACTCAAACAGTGGGGAATCGATGTCTGGTCAACCCAATCAAATGGATTACTGCCTGTTGTTATACGCTCACGTGACGTGACCACCTTGAGTGATCACGTTGAAATTAATGGTCTCATCTCCCCATGGACAAGTGGATTATTGTTGCTTTCGCCTTTTACCGGACATGATGTCACTGTGGAAATTGAAGATGGCAAGCTAAATGAAGGCAGTTACACCGAACTTATGATCAAGATGATGAAACAGTTTGGTGTTGAGGTGGAATATCCTTCTGATCGTTCAAAATTCTTTGTTAAAGGTGAACAAAAATTCACACCTTCACACATTGAGATTCCAGGAGATATTGCCCTGGCTTCATTTGGATTGGTCTTGGCAGCGATCAGTAATTCTCACATTCGATATACCAATCTGGATGTAAACACATTCCATCCTGAGGGGAAGATTTTAGAGGCATTGGAGAGGGTTGGGGCTGACCTGAGGTGCGACCCTCAAGCTAAAACCATCGAGGTTTATGGCGGGAAGGCACTTAAAGCCATCGACATTGACTGTAACGATTCACCGGATATGGTACCAGTGCTTAGCATCCTTTTAGCGCATTGTGAAGGCGTAAGCAGAATCTATAACGCTGAGCAAGTACACTACAAAGAGTGTGACCGCTTTGAAGCGATGGCACAGCTAAATCGCATGGGAGTTCGGACAGAAGTTACATGGGATGGGCTTGTGATCAAGGGTGTCAAAAAACTCAAAGGTGCCAGCGTTGAATCATATAAGGACCATCGGGTAATGATGAGTTTCACGATTGCAGGCCTCGTGGCAGAAGGCGAAACATTTATTACTGATCCAGGGGCTGCAGCGGTTTCATATCCAGGCTTCTTAAAGGATATCAGCGCCTTAGGCGCAGAATTAGAAATAGTAGAAGATTGAGCGTATGGAAAACCATGGAACTTGTCAAAGAGGCCGCCGAGAATCAGATATGGTGCTCAAGTTTAGAGACGGGATGTTATAGAAACAACAGAGAGTCAATTATCTCTGCAAAATTAGAATCAGAACTATAAAGGAGAGTAGGAAATGAAGGATAAGCAATTTCGAAATAGGTTATTGATGGTCTTTGTCATTGCGACACTATTGATTTCTGCATGTGCTCCAGCAGCGACACCGGTACCCCCGGTTGCGACCGAAGCCCCAACTGAAGCACCTGTGGAAGAAACCGTAGCGCCCACTGAAGCACCGACCGAAGAGCCGGTTCCAACAGAAGAAGTTGGCGTTGCCCCACTCGATCCACCCGTTGATGTAAAACTGGCATTCGTTCCGATCATGAAATTTGCAACCGCCTATGTTGCAAAAGAGAGAGGCATTTTTGAGAAGTATGGCCTGAATGTGGAAATGATCTCGGTAAAATCCGGTACAGAGGCAATTGCCTTCCTGAGCGAAGATAAGGTTGACTTTGGCGGTGTTGCTATCGTGGTTTCACTTTGGAACGCCTGGGCGAAAGGCATGGACTTAAGAATTGTTGCCCCTGGTGCGATAGAGCCATTTACTGACAGTCCCACAGTTTTCCTGGTGAGGAAGGATCTGTTTGACAGCGGCGAAATTGCGAAAGTTGAAGATCTGAGAGGAAAAGTCGTAGCTGTGGCTGGCGGACCTGGCAGTGGCGGTGAGTATCTAGCCGCAAAAGCACTCGAACGCGGTGGAATTACAATTTTTGATGTCCAACTGATGAATGTCGGCAACGCTGATATGCCTGTAGCCTTTGAAAATAAATCCATTGACGCAGGACTACTTGGTTCCCCTTACGCGGACCAGGTGATTAATGCAGGTACAGCAGTCGCTTTTGAAAAGGACATCACTCCTGGCTTGATGACGGTCGCTTTTGTTGCTTCAGGCAAAATGATCAATGAAAACCCAGAAGTGACCAACCGGTTTGTTTTAGCTCTGATGGAAGCAGCCAGGGCTATGCAAGGTGACGCTTATCTTTCCGATGAGAATATTGCTGCATACTTGGCATATATCAACAGTACTCCTGAAGACATTAAGACTGGTGCGCCGGTCATCTATGACCCCAATCTGACCATTGAACTGGCAGGTCTTGCTGATGTCGAAACAGTACATCGCACAAATGGAAGGCTTGAGTACACTGAACCTCTTGAGATGACTAAGGTTGTTGATAATCGGTTCGTTGAATGGGCGTTGGCAAATATTAAGTAAAACTAATTAGTGGTGGTGAATACCAGAAAGGTTTACCCGCCTGGTATTCACCACGGATCAATTGAAACATTTCAGGGGGCTGTTCCATAAACGAGTGCGGAGACTGATTATGGCACCGAAAATTGTTATTGAAAACCTTTGGAAAACTTTCGACACACCGCGCGGCAAGATGGATGCGGTTAGAGACTTTAGCATGGTCGTGGAGGAAGGCAAGTTTGTGTCGATTGTGGGGCCATCCGGTTGTGGCAAGTCAACACTATTAAGAATTCTGGCGGGATTAATTCCAGCAACACAGGGCTCACTGAAAATCATCCCGGGCAAGGATCCCTCCAAGCCATTAAACAACGTGGTTTTCCAAGAATATGCCATTTTCCCATGGAAAAATGTGCTTGACAACGTTGCCTTTGGATTGGAGATGAGGGGATTCTCTGCAGCTGAGAGACAGGAAAAGGCTAAGTACTGGATAGATGCAGTTGGCTTGAACAAGTTTGTCACATATTATCCGCACCAGATTTCAGGTGGCATGAAACAAAGGGTTAGCATCGCTAGAGCTCTGGCTAATGATCCCGAAGTGCTGCTTATGGATGAGCCATTAGGCGCCTTAGATGCACAAACGCGCAATGTTCTACAGGAATTGATCCTAAAGATATGGGAATCGACCAAGAAAACGGTCATTTACATCACACACAGTATTGATGAAGCCGTGCTGTTGAGTGACCAAATTGTGTTAATGACTGCCCATCCTGGCACAAAGAAGGCTGTTTTTGATGTAAACATTCCGCGACCCCGTGGATTGGAAGCTACAGGTACTCCCGAATATGCCAGACTTTCTTACCAAATCTGGGAATCACTTCGAGACGAAGTCGTCGCAGCCATGGAGGCACAGAGATGAAAAACAATCTTTCCTCTTCAAAAAAATGTCTCCTGTATATTGGAGGCTTTGCAGTCTTCAGTCTTTTATTTGGGGTGCTTGGGCTCTGGAAAAAAGCATTTCTCGTGGGTGTGATAATTGATTTTGCTTTGATTGTCTTTATTGCCCAGGAGCTTTCCAATATTGTCAAGGCGAAAGATCAAAAGCTATTAAATAAAGCATTGGCGATTGGTTTTCCCCTGGTTGTGTTGATAGGATGGGAGTTAACAGTAAAAGCAGGAATACTGGATGCGCGTTGGTTTCCACCTCCGACCAAAATCGCTACCGCACTGTGGCAACTCATTACAGGATATGACAAATTTACGAAGACTAGTCTATTAGGGCGTCCCTGGTTGATACCTCAGATGTTCGCTGAAAAGGGTTGGAAAGGCATCCAGATACTGCTCAAAGAGAGCCACCTGCTAGCGACGCTGTTTAGAGTTGTGAGTGGTTTTCTGGTTGGATCTATTCCGGGAGTCATTGTTGGTGTGATCATGGGTATGAGCAAGCCTGTGCGGACAATGTTAAATTCCATGATGTCTGCCATTTATGTTCTCCCAAAAGTGACGATATTCCCGATCATGATGTTAGTGTTTGCGGACCCATTTGGTGAAGCCCCCAAGATTGCTGTAATTGCGATTGCTGCTTTTTTTCAAACAGCAATCAACACAATGGCTGGGGTTGCAGATGTAGAAAATGTGTATCTTGAGGCTGGACGTAATTATGGCGCCAACTCACTACAGATGTTTAAGCACATTATCATCCCTGGCTCACTGCCTTTCATATTTGCTGGTTTACGATTAGCAATAGGAACTGCACTCAACGTGATTGTTGCGATTGAGTTTGTCAGGGCGAAGACTGGCTTGGGTTATCTGATTCTTTACTACTGGGAGATCATGGTAACTGAAAAAATGTACGCCTCCTTGTTGCTTGTGATGTTGTTAGGTGCCGCATTAGCCGGATTAATTGAAAAAATACAGGAATGGGTCATGCCCTGGCAAAAGGGTAGGGTTCAAAACAGCTAACACATCATGATCAATGTTGCTGAGGTTGATCAAATAGGTCTCTGTCTGGAATGTGGAACTTGTGCGGGCGTTTGCCCGCACAATAATATTAACTTGGTTCCTGATCAGTCCGGAAGATTTCGGATCATCATTAATTCACAAAGTACTTGCGCAAAGTGTAGCAGTATCTGCCTGAAGGTTTGTCCGGGCCATGAGGTAAACATGGATGGTCTGAACTTGCAGGTGTTTGGTAAGCTGCCAGAGAATTATTTGGCAGGTAGTTACCTGCAAACATTTTTGGGCAGCTGCTCTGATCCAGAAATTCAGGCTTCTGCGGCATCAGGCGGAATTGTCAGCGGATTACTTGCGTACGCACTTAGCGCGGGATTGATTGAAGGGGTTTATCTGCTTACCCCTGAACGAGGTAAGCCGTTTACGATGGAGACGGTGCTCGCAACCAGAGTCGATCAAATAAAAGCCTCATCCGGCTCTTATTATTGGCCTGCACCTGTTGGGCACAGGCTCAAGGATATCTTGAGAAGTGAGGGTAAATTCGCCTATGTAGGGCTGCCTTGCGAAATCCAGGCTTTAAGAAAAGCACAGAGCATTTTGCCAAGGTTAAATGAGAGAATAGCGTTCAGCATTGGCCTTTTCTGCGGTGGTCGGACGACTGTGCAAGGACAATTGTTTGCCATGGAAAAATATGGCGTGGACACCAGCAGAATTGCAAAAATTGAATATCGGCATTCTGATTGGCCAGGACATCTGAAAGTCACGATGGAAGATGGCAGTGAGATTCATGTTCCAAAAAGCAAACAACTTCAGGGTTATGCCAGTCAACTTTTTTGCCATCAGCGCTGCGCATTCTGTCATGATTCTTTGGCAGACCTGGCAGACATCTCAACCGGAGACGCAATTCGCCTGGAAAATTTCAGACAGCCGGACGAAAAATCGATCCTTGTCGCAAGGACCGAAAAAGGTTTGGAACATCTGGAGAATGCTTGCAGGGCTGGTTTTCTGAAACTAAGAGAAGTCGATGTAAGTAAATTGACTCACTCGCAACACCGGCCGCTGATGTACAAAAAGGAAGCATTATGGTCTCGACTAAAAGTTGCTAAGTTTATGATGATACAGGTTCCAGTAATCCAATTAACTCGACCTGAGAATTTGGACCATAGTTTTCGTGCTTTAATCAGTGGAGCAAAAGTTGTACTTTTGTCAGTATTAAGCAGCAAGCCAATTATTCGGAAGATATTGACCCTCGTTCCGATGAGGGTACTGGTAAAACATTCCTTTTTCGATCGTTATTCTGAATTAAAAGTACAACCGCCCGAATAGAAGGCGGTTGTGAAAACATCTCTAAATTATGTAATCTGGGGTTTCCGAATACTCCCAAACACCATCCGGTTGTAGCTGCATTTGGCTCAGTTGGTCGCTGTGGATCTCAAGGCGGGATTCCACTTCCACCAGTCGGTTCATCAGTTCTTTCAAGTTGGTCATGACAGCATCAGGCATTTCGGCGTGGGAGAGGTCCGTTTGGTGTTCGTCCACAAGCCGTTTGCGGCGGATGACCTGCCCGGGAACCCCTACCACCACGGATTGGGGCGGGACATCCTTGACCACCACAGCGTTCGCGCCGATGCGGCTGTGGCTGCCAATGGTGATGTCGCCAAGGATTTTTGCGCCGGCCCCAACAACCACGCAGCTCTGCAGGGTGGGGTGGCGTTTGACTTTCTCGAGGCTGGTGCCGCCAAGGGTAACGCCATGATACACCGTCACCTCGTCCCCGACTACTGCCGTTTCTCCGATCACAATCCCCATGCCGTGATCGATAAAAACGCGCCGTCCAAGGCTGGCACCAGGGTGGATCTCGATCCCGGTCAGAAAGCGGGTGATCTGCGAGCCAGCCCTCGCAAGCCACTTGAAACCGTGCTTCCACAGCCAGTGTTCCACCCGGTGCGCCCAGATGGCGTGTATCCCGGGATAGCTGGTGAGAACCACGAAGGCGTTTGCCGCGGCTGGGTCGCGTTCGACTGCAACCCGAACGTCCTCAGCCATCAGCCCAAAGATGCTCGGGTTTTGTTTTGCCGGAATGCCCTCGCAAGGCATACGTTCACTTGCTTCCATTTTGCTCCTTCCTGAGGTCCGCAAACAGATCCGTGCTGAGGTAGCGCTCGCTGAAACTCGGCACAATAACCACCATCCGTTTGCCTCTCAACTCAGGGCGGGCAGCCAGTTGAAGGGCAGCCCAAACCGCCGCACCGGAGGATATTCCACCCGGAATGCCTTCGACGGCTGCCAGGTCGCGAGCTGTGCTGAAGGCAGCCTCACCGCTAACCTGGATGATTTCATCCAGCAGTGAGGTCTTTAAAACTGATGGTATGAAACCAGCGCCAATCCCCTGGATTGGATGAGCGCCTTTGGCGCCGCCTGAGAGCACAGGGGAAGCAGCAGGTTCGACTGCCACAATTTTTAGAGCCGGGTTTTGCCCCCGCAGGTAAAGACCCGTGCCGGTGATTGTGCCGCCGGTACCGACACCAGCTACAAGCACGTCCACCTTGCCGTCAGTATCGCGCCAGATTTCGGGTCCGGTGGTGAGTTGATGAATTTGCGGATTAGCCGGGTTGTTGAACTGGTCTGCCCACCAATAGCGGCTGTCTTCTGCCAACAAAGCCTGCGCTCTTTCCATCGCCGCTGCCATCCCACCAGCCGCAGGGGTCAAGATCAGGTTCGCGCCGAGCGCGCGCATCAGCAGCCTGCGCTCAAGGCTGGCGGATTCAGGCATGATGATCGTGCTGCCGTAACCGCGTGCAGCCGCCACATTTGCCAGACCAATACCGGTGTTGCCGCTGGTTGCTTCGAGCAGGATACTGTCCTTATGGAGTAAGCCGCGCTTTTCGGCATCGTCCACCATGTTGACGGCAATGCGGTCCTTGACGCTGTGGGTTGGGTTGAAATACTCCAATTTGGCTAAAACTTCAACCTCAGGGTTGGGGTTCAGGCGCGAAAGCCGCACCAGGGGTGTTTTTCCAGCAAGCTGGGTAATGTTTTGATAAATTGTCATGATGATTCTCCTCGATCTCTGAAACCTTAAATAAAAAAAGCAGCCATCTCACACCATTCGCGGGGGAGTGCCGCTGCTCTTGACTGGTTTCAGGATGTCAAAAACGCAAGCGGTCAGCTACCCCGCCTGAGACACAAGCAAACAAAAGTTGGTAAGAACTTGCGCGTTTTGATCATGGCCCGATTATAGTTGGGATTTGCCCTGGGCAGAAGCGGGTGTATAAGCATCATCAGGGCTATCCAGGCAGCCAGGACAGGTAAAATACCATGCAGGTAAACAATTTTCTGTGAGGTTGGCATGAATAGAAGAATCGAAGCGGTGGCGGGTCAATTGGCAAAAAGGGGATTGGATTGGCTGGCGCTCAATCCTGGTCCAAGCCTGCGCTATCTGACCGGGCTGAGTTTTCACCTGATGGAGCGCCCAGTTGTTGTTTTAGTTGGCGCTAGTGGGCAGGTGAAAGTGATCCTGCCAGAACTCGAGCAGCAAAAAGTGGCGCGTCTGCCCTTTGCGGCGGATATTGTCACTTTTGGTGACGACCCGGCAACCTGGCAGGGGGTCTTTGAGAAAGCGCTTGCAGATATTTCAGGAAAACCGCTGCGCGTAGGTGTTGAGCCAACCGGACTACGCTTCCTGGAGCTGGATCTGCTGAGGAAGGCGCTGCCAAAAGCTGAGTTCTTAGACGGAAGCGCCGCCCTGGCAGGGTTGCGAATGCGCAAGGGCGATGAGGAACTGAAAGACATGCGCCAGGCTGCCACCATCGCGCAAAAGGCCCTGCTTGCAACCCTCGAAACCGTGAAACCCGGGCAGAGCGAGCTGCAGATTTCAGCCGAGTTGATGGTACAGCTTTTCCGCGCAGGCTCGGAGGCAGAGCTGCCTTTCGCGCCGATCGTTTCAACTGGTCCCAATACCGCCAACCCTCATGCCAGCCCATCCAATCGCGTTTTGAAGGAGGGCGAGATGCTGCTGATCGACTGGGGTGCCAGCTTCGGCGGCTACTTCTCGGATATCACCCGCACCTTTTTCTGCGGCGAGCCCAACGATGAGATGAAACAGATCGCCGACCTGGTCGAGAAAGCAAACGCGGTAGCCCGCCTGGGGGGCAAAGCCGGCATGCCGGCAGGGGAGGTGGACCGGCTGGCACGGGATGTCATCGCGGAAGGCGGGTTTGGTGAGTTTTTCACCCACCGCACGGGACATGGGCTCGGAATGGAAGCACACGAGTCCCCCTACATTTTCCAGGGCAATCCTCTGATCCTGGAACCCGGGATGGTCTTCACCATCGAACCAGGCATCTACCTGCCTGGTAAGTACGGTGTGCGGATTGAAGACGACGTCGTGGTGGAAGCGGAAGGCCTTCGCAGCCTGACCGACCTCCCTCGAAAAGTAATGCGCATTGAAGAATTCCTGGCTGCGGCGCGGAAAGGGTAGAGTAATGGCACCTTCCATACACCTGGCTGTCCTGGGACCCCTCGAAAACAATGTCTACTTCCTGGTGGATAACGACACCAACGACTGTGTTCTGATCGACCCAAGCTTTGAACCGCAAACACAAATGCGGTTAGCCAACGAACAAGGCTGGAAGCTCAGGCAAATTTGGCTAACCCACGGGCATTACGATCACATTGCAGGGGCAAAGATGGTGAGTGAGGCTTTCACTCCGCCTCTGCCGATCGCCATGCACCCCGATAGTTTTGCCTGGGCCGCCTCTCAACCCGAAAAGATAAAAATGGGTATGATGGTCGACCCCATTCCCAGGCTGGACATCCTGCTTGCCCACGGTATGTGTCTGGACCTGGTTATCGGGGGGAATCGAAAGCTGGTCGAAGTGCGCGACGTTTCAGGGCATAACCCCGGATCGATGCTTTTCTATATTCCTGAATTACAAATGGCAGTCGTAGGTGACGCAATCTTCCGAGGAAGCATCGGCAGAACCGATTTTGAGGGATCTGACCACGCATTGCTGCTGAAGAACATCCGCGAGCAGATCTACTCCTTACCCGATGAGACCACGCTCCTGCCGGGTCACGGTCCGGTAACCACAGTTGAGTTTGAGAAGGCAAACAATCCCTTCGTCAGGGGATAAAGTCTGTCAAGACAGCGAAGGCTTACAGTTTGTTTTGGGTGATTATTTACATTTTTATTAATCCAATGGATCACGCCCTGTAGGGTTAACGTCCGTGCGAAGCCTCCCGTTGTGGGACGCGTCAACCGTGAAATTGAGGAACAGGCAGGCCTGTTCCCTACGTTGGCCTTGTGACACGTAAGGACTGTGTCTGCCCGGCACCTCTAAACAATCGTGCTTGTCTTAACAGAGTCGTCGTTCTCTCTTCCCCAAGTCGACCCTTCAGTTACCAGGAATGGTGGTAATAATTATTCGAATTGTCTGTATTCGTATTCCAAGGAGTCATCATGGACGTTATCCAGGTAAATGAACTAACCAAGTATTACGGCAAATCGCGTGGCATCGAGAACCTCAGTTTTTCAGTGAAAGAGGGCGAGATTTTTGGCTTCATCGGACCCAATGGTGCCGGCAAATCCACCACCATCCGCCTGCTGCTCTCCCTGATCCACCCAACCAGCGGGCAGGCGCTGGTCTTCGGCAAGGATGTCACCAAAGAAGACCCTGAAATACGCAGCCAGATCGGCTACCTGCCATCAGAGGTGTTCTATTACGATCATATGCACGTTGGCGAGCTGCTGAAATACTCCGCCAGTTTCTACCCCGGAGATCACAAGCAGCGCATCCAATATCTTGCGGATGTGATGGAACTGGAGATGCATCGCAAGATCCGCGATCTTTCCTACGGTAATAAGAAAAAAGTCGGCATCGTGCAGGGGCTACTCCACAACCCAACGCTGCTTTTCCTGGATGAGCCCACCAGCGGATTGGATCCGCTGATGCAGCGGAAATTCTTTGATCTGATCCGCGAAGAGAACGAGAAAGGCGTCACCGTCTTCTTCTCCTCCCATTTTCTGGGCGAGGTGCAGCGCCTGTGCAACAGGGTGGGCATCATCCGTGAAGGCAGGATGGTGGAAATATCCGATATCCGCACTCTGCAGAAGAATAATTACAAAAAGATCAGGGCTCTGAGTCAGAACGGGTTGGCTAGTTTTGAAATGCCCGGTGTAAGCAATCTGCACCAGGACGGAGAATGGATCCAGTTCTTCTATAAGGGCGATATAAACCAGGTTCTGCAGCGATTGAGCGGTTTGGTAGTCGAAGATTTGGATATCGAAGAACCCACGCTTGAAGAGATCTTTATGCATTACTACGAGTAGGCAGCCGATGAATACAGCCATCTATCATTACGAAATTCGCCAGCGCTGGTCCTCAGTGGGGATCTGGGTTGGGTCCCTGGCCGGGCTATTGCTGGTTTTCATGGCGCTCTTCCCCAGCTTTTCTGCTGATATTGCGGCAATGGATCAGTTGCTGGCAAACTTTCCTCCGGAGTTAAAAGCGGCATTCGGGATGAATGCCCTTAACCTCGGAACGCTGGAAGGTTACTTCGGCTTATGCTTTGTTTTCTGCCAGCTCTGTCTGGCTATCCAGGCGGCTAATTATGGGCTCAGTTTGGTTTCTGTGGAGGAAGCGGAGCTTACCGCTGACTTTCTGCTGACCAGACCTCTCAGCCGCCCCACCATCCTAACCAGCAAACTTACGGCTGCTCTAACGAGCTTGTTGCTAACAGATGTGTTGTTCTGGGTGGTCAGCCTGGCAAGCATCGCTATTTATAAGGGTGAGGCGCAATACGAACCACGCGCGATCGCGCTGCTTCTCGGAAGCGTTGTGATCTTTCAGCTGATCTTCTTCAGCCTTGGATTGCTGATTTCACTTTGTGTGCGGAAGATGCATAGCGTGACCCCCTGGAGCCTCGGACTGGCTTTGGGCACTTACGTCATCAGCGCTTTCAGCGGGATTCTGGGCGACGTCAAGCTTGAGTATCTGAGTCCTTTCAAGCACTTTGACCCCGGGCAGATCATCCGCGACTTGCGTTACGATACTACTCTGGTTATTGTGGATGTTGCAATTATTTTGCTGGCCATCAGCGCTTCTTTCTGGCTCTATCAGAAGCGCGATATTGCCTCGCCGTCTTAGGAGCAGGATATGAGAATGTATTTTCGAGAATTTAAGACCGGAATAAAGTCGCTGTTAATCTGGACGGTGGTGATTGCTCTATTAATTATTATTGCTGTTGGCAAATTCGCCGCTTTTGAGAGCGACCCTGAGAGCTTGGCAATTTTGGACACCATGCCGCCGCAACTTCTGGAAGCTTTGAGCATGCGTGCCTTCAATCTGACCACGGTGGAGGGTTTCTATGGCGTCATGTTCATTTATTTCGCCCTGATGGGCGCGATGGCTGCAGCGCTTTGGGGCAGCGAGGCAATCGCCAAGGAGGAACGCGAACGAACCGTGGAGTTTACGCTGGTGCTCCCCATCCCCCGCAGGCAGATAGTCACCGCCAAACTATTGGCTGCCCTTACCAATTGCGCGTTGTTCGTCGTGTTCACCTGGCTTATTTCGGTCATCACTGTGCGAACTTACGCACCCGGTCAGGCATTATTTGAATTTCTTCGGCTTGAAATGCTGGCGATGTTCATGATTGAACTGGTGTTTCTAAGCCTTGGCGCCTTTCTGGCATGTGCCTCAAAGACACCCCGCAGGGTGGGATCGATGGCGATCGGGCTGATACTGGGGCTCTACTTTGTCAGCTTTATTGCCGGTATGAACGAGAAACTGACCTGGCTGAAATACCTGACTCCCTTTGGTTGGTTCAATGCCAGCGAGTTTTATAGAAGCGGCAGGTTTGAGCCTTATGCCCTGGTGCTGACAGGCGTGACGGTTGTGATTTTCTTATTCTTGGCATACGCCGTCTACGAATGGCGCGATCTCTATATTTAAGCTCTACCCAATAATAAAAAAGAAGCTGCTTGATTGTTTAAGCAGCTTCTTTTAATGACAACTTTGTTCGTTTACTTCGCGTAACTCACCGAGCGGGTTTCGCGGATGACGGTCACCTGGATCT